>JBCCMK010000082.1:0-4215 GCA_039026395.1 Pseudomonadota bacterium | reverse complement strand
CAGTCGACTACTTGGTGTGGAAGACGGACGCGATGAACTGCGATCCGGGGCGGATCACGGTGGAGCTCCTCGAGACCACTGGTTTTGTATTGACGGAGGGAGACGCAACACTCCGAAACTTATGCCGCCTCCGTACCGCGGGCTTTCCAATCTATCTTGATGATTTTGGCATGGGCTATGCGGGGCTTGCCCATCTGGCCAGTCTTGATGTCCAGGGTCTCAAGATCGATAAGAAAGTCACATCAGCTTTGGAAACTGACACTGCCGCCCGGTCGATCTTCGAGGCCATTGTGGACCTCGCTGATAAGCTTGGGCTTACTGTCATAGCTGAGGGTGTCGAGACAGAGGCGCAGAAACGGCTGAGCGTTGAAGCGGGGTGCACCTTGCTCCAAGGTTTCGGGGTTGCGCGGCCAATGCCGCTTGAACAAGCGCTTAGATACGCGCGACGCCAATCGCCGTACTCCAAGGCCGCATCATGATCTATCCAATCTCGGCGGCAATTTGCGCGCGCGACTTCCGCCCTCGCTCGGTCGAAGACTTCAGTTGGCCGCAGGCCGCCATAATGTCTTCACCTCTCGGAGTCCTGATCGGTGAAGCATAACCCGACTTGTATATGATATCGGCAAAGGCCTTGATCCGCGCCGCATCCGAACGCTGATACGGCGCACCAGGCCACTCATTAAACGGGATAAGATTGATTTTGGCTGGAATGCCCGAGATCAGCTTAACCAATCGTCGGGCATCATCGTCGCTGTCGTTGACGTCCTTCAGCATAACGTACTCAAACGTGATGCGCTCGGAGTTTGACAGCCGAGGATAGTCGCGTAGGGCGTTAAGCAATGCTTGAATATTCCAGCGCCGATTGATTGGGACCAGGCGGTCTCGCACGTCATCGGTCGTGGCATGAAACGACACAGCAAGAAGACAGCCGATTTCGTCGGCGGTCCGCGCGATTTCAGGCACAACCCCGCTCGTTGAAAGTGTAATGCGACGCCGCGAAAGCGATATTCCTTCGCCGTCCATTGCCACCTTCATCGCGTCGCGGACATTTTCAAAGTTGTAAAGCGGCTCACCCATCCCCATCAGAACAATATTGGACAAGAGCCGCGCCTCATCCTTTGGGTGGCGCCCAGGTTCTGGCCACTCGCCCAGATCGTCTCTCGCAAGCATAATCTGCCCCACAATTTCCGAGGCGGTCAGATTTCGAACAAGTCGCTGCGTTCCAGTGTGGCAAAATGAGCAGGTCAACGTGCAGCCGACTTGACTTGAGATACAGAGCGTTCCGCGCCCGTCCTCTGGGATATAGACAGTCTCGACTTCATGGCCGCCCGCGATACGAACAAGATATTTCCGTGTGCCGTCGTCTGAAACCTTCCGGGCCACGATCTCTGGTACGCCGATCGTAAAATTCTGCGCCAGCTCCGCCCTGTAGGCTTTCGAGAGGTTCGTCATCGCATCGAAGTCGCGAACGCCCTTTTGGTAGATCCACTGCCAAATTTGGGCCACCCGCATTTTTACTTGCCGCTCGCGCGTTCCAGCGGCGACGAGCGCTTCCTGGAGTTTCGCGCGTGTCAGGCCAACCAAGTTTTGGGGTCCGTCCGGAACCTGCCGAGGGAGTGTTAGCACGTCCTGTGTAATCGGCGCATCTGCCGCCATGTCATGCTCCGATCAAATGTCAGATGCGACATATAGGGCATAATGGCGGTCTGAAACAGGCTTCCTAGCGTTTTCGGGCTCCTACCCGGAGCAGCGGCGTTCCGCTTCATCGAGCGCAGCCGTGAAACCCAAAAGCGAGAATGTGTCCTTGGTGACGGTTCCGCGCGACGAGCGCGCTGTGAGAATTGCGTTCGTCCCGCGCTTCATCGATGTGGTGATCTTCGCATCATCGCCCGCTGTCGCGGGCCAGGCCCATTCCCCGTAGGTGAAGAGCTCAAAACTAGCGTCATCAATCTCTAGAGTAACCGTTGAGCCTTGTGCGAACGGATACCCACCGGTGAACGAGACTTCTCCCTGGACCTCATCCGAAGGTCGGAATGTCACAAAAAGGAGAATATCTCCGCGACGAACCGCTACAACCCTCCCGTCGCGTGTATTTACCGTGTCCTTTGGTGCCGAGACGCCCCAACACTCCGTCGGTTCCTGTTCAACGAATACCGACCAATCAGTGTTCGCGGCGACGCGGTTCGTTGACTCTTGCTCTTGCGCTTGTCCCTGTGCGCCTGCCAAAGCAAGTACGACGGCACCTATCCTGCCGAGCTCTCTCATCGCTGTCCTGCAGCCTCCAGCTCTTTTGCCTCTATCCACATCGTCGCTTCACACATTGTGTGACACTCGAACTTTATTGATTGCCGGTACTATACCTTGACCGGCTAGTGATGTGAAACGCTTTTGGTTGCGCATCACCACAAGGCTTGCTCAACCGCGCTGTGTTAAGTAATCGTGCTCATTTCCTCAGCTGGTCGGAGTGGAACTCACACCGACTTGCGCGGGGCGAAGAAGCCTATCGTGGAGCATGAACCCTGCGGCGGCGACTTGAATGATTTCACCGGCCTTTGTCTCGGGCAAAGGCGCCTCAAACATCGCTTGATGGGTTTGTGGATCGAACATGTCGCCAACATTTGGCTCGATTGGCTCAATCCCGTGCTTCTTGAAGACGTTTAGGAGCTCTCGCATGGTGAGTTCCACGCCGTCCAAAAGCGCCTTTCCATGCTCTTGCTGCTCGTCCGTAGCCGCCTCAAGAGCACGATGCAGATTGTCATACACAGGGAGCAAGTCGCGCGCGAGCTTGCTGCCCCCATATTGTTCGGCTTCGCGACGGTCGCGTTCGCTTCGCTTCCTTGAGTTCTCGGCATCGGCCAAAGCCCGCATGAACCTGTCACGATACTCGTCGCGTTCTGCAATAATGGCATCGACGTTTGGCCCAGGAAGTTCCAAGTCATCACCAAACCCCGGTAACTCTTCGACAGGGTCCTGACTTACAGGCACGTCATCTTCCTGCTGAACAGTCTCTTTGGATTTTGCCATGTCATCGTCCATGTTCTTTACCCTCTGTCTGTCAGCAACCGACCAACCATCTGCGCGGTGTAGTCCACGATCGGCACAATCCGCCCGTAATTCAGACGCGTTGGACCGATCACTCCGATTGCGCCTACAACCTTGCGATCCGCGTTCATATAGGGAGAGACGACCAAAGAGGAACCGGAAAGTGAGAAGAGTTTGTTCTCAGAACCAATGAAAATGCGGACACCCTCCCCATCGTCTGCCAACTCGAGAAATTCGGCAATGTCCCGCTTGCGTTCCAGGTCATCAAACAGACTGCGGATCCGGTCGATCTCCTCGTCACTCGCCTCGCCGGCAATCAGATTCGATCGGCCCCGAACAATGAGCCGTTCGGTTCGCGTACCCTCGTCCTCCCAGATTGCAGCGCCACTCTCAACGAGCGCCCTAGCGAGTTGGTCGAGTTCGGCGCGACGCTCCGCGATTTCGGCCTGAAGCGCCACACGCAGCGCAGCAATCGTCTTTCCCTCGGCTACGGCGTTTATGAAGTTAGCGGCCTCGCGCAGCGATGATGGTGTTTGACCCGGCGGTGGCGTGAAGACCCGGTTCTCAACATGGCCATCGGCAAAAACCAAGACAACGAGGGCACGATCTTGCGCGAGAGAGACAAAATCCACATGCCGGATCGGAGCTTCATACTTCGGCGCAAGAACCAAGCTTGCGCCGTGTGTTAGACCCGACAGTGCCGCCCCCACCCGATCAAGCAGTGCGGGAACGTCGGTTTCATCGGCACCCTTCGTGGCCTCAAGCGCTAGCCGATCATCGGCATTCAAGTCGCCGACCTCGAGAATGCCATCGACAAACATTCGAAGGCCGAGCTCGGTTGGGACGCGCCCCGCCGATACGTGGGGGCTGTCCAGAAGACCGAGAAACTCGAGGTCCTGCATCACATTGCGGATCGTTGCCGCCGACACTCTTTCGGACATCGTGCGCGTTAGAGTGCGCGATCCCACTGGCTCACCAGATTCGAGGTACCCTTCGACAATGCGCCGGAACACTTCCCGACTGCGGTCGTTCATTTCGTCAAAGAGCTTGGTCCGGTCCGTCATCTCTACCCGCGCGAAACGACGCTATTAAAGGCGTCGGCTGCATAACGTCAATCGGGGTTGCATCCTGCGGACCGCGCCATGTATCAGGCGCCATTGTGGAAAAGGGGTT
>JBCCMK010000081.1:0-4387 GCA_039026395.1 Pseudomonadota bacterium | reverse complement strand
GCGTCACCCTTTTTGACCCTGGACAATGCGGTCAAGGATCATGGCGCAGAACAAGATCGCAAACCCGGCCAAGATGCCTTGTCCGACATTGGCATATTGCAGCGCCTCCAAGACATCTTCACCAAGGCCTTTTGCTCCGATGAGAGAGGCCACCACCACCATGGCGAGAGAGAGCATGATCGTCTGGTTGATGCCCGCGCGGATGGATGGGCTGGCGAGCGGAAGATCGACCTTCGTGAGAAGGTACCACTTGTTCGCGCCAAAGCTGATCGCGGCTTCGCGCACGCTCTCCGGCACCCCGCGCAGGCCGAGCACCGTCAAGCGCACAACCGGTGTGCCGCCAAAGATCATCGTGGTGACGACGGCGGCAGGCTTGCCGGTTCCGAAAAAGGCGATCACGGGGATCATGAAGACGAAGGCGGGCATCGTCTGCATGAAGTCCATGATCGGTTGGATCGCACGGTAAAACCGCGGGCGTCGCGCCGCGAACATCCCTAAAGGGATACCGATGATGATGGAAAGACAGGCGGCGGTCCCGAGGAGCGCGAGGGTCGTCATGGCTTTCTCCCAAAAGCCCAAAAGACCCATGTAGGCGAGAAACGCACTCGAATAGATCGCCATACGGACGCCTGCCGTGAGCCAGGTCAACAGGATAATCAGCGATGCGATCACGATCCAGGGTGTGCTGACGAAGATAAGCTCCAAGGCATCCAGCATCAGGCGGATACCGTAGGTGATCCCGTCAAACAGAGCGTCACCGTTGACGACGGCCCAGTTGAAGAACGCCTCAACGCCGTCAATGCTGAAAAGCCGGATGTCCGGATCGGTCGGAAACGCGCTTAGAAGGTCGAACCGGCCGGGGAAGCTGTAGTGGATCATCGCTACCAGGACGAGCGCGACCATAAAGACCGCGCTAAAGACAATCTGTGCAACCGGCATTCCTGACCGGATCGTTTTGTCCGACAGCCAGTCGGAAAACCGCGCCTCCAGCGCCCAGTTCGCAACAACGGCTTGCACCGCTTTAACGACGATCAGAATGATCACGCCAGTAAGCGCAATCGTCGGCCCTTCGGCCGCCAGCGCCTCTGCTTCGGCGCGAATGCCCCCGATGTTTGCTTCTAACCCGTCCACCGCGCGTTGAAATGCATCTACACGGTCCGAGCCGCTTTCTATGGCGGCGGCGAGCTGCTGACGGCGAAGCTCAAGCGTACCCTCGATGGACGCGATACGCGCCATGGCGTCAGCGGCGAGGTCACCAAAAAGGCCGCGCGCGATCTGAACGAAGGCAAGCGCTTCGATGATCAGAAATGAAAGCGCCCAGGACCACAATCCCCGCGCGCCGAACCAGATCGGTCCGAAAAGACCCGCCATGGCGTTGAACGTCGGGGTAAACCGCGCGGATGCGCCTACTTTGTCAAAGTTGGCGATGTAGTAGTCGGGGCTGGTGCGCACAAACATGCGGATGTTGTCGCGCCGCTCTTCGGCGTAGGCGACCGCCGCGGCGCTTTCGGTGTCTTCAAGCGGATTTATCGTCTCGTCTCTCATGACACTTCCGTCCCTTCGATGACTGTCCGCAAAAGGTCCGCACGGGTGATGACGCCCACGTCTGCACCTGCGTGCTCGACAAGGATCGGTTTCCCATCGTCAATTGCGAGGTTGATGAGGTTGCTCAGCGATTCTTGATCACCCACGCGCACCAGGTCTGAGGGCAGCGGCCCCTCTTCGGCCAGAAAGCTCTCAACGGGCCGCATCACGGCACGCGCGTGCACAACTTTCAACCGTGAGATACCTGCAACGAAATCAGCGACGTAGTCGTCCGCCGGATGCATCACGATGTCCTCGGCGGTTCCGATCTGAACCATCGCCCCGTCCCGCATGATCGCGATGCGGTCGCCGATGCGGACGGCTTCATCAAGGTCATGGGTGATGAAGATGGTTGTTTTCTTGAGGATCTTGGAGAGGCGAATGAATTCGTCCTGAAGCTGACGCCGGATCAGCGGGTCAAGCGCCGAGAATGGCTCGTCCATCAAGAGAACATCAGGGTTGGCGGCAAGCGCACGGGCGAGCCCGACGCGCTGTTGCATGCCGCCCGATAGCTCATGGGCAAACTTCGATCCCCAGGCACCGAGTTCGACAATGTCGAGGATCGCAGCCGCCTGACGCATGCGTTCGTTCTTGGGCACCTGTCGGATCTCAAGCGGCATTGCGACGTTATCAAGCACGGACCGGTGCGGCATCAGCGCGAAATTCTGGAACACCATGCCAATCTTGCGATTGCGAAACTCCTGAAGCGGTGCCGGGCCGAGGGCCATCACGTCGGTGCCTTCGATCTCGATCTTACCGGCCGTGGGTTCGAGCAGTCGGTTGAAGTGGCGGACGAGAGTGGATTTGCCGCTGCCCGACAGGCCCATAACGCAGAAAATCTCACCACGGTTCACCGACAGGCTGACATCGGCAACCCCGACGACGGCGTTGAACTCTTTCAACACCTCCGCCTTTGTCAGTCCACGCTCGCGGATCGACTGTAGCGCGGCTTCCGGTTTGTCTCCGAAGATTTTCCAGACGTTGGAAATCTCTATTACGGTTTCAGATGACATGGAGCGCCTCCGGAGAGAGGGGCAGCGCCGCGCCAGTCGGCACTGCCGGTGTGATGTGTTGGCCTAGAGCCCGAGCATCGCGTCAACCCGGTCGGAGTTTGCCTCGACCCAGGCCTTGGCGGCGTCCGCGGGGTCCATCCCGTTGCTGATTTCGAAAGCCAGTCCGCTCACATCGTCAGCGTTCAGAGTAAAGTTTGCGAAAAACTCCGCGATGGCAGGCGAGCGGTCTACCAGAGAGTTTGACCAGGCAATCTGAACTTCTTTGAGTGCATCCTTGGAGGCGACCATGGATTTCTCATACCAATCCGCGTCGTCCGACGGCTGAACCATGACGTATTTTGCCGGGTCGTAGGTCGGCTCGGTCAGCATGCGCACATCGAATTGGAACCAAACGGCATGGGGCGTATAGCAGTAAAATGCATAGCCTTCGCCCTTGGCGATGGAATCCTTGATGCGTGCCGTTTTGACGCTTTCCTCGGCGCGAATGGGCTCGATGAAATCGAGCAGGCCGTAATCTCGCGTCTTGACCTCGTTCACGTTTGCGGAGGCCCAGCCAGGGGCACCGATCCACATCTCGCCAAGGCCATTGCCATCGCTGTCCATCATCGCGGCGATGTCGGGGCGGCCAAGATCCGCGATGTCGGTGATGTCATTTGCAGAACCGAAATCCTCGGTCACGCAGAACCCCTGGTTGCCTTCGTAGGGGTTGGACGAAAGCGTGACGGTGCCTTCTTCTTTCACGTATTTGTTGGTGAAGCTTTCCTGGTTCGGCAGCCAGACATCAGGATGCACGTCGATGTCGCCGTTCCCTTGCCCCATGGCTTGAAAGATCGTCGCATTGTTGCCGGGGACGTATTCGACGGTCCCGCCGATGCGCGATGTCACCACCTCGCCCAGCACATGGGCGATGGCCTGCGCGCCGGTCCAGGACGGCACCCCGATCGCGACCTCTTCTGCGAAGGCCGGGGCGCAGAATGCGGTCAGTGCCGCTGCGCTGACAAATGTCTTTACTTTGTTCATGGAATGGTTCTCCTTATTGGTGTGGGTGTGTTCAGGTGTGATAGCCGGGCAGCCCGAAAATCTCCGGGTAGCCAAAAAGAGCGGCACTGCCGCCGGTGTGCAGGAAGACGACATTGCTCATGCCATCGAAATATCCCTTGCGGATGAGCGAGATCATCCCGTCGAGGCCCTTGCCGGAATAGACCGGGTCAAACAAAAGCCCTTCTGTCTGCGCGAGGAGCTTGACCGCTTCCACCATTCCCGGTGTTGGCTTGCCATAGCCGGGACCGACATAGTCGCAATCTGCCCTTACTGTGCTGCGTGAGACAGTTCGCTCCGAGCCGAGATGCGCGAGTGTCTTCACCGCAAGATCGTAGACCATCTTCTCTTGCTTTTCCTGCGGGGCACGGACGCCGATGCCAAGAAGATGGATGTCACTTTCGAGCTCCGTCAGTCCTGCGACGAGCCCGGCTTGCGTGCCCGAGCTGCCTGTCGCGTGCACCAGGGCATCAATGTCGAGGCCCATCTCCGCGGCTTGTTTCGTCATTTCACAAGCGCAGTTGACGTAGCCCAACGCACCAATCGCATTGGAGCCTCCGCCGGGTATGATGTAAGGCTTTTTGCCCTCGGAGAGCAGCGTTTCCGCAACAGCCTCCATTTCGGACGCCATATCCGCGCCACCAGGACGCTTGGAGACCGGTGCCCCGTGAAGCCTGTCGAGCAGGACGTTTCCGCCAAGCACGTATGGGTCGTCATTCGCGCCGGTCCGGTCCTCTAACAGGATCTGACAG
>JBCCMK010000080.1:0-4480 GCA_039026395.1 Pseudomonadota bacterium | reverse complement strand
GCCCTTTTCGAAGGCGATGTTTCGATTTTAGAAAGGCTATCTCAAGCAGTAACAGACTTGCCTTGGGCTCCTGGCGAAACCGGACGCGACGTCTTGATGGCGGCGATAGGATGGTCGAATGCAGCTTCAGTGAAGTGAGTTTTGAGTAAGAAGCCGGAGGTCAATTTTGTTGATGAATGTGACTTCACGCCGCTCAAGCAAGTCCTGCAGATTGAAGTCGATAATGACGTAATCCACAAACGAAGCCAGGAAGAACTGACTCAAGTGACAATCCAGTTGATCGACCTTCTGCTTGAGGCCGGAGCGGACATAAAACTTTCGTGCACATTAGGTGAGTCTGTTTTGCATACTGCCGCGATGTGGTCATCGCCGACCGTCATTCGGCATCTTCTGAGCCTCGGCGCTGACCCGATGCTATTTGATGATGAATACGAGCCACGCCAACCCATTTACTATGCGAAATTCTTTAAGCGATGGGACGCACATGCGGTCCTCGAAGAGGCCATGAGATCGCGCCTAGAGTAGTGCGACAGCCTATTCTCCAGCGACATAAAGCGGCGATTGTCACGATGTGCAGCATAGGTAAAAAAGGGCTCATCGCCGCCTCCTGCTCTCGCAAACAGACGCTTGGTTGCTCAGAAACGAAACTGGCCATCGGCTGATCTGTCCAACGCTTTGATCTTGCGGCATACTTCGAGACTCGCAGCCGTTGGTTACTGAAGAGCCGCTATTCAGGCGCGGGGCGGCGAAATCTGACTGCGAGCCCAAACCTACCAAGGCGCCTGCACGCGGCGAATGACCGCTCTGCGGACTCTGTCAAAAGCGACCGCGTCTGGATCGCAACCGATCCGCCATTCTGGCTTCAACGCTCATCAACGCCGAACCGTGCTTCCATTTTGAGCTTTTGGGCGTCGGTTCTTAGGCCTTCCACGATCTCGCGCTCGCTCAGGCCTTTTTGAGCGCGGCGCAAAACGAGCTCGGCATGCCGCACACCTTCCTCGTCGTATCCGTAGAGAACGGACTGAGCTCTGATGTCCGTGGGGCCGGACAACCATGAGCGGCGGCTTAGCGGATCGATGTAGAGCGTCGACTTGGAGTAATGCTCATCGCCGCTTGCTATGTCCGTTCTGGCGAACATGATCTCTTCCACGCCTTGATGCTCAAACAGTTGGCTGATGCTGCGAAAGTGCGAGTCCATCTTTCCATCCGCGTCCACCCCGTACCCCGTGACAGAAAGCGACGCCACGTCCTGAGCAATCCGCCAAATGCCAAAGTGGCGTTTGCCGTTTGCTTCGTAATTGTAGGTCCACAGGCCGTTCACGAACGCGTTGCGGTGATAGAGCGCCAGCAGCGTATCGGAGCGGTTGATCAACCAGTAGACCAGCAAGATCAGCAACCGGAACAGCCCAACACTTGTGAAGAATGTGATCAGCCATCTGACTTGCGACTGGATGTCATCGATGTTGGAGAGCAGATTGCTGAGCGCCATGATGTAGGAGATCGTGACCAGCAGAATGAGGATGTTCACTTTCTCAAGAATGTTCATGGCTTTCGTGCCTCGGTGCAGTCGGAGGGGCTGTTGCGGAGATCAAGGGCGGCGCTTGAGGTTGACGCACCGCCCTTCCGGGAAGGCGAATTACACTGGCTGCGACTGGCTTTGGGTCATCCATAGAAGCCCAAAGAGAAGCAGCGCAGCAGACGCGGCACTGGCAAAGGTCCGGACCGAGTTCCAGAACGTCCAGCGAGGAACGTAGGTCTGGAGCCAGAAATCGCGCGTGGTCCCCGATGACATCTCCATCCCGGCCAGGGCCTCATTCATGGGTACGTTGAAGAAGACGGTGACCCCGAAGGTGCCGATCAGATAGACCAGTCCGGCGATCATGATCAGCGTTCCCGCGGGGCCGGAGACGGCGAATGCGCCATAGCCCGCAACGATCAGCGAAACGGCCGCCATGCCCAGAAACAGCGCCATGAACACCCAGCGAAACACCTCGCGGTTGATGACCTGCATGGCCTCGACGCCGCCATGCCCACCGGTCAGTGCGAGTGAGCGCATGATGAAGTCGGAAAAGGCGAGGAACACGCCGCCCACGAGGGAATACGCGATGATTGCGAATTGCATGAGAAAGAAGAAAGCGGTCGACATTTTGAGAACTCCAAATTGGGGATGATGCGGCAGAAAGGCGTGAGCCTCCCGCCGCGTGGTGTGAGGATCAGGCGGCGGCGGACCAGGCGCCCGCGGCCATGGCGGTCTTGGCGAACTCCGCGAAATCGCGCGGTTTGCGGCCAAGGGCGCGCTCGACACCGTCGCTTGTGTACGCGTTGCGGCCATCCAGCGTCTCACGGGCGATCTGCGTGAACACGTCGGCCACGAAGTCACCGCCCGAGGCCGCGACATTGGCGTGGAAGTCCTCGAACGTGATCGGGATGTGCTTAATGGGGCGACCCAGCGTTACCGACAGCACCTCGGCCATCTCCGCGAATGTCATCAGGCGTGGACCCGTGACCTCGTAGCGTTCGCCGATATGACCCTCTTCTGTCAGGGCTGCGACCACGACATCAGCGATGTCGTCAATGTCGATGATCGGCTCGGGCATATCACCGCCGGGCATCGGCAAAACGCCACCCAGGATCGGATCCCGCAGATAGCCTTCGCTGAAGTTCTGCGCAAACCACGCCGCCCGCACGATAGTGAAGGGCAGACCGGAATTGCGGACGATGTCTTCGCCCATGCTGGCGAAATGCTCGCCGCGGCCGGACAAAAGGACGATGTGTTTGAGCCCGGTATCAAGGGCGACCTTGGTGAAGGCCTCCAGCTTCTCTACCGCGCCGGGGAAGGCGAGATCAGGGAAGTAGGTCACATAGGCCTTTGAAACGCCGCTGAGCGCAGGCGCCCAAGTTGCCGTGTCTTCCCAATCAAAAGGTGTCTCAGACCGCCGAGCACCGCGCCGGACGGCGACGCCTTTGGCTTCGAGTTTGCTGACAACGCGAGAGCCGGTCTTGCCGGTGGCGCCGATGACGAGGATGGGTTGGTCAGTCATGTTCAGTCTCCTTGGTTCAAGTTGCTAACCAAGGTTTAGAAAGTCGGTCGGACGCGGGTATTGACCGCGATTGCCACCTTTTTGACATCGGCTGCCAAAGGTGCAGTTCGAGTGATCTTACTTGAGAGATTTCCGATAGGCCGCCGGCGTAACGCCCATCCATCGCTTGAACGCGCGATTGAAAGCGCTTTGCTCTGAATACCCGGTCAGGAACGCAATCTCGGACAGCGAATAGCGGTCTTCTTGCAGCATGGCTGTAGCGATCTCGCGGCGGGTTTCTTCGGTCAGGGTCTGAAAACTGAGACCATGTTCCGAAAGACGCCGGTGAAACGACCGGACACTCAGGCCCAGCCTGCGCGCGATATCTGCCATTTTGGGCAAACCTTCACTGAGGGCACGGGCAATCTCGCTTTTTGTCTGCGTCTGCAATGCGGGCATATCATCAATCTGCGCAAGTTCCTGATCGAGGTGCGTAACAAGAAACTGCGTGATCCCCTCATCCCCGAGAATGTTGGGATCGGACAAAGATTGATGGGAAAGCAGCATCGCATCCCTGTCCGCGCCGAAATAAACGGGACAGCCAAAATATGCCTCGTGATGCTCGATCGTCTTGGGAGCGGCGTGCTTGAAATAGACCTCGATCGGAGCAAATGGCCGCGGCGACACCTGCCGACTGAGCGATACGCCGCTAGCCAGGTCAGCCTCAATTGAAATGCGCATGCCGAGCCGACGTATGCCTTCGCGGTGTTCAACAAACAGCATGCCTCCCTCTGCTTCCTGCAACTCATAGAGCGAGAAACTGGTCCAAAGACGCCAGTATCGCGCCACGCGTGAGAACGAGCCAAGGAGATTGGGCGCGGATTTCCATGCCAAGCCGAGCGCGCCGTATTCGTCCGGTCGCATCGCTTCACCTACGATCAATGGCAAAGACGTTACGTCCATCTTCTCGGCCATCAGCTCGATCATGCCGTAGAATGCATCTTCATCGAGCATATGCTTGGGGTCCCAGGCGCCGTCAGCGTCCACACCAACGGATGCCAGCACCGCCTTTGCATCAATGGCGTCTCCGGCAACGCCAACGACTTTTCTGGCAAAGAGAGAAGTGACCTGACCCATGCCCGCAGGCTAGTTTAGTCAAAACCACTAGCCAAGCCTCGCGGCAGCAAAGCGGTCATTCCCCAATTCCCCAATAGATGACCGCTTCGTCCGCGACCTTTAAATTGCCAGGCCGATCGTCGCTGCGAAGCGCACGAATGGCCGACTTCCACGCCGCAGTACAGCGTCGATGACTGCTCGCTTGCAGCGGTTTTTGTGCTGCGTGCGCTCGCAGCGAACATTCCAAATTCACATTATGGGCTCAAGGCAGTCATATGATGCTTTCAATCCAATGACCGCGACTGGTTGCATATCGGACTCTACACGAAGGTACTTCGAGGTCT
>JBCCMK010000079.1:0-4794 GCA_039026395.1 Pseudomonadota bacterium | reverse complement strand
TCTTCCTTAGCGAAGACGCAGGCGCGAATGTAGGCGCTCAGCGTCATGCCATCAGCCAGCTCTTCAAGCTTCACCCGTTCATCTGGCGTAAGGCGCAACGTAACCGGCGAAATAGACGACCGCTTCGTGCATAGAGGCTTAGCAGCCGCCTTAAAGCTGGGATGACACTCGGCGCTCTTTGCAACGGGAACAGTCATGGCGACGGCTCCTGATCATCAGGACCGCGAGCAACCACCGGCTCCCCCGACCTAGCTCCATCCAACCCACCGTCCGAAGCGGTAGCCTTAATCCCAGCAAGCGTCCGAACCATCTCCGGATCAGCGCCTAATACGTGCCCCCAATCCAAGAGCTGATCCAACGAATCGACAAGCGCATCGGGTTCTAGGTTGTTCCTCTCCGGTCCACCACTCTAAAAGGGATGAAAAAACTCTCTCTGCGGACAAGCCCTATGAGAGTTTTTGTCGGTGCATGTGAGAGGTCGAGCTTACGAGGCGCCCGCCTAATTCCCTCGTTATTGGCCTAGTGACCCAAGATCCGTTTCGAGAGGTCGGCGAGCATGAGGTCTTCTGAGGCTTGAATGTTCGCGACGTGAACTTTTTCATCGATCTGAAGAAATGAATGTCCGTGGACAAAGGTCCACAGCATATAAGACCGCCGCCACACCTCTTCTTCAGCCGTATCGGGTGGGAGGGACGCTGTAACCTCGCGCACGAGGACACCGTAGGTCTTTCTGCCCGTTTCCTCCATTTCGGGATCACCACGGTGGCCTTCGGTTAATCCGAACATCAACCGAAAAACGCCTGGCTCATTTCGTGCAAAATCCACGTATGCTTTGCCGATCGCGTTGATCTTTTTGAACTCTGCGAAGTTGGCATTGGCGGCTGCCACTTCCATTGCCGTCCCCAAACGAAGCATTCCCTCAAGCGCAACCGCGCGAACAATTTCAGTCCGGTCATGAAAGTGTCGGTAAGGCGCAGCGCTACTCACGCCAGCCCGTCGCGCAGCTTCAGAAATTGAAAACCCGTCAGCGCCTTTTTCTTCAACCAGCTGCCTCACGGTTTCAATCAAATGCGCTCGCAAATCCCCGTGGTGATAGGGCTCACGCTTCTCATTTTCCGAAGCTTTTGTCTTAGCGATTTCCACCATTCGTCATTTTGCTCTTGTCAAAGTAAGTGGCGCTTACATATAGTGAGCGAATGTAAATGCCACTTACATCACCTGAATCTCTTTGTCGAGGCTATCCATGTCATTGCCTTCATCGCAAACTCCACTCTGGAAGCGGCTGCTTAGAGGAGTGGGTTCAACCATAATCACGCTCGGTTTCCTGGGCGCCTCTGCAAGTGCCGTATCGGTTGGTTCATCCATTCTTGCAGAGCGGGCATCATCTGTCGCCAAACCTGAAGCTGTAGCGCTTCCTATGGTGTCAGCACGGACGATTGAACCGCGAAAGAGCCATATCGTAACCCGGCATTTTCAAGGGCAAGTCGAGCCTCAGCAAACGGCGGAGCTCGCGTTTCAGCAACCGGGCGAAATCGATCGCCTTCTCGTCGATGAGGGCGACCGGGTTACCGAAGGCCAGATTATTGGGTATTTGGATACGCGTATCCTGACCGCCGAGCGTCAACGGCTTATGGCGTCTCGCAAGGCATTTGAGGCACAAGCAGAGCTGGCCAGACTCACGGCCGAACGACAGCAAACGCTCAAAGATCGAGGATTCGCGCCTCAACAGACCCTCGATGACGCAACGTTCCAGCTCGCGACGCTTGAAGCTCGTATCGCCGAGACGGATGCCGCGATCACCAGGGTTGATGTCCAGCTTTCACACACTCAAATCGCCGCGCCATTCGACGGTGTCGTTGCAGCGCGTCGCGTCGATACGGGTGTCGTGGTCGCAAGTGGGCAAACAATACTCGATGTCATGAAAAACGGGTCTGCCACATTCCGTGTTGGCATCGATCCGTCACTCGCTGACGATGTGTCGACTGCTGAGGCGATTACGATCACAATAAATGGTCAGGCCTATTCGGCTTTCTTTGCGGGTTTTCGCCCGGATCTTGATCGTCAAACCCGCACCCGCACAGCACTCTTCGAATTCGAGACTGACGACCCGGTCTATTTGGATGCCGGAACGATTGCGCTCCAACGGCATGTCAATGCAGACGGATACCTGATCCCGCGCACAGCCCTTCAAGACGGCGTGCGCGGGCTTTGGACCGTCCTCACGCTAGAGCCGTCGGCGGCCGATGATAGCTTCACGGTGGTAAAGGCGGCGGTCGAGGTGCTTCACTTTGAGGGGGAAACGGCATTCGTTCGGGGAACTCTTGATGGCGAAGTGACCATCGTGGACGCCGGTCCCCATCGCCTTGTTCCCGGCGATAGGGTGCGGATCAGTCATCAAGCGCAAATTGCAGAAGCACGATGATCGAGAACCTCACTTACCGCGAGCCACGGCTGATCGCACTGGCCCTGCTGGTCATCGTCGCAGCCGGATTGTCATCACTTTTGGCGATCGGTCGCCAAGAGGACCCAACCATCACGAACCTCTTTGGGACTGTAACAACGGTTATGCCCGGTGCTGATCCCGCGAGGGTCGAGGCTCTCGTCACGTCTGAGATTGAGGACGTGATCCGCGAGGTCGCAGAAGTTGATGTGATCACGTCTGCGTCCTCAACGGGCATTTCCATCGTGTCGGTGGAATTGGGCGTGACGGTATCCGACGATCGGATCGAACAAGTTTGGGCTGAAATCAGAGACGATCTAGCCGAACTTGCGCCGAGCCTGCCCGCTGATGCCCAAGAGCCGGAGTTCGATACGGGTGGCGGCAGCGCATACGCTGCGATAGCCACAATCCAATTGGCGCGCGATGACATTCCACTCTCGATCGCGGCACGATACGCCAGCGATCTCGCCCAATCCCTCAGGAATATACCGGGGACGGATGTTGTCGATATGTTTGGCATACCTGACGATGAAGTGCTTATCCGGTTAGATCCGATCGCGACAGCCGCACTGGGTTTGACAGCCGACGACATCGCTCGATCGATTGCTAACGCCGACGCCAAAGGGCAGGCCGGTCGTGTTCGTGGAACAGAAAGCGACTTTTTGATTACCGTTGATGGCGAAGTCGAAGCCCTTGATCGCGTACGAAACGTGGTGGTTCGCGAGGGCGCTGCGGGCGCAGTCACCTATCTCGATCAGATCGCTGAAATCACGCGTGGACCGCGCGAGCCATCGACAGAGTTAGCAATCCACAACGGCCAGCCTGCGATTTTGCTCGGTGCGAAGCTCGAGGCAGGTTTGCAGGTGGATGTCTGGTCCGGCTTCGTCCGCGACGTAATCAATGACTACACGTCTCAGATGCCAAGCGGACTAGCGCTGGACATGGTGTTTGACCAAAGCGCTTATACCGCCGCACGATTGGCTGAAGTCGGACAGAACATGGCAATTGGCGTAGCGCTCGTCGTCGGGGTGCTGCTGATCACTCTCGGCCTGCGCGCGGCGCTGATTGTGGCGATCATCTTGCCCATTGTGACGCTTGCTACGCTTGCAACGATGAACTTCATCGGCCTTGCGATCCACCAGATGTCAGTCACTGGTTTGATCGTAGCGCTCGGCCTCTTGGTCGATGCAGGCATCGTTATGACCGATGATGTCGGGCAGAGATTGGCAAAAGGCATCTCCCGAGCGAAGGCCGTTCAGCAATCGGTGAACCGTCTTTTCGCGCCGCTCCTCGCATCAACGGTTACGACCGCACTTTCGTTTACGCCAATGATACTGCTGCCCGGACCAGCGGGCGATTTCGTCGGATCGATCGCGATCGCTGTCGTCATCATGTTGTGCTGGTCTTTTGTGGTCGCCATCACGCTCACACCAGCAATTGCGGGCCATCTCTTGCCAGCAAATGGCAAGCGGGGCGGGATACCCGCAGGGTATTTCGGCCGGCTTTTTGAGTGGTCGCTGAGATGGGCGGTGACACGACCACTGAGGTCAACTGCTCTATCTTTGATTTTGCCGCTCATGGGCTTTTTGAGCCTGCCAACCCTGACGGCGCAGTTCTTTCCGGGCGTCGATCGGGATCAATTCTATGTTGAGGTCGAACTGCAGCCTGGAAGCGCGATCGCTGCCACAAGCGCTGTGGCCAAGAGGCTCGATGCTGCTCTCCTCGCAGACGAGCGGATCGAACAGGTTCTCTGGTCAATTGGTCGGTCTGCTCCGGCGTTTTACTACAATATCGTCGGAGCCCGGGAGAACGCTCCAGGTCATGCGCAAGCGCTTGTCACGACTCAGTCAGCGCAGGCGACGGAAGACCTACTTTCCAGGCTTCAACGGGAGCTCCCATTAGTCGCCCCAGAAGCTGAAGTTCTCGTTAGAGGCCTCGTCCAAGGTCCGCCAGTGGCTGCCCCGGTGGAGATACGGCTCATCGGCGACGATCTCGAAACGCTTCGCGATCTTGGGGATGAGGTTCGCCAAATCATGATGGGTGTGGATTCTGTGTTGGTCGCTCGCGGCACCATCGGTCCTGGCGCGCCAAAAGCAGTCGTCGACGTCGACGAAGCGGAAGCACGGTTGATGGGATTGGAACTCGGCGGAATTGCACGACAGCTGCAATCAAGCCTGGAGGGCGTGACCGGTGGCTCGATGGTCGAGGGTGCAGTGGAGCTCGCCATCCGGGTCCGGCTGGGCGATGCGAGCAGGCAAGACCTGCAAGCTATTCGGGATCTGCCAATCTTGCTTCCAGACGCAGCACGGCTATCCGCTGAGGGTCGCTGGCCCGCATTGCCGCTCTCGGCTATC
>JBCCMK010000078.1:0-4803 GCA_039026395.1 Pseudomonadota bacterium | reverse complement strand
GAAGAGGGCATGACCATGCTCTGCGTCACCCACGAGATGGGCTTTGCGCGCCAGGTCGCGAACCGTGTGATCTTCATGGACCAGGGGCAGATCGTCGAGCAGAACGAGCCAGAGCCGTTCTTCGATAATCCGCAGCACGATCGGACAAAAGAATTCCTGTCACAGATCCTGCACTAGTCCATTAGGCACCCCCGCCCAAATCCGTCCACACGGCCTAAAAGTCGTGTGGGACTTCAAACGTCTTCTTTTCCTGCCCGACCGGGGAGAAGCCAAACTTTTGGTAGAGCGGTAACGCTGCTGGATGATCGAGCGTGTTCGTGTTGATCGTGACTTTCTCGGGCGCCTCGCGCCAGGCTCGGTCGAGCGCACAGGTGAGGAGATAAGGGCCAAGCCCACGTCCCGTCCACTCTGGCATCAGTCCGAGATAGGCGACATTGACCGCGTCTGGGTTGCGTTCGTCGATCTCGAAGTACCCCGCCGGAACGCCGTCTGCATAAAGCACTGAAATTTCGATGCCTTCAGCCTGAATCATGTCTGAAAGGGTTTCGTCTAAAACGCCGTGCCGTTCCACCCAGTGGTGATTGCTCCCGATCTCGCGGTAGAGATAACGGTAAAAATGGAGTGGCATCTCGTCCGCACGCATCAGCGCAAGCATCGGCCCAAGCGGCGCCGCGCTCCGTCGGATTGGCGGCGCTGTCATTTCCAGATAGGTGATCGTGGCGTCGATCGTCCGCGTCACAACGCGGTTCCAATCGGCCGCTCCTCGTCAGCGCCCCACTCCGCCCATGACCCATCATAGAGAGTGAGGTTTTTCTCACCTAGGATCGTCAGCGCCATTGTTAAGACAGCCGCCGTGACGCCAGACCCGCAAGAGGTAATCACCTTTTTGCCTGGCTCCCACCCGGCGCTTTCGAACGCGCTCCGAAGATCCTCATCAGACTTCAGCGTTCCATCTGCGTTGACCAGACCGTCGAATGGCAAATTGGCGCTGCCTGGCATGTGCCCTGACCTGACCCCAGGTCGTGGTTCTTCTGCCTCGCCGCGAAACCGGGCGGCGGGACGCGCATCAATCACGTGAGCACGCCCAGTCGCCAGTGCCGCACCGACTGCATCAGCGTTGCTGATCGCAGTATTATCCAGCCTTGCCGTAAAGTGGCGCTCGTCGCGGGGGATTGGCGGCAGATCGTCGATGGGGCGACCCTCGCTTTCCCACTTCGGAAAACCGCCATCCAGCACGGCGACGTCGCGCGCGCCCATGGTCTTCAGCATCCACCAGACGCGCGGTGCGGACAAAAAGCCGTACCCGTCATAGACGACAATTCGCTTCCCATCGCCGATACCCAGCTTTCGCATCTTCGAGGCAAAGACATGCGCCGGCGGCATCATGTGCGGGAGCGAGGTGTTCTGGTCCGAGATATCGTCAATATCGAAGAAAACAGCGCCCGGAATTCGTCGGGCGCGATACTCCTGGGTCGCGTTGCGGCCCATCGCGGGAAGATACCAGGACGCGTCGACGGTTATGAGGTCTGGTGAGGTAAGAGACTTTTCCAGCGCCTCAGCCGATATCAAAACTTCGTCGCGCGCGCTCATGACGGCACGGGCCCGAACCGCAAGCGAACCCTGCGGTTTTGGCGTCCCTTTTTCTCGATCTTCCCGACATGGATTTCGCCGATTTCTCGGGTTGTCGCCACATGGGTTCCGCCACACGGCTGGAGATCAATGTCGCCGATCTTGACGAGCCGCACGCGTCCGGCGCCCATTGGCGGCTGCACGCTCATCGTTTTTACGAGGCCGGGGTTTGCTTCAAGCTCTTCATCGGAAATCCAGGCGGTCGAAACCGCGTGATCTCCATCGATCAAGGCCGCAAGCTTTTCCGTGATTTCCGCCTTGTCGAGCGTGGCGTCTGGGATATCGAAATCGAGCCGACTTTCCGTCGCGCCGATCGAACCCCCAGTGACGGGGTAGGGGAGCACCACCGATAAAAGGTGAAGTGCTGTGTGCATGCGCATGTGCGCGTAACGCCGATCCCAATCGAGCGACTGGCTGACCTGCATGCCCGGTTCTGGCGTTGCTTCCCCATCAGCAGGGATCAGGACGAGGGATTGAGGGTCTTCGCCTTTTATCGTTGTGGTGATCGCAACGCTTGCGCCTTCATCGAACCGCAGGAGCCCAGCGTCGCCCGGTTGTCCGCCACTTGTCGCATAGAATATCGAGCGGTCGAGGATGATGCCGCCGTCGTTTCTGACATGAACAACGAACGCGTCTGCGTCTTTAAGGTACGGGTCCTCTAGAAAAAGCGGTTCAGACATCGGCGTCCACCAGGCTTGGCGCGCGGGCCGTTTTATTCTCCAGCCAGGCGGGCACCGGCAAATCCTTCGATTTTAGGAACTCGGGATTGTAGAGCTTGGATTGATACCGCGTGCCGTAATCACAAAGGATCGTCACGATTGTGTGGCCCGGACCTAACTCCCTTGCGAGTCGAACGGCACCGGCAATATTGATCCCGCTGGAGCCGCCAAGGCACAGCCCTTCATGCTCTAAGAGGTCGAAGACGATTGGCAGCGCCTCGCTATCGGGGATGCAATAGGCAAAGTCGACCGGTGCATCTTCAAGGTTTGCGGTGATCCGTCCCTGGCCGATGCCCTCCGAGATGGATGAACCCTCCGACCTTAGTTCGCCGGTCGTGTAGTAGCTGTAGAGTGCCGCGCCTTCAGGATCGGCGAGCCCGATCTTCACATCCGGGTTGCGCTCTTTCAATGCCATGCCAGTGCCAGCGAGGGTGCCGCCCGTGCCGACCGCGCATATGAAGCCGTCGACTTTTCCGTCGGTCTGCTCCCAAACTTCGGGGCCGGTTCCTTCAATATGGGCTTTGCGGTTATCGACATTGTCAAATTGGTTTGCCCAAACCGCGCCATTTGGATCAGACGCGGCGATGTCCTCCGCCATGCGGCCCGAGACCTTAACGTAGTTGTTGGGGTTGCGGTAAGGCACCGCTGGAACTTCGACAAGCTCCGCACCGGCGATTCGCAACATATCCTTTTTTTCTTCCGATTGCGTTTCAGGGATTACGATCACGGTTTTGAAGCCGAGTGCGTTTCCAACAAGCGCAAGACCGATCCCAGTGTTACCGGCCGTGCCTTCAACGATTGTACCGCCGGGCTTGAGATCGCCGCGCTGTATCGCCCCTCGTATAATGAAGAGTGCGGCGCGGTCTTTTACGCTCTGACCGGGGTTCATAAACTCCGCTTTTCCGTAGATTTCACAGCCTGTGGCTTCGCTGACCGCCTTTAATTTGATCAGTGGGGTGCCGCCGATCGCATCAATTATTCCGTTCTTCATGGGCGGATTAAATCTCCCGTCATTCTTGTTTTTGCACGTTTGGTGAAGATTCTCGTATCTCGCTGAAACCTATCCGTGTTTTCGCGAAGCGACATGCATTTTCAGTCGGTTAAGATAGACGACGCGTGGTCATGCCGCATGGAAAAAATTTATGGAGTCTGGGCATATCTTAAATCTGAACCGCTTAGTGCCGCGTACATCGCATTGGAACTGAAACTGGTAGAGTTGCATGCTTACTGAACAGACAAACTCCCCAGAGTTGCGCGTAAACGATATTTTGATCTCATACGCGTCTGGTGCAGCGTCCGCGCCGAAAATGGCGCTTGTTGATGCGCACCTCGAGCTCCGTCCGGATTCGCGCGATTGGGTCGATTCCCTAGCGCACCTGGGCGGCGCTTTGATGGAGGAGGACGAAGATGCGCCGCTCTCCGACCGCGACGCAATGCTGTCGTCGATCTTCGAAGCAAACGGTGTAGTGGCCAATGGTGGGTCCAACGGTCACGCGAACGGCTATGATGCCGGTCCTCTGCCGAAAGCGCTCGCGGAACTCGTCGGAATGGATTTCAAGGATATCCCTTGGAAGACACGGATGCCTGGTCTGAAGGAATATCGTGTTCCGACGGGTGACGACACAGAAGCAAGCCTTCTATGGATCAAGGCGGGAACGGCTATACCTGTCCATACTCACGAGGGGACGGAAGCGACACTCGTCCTGCAGGGTGCGTTCTCTGACGGCGAAGGCTTTTATGGACCGGGCGATATCGCCGTTGCCGACGACACCGTTGACCATCGCCCAGTTGCCGAGCCAGGTGACGACTGCATTTGTTTTGCAGTGTGCGATGCTCCTCTTCGTCTGACCGGACCGATTGGTCGCTTTATATCGCCATTTATGCGCTGATTGACCGCGCGGGTTTGTTAAACCCGCGCGCATGCCAGTCGTAACCAAGGCCTGGTGAACCCTTTTGATCATTTGGATTACAGGTGCGAGCACCGGCATAGGGCGCGCGACCGCGAAGAAGTTCGCAGCGCGAGGCGACACCGCAATCGTATCGGCGCGTGGTGCTGACGCTTTAAATTCCCTCGCCGAAGAGTGCTCAGGTCTCAAAGGGCAGATCATTCCTAAGCCTTGCGACACCACGGACGAGGAAGCCGTCAATCAGGCCGTTGCTGAAGCGGAAGATGAGGCTGGTCCGATCGACCTCGCCATTTTGAATGCTGGCGTATATTTGCCGGTGCGCCATGCCCCATTCGATCGGGATGCTTACCGAAAGACGATCGATATTAATCTTCAGGGGACGGTAAACTGCCTGGCGCCTCTGATTGACCGGATGGTGCCGCGCAAATCAGGCCGCATTTATATGGTTTCATCGGTCGCTGGCTATTCAGGCCTTCCGACTTCGGCAGCCTATGGTGCGTCCAAGGCGGCGATGATTAACCTGGCTGAGAGTCTCAAATTCGATCTCG
>JBCCMK010000077.1:0-4831 GCA_039026395.1 Pseudomonadota bacterium | reverse complement strand
TCGTCGTCATCCACCATCAGCGCGCCCTTATAGGCCATGAAGTGCTTGAAGGTGTTGATGCCCTGCTCGACCACCTTCGGCATCTCGTCAAACACCTGTTTGTCCCACCAGGTGATCGCCATGTGGTAGGAATAGTCTGTCCGCGCCTTGCCGGACTTTTGATACCATTGCTGAAGCGCGTCGATCAGGCCCTGTTGCGGAGCGGGCAAGCAGAAATCGATGAGCATCGTCGTGCCACCCGCGAGCGCTGCCGCCGTGCCCGTGTCGAAATCATCGGCGGAATGCGTGCCCATAAAGGGCATTTCCATGTGGGTGTGCGGGTCAATGCCGCCCGGCATCACGTAGGCGCCGGACGCATCGATCACGGTGTCGCCTGCAAGATCATCTCCGACCGCGACGATCGTCTCTCCGTCAATGAGGACGTCTGCCTTGTAGGTCCGGTCCGCGGCAACGACCGTGCCGCCCTTGATCACCGTGGTCATGGATGAAACTCCTCATGGCTTTTGGCGCTCATCGTGACGCAAAAAACCACGACACTCAATTGCGATAAACACTGGATTTGGCATTGCCCCTGCCGCGGCACCTCACAGGAGCACGTCCTCCACCAATTGAGCAACAAGTTGTGACTTACCTGTAACGCCCGCTTTTTTGTAGATCGCCGTACATTGTGCACGAACGGTCCCTTCGCGGGTTTTGCGGATTTGCGCGATTTCGAGGATCGACATCCCTTTTAGCAGCAGCCACGCGACTTCGGTTTCCGCGTCTGTGAGGTCCATCTCTTTGAAATGGTCCGAAACGACATCGGCGAACTGACCTGACGTGATCCGCCTTGCGGAAACCGCGCGGCTTCGTTCTTTGTCGGAGCGACGCGCGAGTAGTACGCCAGCGAACGCGCCAAATATTAGTCCTAAACTGGCACCGATCTCGATGAGTTCTCGCGTTTCCCAACGCAATGGCAGCGCTGGTAGGCCAAATATCGATGTGATAATTTCTGAAAGGAAGTAGGCGCCGCATAGTGCCTGGACCGCCACCAAAACCCAGACCAGCGAAATTCCACGATACGCGGAACCGAAGCGACCTATCGCACGATCGTCGTTAGCGGCTTCTGTCTCCACCCCGCCCGCCTTCAGACTTGCCTCTCCCGGTTCCGCCGCCCCTATTTCCTCCGTTCGAGCCAGTTTTAGAGCTTGATCGTCCAGCGTCCGAGCGCCTCCCCCCACCTTTTTCACCGGATGTGTTATTATTCGAGCGCCTTTGCTGGGTCGCTGGAGAATTCGCAGGCTTAGGAGCGCTAACCCGTGTGTTGGGAGCTGTTGGTTCAAGAAGACGGCCGTCGCCCGTTGGCTCTGCCCGTCCTTCGAATGTGCGATCACGAAGGATATCCCCGGTTACGCGGTTCAGAACAACCTCCCGCAGATCGCCATTGCCTTCCGCGGTTATGACAATGCGGCCGAGAAAGCTGCGACGAACCCTTTTTATGACGAAGCCCTCATCGGTAAGTTTGGCGATGGCTTCACTCGCGATTGGAGGTTGAGCCAAGGCATGGTCGATGCCCGGAATGCAGATCGCTGCTCCATAGACAACGGCTCCCAAAATGAGGGGACGAAAGCTTCGCATCATGCAACTCCTCATAAACACCATTGTGCGAGCCGAAAAGCCCGCACAACGTTTTGGCGATGTGGACGGATTTGAGACCGGTTGGCCTTAGCTGTTCGGCGGACCGTTTCGACCGCCGCCATTACCACGTCCACCGGGTCCGCCGCGGCCTCCTCGACCGCCACGGTCGCCAGCGCCATCTCGCCCACGGCCTTCGCTGTTTCCAGCGGCAGGTCCACCATTCGCGTCACCGTCGTTTGCGGGTGAGGCTGAAGCGAGAGCAGACTCCTGATTGCCGGAGTTAACGGTGTCGACTTCGCCGCCACCTCGCTGGCTTCGTCCGCGTCGACTGGGGAGTTCGACGCCGGCTTCTGACAATTGCTCACGGAGATCGCCGCGTTCTGCGCGTGTCAGACTTCGAATGTTGATGTCGGAGAGGTTCTCAGTCTCGCCAGTGGCTGGATTTACGACTTCGACGTTTGGAACCTCGCGGGCCCCGTCTGGACGGCCTCCAAGTTCGACGCCTAAGAAGGATAAGAGCTGAGCGCCAAGGTTGCGCCGCTCGGCGTCGTTGAGGCTTTGAATATCGATTTCACTGATGAGAACAGTGTCCCCGGTGGAAGGGTCGATCACCTCCGGTGCTTGGGCAAATACGCTGCCTGATACGGCGGTCATTGTGCAGAAGCATGCGACCGCGAGAACGCGTTGTGACGGAAGGATAGGCATCTAATATCTCCTTTAGGCCTGCTTTGGCCGACATCGCGTCGGCGTCTTCAGCCAGAAAAGAGATTCGGTTCCGACGACATATTGGAGGTTCCGCAGGATCCGACCAAATAAGCGTACCTCATATGATCAGCCTATCCCTTCAGATCGCCGAACAATGGAAGATTGAGTCCGTTAAGTATGCGCTCCAGATACCACCTCAGTCCCGATAGCTCGGGTCCTCCCGGTCAAGGATCTCCTTCATCTGGGAGAAGTGGGAGACATCCTCGCCGCCGCGCACTTCCCAGGCCTGGGCGGTCACTTCGGCGAGCTCGTCATTCATGATTGCAAGCGGCTGACCGGACGAATAGGCGAGCATCAGCGTCTTTGCTGCGCGTTCCAGGTGGTACATGGCGTCAAACGCCTCCGCGACGGTTGGCGCGACGGTCGTGACCCCATGATTGCCCATCATGACAGCAGAGTGATTGCCAAGCGTCGCCGCGATCCGCTCGCCCTCGGCGTCGTCTGTAGCGACCCCGCCGAACTCCAGATCATAGGCCAAGCGATTGAAAAACCGCGCCGTCACCTGGTCGATCGGGTGTATCGTTGGGTCCTTCAGGCAGGCGAGTGCTGTCACGTAAGGTGGGTGAAGATGGAGCGCGACGCGGGCGTGCGGCACGTTGCGATGGATCGCCGAGTGGATGGCCCATGCGCTCGGATCGGGCGCGTCTGGCCGGTCCATGGTGGTCGGGTCGTCAGCGTCGACGAGGAGGAGTTCGGACGCTTTCACCAATGAGAAATGCCGCCAGCGCGGATTGACGAGAAACGTTTTTCCGTCGGGCGAAACAGCGGCGGAGAAATGGTTCGCGACACCCTCATGCCAATCGGCCCGCGCTGACATCCGAAAGGCGGCGGCGAGGTCGAGGCGGAGCTGCTCCTCATCCACCTCTTCCGTGGCGTCAGGGGCGACGTTTGGCGCGTGGATGTTCATCTCTCGTCTCCTTCTAGTCGAGATTGGCAATCAGAGGCCGGTGCGGAGGTAACGCTTTTTCCGCCCCGGACTTGATCCGGGGCCTCGAAGTCAAAATGCCTTAGACTTTGAATGATATCTCATTTGAGATATCCTTCCAATCGGGGTTGTGCTCCGCAATCAATTCGTTCTTCCACACACGCCGCCACCTTTTGATTTTTCTCTCGCGATGAAATGCTGCTACGCGATTGGAGTGCAATTCAAACCAGACCAGCGTTTGATCTGGTAGCGCTTTGTGTGCGCGTTGGTTCCACTGGAACGATGCTGCTCCATTCGTCGCCTAAGGTCGTTTGTTGAACCGATATAGATCGCGCCATTGGGCCGGGATGCGAGGATGTAGACGTAATGCGGCAGGCCTCTTTCCCTTCATGTCGAGGCCCCGGGTCTTCGCCCGGGGCGGTGGTGTTGTTTCTCCGTCCCGGACAGGCGCAGCGCGATCCGGGCCCTCGCTCAATCTCATTAACAGTCTACCCCACAATCTCCGCGGTCTCCACCACCGCATGCATGAGCACATCTGCCCCGGCGGCGGCCCATTCCTTTGAGATCTCTTCATCCTCATTGTGGGAGAGGCCGTCGACGCAGGGGCACATGACCATTGCCGTCGGGTAGAGCTTGTTGATCCAGCAGGCGTCGTGCCCGGCACCTGACACGATGTCTTGGTGCGAGTAGCCGAGCCGCTCTGCCGCGTTCCGCACCGCCGCCACGCAGCTCTCATCGAATGCTGGCGGATCGAACTGACCGACAATGTGGTGCTCGAGCGTCACGCCAATTTCTTCGCAGAGTTTCGGTGCTTCTGCTTCAAAGCGCGCGAGCATCGCCTCGATCACCGGCATCAAATGGGAGCGGAAATCGATGGTGAAGACGACCTTGCCCGGAATGATATTGCGCGAATTCGGGTAGACATCGATGTGGCCGATCGCACCCACGGCGTTCGGCGCGTGCTCCATGGCGATCTCGTGGACGAGTTCAGTGACGCGCGCGAGCCCGCGACCGGCGTTCTTGCGCATCGGCATCGGCGTCGAACCGGTGTGGCTCTCCTTGCCGGTGATCGTGCATTCAATCCAGCGCAGGCCCTGACCGTGGGTGACAACGCCAATGTCCTTGCCCTCGGCTTCCAGGATCGGCCCTTGCTCGATGTGGAGTTCAAAGAACGCCTTCATTTTGCGATCGCCGACTTTCTCGTCGCCCTTCCAGCCGATCCGCTCCAGCTCATCGCCGAACCGTTTTCCATCAGCGTCGACCCGGTCGTTTGCCCAGTCGAGCGTGTGCACCCCCGCAAACACGCCTGACGCCAGCATCGCTGGCGCAAAGCGCGTGCCCTCTTCGTTCGTCCAATTGGTGATGACGATCGGGTGCTTGGTTTTCACGTCGAGATCGTTGAGCGTGCGCATCATCTCAAGCGCGCCGAGCACGCCCAGAACACCGTCATATTTCCCGCCGGTCGGCTGGGTGTCGAGGTGCGAGCCGACATAGACCGGAAGCGCGTTCGGATCGGTTCCTTCG
>JBCCMK010000076.1:0-4929 GCA_039026395.1 Pseudomonadota bacterium | reverse complement strand
TCGTTGATCAGCCAGGCCATCTGCGTATCGACCAAGGCCAGATCGATATGTTGTCCCTCGCCGGTCGCGTCGCGGTGGCGCAGCGCAGCCAGGATGCCAACGGTCGCATACATCCCGCACATGACATCTGCGATCCCGACACCGGTCTTCAGCGAACGCCCATCGGGCTCGCCCGTGATACTCATGATCCCACCCATACCCTGGATGAGAAAGTCATAACCCGGTCGTTTCGCATAGGGCCCGGTCTGGCCGAAGCCGGATATAGAGCAGTAGACGAGACGCGCGTTCAAAGTCGAAAGATCGTCGTAGCCTAGGCCACGGCGTGCGAGATCTCCGACTTTGTAGTTCTCGATCAGGATATCGGCTTTCGCGGCGAGACGTCGAATAACGTCCTGGCCCCCTGGCTTCGAAACGTCGAGCGCGAGCGATCGTTTATTGCGGTTTGACGAGAGGTAGTAAGCGCTTTGCGGCGGCAGATCGCTCTCCTCGTTCTCTAGAAACGGTGGTCCCCAGGCACGGGTATCGTCGCCACGCCCCAGGCGTTCGACCTTGATCACATCTGCGCCAAGATCACCGAGGAGCTGCGTGCAGGTGGGACCGGCAAGGATCCTTGATAGATCAAGAACAAGTAGTCCGCTCAGCGGACCAGCGGGTGAAGTGTCTTCCATCTGCTGCGCTCGACCTAATCCCAGCCCTTCAGCTCAGCGATCCGACGGAGCCCGTCGATCACCCATTCAGATCGGATCGAATGACCGCCCGAATGCATGCAGAGTTCCGCCATGCCGGAACCGCAGGTGAGTGACTGACATGTGAGAACGCGGGTCTCTTCTGCTGGGAAGTCCGGTCGGGCGACACATGCAGGCGTGCCAAGAAGGACCGCAAGGCTTGCTTCGACATCACCCTGCCGCCAGGATGAACCGATCGGTCGTCCCTCCATCGGCACTGTGCGATCAGAGCCGCCGTGTACATGGATCATGGCGTCGGTCGGGTTTTCGCATGCCTCCGGGAGTGGTTCCCAAAACGCCCCCGCGATCGGCACAAACCCGGCATAACGATCGCCGTGTGAGCAGGCGAGCGACCAGGCCATCGAACCGCCCATGGAAAACCCTGAAACGATAATCCGGTCAGGGTCGATCCCTTTATTTTCGATGAGGTCACGACGGACAGCTTCAGCAAATCGAAACTCATCGCGATGTGCCGATGGTGAACCAGGATAGGACCAGGTCTTTTCCGCTCCTTGAGGTGCAACAAAGGCAAACCCTTCAGACAGCGCCCCGTTTACAAGCGCCGAATTCCTGAACTGGGCCGCCGCTGTCGACTGCCAACCATGAAAGAAGATCAGGGCACCCGGCTTTTCACCCGGTGCGGCCTGAGGGAGCTCTATGCGATACGCTCCGCCATCGACGTCGCAATCCGTGCCAGCACCGCAAGCCGCGACGTGACTTGCCAGACCCAGAGTGGAGACTAAGGCGAGAGAAAATAGAACGGCTTTCATGGTGCGACACCTTGTTCATTCGCCGCCATACAACAACCCCTCGGACTATTCTTCACGAATTCGTGAAAGCGCCTCGTCACGGCAAAACACGCATTCGTGTAGACTGGTGAATTGTGATCGCCTGTCGAACATCGATATCGGGGGTGAGCACGCACTCACGCGTACCTCGAGCGCGAACAATGGAGCTTGATTGAATGGCATTTCGTTTCACACGGTCCGCAGTTGCCGGCCTCTCTTTTCTCTTGGCAGGAACCGTCGGCGCGTTTGCTGGCGAGCAATATGTTGATGAAACCGGCTTTGCCGTTTCAGGTTACGATCCGGTCGCGTTTTACGAGCTAGACCAAGCGTCCGTCGGAGCAAACCAGCCCGCAGCAGTGCCTGGTAAAACGTCCATCACAACCGAGTGGAACGGCGCGCAATGGGCGTTCTCATCGGAAGAAAATCGCGACAAATTCATTGCCAATCCAGAGCAATATGCGCCGCAATATGACGGCCATTGCGCCTATGGCCTCGCCCAAGGCGGTAAAGTTCCTGGTAACCCAAATCTTTGGCGGATCGTTGACGGTAAGCTTTACCTCAACATTAACCCAGCCGTGGTTGGTTTCTGGGAAGAGGACATCCCTGGATACATCACAACCGCTGACAACAATTGGAATACAGCCGAAGCCACTCCGGCATCAGATCGGTCATGGACCACGATCGATTCCAATAAGCCGACGATCCAATCGTCAGCCCCAATCACCAACTAATTGCAACATCTCAACGAGAGAGGGAACCATCATGTCGAAATCAGCTAAAGTTTTTTCAGCCGCTAGCGTCGCTGGTGCAGTTGCCTTGGCCATCAGTGCAACGGCTGCGCCAACCCCCGCTGACGCACAGGCTAAGGAAAAATGCTACGGCATTTCGCTTGCCGGACAAAACGATTGCGCGGCAGGCCCAGGCACAACATGCGCAGGTACGTCGACGGTCGACTACCAAGGCAATGCATGGACGCTTGTTCCGCAGGGCGATTGCGTGAAATTCGGCGTCGAAGAAGCGTCCGCTGACTTTGAGCTTCCGGGCGACCGCATCGGCTCACTTGAGCCACTTGAGCGCGACCTGCCGCAGGCGTAGCATCTGTTATATCCAGCGGGGTGCGCAACGTGCCCCGCTGGCTCCACCATCTAGTGACGCACCGCTGCCATGATTTCGTCGACCATTTCAGCCCATGCCGGTGTCGGCCTCAAACCTGAGCATTATGAAGATGTACTAACGGGCAAACCGGAAATCGGTTTCTTCGAAATCCACGCCGAAAACTACATGGGTGATGGCGGCCCGCCGCACCACTATCTCGCCCGCATCCGCGAACACTACCCGTTATCATTGCATGGGGTTGGCCTGTCTATTGGCGCTGACCGACCGCTGGATCGTGAGCATCTTCAAAGGCTCAAAGGACTGAATGAGCGGTACACACCGGGGCTCTTTTCGGAGCACCTGGCGTGGTCGACGCATGACGATATCTATTACACCGACCTCCTGCCGCTCCCGTACAATGAAGACACGTTACGCGTCGTCTGTGAGCACATAGACGAAGTGCAAGACGTTGTTGGACGACAGATGCTCCTCGAAAACCCATCAACATATATTGCATTTGAAAATAGCACGCTCGGAGAGACGCAGTTCTTATCAGAGATCGTACGCCGTACAGGGTGCGGCCTCCTTCTCGACGTGAACAACGTCTTCGTTTCCGCGACGAACCACAAAACGTCGCCCGATGCTTATCTCAACAGCTTCCCGCTCTCAGCCGTAGGCGAAATTCATTTGGGTGGCCACGCAGACGACACTGATGATGCGGGCGACAAACTTCTCATAGACGCGCATGATCGCGAAGTCGCCGACCCGGTTTGGCGTCTCTATGAGCGGGTAATTTCAGAGATTGGGCCGACGCCAACGCTGGTTGAATGGGATAGTGACGTGCCCGCCTGGTCTGTGCTCGAAGCCGAAGCGCGCCGCGCTGATCGCATTTTGGACGACTATCGAGACGAGCCTCCTCGTGCCGCAGCCGAGTGAGCATCAAGGCGACTTCGCCGCAGCGTTACGACTTGCTGATCTTGAGGTCCCCGCAGACATAGCGGCCGACCGGTCCGGCAAAGCCGAGAAACGCTTCAACATCTATCGCAACAATGTCGCCGTCGCCGAAGTCGACACGTTGCAAGCAACGTTTGGGGTTGTCAGCCAACTGGTCGGCGAAGAATTTTTCCGTGCTACTGCCAGGCTCTACGCGACTGAAAACCCGCCAACATCTCCGCTCCTCTTCCGATACGGCGCGAGCTTCCCCGATTTTTTGGAGAGTTTCCCGCCGGCACAAAGAGTTCCTTATCTGGGTGATGTCGCTCGTATCGAGTGGGCCAGGCTCCAGGCCTATCATGCAGCGGATGCGACGCCGATCGGCATCGAGGCTCTTTCGGGTTTTGCCGAAGACCTCGTTGGAGACTGCCGTCTGCGGCTTCATCCATCCGTCAATATTCTTCAGTCCGAGCACGCCGCATTCTCGATCTGGGCCGCAACATCGGGTTTGATTTCAAGCGACGGGATCGACCCGAAACGCGCAGAAGAAACCATGATTGTAAGACCTGCCCTTGCGGTGGACACGATTTGCTTGCCGCCAGGCGGATACGCTTTTATTGCTTCACTCCACACTCATCAAAGCCTCGCCGACGCTGCTGAGACCGCCGCAAAAGTCGAGCCAGGATTTGATCTCGCAAACCACCTTGGCGGGCTTTTCTCCGCTGGTGCCGTCGTCGAAATATTGGCCCCGTCGTGAGGAGACACTGAAATGCGCGGACTCATCTCTCTTTACGAAGGATTTTTCGGCGGACTGAGCCGCATGACCGACGGGTGGCTTCTCGGCTTTGCAGCGCGGGCGGTGTTTGCTGGCGTCCTTTTGATGTACTTTTTGAATGCCGCCTTTACGAAATTCGAAGGTGGTCCTTTCTCGATCGCGGACGCTGCCTATTTCCAGATTATACCTCCGATCGTCGAAGCGGCAGGCTATGACGCGTCCCAGGTCGCGTTTTTTCCTTGGGGTTTTATCGTTTACCTCGGCAGCTATTCTGAGATTATCCTGCCAATCCTGATTGTGATCGGGCTTTGGACCAGGATTGCAGCACTCGGCATGATCGGTTTCACGATCGTGCAATCCTACGTCGACATCGCATTTCACGGCGCCGATGAAGCGACAGTCGGCGCGTGGTTCGACAACCTCTCAAATGCAGCCATTGTCGATCAGCGGGCGTTTTGGATTTTCCTCTTCCTGTTCCTCGTCCTAAAGGGACCAGGTGCGATCTCGCTTGATTATGTTCTCGGAAAGCGCCTTGGCCGCAAAACGATTGAGCCCGACCTCGCTGGCGCAACACACTAGGTTGAGAACTCATATTCCTGATGTGTTTGGCGTC
>JBCCMK010000075.1:0-5168 GCA_039026395.1 Pseudomonadota bacterium | reverse complement strand
GCTCTGGCCGGTGCCTTCTGGTCAGCCTCGCCGTCGCGCGTGTTCATCTTCGCCCTGTTTATGGGTGGAGCTGAACTTATTCGCGGGACCCTGTTTGGGGGCTTTCCATGGAATTTGCCAGGCACGACCTGGACTCCAGGTGGGGCTTTATCTCAAGTGGTCTCAATCGGCGGCGTCTATTGGTTGACCCTGGTCACGCTCTTCGTCGCCGCCTCACCCGCGGCCCTGGTCGACACGCGCGACTCCAATAGCGTGCTTGGCCGAGCGCTGCCGATCGCCGTATCCGTCGCTTTGATCGGGTTTTCGTTCGCATGGGGCTCCCAACGCCTCGCCAATGATACGATCATGACGGAGCGATCGATCCTGCTTATGGACGCGGGTGTCCCGCAGGCAGAGAAGTTTGATAATGGCGGCGAGCCTGTCATCGCGCGTTATCTTGAGCTGCTCCAAGAGGTGCCGAGCGAAGCCGGCGACATTGTCATCTGGCCGGAAGGAGCCCTTCCGAACGGCCTTCTCCCCAACCCGTACCTCCCCAGTTACGACGCGTTAGAGCTGGTCTCGGCTTTTCTTGACAGACGGGCTCTCATCGCGGGGTCGACCCGCTTTACTCGGCAAGCTAACAACGTCACCGCCTATAATAGCCTCGTTATGTTTACCGCAGGGACGAATACGGCGACGCTCGCCGCACTCTACGACAAGCACCGGCTGGTCCCGTTTGGCGAACTGCCGGCGACCAAAATTATTCCCTTTGGCGAAAGCCTTGCCGGCATTCTGCCTGGCGCGATTCAGCGGGCGGCTGAAAACGGGTTTGAACCGGGTTCGGAAGCCACGGTCCTCTTGCCGCAAATCGTTGCCCCACCCTTCATTCCGCTCATCTGTTATGAGGGCTTGTTCCCCGAAATCGTTCGCAAAGCTCAACCGCAACGAGATTCGGCCGAGTGGATCGTCGTGATTTCAAATGATGCCTGGTTCGGAGGCGGCCTTGGTCCCGCGCAGCACTATGCGCAAAATCGCTATCGCGCGATTGAAAGCGGCTTGCCGATGGCGCGGGTCGCGACACGTGGGATGACGGCGATGGTCGACGGGCATGGTCGTGAGATTGCTCGCGGAAATCCAGCGCCCGGCGACCCGGCAGGCTGGCGTTCCGCGGTTGTACGGTCCGGTCTTCCCGCAAGGCTAGAAAAGACACCATATCAAAGGTTTGGAGAGACATTTTTCTGGTTGACAATGGTGCTATTTGCAGGGCTAGCCTTTACAACCTGGCGACGTTAGAAACGAAATGATGGTATAACAGAGTTGGGCGCAGGATGTCTGAAAATAAAGTACCAAGCGGAATTGATCGAATTGTTGGTCAAAGACTGAGATGGCGTCGTCGTGAACTGAAGCTTACCCAAGAACAGCTTGGCGAAAAACTTGGCCTCACCTTTCAACAGGTTCAGAAATACGAGAAGGGCGTTAACCGTATCTCTGCGGGCCGATTGTTTGAGATGGCTCAAGTGCTCGGGATCACGATTACTTATTTCTACGAAGGCGTAGATGATCTGCTCGATGCGCCGCCGTCGCGGATTCTGCAAGAAGGTGACCATCCGCCCAGCCTACCCGTTCTCGACAATGAGGCGATGGAGCTGGTAACGGCCTTCCAGAAAATTGCGGACAAATCGCTTCGCCGTTCCCTGCTCGAGACAATCCGGGCCGCTGCCGCGACAAGCGAAGTCGAACCCACCGCCTAAATCTTATCGATATGTGACCCTGAAGTGACAGGTGACATGCTTTCGCAACTGCGAAAGAAATCCAAGGTTGCTTTGCCGCACTGCACAAGCAACCTAGACTTCAGATAAGATTACAATTCCGACGGGAGACACAATTGGCGGAAATCAAGACCGTAGGCGTGGTCGGCGCCGGGCAAATGGGCAATGGGATCGCACATGTCTGTGCACTTGCTGGGTACAACGTCATTTTGAACGATGTGTCTCAAGACGCTTTGAGCGCAGGCGTCACGACAATTGAAAAGAATATGAGCCGCCAGCTCTCTCGAGAGTTGATTTCAATCGACGAGATGAAGGGCGCACAGTCACGGATCACCACCACCGTAGCGCTTGATCCTCTGGCTGAGGTCGATCTCGCCATCGAGGCCGCTACAGAGAATCGCGAAGTCAAAGAGAAGATATTCGCCGATCTTTGCGGCGTCGTTTCCTCGCAGGCTTATCTTGCGACCAATACGTCTTCCATTTCCGTTACGCGTCTCGCTTCAACAACGGATCGACCCGAACGGTTTATCGGATTGCACTTCATGAATCCGGTGCCGTTGATGAAGCTGATGGAGATCATTCGTGGTCTGGCGACGGACCAAGATACATATGAAATGGCAACCAACTTTGCCGAACGGCTCGGCAAAACCACGACCAATGCGGAAGACTATCCCGCCTTCATCGTAAACCGTATCCTGGTGCCGATGATCAATGAGGCGGTGTATGCGCTCTATGAAGGCGTTGGAACGGTGGAAAGCATCGATACAGCGATGCGTCTCGGCGCAAACCATCCAATGGGTCCTCTGACACTGGCTGACTTTATTGGTTTGGACACATGTCTCTCGATCATGCAGGTTCTGCATGATGGCCTTGCTGACACGAAGTACCGCCCTTGCCCGCTTCTCGTGAAGTATGTGGAAGCCGGATGGATCGGCCGCAAAGTTGGGCGCGGGTTTTACGACTATTCTGGGGATGCACCGGTTCCAACGCGCTAAAGTTTAGCTGCGCCAACGCAAAGTTGTGGGCTCGATCTTGTTCTCAAACGGGCGCTCATGCGTGCGCGCAGCGACCCATTCTTTCTTGAGCATCTGATACCATTTGGCTTGCACATCGATATCATCGACCCAGAGCATCGACTTTTGGTGATCCATGCCGAGGTTTTGCAGATCCACCATATCGCCATCCTGGCGCAGGAACTTACGCGCCATGGGCTTTGCGACAGGGATGGCCAAATTCAAAAGCGGAGCCCCGGTCCACCAGGTTAGCTGAGTGATCCGCGTTCGCTTTTCCGCTTCCGGTGTCAAACAGGTCAGGGTTAAAAACCGAGCCTTGTCATTCGACACGATCTCCCAGCGAAAGCCGGGCAACTGAAAACGAATCTCGGTTTCTACACGATCCCCGAACACCCATCGATAAAGGCGCGAGTTTGAACTCGGCTGGTGTCGATCGATGGCCCAACCCCGCTCCGCTGGAATGAACGGCTTCTCTTTGAGCTTGAGACCTTCCGATGACGGGCGCCACCACCATTGATTGTGCACAAAGGCGACATGCGCCGGATCCATCAGGCCAACAATTGCATCGTCCATATTGGCATTGAACACATCTTCGATAACGAATTTCGGAGACGACGGCAGCGCGCCAAAGTCTGGGGCGGGAACATCGGGCTCACCACCAAATCGCGGATTGTCCGAAATGAAGACAAAGACGGCGCCGCTGGCTTCATGCACCGGGTAGCGACGCACTTTAACTTTGGACGGATCATAAGGCTCCGTCCCCGTCAAACTCGGCATTAAGCGACACACGCCATCGGTACCGAACCGCCAGCCATGATAAGGGCATTCGAGCGTCGTTTCGCCATCGGTTTCGATCTGCCGACCTGCGCTCAACGGCACCAGCCGGTGCGGACAAATATCGCGTAAGGCGAATACCTCACCCGCGTCGCTCCGCGCTACGACGATCGGCTGCCCGAGAGCCATGCGCCGGACCTGTTTACCAGGTTTGAGGTCGGCGGACGGGCACAGGAAGTACCAGCTATCGGTCAGCCAGCCTTCCTCGGTGATCCCGACGGAGCGCGGTGCAGGTGTGTTATCAATCAGGGTCTCGGCATCGGCCATGAGGGAGGTATACCTACTCTTGATAGATGCGTGAATAATCCGAGAACACCGAGCCGTCTAACGATTCAGAGATCACTTTTCGCGCGAGGTCGACATTCACAACACGGCAGCAAATCTCGAGCGCTTGGGCGCTCAGTCTTCCATCATCGCAGTAGCCGAGCCCTGTCCAGCCAAGCTTCTCGTTGAGTGCCTCTTCGATATCCTCTTGTTTGTCCTTCGCTTCGTCCGGGTCCACGCCGCGCACATCATAAGCAACAATCAAAGTGGCAAAGGCACTTTCAGGCAATTCTGAAAAGCCGAGCGCACGGGCGGGTTCAAGCACACCGTCAAACTGACGTTCAAGTGAGCCGAGAATGTGGATGCGATGCGTCGCTGTTTCACCCGAGTCGCCAAGATACCCCCAGTGCTCGACGATGCGCCGGTTCTGCGGCTCGATCCAGGCTTCATGGTAAGCTGCGACAGTGTCGTTTTCATCGCGTTTGTAGAGTCGGATCATGGCGTCGGCGCTCGGGTAACAAGAGTATTGTTGGCTCGTTTGCTTTATATGCGCACCGTTCGAGAGAGTTAAAGGTGTCAGTCGCCGGAAATCCATACGGACCGCGGCGATTGAAAAGCTTGTGGAACGAGTCCTAAAAAAAGGGGCAGCAAAAGCTGCCCCTTAGTCGAAGGAAACGCTTTTCTAGAGTCGCTAGAAACGCGTTCTCAAGGTCACGCCGTAAGTGGCGGGATCCTGAGTGAAGGTACCGCGTGCACGGGCGCCCTCGCCCCCGCGTAGCGGAATGTTGAACGTTACGTTTTTGGTCTGCTCATCAGTTATATTGCGGCCCCAAAGTTCGATGGTCCATCGATCGTCTGGAGAACTCACACCCACGCGGAGATTGACCTTTGTGTTCGCTTCCTGGATGTCGCCAGGCAGCAAAACTGGCGAGAGAATTTCCGTTGGTTGCGTACTCGTCCGACGATCGGATTCGTAGCGGAAATTTCCATTCGCAAACCACTCCAAGCCCACCGCATCGAACTCATACGTGGCTCCAGCGACGACGACATTTTCCGGCGCATTGGTTAGGCTCGCACCGCAGAGATTTGCCGCGTTCGGATTGAAGCCCGGCGCGGTCGCATCGAGGATGTCGCAGTCGTCTGGATAGTTCGCGTCGGAATAGGTCCAGTTGAAATTGGCCGCCAGATTGTCCGTGAGCTGCGCCTCGGTCTCGACTTCGACACCGCTCGCTTGCGCTTTGCCAACATTGAAGGTTTGGAACCGAATGCCCGTAAACTCGAGCACTTGAAAGTCTTCGAGATCTTGGTG
>JBCCMK010000074.1:0-5425 GCA_039026395.1 Pseudomonadota bacterium | reverse complement strand
GTTAAAACCAGAGGACGCGACGATCGTCGCATCGGTATACCCGGCCTTATCCAGTGCGTTGCGCGTGTGGATGATGTTGGCGACGGAAACGCCTGATCCGAAAAGGATACGCCGTACGCGGTCAACGAGGATGTTGCCGCTATCGAGTTGGACCGCGCGCTCACCGAGGACGTGTTCGACGATATTGTACTCGCCTGCCGTGTCGAGCCACGCGCCGACAGTGTCGACGGACTTTTCATAGTCGAGCCCCTCGGTGAACCGCCCACCATGGGTATCGAGCCGAACACCGAAGGTGCGGTCCGTGTCTTGGAGTTTGGCTTCCTCGTAGAACCAATGTGCCGCGCGAAGGGAGTCGGAGATTTCTTTGCCATCATAGTCGACGAGCGCAATGATCGACTGTGCTTCGGGTACTGCTTCGACGAGAAGCTTGAGCGCCGCGACGACGTCGCCTTCCGTGTAACCGACGAGGGCGTGCGGCATCGTTCCCATGCCGCGCGTCTGTCCGAAAAATGGCGCGGTCAGATCCTGGCTTGACCCAATGAAACCTCGAACTTCCGGGTCTTTTTCCTGTGCGGCGCGCGAACCGACCGCAGCGCCATAAGCCGCCAGAAGATTGGTCTCAGGCCCCGGCGCATGGCGCGCATGCATATCAAGAAATGCAGCAGCTGGAACCGCCCGACACATATCATAAGCATTGTCAGCGCAGACGCACGGGACGCCCACCTTTTGCAAGAGAAGCGTTTCAACCTCGGACAAGGCCGCGAACGGCCCCTCAACTTCCATCAGTTTCTTCTCAGACGGGACGATATCGCCTTCCTCGAAATACCGCCTCACGGTCGCGTCGGGGACCAGCGATTGGACGATCCGAATGACCGGTTCGAGCGCTGCAATCACGCGACGCCGCATGAAGATCGCATATGTCACGCGACCGCCATCATCGGCCTCTGCAATCCGGCGCGTATGGCTAAAATACTTGTCTGTCAGGTGCTCGACCGGCCCCGCCGCCCGAACGAGTTCAACGATTTTATCGAGGCATTGCGCTGCCGCCGCGTCAAACGGATCGCTGTCTTTCATCGTCCGCCCCTCCCCGTTGGGCGTTGGAAAACAGACGAACTCTTTCCGGTTATCCGCCTTTTAGTGACGATAAAGCAGCTTTAGCGCCGCGATCAAGGAGCATGATATCATTGCCCGGCACGATGAGTTGGTAGCCCATCTCTTTGTAAGCGAGCGCGAGTTCCTCTCTGACAGCAAAAATACCAGCGAATTTGCCAGCGTCGCGAACCGCTTTCGCGATCTCGGTCGCTGCATCCATGGCGATCTGCGTGCCCGGGTCGACCGCCTCTCCGCCGGTCAGCGAAACACAAAGGTCATTCGGGCCGACGAAAATCCCATCAATATGCGGATTGCCAAGGATCGCGGTCATATTGCCCATCGCCTCGCGTGTTTCGATCATAGCGATGCTTGAGACAGACCGATTACCGATCTCTAGGTAATCGGGGAGCGTTAGCCCGTGATTACGGACGACGCCGGCTGGACCCCAGCTGCGCTCACCGACTGGCGGAAACTTTGACCATTTCACAAACCACTCGGCGTCCTCAGCGGTGTTAATCATCGGCGCGATGACGGCTTCGGCACCGGCATCAAGAGCGGAACCTATGGCGCCTGCGTTAAAGAGCGGCGGCCTCACAATTGCGGCTGCGCCCGCGGCGATCACGCTGGAACAGATTTCAGCCATGGTTTCGGAGCCAATCGGCGCGTGCTGCATATCCGCACAAACGACCTCGAAACCTGCCTTGGCGAGAACGACACCATTTATCGGCTCGGGCGACGAGACCCAGCCAAGCGGCATGACTTCGCCCGCTTCAAGGCGACGGCGAAGATCGCCAAATGTCATCGCGCTCAAGCCTCGTTTTCGATCTGGTCGACGGCAATCGCCAGAAGCTTCGCCATCTCGGAACGGATGTCTTCGTCAGAGATAGAAACGGACTTTTCGTCGAAATCCGCGCGAATTTTCCGGAAGACGTCTTCATCACCGGGCTCTTCGAAGTCCGAACGGACAACTTCCTTCGCGTACGCCGCAGCCTCATCAGCACCGAGCCCGAGCTTTCCGGCAGCCCACTCGCCCAAGAGCCGGTTTCGACGGGCTTCCGCCTTGAAACGCAACTCGGCGTCATGCGCGAATTTTTTCTCAAACGCTTCTTCGCGTTTATCGAACGTGGTCATGATGGCGTCCCCATGTCTCTCCGAGCAGCGACGATGCTGATGATTTCTCCCGCATGAGCGATCTATCCCGCGCCTGCCACGAAATCAACATGACAGAATGGTCGTTTGCTGGACAAACAAAGACCAATCCAGTACCGCAGTTGCTGCGGAGAAAAGGAACCAGTGTGATTGCACGGTAGCGCTTAAGTTCGTGCGCATGAACCCGTTACCTTCTGTCGGCCTGCCCCGCACGCGGCCGGATTATCGCAGCACAAACCAACCAACTAAATCGGCTTGATTTCAATGATTAATCGCCGCCGCCGTATCTACGAAGGCAAAGCAAAAGTGCTCTATGAGGGCCCCGAGCCGGGGACGCTCGTTCAGCATTTCAAAGACGATGCCACTGCCTTCAACAATGAGAAGCACGATCGCATCGACGGTAAGGGCGTGCTGAACAACCGGATTTCTGAGTATCTCTTCTCTCGGCTGACCGATATCGGCGTGCCGAACCACTTCATTCGCCGCATGAATATGCGCGAGCAGCTCATTCGAGAAGTTGAGATTATTCCGCTCGAAGTGATTGTCAGAAATGTCGCCGCTGGTTCACTCTCCAAGCGGCTTGGCATTGAAGAAGGGACGACGCTCCCCCGCTCCATCATCGAGTTTTGCTTCAAAAATGACGAGCTCGGCGACCCAATGGTGGCGGAAGAGCACATCACCGCGTTTGGCTGGGCGAGCCCTCAAGAGATCGACGACATCATGGCGCTGTCGATCAGGATCAATGATTTCTTGTCTGGGCTCTTTCTCGGCGTCGGTATTCGGCTCGTGGACTTCAAACTGGAGTTTGGCCGCCTCTGGGAAAACGACATGGTGCGGATCATCCTTGCCGACGAAATCAGCCCCGATTCTTGCCGCCTCTGGGACATGAAAACCGAAGAGAAGCTCGACAAGGATCGCTTTCGCCGCGACATGGGCGGTCTTGTTGAGGCCTATCAGGAAGTCGCAAGACGGCTCGGCATCCTCGCGGAAAACGAGCGAAATGTGGTCTCCGGACCGGTGTTGGTGAAGTAGAGCGTCATGGCAAACGCCTATCCGGTGCGCATCATCGTTACGCTCAAGACCGGCGTCCTTGACCCTCAGGGCAAAGCGATTGAGCAGAGCCTGACGTCACTCGGCTTTGAGACCGCCCAGTCGGTCCGCCAGGGCCGGTACTTTGACGTGGTGATTGAGGCAGGATCGCAAGACGAAGCGAAAAGCGAAGCCGAAGCGATGTGCGAGAAACTGCTAGCGAACACCGTCATCGAAGACTACCGCATCGAGATGGCGGCCGCCCCTGCCGGAGCCACGGCTGGGTAATGCGCGCCGGTGTAATCCGCTTCCCCGGCACCAACCGCGAAAGCGACATGGCCTACGCCCTGGAACTGGCCACCGGGCGCGCGCCAGACATGCTGTGGTACACTGATCGGGACATCCCACAACTGGATCTCCTCGTTCTGCCCGGAGGCTTCTCCTATGGCGATTACCTCCGCGCGGGCGCGATCGCGGCGCGGGCCCCAATCATGCGGGCAGTGCGCGATCACGCGGCACAGGGCCGTCTTGTGCTGGGTGTCTGCAACGGCTTTCAGATTTTGACAGAAGCCGGGCTTCTTCCCGGTGCCCTCATTCGAAATGCCAGCCTGACATTTGTCTGTCGCATCCAAGCGCTCAAAGTCGCGACGTCGAAGACGCCGTTTACAGGTGGGCTTGCCGTCGGTGACGTTCTGAAGGTGCCGCTCGCCCACCATGATGGCAACTACACTGCAGATGCTGACCTGCTGGCGTCGCTGGAGGACAATGATCAGATCGTTTTTCAGTACTGCGATATCGATGGCACGGTGACGGATACGGCCAATCCCAACGGGTCGACCTCCTCGATCGCCGGGATTGTCAATGAACGGCGAAATGTTCTCGGCTTGATGCCTCACCCCGAAAATCGCGTCGATGGCGCGCAAGGTGGGACAGACGGGTTTCGGCTCTTTGAGTCGATCGCGCATCGGGTCGCCGCATGAGCGAAAACGCGATATCGATCACGCCCGAACTGGTAGCAGATCACGGGCTAAAACCCGACGAATACGAGAAAATCCTCGAGTTGATCGGGCGCGAACCGACGATCACAGAACTCGGCATTTTTTCAGCGATGTGGAACGAGCACTGCTCCTATAAGTCCTCGAAAAAGTGGCTCAGGACTCTTCCGACCGAAGGGACACAAGTGGTTCAGGGACCGGGTGAGAATGCCGGCGTCGTCGACATTGGCGACGGTATGGTCGCGGTTTTCAAAATGGAGAGCCACAACCATCCGTCATTCATCGAGCCCTATCAAGGTGCAGCGACCGGGGTTGGCGGCATCCTTCGCGACGTTTTCACCATGGGTGCCCGCCCGATCGCGGCTCTCAACGCATTGCGGTTTGGTGAGCCGGAATATGAAAAAACAAGGCATCTCGTCTCCGGCGTTGTTTCAGGCATCGGTGGCTACGGAAACGCATTTGGTGTTCCGACCGTTGGGGGCGAGGTCGAATTCCACCGCCGCTACAATACCAATATCTTGGTCAACGCGATGGCCGTCGGGATCGCGCGTGCTGACGAGATCTTTTACGCAAAGGCGTCAGGCGTTGGGAACCCCGTCGTCTATCTCGGGTCAAAGACAGGCCGCGACGGTGTCGGCGGGGCGACGATGGCGTCTGCCGAGTTCGACGACGCAATCGACGAAAAGCGCCCTACCGTTCAAGTCGGTGATCCGTTTGCCGAAAAACTCCTGCTCGAAGCCTGTCTCGAATTGATGGCGACGGATGCGGTGATCGCGATCCAGGACATGGGAGCAGCCGGCCTCACCTGCTCCGCAGTCGAAATGGGGGCGAAGGGCGATCTCGGTATAAAGCTCAACCTCAACGCCGTCCCCGTCCGCGAAGAGCGGATGACCGGCTATGAGATGATGCTGTCTGAAAGCCAAGAGCGCATGCTCATGGTTCTGAAGCCGGGTCGCGAAGAGATCGCGACCGCGATCTTCGAAAAATGGGGTCTCGATTTCGCGGTCATCGGCGAAACGACAGATACGCTTCGCTTTGAGGTCATGAAGGACGGCGAGATGCTCGCTGACTTGCCTATTAAAGAGCTCGGCGACGAGGCGCCGGAATATGACCGGCCGTGGATGACCGCGGCCCTGGCTCTGGCGCCGGACAGCGCGGCG
>JBCCMK010000073.1:0-5431 GCA_039026395.1 Pseudomonadota bacterium | reverse complement strand
TGGAGCATCGACTACAATCTCTACCGTCCACATACGAGCCTCGATGGGCTCACACCGAACGAGTTTGCAACCCAGTCCAGAATGGACCACACCATGAACAGAGCTAACCTATGAGTGGGTACAATCAGGGGAGCAGGTCAGACTGAGTACCCGAGCTGGAGCAACGGACTGTATGTTCAACCGGGGTGCCCTGCGCCTCTCAAACGATCATATTCAAGCGAGTGATCGGCTAGTGGACGCTGACCGTTTCGAGATCGTGTGCCGCGGCGTTTGCGATCGCAGCAGCTTGCGAATCTGAAACAGATATTGGCGTGCCGTCTGCTTGAAAAAGAGCGTAGAGCGTGGTGCCCGGTTGCACCGACGGTGCGGCTGGGAAGCGCTCATTGAAATCTTCAGAACTCATCGTCCGAAGGTACGCGATTTCGCCTTCGCCGAGACTTGCAAGAAAAACTCTAAAGGCATCGCTTTCGGTATTTTGCTGACTGGCCATTTCGTCTCTCCTGCGAAGATTATCGCGTTGAAATGTTAATGGATTTTACCAAACGCTCTGGCTCATTGCGCCGAAGGTCCACCGAGAGGAGGCCATCTGCGAGGTGTGCGCCTTCGACTTCGATTCCATCGGCGAGCACGAACGTGCGCTGAAATTGCCGAGCTGCAATTCCTCGATGCAGATAGAATTTACCGGGGTCATCCGTTTGTTTGCCCGCGATGACGAGTTGGTTTTCCTCAAGCTTGATGTCCAAGTCGGCGTCACTGAAACCGGCGACCGCAAGTGTAATCCTGAGCCGCATCGTGTCTGGCTCGTCACCGGAGAGCTTTTCAATATTGTAAGGCGGATAGCCATCTGATCCGTTTTTCGTTAACCGGTCGACGAGGTGTTCTATATCCTCGAAGCCCAGCAAATAGGGGCTGCTCAGTGCTCCCTTCATCATACTCACTCCTCCGTCCCATAGCCCGAAAGTCAAAGGCTCGTTCGGCAACGGTATTGCGCCCCTGACACCAGGCGGCGCTCCCAATGGTAAATGGTGAGACGAGCCAACACTTCAAGTTTGACGGATGCGAACTGTGGATATACGGACGCCCACCGTAAATTGACTTGATAGGAGATATTGCAGCGCACAAAGGGAGCGGCCAGATCGTTTGGTAGCCGCCGGTAAGCGCTGTAGGAGAGCCAACATATGTTTGAAGAACGCGTCCTCGAAACCCAACATTACACCGACAGGCTCTTCAGATTTAAGATGTCCCGCCCGCCATCATTCCGGTTTCGCTCCGGCGAATTCGTTATGATCGGGCTCAAACAGGAAAGCGGCAAGCCGCTCCTTCGCGCCTACTCTGTGGCGAGCCCGAGCTGGGATGAAACGCTTGAGTTCTTCTCGATTAAGGTGCCTGACGGACCACTCACATCCAAGCTGCAGAAAATTCAGCCTGGCGACACCGTCATGCTCAACAAAAAGCCGACAGGAACGCTCGTTCTCGATGCGTTGTTGCCGGGCAAAAATCTCTACATGGTTTCAACCGGGACCGGTATTGCGCCGTTCGCGAGCCTCATTCGCGATCCAGAGACCTATGAACGGTTTGAGAGCGTGATCCTGACTCACACCTGCCGTGAGGTTGCGGAACTTCAATATGGCTTTGATCTTGTTGAGGAGATCAAAGAAGACGACACACTCTCAGAGTTGGTCGGCGATAAGCTCATCCATTTCACGACGACAACGCGCGAAGATCATTCTCATACCGGCAGGATCACAACCCTCATTGAGAATGGGACGTTTTTTGATGCGATCGGAAAACCGCGCTGGAGCAAGGACGAGGACCGCGTCATGATCTGCGGCTCAATGGATATGCTTCAGGATGTGAAGGCACTCTGCGAAAGTCACGGACTCACCGAAGGCGCAAACAACCGGCCAGCTGAATTCGTTATCGAACGCGCTTTTGTCGGGTAGAGCATTTCCAACGGGGAATGGATCAAGAAGAATACTTCTTGCTCAACTCTGACCCATGTCATCGCAGAACATCGCTTGCGGCATTTATTCGTTCCCGGGAGAATCAGCCGTCTTCGAAACCCGCCAACACATTGACCGTGTTCACTCCAATTTCGGCGACCGCGTACCCGCCTTCCATGACAAAAAGCGTCGGCAGCTTCAAAGCCGAAATCCGACGCCCATAGTCCGAGAAATCATCGCTTTCGAGGCGGAAAAACGAGATCGGGTCTTCTTTGAACGTATCGACACCCAGTGAAATGACCAGAGCGTCCGGCGCATAGGTCCGTACCTGGTCGAGAGCGTGGTCGAGCGCTTCTGCCCATTTCGCGTAGGGCGTGCCGCGAGGGAGCGGATAGTTTGCGGTGAAACCCGTGCCATCCCCGATTCCCGTCTCATCGGCGCCGCCGAGAAAGTAGGGAAAGGCGTCCAGTGGGTCACCGTGGAGCGAAAGGAAAAAGACGTCAGAGCGGTCCTCAAAGATCGCCTGCGTGCCGTTTCCATGGTGGAAATCGACATCGAGTACGGCGACCCGCGACGCTCCATCATCGATGAATTTTTGCGCGGCAATCGCGGCATTGTTCAAAAAGCAATAGCCGCCAAACATATCCTGTGCGGCGTGGTGACCAGGTGGTCGGCAGAGCGCAAATGCCGCTCGATCTCCCCCCGCCAAAAGCGCTTGGCCTGTGAGCGCAACGTCAGCGGCGGCGCGTGAAGCCTCCCAGGTGCCTTCGCTGATCGACGTCTCCGATGCAAGGCAGTAGTACCCGATTTTGCCGTCGATCTCATTCGGCGGCACTGAACGATGCATGCGTCTGGACGGCCATGATGTCGCTATCGCCTCGCCCGCATATCCAGCGGCCTGCCAATCGTCCCAACACGTCCGCAGGAATTGGACGTAGTCAACATCATGAACCGCGTGGACCGGCTCAAGACCAAAGGATGTCGGCTCTATGACCGGCCCCAGGTCACGTGAAGCGATTTCATTCAGAATGTGATCGACGCGCTCAGGACACTCAAATGGCCGTACAAGTTCGCCGCCATGGAGCTCCGTCTTTGAGGCGCGAAGGCGATGTTTCTCTGTGTGGATGATCTTCAACGGACCGTTTCTCCAGGGTCGCCGGGTACACCGAAGGAGGGCGAAGCGCCGGGATCGAATGCTCGTGTGATGTAGTCATCGACCTGTGGGCGATAGATGTCCCAAAGCCTACTGAGCACTTGGACCGGGTCGTCATCCGACCAATCCACACGCAGGTCAATTATCGGCCAGGATACATCGCTGACCACGAGGAGGTTCGAGGAGTGTATTGGCCCTTCCTCGCCACCCGCATCGATGGCTGCCCTCATCGTCGTCAGTAGCCGATCGGCAAGGTGCCCGTCTGAGTTCTTGAAGGCCTCGACCATGACCTCTGGAATATGACAGCTGGCTAGAAGGTTTCCTCCACATGCGACGTGCTCTGCAAGGGCATCACCGCATACACCGAGTGCCTCTTTCCCGGTGCGTACCGCGCTTGCTCCGTTGCGATCCACCACCAAGAGCTGCCGGTATTCGAGGTTGCTCGTGGTGGTTTCGAGGCGTGCCAGCGCGGCCGCCGGTGAAAACCCGCTTTCCAGAGCATCCAATAGTGTGGGCCCGAGCCCGGGATCAGTCACGTTTTGAGTGTTAACCGCGCCGACACCCGCACGAGCAAACGAGCATCGCGCGCCCACCGCCGGAGATGAAGACGCTACAGATGAGCCGAACATGCCGGTCTCTTCGCAGCGCGCGACGATCGAAAATGTCATCTATTTGGCGTCCGGAATGACAGCTGTCGCGTCAATCTCAACGAGCCATTCAGGACGCGCGAGTGCTGAGACCACGAGTCCCGTCGAGACGGGGTGAACACCTTTGATGTATTCGCCGATCGTCCTGTATACGGCCTCGCGATGGCGGACGTCGGTGAGGTAGATGACGATCTTGCAGAGGTGCTCCATCCGCCCGCCAGCTTCTTCGATTAGCTGCTTGATGTTCTGCATCGCTTTGTGGGTTTGGTCGACCGGATCGTGACTGTCGATCGAAGCGCCAGTGTCGAGGTCTTGACCGATCTGACCGCGCACGAAGATCATCGTGCCCCGCGCAACAACCGCCTGACAAAGATCATTGTCGAGATTTTGCTCGGGGTATGTGTCGCGCGTGTTGAAAGGGCGAATGCGTGTGTGCGCCATCTATTGTCCTTTCGCGCTAGGCGGATGTTGGCGCGGCATAGGGCGAGATATTCCGCGAAAGCACTGACCCGTCGCCCGGTGAAGCGACGACTTCGCCATCTTTCATGGCGATCCGCCCACCTGCTATTGTCATGACAGGCCAACCAGTCACCTCAAAGCCTTCCCAAGGCGTGTAATCAGAGCCGTGATGAAGATTGGACTGAGAGATCGTCTCCCGGCGATCCGGGTCCCAGAGCGTGATGTCCGCATCGAAGCCGATGCCGATCGAGCCTTTCCTCGGATAGAGACCATAGATCTTCGCATGATTGGTGGATGTCAGTCCGACAAATTCTTGAAGCGTAATCCGACCCTTCGATACGCCTTCTGAGAAAAAGATCGGCAGCCGCGTCTCTACGCCTGGAATGCCGTTTGGCACCCATCGGAACGATGTTTTCCCTTTCGGGTTGAGCTTTCCTTCCGGATCGTCATAGCGAAACGGGCAGTGATCCGATGAGAATGTTTGAAACACGCCCTGTCTGATCCCTTCCCATATCGCGGCCTGGCTCTCTTTGTCGCGCGGCGGTGGCGAACAGACATATTTCGCCCCCGACATATCCATGTTGAGGCCCTTCATATCGTCTTCGGTGAGCGTGATGTATTGCGTGCAGGTTTCGCCGTAGACCTTCAGGCCTCGGCTTTGCGCCCAGCGGATCTGCTCCATCGCTTCGCGCCCTGAGACGTGGACGATCATGATCGGAACGTCGACAAGCTCAGCGTGGCTGATTGCTCGGTGCGCTGCCTCCCGCTCAACGATCTCGGGTCGTGACTTTCCATGGTAATAGGGCGCGGTTTCACCCGCTTTTTCAAGCCGCTCCGTCATAAACCGGATCGCGTCATAGCCCTCCGCATGGACCATGACGAGCGCGCGTTCCCGCCTGGCAACCTCAAACACCTCAAGCAGTTCATGGTCGTTCAAAACGAGTTCGTCATAGGTCATGAAGACCTTGAATGACGTATAGCCGTCCTTCACGAGCGCTGGGAGTTCTTGCCCGAGAACCTGCTCTGTCGCATCTGAGATGATCAGATGAAATGCGGTGTCGATATAACACTTGCCGTCAGCTTTTGCGCGGTAAGCGTCGGCGGTTGCGCGCAGAGAGTTGCCGCGTTCCTGCATAGCGAACGGCATGATCATCGTGTTGCCGCCCGCAAGCGCCGCACGCGTTGCCGACTCAAAATCGTCCGCCATGGTGATGCCCGGTCCGGACGGC
>JBCCMK010000072.1:0-5926 GCA_039026395.1 Pseudomonadota bacterium | reverse complement strand
TTCCGGAGGCACACCAACCGATCGCCCGCAATGGGGAGCATCTCTTCGATCTCCAGCCGTTCCCGGTAACGCTCATTATATTTGCGCCTTGTTGCGTTGCGCCCCACCAGCACCTGATCCGCCGAGAGCACGCGATCCCCGTCGAATTCGCGCTTTCTGACGACTTCGGTTTCACCATAGTTGCCGGGCTGAAGCGCCTCGCCCGCCCGCACGGCCATCGACAATTTCACGATCGGGTCGTCCTGCGCCTGGCGATGAACCTCCGTCAGCATGACGTCCGGTTCCGCTTCCGTGAAGTAGCCGCCGCCGGAGACGGGTGGCAATTGCGCCGGGTCGCCGAGCACCAAGAGCGGCACGCCGAAGGAAAGAAGATCATTGCCGAGCGCTTTGTCGACCATGGACGCCTCATCGACGATGATGAGCTTTGCCTTTCCGACCGGCGCATTATCCCAGATTTGAAATTGCGGTGTTTCGGTCTTTGTGTCCTGTGCGCGGTAGATGAGGGAGTGGATCGTCTGCGCACCCGTGCAGCCGCGATTGCGCATCACGAGGGCGGCTTTGCCGGTGAAGGCCGCGAACTTTACGGTGCCGTCGATCCCTTCTGCGATGTGCTTCGCCAGCATCGTTTTGCCGGTGCCTGCATAGCCAAAGAGCCGGAAAATCTGCGGCGGTGAGCCTTGTGGGGTCAGTTGTCCGGGCTTTGAGGCGAGCCACTGTGAGACGGCTTTTAGCGCATTGTCTTGGTCGGGAGAGAACTGGGGCATCGGTCACGAATCTGCCTGAGATGTCCTGATTATAGACGGTTCCGGCGAACGCTCCTTAGGAAAAGCTTCAGCCGTTCGGGTTACGTCTTTTTTAGTGTGTCTTGGAGTTGTCCGATCATGTCGCTGCGGTCTTTTGCTTTCGTTGCGTTTGCTGCCTTGGCTTTGGCGGGATGCGCGTCGTCCAACACGCAAGTCGCTTCTTCGGGTGTTGCGGGCCAGGTCGTCGGTGTTGCATCGAAGTTTGGGCCAGTTTCGATCGATCGCCAGCTATTCCTGGCTGAATTGAACGCATATCGTCGCTCAAAAGGCCGCCAACCTGTGGCGCTTCATCCCGGATTAAATGCGGCGGCGCAAGATATGTCGATCCGGACGGCGAAAGCCGGGAAACTGAAGATCCGGGCGCACACGAATGGTAGCCTGAGGCGCCGCGTGGCAAAACACGGCGTCAGATATTGGGTGGCGGCAGAGAACCTCGCCGGGAACCGCCAATCCTCCAGCGAGATCCTTCAAATGTGGAAGGGTTCGCGCGGTCATAATCGCAACATGTTGATCCGCGATGTCACTCATGTCGGTATCGCGCGGGTGGATAATCCAAATGACCGCTGGCAAAGTTATTGGACGTTGATTTTGGCCCAACCTCGCGAATTCTAATGTGTGTTTTTCGGTCCATGGTGCAGGGAGTTGCCGCTCTCTGCCTTTTGGCAAGCCTGGGTGGATGTGCTGCTGCATTGGTCGCCGGTGCCGCGACCGGAACGGCGGTGAGCGCAACGGGTGCGGCCGTTGGCACAACCGCGAAAGTCACCACCACGACAGTTCGCGTCGCGGGTGCGGGCGTGCGCGCGGCGATCCCGGGTGGTTCTGAAAAGACCGACTAGGTCGCACGAATTAGACTGGCGTTCGGGGCCGCATGAACCTAAGTCTCCCGCATGCGCCCTCATGAAAACGAGCCATCCGACCCGGGTCCCGACTTAAGTCCTTTGAACGTCGGTCGAGACATTCTCGATTGGATACTTCGTGACGGGCGATGGATCGCAGATCCAAGCGCCTTGATGAGCGAATACGGTACACGTTTGGTCGGCGCCGGTGTTGATCTCGCTCGCATGGCAAGCGCGATGCCCACGCTTCACTCAGAACGAAGAGGATTTGGTCGGTACTGGTATCCGGATGGCCGGGTGAAAGACACCGTCTTTCAGTGGGACAATGTCGATCAATATCGAGCCAGCCCCTATTTCACCGCACACGAGACGGGGGAATGGGTAGAGATCCGACCGATGCAGGCTAATGAGAGCCTCTATCCGATCGAAGAGGACCTTCGTCAGGAAGGGATAACGCACTACATCTGCGTGCCAATTTTCCTCTCACAGGGCATGCCCGCAGGCATGACCTATTCGACGACCAATCCCGAGGGTTTTTCGGCGGAGGCGATACGGGTCTTGCGGACGGTCGAGCCTGGTGTTGCGGTCATTATGGATCAGCGGGCCAAACAACTCATGCTCGATGATCTCCTTCGGATCTATGTCGGGCGGGAACCGCACGACCGGATATTACAAGGTGAAGTCCGCCGCGGCGACGTCATGCGCATGCAATCGGCGATCCTTTTTGCCGATATGACGGGGTTTACCAGGCTTACTCAAAGCATGACGGCGGAAGAGACGGCGGCACTCTTAAACGCTTACTATGACTGCGTCGTTCCCTCGGTCGAATTCAATGACGGCGAAGTGCTCAAATATATCGGTGACGGCGTTCTGGCGGTTTTCCGATGCGATGATGAAAAGTCAACGGCAGCCGCTGTCGAACATGCGCTTCAGGCCGCTTCCGACATTATCGAGAGCGTTGGCACGAGGGAAACCGCCGGAGATACCGGCCTTCCTCCGTTCGACATTCGCGTCGGGCTCCATGTGGGCGAAGTCGCCTATGGCAATGTCGGTTCCGGCGCCCGGCTCGACTTCACAGTGATCGGGTCTGCCGTAAACCTCGCAAGCCGCATTACGGACCTTGCGGGCACGTTGAACCGCCAGGTCATTCTCTCCAGCGAGTTCGCCGATCAAGTTCCAGCGTCTTCGGAGACGGAATCGCTCGGTGCATTCCCGCTCAAGGGCTTTGATACGCCCTGTCCCGTTTACGGTCTTTCCGATTAAGCCAATCTTCGAAGCTTCATGGCATGGGTTTCGCTAGTCCCCACGCGAGGGAGACCGTGCATGGCGAAACTGGATCAATTGCAGGCGTTGCGGGCCATTGCTGCGCTCTTGGTGGTCGTATCGCATGCTATCCACGAGGCGCACGGCGTCTGGGGCGAGGGGTCCTTGCCCGCTTGGCTCTACGCGGTGCCGGGCGATATCGGCGTCGATATCTTCTTCGTTCTTTCCGGCTTCATCATGGTCTATGCCTCGCGCGACCAGTTCGGTCGCGCTGGCGCTGTTGTGCCGTTCCTTTTGCGCCGTTTTGCGAGGATCGCGCCGCTCTATTGGGCGCTCACCACGATCCTCTTCGTGATGTATTTGGTCATCCCCAGTGCCGTGTCGTCTCCGCCTGAGAGCTGGCAATCGATTGCGGCATCCTATGCGTTTTTTCCGTTTGCCAGAGAAGACGAGCTCTTCCGGCCGCTCCTGGCGCTTGGTTGGACGCTGAATTACGAGATGTTCTTCTACGCGATCTTCGCCTTCCTGCTCGCGCTCCCGATGCGGATCGCGATCCCAATGGTTCTTGCAGTTCTCACGAGCCTCTCACTCATTGGCTTTTTCGCAGAGCTGCCAGGGCCGCTCGCATTTTGGACGAACTCGATCATCCTTGAATTTGGATTTGGCGTTGCGCTCGCATCTGTGTTTCTCAGCGGTGTTCGCCTTCCAGCACTTGCGTGTGTTGGACTTCTGCTCGCGTCTATCGCGCTCTTTGCCTTTGCGCCGCCGTTTAACTTTGATGTGTCGAGCGTTCGCTTCCTCTATTTCGGCGTACCGGCCATTCTTTTGGTCGCGTCATTTGCGCTTGCAAAAAGGAGCCTATTCCCAACGTCCAAAATTTTGGTCGCCATGGGGGACGCATCCTACAGCACTTACCTTTCACACCCGTTCGCGCTCGCAGTCATAGCCATCTTGATTGGCTTTGGCGGTCTAAAAGAAATGCTCAATCCGCTCCTGTTCGTTGTGCTCTGCACCCTGGTGAGCGCGATCGGCGGGCAACTGGTCTATTGGATCATCGAAAAGCCGCTCAGCCGCTGGGCACGCAAAGCCATTGACGGCTCTATCGTCTCGCCTCCACGCAAAGGGCCAAACGCGGGTCGCCTGACAGCGGCGGTCGCTCCCAAGGGCACGCGCCGCGGCTACAGTCAACGCACGGCTTGAGCAGGCTTATTCCTGTTCAATTTCCCAGGTCACTTGAACAGTGACCGAAAGGCCAACTTCACCACCCTCGATCGGCACCGGTGGCGAGTCCGCAGCGATCGCCATTTCCGCACGCGCCATCATCATGGCCTTCGGCTGCGGTCGCACAATTGCGCCCTCGGTGATCGACATCACCGGCCCGAGTTCGAAACCGAGGGTTTCAGCATAGATCTCTGCCTTTGATAGGGCATCTTCAGCTGCATCCGCGCGCGCCGCATCAAGGAGCGGACCTTTCCCTGCGACATCAAAGATTGGACCACTGATGGTGTTCGCACCGACTTGCACGCTCGTGTCCAGAACACCACCAAGGCTGTCGAGATCGCGGACGATGACGACGGCAGTGTTTTCAACACGGTAGCTGACGATCTGCGGCGGCTTCTGGACGCCGTTGTTCGATCGGTCGTAACGGTATTCCGGTTGGATTGAGAAATTCTGGGTGCTCAAATCCGTGTCAGGAATACCTGCGTCCTTGAAGGCTTGTATAACGCTCGTCATGCGCGCTGTGTTTTCGTCGAGCGCCTCTTTCGCGGTCGCGGCTTGCGTGATCACGCCAGCACGGATGGTTGCCATATCCGGCTCCGTCAAGACGCGGCCAGTTCCCGACAATGAGAGCGTAGGGGTGGGCTCAACGGTTTGGGCATAGCCGGGCTCTGGAGCGAGAAACAAAATGACCGCTGCAAAGAGGGGCAAAATCGAGGGTAAACGAAAGGTCATGGTAATCTCGCTCTGGTGCGCTTTTCTTTCTTGGTTATGTGCACGCTAGCCTGAATGGTGACTGAATTGAGGCGCGCGATTTTCAGTTGAATGCCGATGGCGATTATGAAAACCATGGAAGTGGCAGGGCCTGTAGCTCAGTTGGTTAGAGCCGACCGCTCATAACGGTCTGGTCGTAGGTTCGAGTCCTACCGGGCCCACCATATCCAAACTCGGGGCTGCAAACAGCCTCTAAAGCCTTGAATGGTAATGCTATTTTGGCGGTTCTAGGTCCCTCGATCCGGCAGTATTCGAGACGGTCCGCAAACACCAGTTTGAGCACTGTCCGGCGCAGGTGAACACTTCCGTTTTCCCAGAGTTTCCAGGGGTTTGCGAGGAATGTGAGAACTGGTTCTAGTTTTTCCTCGAACGAGCCCTTTGGTTCGGCCTGATTGGCCAGGTTTTCGACGAGAATGAGCTTCTCGCGTTCTAATCCAGCGATCTTGTTCTCGTATGTGCTTATGACGCGCGGGTTTGTGGCGGCCACCACGCGCTCCAATAACCCGTCGATTTGCTTATCGAGGTCTGCGATTTGCCGCTTTCCGGCTCTGATGATGTCCTTCGCCTGATTGTGCCTATGATCCCACGCATGGCGGAACATGGAGGTCGCCAGCTTGAAGAGGCCTTCGGTTGGCTGAAGCGTTTTGATGAGTGCGCCGACATCGCCCTCGATCTTGTCCCGCGCGATTGATTTTCCGTAGCTGTCGCAATCCTTGGTCTGACAGAGATAGTAGGCGTAATGCCTGTCCCGCCCTTTTGCCCACGAGGATCGGTAGGGGACACCACAGTCTGCGCAGCAAACAAAGCCGCGGAGGGTGAAGTCGTCGCCGATGTTCTTGCGCTTCGGTGCCTTCGCGACGCCCTGCCGACGCTCCTGCACCTTATCAAAGGTCTCTATCGAGATGAGAGGATCGTGCTGCGCCTTAAGCCAACTAATCTCGTAAGTCTTGGAGCATATATGCCCGGTATAGATGGGATTGGTGAGGATCTCTGTGACACGCTGTTGGGTGATCTTTCCGGCGCGCGGACGTG
>JBCCMK010000071.1:0-6047 GCA_039026395.1 Pseudomonadota bacterium | reverse complement strand
GGACTGGTGCTACAAGACCGAACCGAACCCGGAATTGAATGGTCGCGTGCTCGATTGGCCGCGCGGAAAAGTGGTCGGCGGATCGAGCTCCATCAATGGGCTTTTATATGTCCGCGGCCAACGCCAGGACTATGATAGCTGGGCCCAAATGGGCAATTCTGGCTGGTCTTGGGATGAGGTTTTGCCTCTCTTTAAGCGCTCAGAACACCATGAAAACGGCGAGAATTCCTATCACGGTGGGAGCGGCGGACTGGCCGTGTCGAGGATGCGCGCGCGCAGTCAGATCGCCGATGCGTTCATCAATGCAGCGGTCGAAATGGGCGTGCCGCGCACCGATGATTACAATGGTGAAAATCAGGAAGGCGCGTCCTATTTCGACCAGACTGCGCGATCAGGGTTTCGCTGCTCGAGTGCGAGAGCCTTCCTTCATCCGATCCGGAAGCGATCCAACCTTTCGATCATCACGAAGGCGCAGACGAAGGGACTGGAGTTTGACCCTGAAAATCCAACCCAGGTGACCGGCGTTGCCTTCGAACGCAATGGCACAAAAGCCGTTGCATCGCTCCGGCCAGGTGGCGAAGTTGTCCTCTGTTCAGGGGCAATTGGTTCCCCACAATTGTTGGAACTGTCCGGAATTGGAAACGGTGAAATCCTCAAAAACGCCGGTGTCAATGTTCGGCATCACCTGCCAGGCGTCGGCGAGAATCTGCAAGACCATCTCCAGATTCGCCTCGTTTTTGAGGTCAACGTGCCGACGCTCAACGACGCGATCAATCGCCTGATCCCGCGGATTGGGATCGGTTTGCGATATTTCATCAATCGAACCGGGCCGATGAGCCTTGGGGCAAGCCAGGTGACCGTCTTTGCCCGCTCGGCACCAGAACTCGATACCCCGGATATTCAGTTCCATTTCCAGCCCCTGTCCGCGGAAAAGCCGGGCCTCGAAATGCACGATTTCTCAGGCGTCACCTCGTCGGTTTGCCAGTTGCGTCCCGAAAGCCGCGGCACGATCCACATCACCTCGCCACGGCAGGACGACCACCCGTCGATCAGGCCAAACTATCTGACCGCCCCCGCCGACCAACAATGCGCGATCCGGGCGGTGCGGTTTGCGCGCGGGATGGCGAAAACTGAAGCCCTGTCGAAATTCGTGGTGCGGGAATATGTGCCGGACAATGATCCTCAAACGGATGAGGAGATCTTGGACACGGCCCGCAACCTCAGCCAGACGATCTACCACCCAACCAGCACCTGCAAAATGGGAACGGACGCGATGGCCGTCGTCGATCCTCGGTTAAGGGTGCACGGGATCAGCGGACTGAGAGTGGCGGACGCGTCGATCATGCCGACGATCGTCAGCGGTAACACGAATGCCCCGACAATTATGATCGGCGAAAAGGCGAGCGATTTAATCCTGGAAGATCGAAGGCACTAGGTAGAGAATGTCTCATCCCAGGTTTTTGTGCAGCAGCTTCGAACGGAAGGATGCGCTGCGTGACGGGTGCTAAAAAGGAGCACCCCACCGACCGAGCGTTTCGAGTTCTAATGCCCTGACCGACTAAATCGCCAGATATTCCTGACGCATTTCCTCATCGTCTAGGACCTGCTGCGCGGTGCCATCAAAGACGATCTGCCCCATATCGAGGATAATCGCACGATCCGCGAGATGAAGTGCTGCGACGGCATTTTGCTCGACGATGATTGTCGTGATGCCGAGGCTTTTGATCTCTTCCAGTGTCTTCTCAATCTCTTGGACAATGACCGGCGCCAAACCTTCATACGGCTCATCGAGGAGCAGCAATTTCACGTCGCGAGCGAGCGTTCGGCTGATGGCCAGCATCTGCTGCTCACCGCCCGAGAGGGTCGTACCCTCCTGGTTACGGCGTTCGCCAAGGCGCGGGAAAAGGTCGTAAATCCTCTCGATCGACCAACCATGCGGCGGCGCGATTTGGGCGAGTTTCAGGTTCTCCTCAACGGTTAAGCCCTGAATAATGCGGCGGTCCTCCGGAACGAGGCCAATGCCGTTTTGCGCGGCATCGTAGGATGCCATCTCGTGGAGCGGTTTGTGATCAAGCCAGATCTCACCGTGCGTGACGACCGGTTCGTCGACGCGCGATATCGCTCTCAAGGTTGAGGTTTTACCGGCACCATTCCGGCCGAGTAGCGCCAGAATCTCGCCCTCGCGAACAGAAAATGAGACGCCCTGAACGATGTAACTCTCGCCGTAATAGGCATGAAGATCCCACACATTGAAGAACGCCGCCGCTCCACCGCGCGATGGTGTAGGCGCAATGCCCGGCGCTGTTTTCTTAAAGACCTCGTCACTGATGAGGTTTTCCGGATGCGGGGCTTTAGGCTTCTCTTCCACCGCCACGTTTGCCGTGTCGCTCATAGATGCGCCCCTCCGAGATAGGCTTCCTGAACCTTTGGATTGCCCTTGATGTCTTCGGGCAAGCCCTCCGCGATGACCGTGCCCTGCGCGAGCACCGAGATCTTCTTGGCGAGCGAAAACACAACGTGCATGTCATGCTCGATGACGACCATCGTAATGCCGGTCTCTGCGATCTCCCTTAGAAGGTCGATCGTGTTGTTCGTGTCCGCCCGCGCCATGCCCGCAGTCGGTTCATCGAGAAGCAAGAGCTTGGGCTTCTGGATGAGGCACATGGCCAATTCGAGCCGACGTTTATCCCCACGAGAGAGCGCGCTTGCGAGCGAGTTCGCCTTCATGGCGAGGTTGACGTCTTCGAGGCGCCCCATGGCTTCTGCTCGAATGTCTGCCTCGGAGCGCATGGCGCGCCACGCATTGACCTCAAACGCTCCATCCCTTTTGGCGAGCGCCGGTATCATGACGTTCTCCAAAAGTGACAAATCGCCGAAGATCTCCGGCGTTTGGAAGACGCGGCTCACCCCGATCTGATTGATCTCATGGGGCTTCATGCCGAGAAGCGGTTTACCGTCAAACGTCACCGTCCCGGTATCCGGCTCGAGCTTCGCAATCAGAGTATTGAGGAGCGTTGACTTGCCAGCACCATTCGGGCCGATGATCGCGTGAACGGTCTCGGCTTCGATATCGAGGTTGACATCATTGAGCGCTTTGAGACCGCCGAAGCTCTTATTGACGCCTTTGACTTCGAGAATGCCCATGACCGGTTACTCCGCTGGCGTCGGAGCCGGTTCGGCGCCGTCATCGGTTGATTTTTTCTTGCCGCCAAAGAGCCTAGCGATCCGTTGTCCACCTTCGACCATGCCGCCAGGTAGGAAGATCACGACGAGCATGAAGACGATGCCAAGGGTCAAGTGCCAGCCCTTGCCGATAAACGGATAGACGATGAAGACAAAGAAATCGCCGAGTGCGTCCGGCATGAAGGCAAACCACTGTTCGAGGATGCCTTCGTTAATCTTGGAGATGATGTTCTCCATGTATTTGATGGCACCCGCGCCGAGTACCGGACCAATCAAGGTCCCTGCCCCACCGAGAATGGTCATTAACACCACTTCACCAGATGCCGTCCAGAACATGCGCTCAGCGCCTGCAAGCGGATCCATTGAGACCATGAGACCACCCGCGAGCCCGGCATACATGCCCGAAATCACAAACGCTGCGAGCGTGTAGGGCTTCGGATTGAGGCCGGTGTAAAGCATGCGCTGCTGGTTGGATTTCACCGCGCGAAGCATCATGCCGAACGGTGACCGGAAGATGCGGATCGACGCGTAGAACGCCACGAGCATCACGATGGCGCAAAGATAGTAGCCGAAATTGAGGGTGAAGACCCAGCCGCCCGCCGCGATCTCAAACCCGTCGCGCATCTCAATGCCGAAGAAATTTGTGAGCGGGATCGACCCTGCCTCGGTCTGGCCGACGCCAATGATGCGCGGATCATCGAGCGCCAATTGAAGCCCGGTCTCACCACCGGTGATCGGGGTTAGCACCGAATAAGCAAGCGCAAACGACATCTGCGCAAAGGCAAGCGTCAGGATCGAGAAATAGATGCCAGAGCGGCGCAGCGAAACATAGCCGACCAGCAGCGAGAATAGCCCCGCAATCACGACCGACGCGACGATGGCCGGCACCACGTTCATCGTGAGGAGCTTCATCATCCAGACGCCGGCATAGGAGCCGACGCCCAAGAAGGCAGCGTGGCCAAAGGAGAGATAGCCGGTCAGACCGAAAAGGATATTGAAGCCGATCGCGAAGATCCCGAAGATCACGAAGCGCTGCATCAGGTCGGGATAGCCCGCATTGAATTGCGCAAAGCCTGAGGCTTCCGGAAAGGGATTGAGAAGGAATGGTGCCGCGAGCACCAATACAAGGACAATCAAATAGAGCGTCAGATCTCTTCCGTGTAATCCAAACATCGCTTACGACTCCATCACGCCTTTGCGACCCATCAGCCCTCTCGGGCGGGTCAGGAGGATCACGATCGCCACAAGATAGATGATGATCTGGTTGATGCCTGGGATCGTTGTCACGACCGCGGGCATCGAGGCAAAGCTCTCCAGGATTCCAAGCAGGAATCCGGCAAGCACAGCGCCTGCGAGCGATCCCATCCCGCCAACCACGACGACGACGAACGACAGGACGAGGAAGTCCATACCCATGTGGTAGTTGGGCGAGTTGATCGGCGCGTACATGACGCCCGCGAGGCCTGCGACGACAGCTGCAAGCGCAAACATGACAGTGAAGCGCTTATCAATGTCGATGCCTAAGAGACCCACCGTCTCTCGGTCGGCCATCCCGGCGCGCACGACCATGCCAAAGGTCGTGTACCTCAGGAACGCGAACACTGCGCCTATGAGCGCCATCGCGAAAACAAAGTAGATGAGCCGCCAATACGGATAGATGATCGAATTCGCCTCAAGCCCGATCAAGACGCCGAAATCCAGCGAACCGACAAGTGCGTCCGGCGCGGGCGTCGGGATCGGGTTGGCACCGTAGAAATATTTGATGATCTCCTGAAGCACGATTGCAAGACCGAACGTCACAAGGATCTGGTCCGCATGCGGGCGCTTATAGAAGTGTTTGATCAGGCCGCGTTCCATAGCGTAGCCGATTGCGACCATGATCGGGATCGAGAACAGAATTGCGAGCGGCACAGACCAATCAATAATGAGAGATCCGACTTCAGGTCCGAACCATTTCTCAACGTACGGCGTCTGAACCTTGAGGGGGTTGCCGAGAAAATCTGTCCTCGTTGGATCGATTGACTCGCTGGAAATTTGAAGGATGCGGCTCAGTGTGACTGCGCAAAACGCACCCATCATGAAAAGCGCGCCATGGGCGAAGTTGACGACGCCCAATGTGCCAAAGATCAGCGTCAAGCCTAAGGCGATCAGCGCGTAGGCTGAGCCTTTATCAAGACCGTTTAAGACTTGAAGAATTAGTGCGTCCATTTCGAGCGCTCACCTCTTGGCCTGATATGAAACCGGCCGCGACGATGCGCGGCCGGTTATAGTCTCTCGTTGCGTTAGGCGCCTGGGTTGCAGGTGCCCAGTTCGCCGCCCGCGAATTGCGGGTGACCTGGTTCATATGTGACCTGCGCAACCGGCGTGACTTCCACGACTTCAAGAAGGTCGAACTCGTTTTCTGGGTTTTCTTTACCCTTCACGACGAGAACGTCCTTGAAGCACTGGTGGTCTTCAGCGCGGTAAAGTGTCGGGCCATTGCCCATGCCGTCAAATTCAAAGCCTTCGAGGGCTTCGACAACCGCGCATGGGTTGAACGAGCCTGCGCGCTCGACGGCATCAGCGTAGAGAAGCGCCTGCACATAGCAGGTGTGCGCAGCCTGGGACGGCGGGAAGCCGTACTTCGTGCCGAACGATTGAACGAACTTCTTCGACGCTTCGTCTTGCAGCGACCAGTGCCAGTTTGTTGAACCAAAGATGCCTTCAACGTTGGCGCCCGCACCCTTTGCCATGAGGCGTGAGTAAAGCGGCACGACGATCGTGAAGTCTTTGCCGTTTACCTGGCGATCACGGAGACCGAACTGGACAGCGTTGGTCAGTGAGTTGACCATGTTCGCGCCGTAGTGGTTCAGGACGAGCGTGTC
>JBCCMK010000070.1:0-6062 GCA_039026395.1 Pseudomonadota bacterium | reverse complement strand
GTATGGGCGAGATCGAACGTCGAGGGATCCAGGTGTCGTCGTTGGTTATCAGCCGCGATGACAACACGGTCTACCTGAACGATATGGCCTTCAAGCTGACCGGTGCCATGGTTGAGACCATAGCCGTGCTTGCCGAGGCCCGGATGGACGATGACGTGCTTTCTGGTTCGGAGCTCGAGGGTATTATCTCCGGTCGGGACGCTGGCGAGTGCGACGAGGCGGCAGGTGCAACGCGGATCAAGCGTCTCCGCGACGCGCTGGGAAACCAGATCGTGAGTGAGTTGCTCATCCGGACAATCGCAAAGCGCGGCTATGTATTGTCCATTGAGAAAGATGTCATCCGGATGGTCTAAATTTCATCAGTTTACGAATCGCTGTGTGATGCAATCAACGGCGATTTGCCCCAATGTTTCCCAATCGTGAACAATCAGGGCGCCTTTCGGTTGAATCTTTGTGGGTAACACACACCGCCTTTGACAACGGAGTGTCCGTGTCTAACGTCAGGCGCGTGTCCGCGCTGCACAGCGGCGCGAGGGGAACAAAATACTTTTAGTGGGGACTCTGTTGATGAGTAGCACACCTACGAGGCTTGCCTCGGTGAGAACAGCCATATTTCCGGTCGCAGGTCTTGGCACCAGGTTTTTGCCAGCCACGAAAACAACTCCCAAGGAACTGCTTCCCGTTCTAGACACACCGCTCATTCAGTACGCAATCGACGAGGCCCGGTCGGCGGGCATAGAGCGGCTGGTATTTGTGAGCCACCCTTCGAAGGCAGCAATTGAACGCCACGTTATGGACGATCGCGCGCTGCGCGAAACTCTTCTGTCTCGCGGAAAAGGCTCGATAGCAGATAAGCTGAAGGCGAGTTCGTTTGACAGCGAAGATGATGTTGTTTTCGTCATGCAAGACGCTCCGCTTGGTCTCGGCCACGCTGTCCTGTGCGCGCGCAATCATGTTCTGCCGGGACCGGTGGCTGTCCTTTTGCCCGATGATCTGATCTTGGGACAAAAGGGGTGCATCGCCGAGATGATCGAGGCGTACGGTCGGATAAGTGCCGGACACCTGGTTGCGACCTCTGAGGTTGAACGGTCCAAGACCGGCGCCTACGGCATTCTAGATGTTCGTCATCGCACCGGGCCGGTTGCGACCGCCAAGGGGATAGTCGAAAAACCCGCTCCGGACAAAGCTCCCTCCACGACGGCAGTGGTGGGGCGCTATGTGCTTGATGCGTCCATTTTCGAAGATCTCGCGACGCAAGCGCCTGGCGCGGGAGGTGAGATTCAGCTCACCGATGCGATTGCCAATGGAATTCCGCGCACGGGTCTCGCGGGCTTTTCGTTCTCTGGAACACGGTTTGATTGCGGTTCGAAGGCAGGAATGCTGAAGGCGACCCTCCACGTTGCCCGACAGGACCCCGAATGCCACGCAGCACTTTTGGAACTCAGTGGATCGGATCTTGTGACAGCGGCTTGATGCCGGGTCGAGAACGCGTGCCAGTTGCCTCTGGTCGGGATGTGACAAGCTCTTGGTAGCGGCCTCCCTCCGTGTGCGACGGGCTACGTTAAGAGCCGATTTCGGCAGCCCGTTTGCGGCCTCTTTGTTGATGTCAACTAGCGGTTAGCCTTGCTGAGGAACTGAAATCCGCGGCGTCGTGTTGCGACGGGCAACCAAACCGTCTCGGACTAAGGTAGTGTTGACCCCTCAAAGCAGGTCGAAAAGATGAGCGATTGGTCAAGTCGCGAGCCTATCCCGGAGAAGACTTTGGGAATCCGACTTAGGTCGTCGGTTTGGAGCGTCGGCCCTCGCGATCGCTAACGTGTAACCTGCTTTCAAGCATGAAACCTCAGAAGCAGGAGCACGGTCTGTGGGCTTCGACACGAGAAGAGAAAGTTCGGACGGTCTCATCCTGGCGGGGGGCCAGGGAGCCAAGGTGATATTGCTATCCTAGGTCATGGTCATTTGTGCGCCCAAATTACTTTGCCAAATGACGCTCCACCCTTCTCAACGCGAAAACAGCTCAAGTCGGCATCACTGAAAGCGCTCTCGCCAGCGGGCGTCTTTGATGCCCGCGGGACTGCGTCGTGGGTTCTGGACGGACGCCTCGGACACGAGAGTGATTTCGCGGGCCAAGTCCGTCACCCGCACAAATGACCCTTCGCCTTCTCTGCCGGGCGATTTCGAGAGATATGGTGCGGCGCCGCTGCAAGGCCGTCGCATACCATTCGGCATGAACCGGAGACCTGTTCTTACTGAGATCCGCTAGGCCGGGCCGGCCATTCTTCTAAGGTTATTCTGGGTTCGCGCTTAACCCACGACCGAAATCTTGAGCAAGTGACCGAGCGCTCGAGAAGCTGCCGAACGCGCTTCGCAGAATAGCAATTCTGCGTTCTGGGCAGCTCTGTGGCCTAGCCGACGAGCCGCCGAGTTTCTTCTGGATTTCCAAGCACGTATTGCGATCTCCACAAAAAGGATAGCAATCAACAAAGCTCTTGTCCGCGACTAATTGCAGAGAACGCTCCGTTTGTCACTGAGCACCCTCGCTCAAAATGGGTTCGTGCGGGTCGTGCGCAACTTAATAAAGATGAACGACGCAGGGTTTGCCGGAACAGTACGTCGCGGGGTCGGGTGACTAAACTTCTTGGCGGACGATGTCGACGATAAGGACGTCGTGGACGAGAGGTCCGAGGGTTTTTTTTGCGGCTTCATGAAGTCCATTCCGCAAGATGCTCATCGTTCCCGCCTGTGTAAATCCCGCGTCAAAGCCACCGACATTTGCATGATCGAAGAGGACCCTGAGAAAGCTGTCTCGAAGCCGCGGCTCCTGGGCGAAAACGGTTTCCGTACCGCCGGTATCAACCTCCAACGTCACAGATAGCACGACCAGCGCAACGACACTGTCGTTTTTCACAACCGGAACAATGAACTGGTTGTTCATTCGCGCGAATTCTGTTGTGTTCTCCGGATCGGCCTCGTCGCTCGCGTCTTCTTCTGCGGCTTGCTCTGAGGCTTCACCGGTTTCATCAAGACCGTCAGTTTCGGTTTCGGTTTGTTCCGGCTTAAGGAAGAGACCCGCACCAACCCCAGCGCCGACACCGATGAGTAGAAATACGATTGGGATGACGAGTTTCATCATGGCGGCTTAGAACGGGAGCACGATGTCGGCGATTTGTTGACCATAGCGCGGCTGTTGGACATCCGTGATCTGCCCTCGACCGCCATAGGATATTCGTGCCGAGGCAATCTTGTCGTAGGTGATCTCGTTTCTCCGGCTAATGTCTTCTGGCCGGACATAGCCATCGACCAATAATTCACGGATCTCGAAGTTCACCCGGACCTCTTGCGAGCCGCGGATCCTGAGGACACCGTTCTGAAGGACGTCCACCACCGTTGCCGCAACACGGAGTGTGAGTTTCTCGTCCCGGCGAACCGAGCCATCTCCGGCGGAGCTTGACGAAGATGTGGCGTTCGCTGCGTTATCGAAGTCGGCGGCATTCGGCAGTGCGATGCGTTCGATCAGCTCTGGGACGCCGAGCAAATTGGGCACTTGGAGGTTCTCTGCTCCGCTTCGCGACCGCTGGGTACTATTTGAAATCTCAGCGCTTTCATCTATCTCAATAACGACGGTCATTATGTCGCCGCGGGTGCTCGCACGGCGGTCTCCCAGAAGCGATTGCCGTCCAGCATTCCAAAGCGAAGGGCCCCTTTCTCTCGGAGCGGTTGCGTAGTCAAATGTCGACGGCTCCACCATCGCCTGGTGTTCGAGACCGTTTTGTATCGGAGTAAAAGTGGGTGCCTTACCCACTTCGCTAAGCCGGGCGCAACCAAAAAGGCATGCCAACGCGATTATGAGAAGTACGAAACGACGCAATGGCGCCTCCTGAGACTAACTTACCGAACAGAAATCGCGCCGGGTCCTATGACAGTTCCAATGACGGTAATCCTCGACGCGAGGTTCATCACGCGGACGCGATCGCCGGCGCCAGCCCGATCAAGTACACGCCCGTCAGTGAGAATTCTCAGGCCGCCACGGTCGTAGTGCAGCACGACGATTTCATTGCGCTCCACAAGGGCGGGGGGGCCGAGATGGCCGCCCAGAACCGGCCGCCCTTGATACAGCGTTACTTTTGCCTCTAGGCCGATTGCAGAGGTCGGATCGGTTAGCGCGCCGGGAACGTCGGCCTCGATCATGCTGAGATCCACGGCAGAGACGATCGAGCGTGCGGGAACGGTACGCGCGGCAATTACGGTATCGGCCAGCGCGACCGACGCCGCAAGCGACGTCAACACGAGACAGCTTATCCAAAGACTGTTCATCTGATTTGCGTCGTTGCGCCAAGCATCTGGTCGGCTGCCGAGATGACTTTGGAATTCAACTCATAGCCACGTTGGGCCTCGATCAGTTCGGTGATCTCGCGTACGGGATCGACGGAGCTTTCTTCCAAGTAGCCTTGACGCACTGTGCCCAAACCGCTGGTACCAGGTGTTGAGACAAACGACGGGCCGGATGCTTCGGTTTCCAAGAATAGGTTGGATCCGATTGCCTCGAGGCCCTTTTGATTGCTGAAGCCTGCGAGCGTGAACTGTCCCAAGAGCTGGGGTGCCACCTGGTCGTCAAAGTATGCGAAGACCTCGCCGGAAGCATTTATTGAGATCGACCGGGCGTCTTCGGGAACGGTGACTTGCGGTGCTACCGGGTAACCATCGGATGTCACAATAAGCCCGTCGGCCGTCCGCTTTAGGGCACCGTCGCGCGTATAGGCTGATGTTCCCGAGGGGAGCGTGACTTCTAGATAGCCATGCCCTTCAATTGCGAGATCAAGATCACCGCCTGTCATGGACAAAGACCCTTGTTGGATATTGACCGACACCGCCGACGGTCTGACCCCAAGTCCAAGCTGCACACCGGTTGGAAGCACCGTGCCGTCGGATGCATTCACCGTTCCCGCCCGCGTTACCTGTTGGTAGTGGAGATCGGCGAATTCCGCCCGGCGGGCATTGTAGCCCGTCGTGGACATGTTCGCGAGATTGTTCGACACCACCTCAACCCGTGTCTGTTGCGCGGTCATGCCGGTGGCAGCGATTTGTAATGCTCTCACTTCAAGGCTCCTCAACCATTTCCGAGCGTCCGGATGACGGCGCGGATGCGTTCGTCATCGCGCTCTAGTAGACTTTGACCGAGCTCATATGCGCGCTGGACTTCGATCATTCGGGTTACTTCGGTGACGGGGTTCACATTCGAGCTCTCGAGATACCCTTGCCGGATCACGCCGCCGTCCACGGGGTTAATTCCGCCCTCAGCAACGAACTGAGCCCCGCCTGCGCGGATCATTTGGGACGGATCAATGGGCTGCCAAAGGCCGATCTGCGTGAGCGGGATCCCATCGGCGGAAAGCGTACCGTCTGGTGCGATCGCAATTCTCAGTGCGTCGGGTGGTGCAAAGACGGGGGCACCACCGGCATCTAAAAGGGCGTAGCCGTCGGGCGTTACGAGGCTGCCAGCGGCATCGCGTGTGAAGCTGCCGGCCCTGGTCAAGCGTTCGCCTTCGGGTGTTGCGATCAAAAAGAACCCTTCGCCATCGATCGCGAGATCGAATTCGGCACCCGTCAGGCTCATTGCGCCGACACTCATGTCAGGCTCGCGGACCCGTCCTGCCGCCATCGAAAGCGAGGGATCATCGGGGCCGAGATCGCGAATGAACTCCGAGAAGATCACACCTTCGCGCCTATAGCCCGTCGTTGACATGTTCGCGATGTTCTGAGCCACGGACGACATTTCCCGAAGAAGCCCGACTTGACGGGTTAGTGTGGTGTATCCGGCATTCTCCACCACTTAGCCTCCCGCCATGAGCGGCACGATCGCGCCTGTAAAATAGGAAGTAAGCAGGCTCGTCATGAAACTCATCGACACCCAAAAGGTAACCACGAGTGCGACGAGCTTCGGGACGAATGTCAGGGTCATTTCCTGGATTGAGGTCAACGCCTGGAAGAGACCGATGACGAGGCCGGTAACGAGCGCGACGCCAAGGATCGGCGCGCTCATCAGGAACGCTACCCAAAGCCCT
>JBCCMK010000069.1:0-6213 GCA_039026395.1 Pseudomonadota bacterium | reverse complement strand
TCCATCAGCGCGTCCCAAAGCCGGTCCGCATTGATCTTCATGTTCTGCCCCGGGGAGGGACTGGGGGTAGGGATAGGGGCGGCGCCGTCTGCCATCGTTTATCTCCGCAATCGAGTGTTTGCGGGTATTGAACGGCTATTCCGCTTCGGCTGCAATCCCTTTGAGGCGGTCGGCCATGCGGCCTGCCGTCTGCCAGACCAGGCAGCGGGCCGAGCCGCCGAGATAGCAAATGTCACCGCTCGGGATCGGAACGACGGTCTTTCTTGTGTGCTGTTCCATGATGCGAATGACGGACCGGTCGAGGTCTTCGCCGAAAACCGGCAGGTAAACCGCGTTTTCGGTGACTGTCGCATTGACATAAATCCCGCAGGCGGACGCAAAACGCGGGTCGAAGTCAGCGCCTGGATTGCCAACCGGTAATTCGACGATCGAGGCCCGCGGGAAGGCGTATTCCAATTCGGCGAGGAGATCGGCCCGCAGGTCCGGATCGTCACGATAGTCGTTGATGAAGAGGCGGCGTGGTTCGGTGAACATGACCATGCCGTCCGCGTGCGCCAGGCCGTCTGGATCATCGCTCGGAATAATCGCGACGCGGGCAGCACCCGTCACCTCTTGCAAGGCTTTGCGCGCAGAAAAGCGGGTGAGGTCATTATCGTCCTGGAAGCGCTCCGTGACGATGACCTGCGCACCGCGTCCGACCCCGTCGCTCACATAGTTCCCACCCTCGAGAATGAGTTCCGTTCCGCGATAGCGCACGCCGAACTCGTCCATCGTCGCGTTGAAGACGTCCTGCACTTCGTCGGCCTCAGCTTGGTCGCCGCCTTGTGCGGCCGCTGCATATCGAAACTGCATGGGCTGGTTCGGCTCGACCGGCGAGAGGTCGCGCATCCAGATGTCTTCTTGTGGCGCGATGATGAGATTTTCCGCAGGCACACGTTCGATCAAGCGGTCATATCCCGCCTGATCGGTCAAAATCACCACATCATCGTGCGGCGCGGCCAACTCCACATAGGTGGCGTGGAACTCCAGGATCGCGTCATAGGCTTCAGCGTAATAGTCGCTATCGGCCTTTGGGGTCGCAAGCACGAGCGTTTGGCGATTGGTTTCTTGAGCCATGGCTCCACCGGCGAGTGCCGCAAACACCGCGGCGAAAAGAAGAGTTTTCATGCGTCTTTCAACTCGATTTCCACGAACGCCATCACGTCGGTGCCGTCATTGATCACATTGTGCTCGACGCCCGCATCCCGGCGATAGCCCTCGCCGGCTATGACGACGTTCGTCTTTATTGTCCCGTCCGGCATCTCCAGCCTCATGTGACAGTCGGTTATTGCCGTGATCACATAGTCGAGCGGGTGGATATGCCAACCGGTCTCGGCGCCGGGTTCAAACCGGTAGTGCGTTACCCGCACGCGGCTTTCGTCGATTGTCTGCGTTGCGGTGGCTTGAGGGCGGTCTGTCATGCTGAAAGGGCCTTCAGTTTCTTGGTGGCGCGGGAGGCGACGGATTTTCTGGCGTCCTTTGTGAGGCGCTGGAGATGCGGCGTGAGCCAGTCCCTTAGCGTTTCATCGGTTTTTGCCCAATCCGACAAGGTCTCAACCGTCGCATTTAGGACGATCCAATCGTCATGGGTTTCAAGATTGCGCTTCATGATTTGAAGCGCGCCAGCTCGCTGGGCATCGGTCATGTCATCGCTCAAGCGATCAAAAAGCTGCGCCAGCGTCCACTGCGCCGAGGGCTGGTCCAAAGCGCCAATCTCGGTGATGAACCGGTCGATATAGGGGACCAAGAGATCGCGCCGCTCGCCTTCGACCCGTTTCATCGCGTTGGATGTGCGGAGCCGCACGACCTCGTCAGCGCTCTCGTAGCACTGGAAGAGTTCGTCGAAGCGGGCCGGATCCGCCAAAACCAATTCTACGACCTCGACCGTGCGCCCCAGCGAATTTGGATGGCCACCGGCGAGCATCTCTTCGAAGGGTTCGGGCGATTGATGCACTAGCTCGGGAACGTGAAGACCGCGCCCTTTGCGATGCCGTCAGGCCAACGGGTCGTAACGGTTTTGAGGCGCGTGTAGAACCGCACCCCTTCCGGCCCGTAGATCGAGTGATCGCCGAAGAGCGAGCGTTTCCAGCCTCCAAAGGAATGATAGGCGACAGGGACCGGGATCGGGACGTTGACCCCGACCATGCCGACCTCGACCTCGTCGGCGAACATGCGCGCGGCATCCCCGTCTCGGGTGAAAATCGCGGTGCCATTTCCGTATTCGTGCGCGTTGATGAGATCGACCGCCTCGCGATAATCGCCCGCTCGCAGCACCGAAAGCACCGGGCCGAAAATCTCCTCTTTGTAGATGCGCATCTCGGGCGTCACGCGGTCAAAGAGGGTGCCCCCAACGAAGTAGCCGTCTTCATAACCCTGGAGGGAGAAGCCGCGGCCATCGACGACGAGGTCTGCGCCTTCGTCGACGCCGGAATCGATCAGCGATGTGATGCGGTCCTTCGCGGCCTTGGTGATCACCGGGCCCATGTCGGCATCCGGATCGGAGGAGGGGCCAATCTTGAGGCTTTCGACGCGGGGTTTCAGCGTTTCGACCAACTTATCAGCCGTTTCTTCGCCAACCGGCACGGCGACCGAGACCGCCATGCAGCGCTCGCCGGCAGAGCCAAACCCGGCGCCCATCAGTGCGTCAGCGGCCTGGTCCATGTCGGCGTCGGGCATGACGATCATGTGGTTTTTCGCACCACCCAGCGCCTGGACGCGTTTTCCAGCAGCCGTTCCGCGCGTATAGACATATTCCGCGATGGGGGTCGATCCAACGAACGAGATCGCCTTCACGTCCGGGTGGTCAAGCAGCGTGTCGACGGCGGTCTTGTCGCCATGGACGACGTTCAACACGCCCTCTGGGAAGCCTGCCTCCTGGAAGAGGTTCCAGATAAACATCGGTGCAGACGGGTCCCGTTCGGACGGCTTCAAGATGAAGGTGTTCCCGCATGCAACAGCGACTGGATACATCCACAGCGGCACCATGGCCGGAAAGTTGAACGGCGTGATCCCGGCCACGACGCCGAGCGGTTGCCGGTCGCCATAGCTGTCGATCGACGGGCCGACATTTCTTGAGAACTCACCTTTCAAAAGCTGGGGAATTCCGCAAGCAAACTCCACAACCTCGACGCCGCGGGCGACCTCACCCAGCGCATCGGCGTGGGTCTTCCCGTGCTCGCGGGAGATCTCCCGGGCGATGTCGTCGGCGTGCCGGTCAAGCAGCTCTTTGAACTGAAACATGAAGCGCGCGCGCTTTAGGGGTGGCGTATCGCGCCACTCTGGAAACGCGGCTTTCGCTGCGGCCACTGCCGTCTCGATTTCATTTTGAGATGAGAGCGGCAGGATGCCGACCTCCTCGCCGGTCGCCGGATTATAGACCGGTTGAGCGCGCTCGCTTGTTGAGCGCACGCGACCATCGCCGATGGCGTTTTCAATCACATACATCTGGTTCTCTAGGCCCCAAAAACCGCAATTTGTGCGGTGGCCTCCCCTTGCTTGGCAGGTTGTCCTGCCTGTTATTTTGGTGGCGCACCCGCGTGCACCGATGCTCTCCGAATGTCGTTGTCGTGCTTTCCCGTTTCACCTCGTCATTGTTCGGGTTTCGTTAAAAATGTAACGCCGGTCAGTCGAGCGTTCTCAGGACCTCGCTGAGCGTGCCGATGAGCTCGTCGATATGGGATTTCTCGATGATCAGTGGCGGCGACAATGCAATGATATCGCCGGTTGTGCGGATGAGGCAGCCCCGCTCGAACGCCTTGAGGAAGGCCGAAAAGGCGCGCCTGGTCGGTTGGCCTTCGATGGGCTCGAGTTCAATCGCGCCGATGAGCCCGACATTCCTTATATCGATCACATGCGGCAGGCCTTTCAGCGAGTGAAGCGCGTCCTCCCAATAGGATGCGAGTTCCGACGCTCGGGTGAGCAAGTCCTCTTCAGCATAGGTGTCGAGGGTCGCGAGCGCCGCTGCTGACGCGATCGGATTTCCAGAATACGTATAGCCGTGGAAGAACTCGATTAGGTGCTCTGGACCGTGCATGAAGGCGTCGTGAATTTCCGATTTGACGAACACCGCGCCCATTGGGATGACGCCGTTGGTCAAACCCTTGGCGGTTACCATGATGTCCGGGGTTATGCCGAAATAGTCGGCCCCGAACGGTGTGCCGAGGCGGCCATAGCCGGTGATCACTTCATCAAAGATCAAGACGATACCGTGCTTCTTGGTGATGTCGCGGAGACGCTGCAAATAACCCTTGGGCGGGATCAAAACCCCGGTCGAGCCTGCGACCGGTTCAACGATGACGGCGGCCACCGTCGATGGGTCATGGAGCGTGCAAATCCGCTCAAGCTCCTCAGCGAGGTCCGCGCCATGCTCCGGCTCGCCGCGCGTGAAGGCGTTCAAATGCGGTTGGTGTGTGTGCGGCATGTGATCGACGCCGGTCAGGAGCGTGCCGAACATTTTTCGGTTGGCGACGATGCCGCCGACCGAAATGCCGCCGAAATTGACCCCGTGATAGCCGCGTTCACGCCCAATAAGCCGGAAGCGACCGCCATCCCCTTTGGCCCGATGGTAAGCGAGCGCGATTTTCAGCGCGGTCTCGACCGATTCCGATCCTGAGTTCGTGTAAAAGACGTGGTCCAAACCCTCAGGCGCGAGCGCCGCTAGTCGGTTTGCGAGCGTAAATGCTTTCGGGTGTCCCATCTGAAATGCGGGCGCGTAGTCCAATTCGTCGGCTTGCTTTTGGATCGCCTCAACGATCTTCGGCCGCCGGTGTCCAGCATTGACGCACCACAGCCCCGCTGTGCCATCGAGCACCTTATCGCCGGTGTCGGTTGTGTAATGCATGCGGTCAGCGGCAACGAACATGCGTGGCGCTTGCTTGAACTGCCGATTGGCGGTGAACGGCATCCAGAATGCGTCGAGCGAGTTCGGCTTCATCGGTTGGTCGAGCATGGCGCACTCCGCGGGCAACGTTCAGCGTAGCCTGATATAATCACAGGTCCGACTGCGACGTCGAGCAAGACCGGGCGGCGCAGCGTCCTCTTGCTGTGCTATTCTGACGCAGTGCACGGAGTGCGGTTGAAAGCCTCATTTCGAACTATAGCTATGGGTGCAGTCGCGGGAAAAATTCCCTCGATAAGATGATCCCCCAATGGAGGCCAGTATGAGCCGCATTCGCAATGCGTTTATTGTATCTATATTTCTTGGAATGACTTCAGCGACAGCAGTCACCGCAGCTGATCAAGATATCGTAGACATTGCCGCTGGCAATGAAGACTTTGAAACACTTGTCGCAGCAGTGACGGCTGCGGGTTTGGTCGACACGTTGAAGGGCGACGGACCGTTCACAGTCTTTGCCCCGACCGACGCGGCATTTGAAGCGCTGCCCGCCGGTACTGTCGAAACCCTGCTGAAGCCTGAAAACAAGGATCAGCTGGTCTCGATCCTGACGTATCACGTTGTCCCGGGCAAAGTGATGTCGACGGACCTCTCCGACGACATGACGGCGGCGACCGTTCAGGGCGGTGAGATCACGATCGACCTCGACGACGGCGTGAAGATCAATGATGCGACGGTGACAGCCGCCGACATCGAAGGAACAAACGGTGTGATCCACGTCATCGACAAGGTCATCCTTCCGGCGAGCTAAGCCGCACTAATCCCTTGAAGTTGAGTGCCGGGTGGCGGTTCGCTGCCCGGCATTTTTCTGCCCCCTATTTTGGTGAGGCGCGTCCAAGCAGCCTCTCTAACGCTTTACGTTCTTCCGGCTCCGTCGGCCCAAGAACGGCGTTGATTGCGTCTTCAATAGCGTCCTTGTGGAGGTCAACCACGGATTTTCCCTTCTCAGTGAGCGACACGACAGCGGCGCGCTCATTGTTTGGAAGTGCGTCCGTGACCACCAAGCCTTTTTGTTTCAGCGAACCGATGCTGCGCGTCATTTGAGATTTGTCGCGCACCAGGATGCGCGCCAGTTCGCCGATTTGGATCGGCCCCACATCGTCAAGGGTGAGCAGAACGAAAGCGCCGGCAGGGCCGATATGCTCCGTGTCGAACTCATGCGCCTTTGAGCGGAGCCGCACATGGATGCGCCGCATGAACCGATCGATCAGCATCGCGAGGCCAGGAATGCTCATCTGATTTTCAATTGACAGGGCAGGATATGAGTTGACAAAGTCCAC
>JBCCMK010000068.1:0-8205 GCA_039026395.1 Pseudomonadota bacterium | reverse complement strand
CGTGCAAATTGCTCGTCCGAAAGCCAAAACAAGTCCCGATTCATTGGCGTCTCCCTTCGGAGACCGTGAATCACGAACCACTCAAACCGACAACCATTTTATGGGTCGGGACCCTAGTGGGCTTGGATACTGGCTACAGTATTTTCCCTGGTGCGGGACACGTGAAACGGAACTCGTTTGCGTCGAGATCAATCCCGCCTTTGTCGAGATTGGAAAGAAAATGATCCCCGAAGCCACATGGATATGCGCTGATGTGTTCGATGTGCTGGATATAGAATTGGGGCATTTCGATTGTGCCGTATCCAATCCGTAATTTGGACGCATCAATCGGCAGGGAAGATCAGTACCGCGCTATATTAGCCCTGAGTTCAGCTATCATGTAATCGATGTTGCATCCGAGTTTGCCGATATAGGGGACTTTGTTTTGCCTGCGGGCATTGCTCCATTTCGATATTCGGGCGCGCCATACTTTGAGCGCGGCGAGTGCCGCGGATATCTCTTCTTCCATGAGCAGACTGGCATTTTTCTCGATGGCGGTGTTGGCATCGATACAAGTCACTTCAAAGATCAATGGACGGGTGTAAAACCCGCCGTCGAAATCGTCACTGCTGAATTCTATACGGCGAGAGAAAGCCGGAGTTCTGGACAATACGAACTCTTCGAAGCCGCTTAGACTATTTTGTTAAACCATTCAAATATCTGGACAAATGCCAAGATCTGTGAGAGAAATACGAGAATATTCCTAGAAATGCGTCTCCATTCTCGCCCGCGTTCAGCCTCCGATGAGCCCACGCGGGAACCATGGCGCTTTTTTCTCTATCATCTCTATCAACCGTACATCATGCGGCTCCTGATCCCCATTCGTGGCTCGGAAAGGCCGCATGGGAAAGGCATTGCCATGACATTTGATCTGGAGCGCTACCGCGCCCATATCGCGCCGCTCGGACTTGCGCGCGAGCGGGAAGACGAGGCTCTACGTGATCTCTGGCTGATTACCGAAACACTGGTCGATCAAGCGCTGAAACACCCAGAAACTTACCCCAGCAACTGACCATCGCATGCACCGCTTTTGATGCATTCGAGGAGGCGGTTGCGGTAGAATCAAACGAGAACAAAACGAAGAGGAGGCTCTATGACTATCGCTGTGATCTACACCCGGGTTTCAAGCCGGGCTCAGGTCAAGAAGGGCGATGGTCTGGCCTCCCAAGAAAATCTCTGCCGGGACTTTGCAGCCTACAAAGGTTATGAGGTTGTCGAGGTCTTTAGGGATGAAGGCTATTCTGGGAGCCTCGCAGACCGCCCCGGCGTCAAAGCCATGCTGACATGGCTCCGCAAGCATCGTGCATCAGAACCGGTTGCGATCATCGACGATATCTCCCGCCTTGCCCGGGACACCGAAGTTCACCGCCAACTCCGAAATGCCCTCGGCTCAGTCGGCGCTTCGCTCGAAAGCCCATCCATTGAGTTTGGCGATGATGCCGACAGCATCTTGACAGAGAACATCCGCGCGAGCGTTGCCCAGCACTTCCGCCAGAAGAACGGGGAGCAGGTCGTACACCGAATGAAAGCCCGCCTCATGAATGGCTACTTCGCGTTCTGGGTTCCGACCGGATACCGCTACGCCCGCGTGAAAGGCCATACCGGGAAAATGATCGTCCGTGATGAACCGAATGCCAGCCTCATCCAAGAAGCGCTTGAAGGTTTTGCGACAGGCCGATTTCAAACCCAGGCCGAAGTTAAACGCTTCCTTGAACCACACCCGATCTTCACGCGCGATAAGAACGGCAAAATCCATCCGCAGCGGATCAGGAACCTTCTGACCAACAAAATTTACGCGGGCTACTATGAGTACAAGCCCTGGGGCGTTCCACTCACCAAGGGCAAGCATGAACCGCTGATTTCATGGCAGACCTTCCAACGCATTCAGGAGCGACTTCAAGAGAATGCTCCCGTACCCAAAAGGGCCGACAATGCCGAAGAGTTCCCACTTAGAGGCTTCGTGACCTGCGGCTGCTGCGGCCATCCCTTGACCGCCTATTGGGCCAAGGGCCGCAACAAGCGCTATCCCTACTACGAGTGCTTCAACAAGGGTTGCGATGAGCGTCGAAAGTCGATCCGCCAAGAAGCACTCGAGGGCGACTTCGAAACCCTCATCAAACGCATGCGTCCATCCGCCGGGATCATGTCCACGGTGGCGGCTATGTTCCGGGATATCTGGGATAGCCGTATTGAACGGCTGGAAGAGAAATGGACCGAACAGAAGCGGGCACTCACCGGGATCAACACCAAGATCGGTAAGCTCACCGATCGGCTGATTGAGACCACGAGCGCGTCAGCGATCCGCGCCTATGAAACCAAGCTGGAGAAGCTCGAGGCTGAAAAAGGCGCTCATCTTAGAGAACCTCGCCCAAAAGCCGGTCTCACTCGGGACTTCGACAAAAGTTTTCGAACCGCGATGGCGTTTCTCGCAAACCCCTGGAATCTTTGGGCTTCTGACAATCCGGACCACCGTAAGACCCTCCTGAAACTGGTCTTTGCGGCCCCATTGCCATATCAGCGAAATCAGGGTTTTCGAACCGCTAAAACCACCAGTCCCTTCAAGGTCTTAGCGGCTCTCAGCGACGAGGAAAATGAAATGGCGGAGAGGAAGGGATTCGAACCCTCGAGACGGTTTTGCCGCCTACTCCCTTAGCAGGGGAGCGCCTTCGACCACTCGGCCACCTCTCCGCCGCGAGCAATGCGTTGATTTTCCTAGGGTTGTCAAGGAATTTGCCGAATACGGCCACCTAACCCTTTGCGCAGTACCAAGCAAGAACATGCAGGTGTGCGTGACACACTGAGAACCACACTCTATCGTGTTTGTTCGCGTGGCGTTCGCAGGTCGCTTTGTCCGCCGAAATCCCAGCCATGCGCAAGCAGTCTCGCGCCGAGGTCGGCGGGGGCAAGCTTTCGGTATCGGTTCGCCATATCTGCCTTTTTCCAGCCACCCAAATCCATGAGCCCTCCAAAATCCCGCGTTTGCGCGTAGTACCATGTCGCCCATGTGTGCCGCAGCACGTGTGGCGTGACGTCCGGGCCAAGGCCGGCGGCGTCTCGAAGAGCATTGAACGCGTGTTGCATTTGCCCTCCCCCACGCTCGCGGAGGGCGTATGGAAGCCCGTTAGGTGTGCGAAACACTGCACCGACCTCTGCGGTGTTCACGAGATATCGCGCCACACGATCCGGGTATCGCACTCGCCGCCCTTCTCCATTTTTTGGGTCATCGATCCAGGCTTCTTGCGTAGCTGGCCATAGCTCATGCGCCTGAAGCGCAAACATCTCACCCGTGCGGCACCCAGTGCCGAGCAAAAACGCGACTTTGGCCACAACTGATGCGCCCGCCTTTTCGGCGGCTGTCCCTGTGAGGAGCCGCTCCGCTTCTTCAGGCGTCAACCATCGCGTTCGTACGGCGTTTCCGCGCTTCTGGGGGCGCTTACCGGCGGCAAAGTTCAGTATGGCTTTGATAGGAACCGAGACTTGTCGGCGCCATGTCTCGGCAGCGCGGCCCGGATAGAGTGCATCGGCCGCTTCAATTATCGTGATCTCATCTAACTGGTCGACGGTGATGTCGGGTCCGAAATGACGAAGTAGAGGCGCAAGAAAGCGCGTCTCGCCACCGTTTTTGATGTAACCAAGAGCAGCTTCGGCAAACGTTACGCCTTGCGACTGGGGAGCGAGATCACGTTCGCATTCGTCGCGGTAGAATTTTTTCGCGGCTTGGCGGGCGATCGCCTTGTCGCGAGTTCCAGTGCTTCGGCGAACGCGCCGCCCGATCGGCGTGGTGAAGAGGACTTGCCAGTTTGGCGATTGCGGCCGCTTGTAGAGTTCGAACGACATGTCTTAGCCTTTGCGTCTAGGGCCAAGCGTAAGGCCTCCACATGCGAAGGATAAAACACTTTTTTGCGGCCTCGCATTTCGAAATGCGGATGATCTACGAGCTTATCCGTCAGGGACCGCCTTGAAATACCGAGGACGCGCGCGGCCTGGTTCATGTCCAATGGCTCGAGAGATGCAGCCCAATGAGGCAAGGGGTTCACGGGGACGCTATCGCTGATTCATCAAGGGTTATGTGTGCGGGGCGGTTCGGCATTAGCCAACCGTTCCGACGCATATGATGCGGCTGGTGTCTGCGATATTCCAGAGATCGGCAGCTTTCTGGCGCGCCTCCTCCGCCACCGTTGCGTAGACAACGTGCTGGTTTAGGAGTCGTCGCTTCTCAACCGGCCCTTGGCTTTCCATGATCTCAATGACGTAGCCTGTGAGGTTGGTCATCATTGCCACTCCTCGGCGTAGCCACCAGCAATCATCGCGTCGGCGACGTCCATGCCGTCGACGAAAAGACGAACGAGCGGACGGCCAAAACCGCCTTCACCCACGCGCTCAACGGAGACGGGTGCCAGGCCGAGGATTGCGGCAAGCGCGGCGCGGGATTGATAGAAGCCGTCCTCGCGGCGCTCTGGCGCGTCGATGCCGGCGATCCGCATCGTGACGTCGTCCATCCGGATTGTGTCACCGTCGACGACGCAGGTCTGAAAGCCCGCCACGCCCTTCTTTTGCGGGCAAATGGGCCAGGGCTCGGCAGCGGATGCGCGGCCCGCAGCAAAAATAAGAAACGCTCCTAGAACCAGGAAAAGGCGTGACCAAATGAACCAGCGGTGCGGCACATACAAATCGCGTTCTCTCTGACCGCATTTCTCAGCAAATTGGAGAGAGCATGCCAGGCAAACACCGCCGCCGATAAGAATTGCAGCAAGTTCCATCACCATCACCCGTCGCCACGATTGACGCCGGCGTATGACCGCAGCGGACGGGCGGCGCGGTCCTGCGCGCTCGCACTTTCAAGGAAGGTGTTGAAGCGGTCTGTGTCGCCGCTTGTCGCCATCCGCGCGGCATTTGCAGCTCGCGCGTCGTCCCACATGTGATCGGGCGCAAGCGGCTCGCTTATTGGAGGCGGTGAGATCTCCTCAAGCACCTTTATAAGAAATTGCAACTCGACGTCTGGGTATGAAATTTCGTTCTGTCTTGTTTTCGCCAAACAGGCTGCACGAATTGCGTTCTCATGAAATCCGAAGTATTGCGCCTCAACCAGTGCGATGAAGGCGTTCCCAAGCGCAGTCTCTAAATTCGTTTTCGCGTCTCGGATCTCGGCGGCGATCTCTTCTGGCGTCGGTGTGGTGGCAGTCATGACAGGCCCTCCGCGCGGCGGTCCGCGGTGCCGGTAAGGGCCTCCGCTAGATCGGCGTGAAGATACGCCACCATGTTCGGGATCTCAGACGGCGACACCGTGTACACGAGATAGGCTTTGTAAGCGTCCATCACTTGGCGAATGAGGTCACGCCGCGGCGCTTTCGCGTGTTCAACCATAAGGTCGGAGTATCTTGCGTAGGCGTCCTCAGCCACATCGTCGTTTTCGCAGTCGATCGCCGCGAACGGCATGCGGCGTTTCTTGGATCGAAGGGTTGCCGCTCGCATCCGCGCGCCGCGTCCAAACTGAAGAACCTGCCGCGGAGAGAACCCGATCGTTATGAGCCTACCTGCGGTCGGGTCGATGCCGTACTTGGACAACGTAACGATCGCATCGGTCATCCGCCGGGCGGTGTCGTCTGGCGTTTCGTGCCGTCTGTCGATCTGTGCTGCGGGCATTGGTGCGCTCCAGTGGGATTGACTGGGCGGATTGTAGGTGTAAATATCCACCTCGTCAATACGAAAGGTGGAAATTTACACCATCTCTACATATCGACTATGCGAATCAAGGGGCTGTTGATGACAGGCGTGCGTTATTTTGTTGCCGGGCTGATCGCCGGCGGGATTGCTACTACCAGCGCTTACGTCTGGGTCGGCATTTTGTCTATTCTTTAGGATTGCCAGCCGACTGTTCGATATAGGTTTCGATTAAGTCGTTGACGTCGACTGTGACGTCGACGTTCAAGTCGCAGGACTTCATGAGGAAGACCACCAGGGCAGCAATCGCCAACCACCCGCTCTTCTTCGACGTGATTATTCTCGCGGATTCGCCCAACTCTGGTGAAATGGCGGTTGCCTCTTCGACAAACGTGTCAGGCGCCATGTCGGTCGCTTGCGCTTTTTCGATCAATTGACCAAACTGCTCATATAGTTCGCGCGTCAGCTGACCGGCTGCAATGATTTCAAAAGCCTCTGCGCCAACGTTAAAAACTCCGTCCATCATATTTGCCATGGCACCGCATTTTGGGCACTGCTCGCGGTTGTTGCTAAAGGTCACGTTGACCGCAGCGCCGATGAAAATGGCTTGTGAGTTAAAAACGTGACCGCAACTGTCGCATTTGCACAGTGGTGCTGGCATTGACGGCACCCTCTCTTTTGCAGCTTTTGAGTCGTATCCTCGGTTAATCCGGGAACCGGCCGCGGAGACTGTCTCGTATTTCGGTGAGCAAGGTCAGAGCCTGAGCGGCACCTAACAGAAGCGCCCCGCTAATCAATGCGGTTGCAGCGACGCCAAACACGCTGAACGCTGCCAGAACGTCAGCCGCTGTTCTCGACATCATTGACGCGGCAAAGGCGGCGATCGCGAAACCGATGACGATGGCAATGAACCCGAAAAGCTGGAGCAGTTTTTTCGCCATATCACACGCCGAACATCTCGTTGACTGTGAGAACGCGGTGGATGTCGGACACGTCAGTGGACCACTTTAAAGTGACATCGGACGCGCTTTTCAGCTTTCGGATTTGAATGCCATCTTCGGAGATTGCGATAAGTTCTCCAAGAGTGTTGTCACGTTCGCCGCGATGATTTTGAAGTCGCACTATGACATCGTCACCGGGGCGATGCTTTCGGTGTGGATCAAGGAAAATGAGGTCGCCGGGCCGGTAACGCGGCGCCATCGAATTTCCTTCAACCAACAAGGCATAGATCCCAGTTGCATTGACCAATGCCGGCGGTGACGGGACGTAATTGATTGGCTTTTCCTGGATCGAGAAGTTCTCAGTTATCGCGCCGCGAGCCGTGCCGAGAATCGGTATCCGAAGCGGCTTAACAGCCGCACCGATTTCCGTACTTTTTACGTTTTCATCATTGCCAGTTAGGAACGCAACAGTCGTCTCGAGCGCTACAGCAACGTCTTCCATTCGATTTGCGGCAATGGTCGATTTGCGCCCGTCAAGAAGATCCTTGATGTAGGCGCGATGAACTTTTCTTCCCGACATCCGCCGCACGACTTCGTATGCGTTGATGTCGAGCGCTGCCATACGGTCTAAAATGCGGTCGCGGAGTGTCGTCATAGTCAAATGGGCAGCCATTAAAGCGTCGGTGTAATTATACACCGGAGACATCCGCAAATCGTGGTGTAAAAAACCACTTGACGAAGGTGGAAATATACACCTATTTTGTTCCGATGATGGAGCGAACTCTCAACAAGCACATCCTGAGGTTGTGGCGCGGTTATCGTGACGATGGAAACGCGCTTTCGTCGGCGACGGTATCGAAGCGTATCGCTGGCGATGCGCGCTTTTTGGATCGACGCGAAGCGGAAACGGGGTCTTTTACCGCTCGCATTTATGACAACGCGATCGCTGTTTTTGACGAACTTTATCGTGAAAACGATCTCCCTTGGCCCAACGACATCCCGAGACCGTCCTTGGCTGCCAACCCGCCCGCCAGCACATCTGCCGCATCGGGTTCAGACACCAAAGCTCCCTCCGGAGAAACCTCCCTCAAAACTGGCGGGACCGATGCGCGTGCTGACGTTCCGCCGCACTTTTCTGGCGAGGCCGCGGAATGAGTAGGTCGCTTGCGAATCCCAAAGCGAAACGTTGTGATGAAGAGCATGGTAACGCGAAAAAAGGCTGTGCTTGGAGCGGGGGAGTAGGGCTGTCGTTGGCCGGTCGACGACTGCAACGTCTGAGGCAAATGGACGTGACAGGCCGGAGAGACGGCCACCTCATTAGTGAAGGTCGTCGCAGAACGCCGAGCTCCGAAAAGTGCGCAGCGGTTTTCGGACAAGGCGAGGCGCAAGAATGATTTCCCTCGGCATTCTCCGCAACATCACAGCAGCCGCGCTGGACTGGCTGGCCGAGCGTCGGCCGGGTGCCGCGCGGCGGCGAGAGCGCGAGCGGCTGAATGACATCTCAGTCCAGTTGAGCGCGCTAAAATCGAGCGTACTGAGCCACAACGTCGGTTCTTTAGACATT
>JBCCMK010000067.1:0-8444 GCA_039026395.1 Pseudomonadota bacterium | reverse complement strand
GCGCGGTCTTGGCGACCTTGGCTGCAAGATCGTAGCCATATTTCTCTTTGAGTGGCGTCACGAGCATCAAAGAATTGGCGAGGCCGCGCTCGATATTATCAAGCCGGGGCTCGATCCCAACGACGCAATTGTCCGTGAAGGAAATCGCTGCATCGGAGAGGAGTTGCACCGACTGGAGGAAATTGTAAGCCATCATCGGGTTGAAGACATTCAACTCGAAATGCCCTTGTGAACCGGCAAACGCGATTGCTGCATTGTTCCCATGGATATGCGCGCAGGCCTGGGTCATTGCCTCACACTGCGTGGGGTTCACTTTACCCGGCATGATCGATGAACCCGGCTCATTTTCCGGGAGAGCCAATTCGCCGAGACCGGAACGCGGCCCGGATCCCAAAAACCGGATGTCATTGGCAATCTTGAAACATGCCATCGCCACCGAATGGATCGCCCCATGGGTGAAGACCATCGCATCGTGCGCGGCTAGCGCTTCAAACTTGTTCGGTGCGGTTGTGAATTTGAGCCCCGTGATTTGCGCGATCTTATCGGCGACAAGCGAATCAAAGCCTTTCGGCGAAGCGAGCCCAGTCCCAACAGCCGTTCCACCCTGGGCGAGTTCCATCAGGGCTGGCAGCGTCGATTCGATCCGCGCGATGCCATTATCCAACTGCTGGACATAGCCGGAAAATTCCTGGCCGAGCGTCAAGGGCGTCGCGTCCTGGGTGTGGGTACGCCCGATCTTGATGATTTCGGCCCACGCGCCCGCCTTGTCGTTCAGCGCATTCCTGAGTTTTTGGAGCGCCGGAACCAGCCGATGAACCACTTCTTCGGCGCACGCAATGTGCATCGCGGTCGGAAATGTATCGTTCGACGACTGGCTCATATTGCAGTGGTCGTTGGGGTGGATGGGCGCTTTTGATCCCATCTCGCCGCCCATCATCTCGATCGCCCGGTTCGAGATGACCTCATTGGCGTTCATATTGGATTGCGTGCCGGAGCCCGTTTGCCAAACGACGAGCGGGAAATGGTCGTTGAGCTTGCCCTCAATCACCTCGTCAGCGGCGGCGACGATGACTTTGCCAAGCTCTGCGTCCATTTTACCGAGCGCCATATTGGCCTCAGCGGCAGCTTTCTTGACGATGCCGAGCGCGCGGACGACGGGCGCTGGTTGTTTTTCCCAACCGATTTTGAAGTTGCCAAGCGAGCGTTGCGCTTGCGCACCCCAATATTTCGAGGCGTCGACCTCAATCGGGCCAAAGGTATCGGATTCGGTGCGGGTCGTAGTCATGATATCGCCCAACTGGCTGTCGTGTTTTGAGAGCCACTACCACGACAGCCGACGATGCAAAACGACCCGTGTTCGGATTAGACCTGAACTTTCGATCGATATGCGGTCAGGTCTTCTTGCGAAATGCGTCGAGCGAGACGACCTCTGCGGTGTCGTTCGGCGCCTCAGCGTCCTGTTCCTCAGCGGGTTGCGGCTCAGTCTCCGCTTCGGCTTGTTTTGGAAGCCCTTTGATGAGGTCGTCAGCTTTTGTCGGCGCCTCATCGCCATCGGCGTTTTCAGATGCGTCATCTTCGCCGGGCGTCTCTACGACGAACTCAAGGCCGAATTCTACGGACGGGTCATAAAAGCGCTTGATCGACGAAAACGGGATCAAGAGCCGCTCAGGAATGCCATTGAAGGAAAGACCAACGCTGACGGCGTGTTCTGTTACTTCCATGTCCCAATACTGGTGCTGAAGCACAATGGTCATTGCGTCTGGATATTGAGCCATGAGGCGCGAGGAAAGGCGAACGCCGGGCGCGCGGGTCGCGAACGTGACGTAAAAATGGTGTTCGCCGGGAAGGCCGTCCTGAGCCACGCCCTGCAAAACCGAGCGCACGACGCCGCGAAGCGCGTCCTGCGTGATGATATCGTAGCGTATCAAATCCTGCGTCATAGCAAATACAGAGTGTCGGCGAGACCGGAACACCCCCTTACAGTGCATGGCAAGACGCTGGATGGAAGAGGAAATCGTCGTTTTTCGGGCGGGAACCGCGGCAAAAGACTGATCGTAAATGGCACTCACTAGCAAAACTCCGACGCAACACACGCATACACACGGCAGAAAGACTTTCTGCCAACACGGCCTATCGGCTCAGTTTTCGAGGTGGTTAAGTTTGACGTTTCGCTTTGACGCCGCTCTCTGGCGTCGGTGGAGGCTTCTGTTGCCAGGTGCCTCCGGACCCCGCTACGACCGGCTAAGGCCGCAGACTTTAATTTCGGTCTTCAAACTGCCTTACGCAGCTTGTGCAACCGGAGCGTTGTTGTCGTTTGCAACTACACTTTTGGTCCGATAACGGTGGAACCATACCGAGCGAAAGTCCGACCTTTACACCCTCGTCGATCCTGTTTCGCCCCCACCGAAGCCCACGAAAACCGTGGAATTTGGTGGAGGCGCCGGGTACCGCCCCCGGGTCCGATAGGTTTATTGCGACGGCCATTTATCGCCATAGTCGGGCTAACCGACGCGCTGAATATAAGACCTGGTCGTGGTTAAAGAAAGGTTTGATAGCCGCGATTTTGAGAAATCCAGGCATCTGCCTAACGCCGATGTGACGCATGGTGAATGGTTTGCTAACGACCGGCGGACCATATGCCCCTTAAGGATGGGCTGGGGACATTTGAGAGGAAAACCGCATGACCGACCTTACGATTGGGTCTCAGACTGTTTCTCGCCGCTCGGTTCTCGTGACCGGGGGCGTCGCTGCCGCGTTTTTGGCTTTGTCGGGAACTGCAAGCGATGTTTCTGCGAATGAACCCCGCGTCTTTACCGGCATTGTTTCCGGCGTCGGCGCTGGTGGCTATGATGTGGTTGCCTATTTTGAGGGTGGCAGCCCGACCAAGGGCGATGCCAACATCACAGCGTCCCATGATGGCGCCACATGGCGGTTTGCGTCAGAGGAAAATCGCGATCGGTTTGTGAGCAATCCCGCCCGCTATGCCCCTCAATATGGTGGGTATTGCGCCTGGGCGGCGGCTGAAGGCTACACGGCCAAAGGTGATCCGCGTCATTGGAAAGTCGTCGATGGCAAGCTCTACCTGAATTTCAACAGGCGCATACAACGGCGATGGGAGCGCGATATTCCCGGCAATATCACGCGCGCCGATGCCAATTGGCCAGGAATTCTATCCGGCGGCTAGGTCGGTTTTCCACAACGCTCGCCAAGGGGCAGGAATCGGCCTATCTGATCCATCATGGATCAATATCACGAGCTTCTCCATCGCGTGTTGCGCGATGGGACACGGAAGACGGACCGGACGGGGACGGGGACGATCTCCGTCTTCGGCCATCAGGCGCGATTTAGCCTCGGTGATGGGTTTCCGCTTATCACGACGAAAAAGCTCCACATCAAATCCATCGTCCACGAACTCCTTTGGTTTTTGTCCGGCGATACAAATATTCGCTACTTAAAGGCCAATGGTGTTCGGATCTGGGATGAGTGGGCCGACGAAAACGGCAATCTCGGCCCGGTCTACGGTCATCAATGGCGGTCGTGGCCCGCGCCCGATGGAACGGCCATCGATCAGATCACCAACGTCGTACAAATGATCAAGGCGACGCCTGATTCGCGCCGTTTGATCGTCTCGGCCTGGAATCCTGCCGATGTGGACGATATGGCGCTGCCGCCTTGCCACTGCCTCTTCCAGTTTTACGTCGCTGACGGGCGGCTCTCGTGCCAACTCTACCAGCGGTCTGCAGACGTCTTCCTCGGTGTTCCGTTCAATATCGCGTCCTATGCGCTCCTCACGCACATGATGGCGCAGGTGTGCGATCTGGAGCCCGGCGATTTCGTCCACACGTTCGGCGACGCGCACCTTTATCTCAATCATCTTGAGCAGGCAAAGCTGCAGCTTTCGCGGCTGCCAAACCCCCTTCCGACGCTGCGCCTCAACCCCGAAGTTCGATCCATTTTCGACTTCACCTATGAGGATGTCCTGGTCGAGGGCTATGATCCGCACCCGCACATCAAGGCTGAAGTTGCGGTCTGATGAGCCAAAAGAAACCCGACATCGTCATCATTGCCGCGGTTGCGGAGAATGGCGTGATCGGTGCCGACAATGATTTGCCCTGGCACTGCCCAACGGACTTCAAATTCTTCAAGCAGACGACTATCGGCAAGCCCCTAATTATGGGCCGCCGCACGTTCGAGTCGATTGGCAAGCCACTTCCGAACCGCCCCAACATCATCGTCACGCGCGACATCGAATATGCCGTGGAGGGCGCCTACGTGATTCCAGGGCTCGCGCCAGCTATCACCTTTGCCGCCGAACTCTGTCGCGACATAGGATCGGATGAGATCATGATTGGTGGTGGCGGCACGCTCTATGAACAGGCCATGCCACTCGCCGATCGCATGCTCATCACGCGCATCCACGCAGCACCCGACGGCGATACAATTTTTCCAGATATCGAGGAGACCCTCTGGGTTCGGACGTCAAAACGCGAGGAAATCGCTGGCGATCGCGACAGCCACGACATGACGTTTGAGATCTGGTCGCGCCCGGATGACGTCGAGTTTGTCTAGCGCATACACTGCTTTAACCGGCTCGGTAACGATTTTGCCACGGGGATGACGCTTAAGCGCCCAATTGCACTTTCTTTTGTCGGCTCACGCCCCCATATAGCGTGTACGTAATTTTGCATTCCATGACAGGATAAGAACGGTATGCCTTGGAGCAACAATAATAGCGGCTGGAAGGGCGGCAGTGGCGGAGGCGGCGGACCCTGGGGGTCGGGTCCGCAGCAGCCATCGGGTGGACCGACGCCGCCGGACCTAGAAGATATCCTTCGCAAAGGCCAGGACCGGCTGCGCAATGTGATGCCAGGCGGCGGTGGCCAATTGGGCGCCAAAGGGATCGGCATCCTTGTCGGTGTGCTTCTGTTGGTTTGGCTCGCGTCGGGGTTCTACCGCGTCCAGACGGACCAGCAGGGCGTCGTTCTGCGGTTTGGTGAGTATGTCGCGACCACGTCTGAGGGTCTGAACTATCACCTGCCATATCCGATTGAATCCGTGATTACGCCGCGCGTGACGCGCATCAACCGGATCGACATTGGTATCCGCACAGATGAAAGCGGCCGCACGAACCGCGCTGGTCAAGACGTACCCGAAGAGAGCTTGATGCTGACGGGCGACGAAAACATCGTTGACGTTGATTTCGCTGTCTTCTGGCTGATCAAGGACGCGGGCGACTATCTGTTCAACATTCAAAATCCCGAAGGCACAGTGAAAGCAGTTGCTGAAAGTGCCATGCGTGAAGTTGTCGGCCGGTCAGATATCCAGCCGATCCTGACGCAGGATCGTGAAGTGACCGAGGTCGCTGTCCTCGAGTTGATCCAACAAACGCTAGACAGCTACGAGTCTGGCATCGAAATCACGCAGTTGCAGCTTCAAAAGGTCGACCCACCGAACCAGGTGATCGATGCGTTCCGCGATGTGCAGGCAGCTCGTGCCGACCAGGCGCGTTTGCGAAATGAGGCGCAGGCCTACGCGAACCGGGTTGTTCCAGAAGCACGCGGTGAATCAGAGCGTATTCGCCAACAGGCTGAAGCCTATCGTGAGCAAACGATCGCAGAAGCTGAAGGCCAGGCAGACCGCTTTGTCGCGGTCTACGAGGAATACCGCAAAGCGCCTGAGGTCACGCGTCAGCGCATGTATCTCGAAACCATGGAACGCGTGTTCGGCGATAGTGAGAAGATCGTGATTGATGACGCCGTCGGTGGTTCTGGTGTTGTTCCATATCTGCCGCTCAATGAAATTGGTCGCGGCAACGCAAACCGGGGAACAAACTAATGAAACAGGGTGTCTTTGGCCTCGGCCTTATTATCCTCGGCGCGCTCGCATTTACAGCGTACTCGGCGCTTTTCACTGTCCATCAAACCCAGCAAGCTCTCGTTCTGCAGTTTGGTGAGGCGAAGCGTGTCATTCGCGATCCGGGACTGCACGTGAAGATCCCGTTCATCCAGAACGTTTTCTACCTCGACAAGCGCATCCTGGACCTTGATTCCCCGGCGCAGGAAGTCATTGCGGCCGACCAAAAGCGGCTCGTGGTTGATGCGTTTGCTCGCTACACGATTGAAGATGCTCTGGCATTTCGCCGGACGGCCGGCAGTGAGGCGGTCGCAAACTCAAGGCTTGCGACAATCCTCAACTCTGCTGTTCGTCGTGTGCTTGGCGATGCATCGTTTGAGGCGGTTGTGCGGGATGATCGTCCCGAGCTGATGGCTCGCATCACGGGCCAGGTGAACCGTGAGGCTGCGAACTTTGGTATTCGGATCGTCGATGTTCGCATTCGCCGGGCTGACCTGCCAGAGGCAAACAGCCAGGCGATTTTTACCCGTATGCAGACTGAACGTCAGCAGGAAGCCGCTGAAATCCGAGCCCAAGGTGAGGAAATCGCCCGTCGTATTCGCTCTCGGGCCGATCGTGATGTGACCGTTCTTGAAGCTGAAGCTGAACGCGATTCGCAGCGCATTCGTGGTGAAGGCGACGCCACCAGGAACGCCGTCTTCAATGATGCGTTCGGACGCGACCCAGATTTCTTCGCGTTCTACCGGTCCATGCAAGCGTATGAACAAGCGCTTCCAGGCTCCAATACGCGCTTGATCCTCTCGCCAGATTCGGAACTCTTCCGCTTCTTCGGCGATCCGCTCGGCAATGGATCATCGTCGCAGGCGGTCCGTCCGTCGACGACTGAAGTCCCACCGGCGTCAGCGGCGCAGTAGCTGCCGCGTGCGACACCGTATGACGGCGGCGTTAGATGAGCGATCTCCTAACGGCGCTTGGTTTGGTGCTCGTGATAGAAGGCCTGCTTTACGCGGGCCTTCCGTCCGTTGCGCGTCGCATGGCGGAGACCGTTCAAGCGTTCTCAGACAGCGATTTGCGAACAACCGGTCTTGTCGCGATCGTGATCGGTTTCGGCGTCGTATGGGCGGTGCGCACTTTCGCCTAGTTCATCGTTTTGCCTATTTAATAGCTTTCGAAAAACAATTCGGCGCGCATAGCGCTTCCCATGCCCACTGAATAAGAGGAACACCCATGAGGTACTCTTCTCCGATTTCTCTCGCGAAACTGTCGGCTGCGATCCTGTCGGCTGCCATACTCTTGGCACCCATACAGATGGGGACGGCGACGGTCGCACAGGCCAATCAGGGACCGGAATCGGTCGCTGATCTTGCTGAAACGCTCCTTGATGCCGTCGTCAACATCTCCACCGCGCAGACCGTTTCAGGCAATCAGCGGATCCCGATGCCGCAGGTGCCCCCGGGCTCCCCGTTTGAGGATTTCTTTGAAGAGTTCTTCAACAATCAGCGCGGCAACAATAATGGCACGCCGCGGCGTGTGAATTCGCTGGGGTCTGGGTTCGTTGTCGACCCAAGCGGCATCATCATCACCAATAACCACGTGATCGCCGAGGCTGATGAAATAACAGCTAACTTCAATGACGGAACGAAACTCGTCGCTGAAGTGATCGGCCGCGACGCCAAGACCGACATTGCCGTCCTGAAGGTCACGCCCGATGAGCCGCTTCAATCCGTGTCCTTTGGCGATTCGCGGTCGCTACGTGTCGGCGATTGGGTCATGGCGATCGGTAACCCGTTTGGCCTCGGTGGCACGGTGACGGTCGGTATCGTGTCTGCAATGAACCGCGATATCGGTTCTGGCCCGTACGATTCCTTCATTCAAACCGATGCTTCGATCAACCGGGGCAATTCCGGCGGCCCGCTTTTCAATGAAATCGGCGAAGTCATCGGCATCAACACCGCAATCATCTCACCGTCTGGTGGCTCGATTGGCATTGGCTTTGCCATTCCGTCCGATCTCGCAACCAATGTGATCGCTCAGCTTCAAGAGTTCGGCGAGACCCGCCGCGGCTGGCTCGGCGTCCGCATTCAATCCGTGACGGATGAAATTGCGGAAAGCCTTGGCATGGATGCTGCCATGGGTGCGCTGGTTGCAGGCGTGAACCCGGACGGACCGGCAAACGCAGCTGGTATTGAGCCGGGTGACGTCGTTCTTGAGTTTGACGGTCAACCCATTCCCGAAATGAGAGACCTGCCGCGTATTGTGGCGGAAACGCCAATTGGTGAGACGGTTGACGTCACGATCCTGCGGCGCGGTGAAGAGGAATCAGTGCAAGTTGTCGTTGGGCGCTTGCCTGAAGATGGAACGCCGCAGCCTGCCTCGCTCCAGGCCGAGCCACCGGCTGACGATGAGCCAGCCGAAGCGCTTGGGCTCACATTGTCGACGATCACGGACACTTTGCGGAGCGATAATGAGATCGCAGACAGGTTCGCCGGCGACAATTTCAAATCGACCGACGGCGCCGCTCAGGGGTCGGACCAGGATCGGCTGCAAAACCCCTTTCTGCCGAATTGAGTCCGCCAACTCTGACAACTCGG
>JBCCMK010000066.1:0-9756 GCA_039026395.1 Pseudomonadota bacterium | reverse complement strand
GGTGCATCCACTGGTGGACAAATTATGCCACCGATCATGGGCGCTGGCGCGTTCATAATGGCTGAAATTACAGGTATCCCGTACACCGAGATCGCGATTGCAGCGATTATTCCGGCGGTCCTCTACTTTGTTTCGATCTATTTCATGGTCGACTTCGAAGCCGCCAAGACGGGCATGCGCGGCATGCGCGATGACGAATTGCCAAAGTTCGGCCAGATGGTCCGCCAGGTCTATCTGTTCATTCCGATCATAATCCTGATCACTGCGCTTTTCATGGGCTACTCGGTGATCCGGGCGGGCACTTTGGCGACCGTTGCCGCTGCCGTGGTGTCATGGTTGACACCGCATCGGATGGGCATTCGATCAATTCTCAAGGCGTTTGAACTCGCAGGCGTGATGTCGATCCAGATCATCGCCGTGTGCGCCTGCGCCGGTATCATTGTCGGGGTCATCTCGCTGACGGGCGTTGGTGCGCGCTTCTCATCTGTGCTCCTTGATCTCGCCGCGACAAGCCAGCTTTTAGCGCTCTTCTTTGCCATGTGCATCGCGATCCTATTGGGCATGGGAATGCCAACAACGGCAGCCTATGCGGTCGCCGCATCCGTCGTTGCGCCTGGCCTCATTCAGCTCGGCATCCCCACGCTGACGGCACATTTCTTCGTGTTCTATTTTGCCGTCGTTTCAGCGATCACACCGCCCGTCGCCCTCGCCAGCTATGCGGCGGCGGGCATTTCAGGCGCAAATCCGATGGAGACGTCTGTCACGTCCTTCAAGATTGGCATCGCCGCATTCATCGTGCCGTACATGTTCTTTTATAATTCAGCGATCCTCATGGATGGCACTATCGGCGAAATCGCGTTCGTTGGCGCGTCCGCAATCGCTGGCGTTTTTCTCCTGGCGTCCGGTGTTCAAGGCTGGTTCCTTGGCGGACGCACGGTCTGGTTTTTGCGACTGGGGCTCATCATTGCGGCACTCTTTATGATCAAGGGCGGTCTCGTGACCGATGCTATCGGCGTGGCAATCGCTGGCGCGGTGTTCTTCGTTCAGCGCGTCCTCAAGCCGAAGATCGGCGCTTCTATCCCAGTTCGCGGCGCGGACTAGCTTTAAATTCCTAGAGCTAAGGTGGAGCACGGCGCCACTTGAATAGTTCGATGTTGGACTATATATAGTTCGATATCGAACAAATTGAGTTGTCGCATGTCCCTTTCTCGCCGAAACGTTTTGGCCCTCGTCGGAGGCGGTACCGTCATAGCTGCGGGAAGCGCGACAGCGGGTTTCCTCGCGACACGGACGCCGGAAAAGGCGCTCGCGCCCTGGGGTCTGACCGGCCAATATGACGACCCGCGCAAAAACGCGCTCTCCTTTGCGCTTCTTGCGCCTAACCCGCATAATATCCAGCCCTGGTTGATTGAGCTCGATGGCGACGACACCGTCATTGTTCATCGAGACGAAAACCGTGGATTGCCCGAGACGGACCCATTTGATCGCCAGATCACAATCGGGTTTGGCTGCTTTCTCGAACAGATGGCCATTGCCGCAAGTACAGTCGGCCTCACCGTAGACGCCGCGCTTTTTCCAGATGGAGATGATGGCCCAGTCGCGCGCTGCACTTTTTCTTCTGGCGGATCACCCGATGCACTCGCGGCCCACATCATGGAGCGTCGATCTTACAAAGAGACTTTCGACGAGCGTCAGCTGAGCGACAATGATGTCGCACCGCTCCGTGAATACGCGACGATGGTCGTGACCGCCGACGAAGTCTCCAACCTCAAGCGGATCGCAACCGACGCTTGGCTCGTTGAGATGCAAACACCGGCGAAGCTGAAGGAGAGCATCGACCTCCTCCGCATCGGCAAAGCGGAAGTGAACGCAAACCCCGACGGGATCGATCTCTCCGGTGCGTTCTTCGACGCGCTGAAATTCGCTGGGTTGGCCTCCCGTGAAGCGGCGATGGACCCGAACGATCCAAACTACCAGCAAGCCGTTCAAGGTATGGTCGACGCTGTTGCGTCTGCATCCGCCTTTTCTGTTTCAGTCACTGCCGGAAACACGCGCGCCGACCAGATCCAAGCGGGCCGTGATTGGCTTCGGCTTAACCTTGCGGCAACACGTGCAGGCATTCACATTCGCCCTGTCAGCCAAGCACTCCAAGAATATTCAGAGGTGAAAGAGCAGTACGATGCCATCCATCGGCTGTATGCTCCAGATGGAGGCACCGTTCAAATGCTTGGTATTCTCGGCTATGGTCCTCAGGTGCCGCGCACACCGCGCTGGCCACTTGAGGCCAAGATGATGGATGCCTGATCAAAACATCGACCGCGAGACCTATTTCACCCTGTTCAACGAGATCGGCATTATCAGTCAACTGAGCCGCGCCATGTTTGAGAGGCGTCTCCCTGAAGGTTATCTGCTGCCCCATTTTTCAGTCCTTAATCATCTCATTCGCGTCCGCGATGGGCAGACACCGCTGGCGCTTGCGCGGGCATTTCAAGTTCCAAAAACAACGATGACGCACATGCTTGGAATTCTTGAACGCGGCACACTGATTGCCTTGAAACCAAACCCTGAGGACGGACGTAGCAAATGCGTGTGGATCACGGACGACGGGCGTCGGTTTCGCGACAACGCAATCGCAAGCCTCGACCCAGATTTCGTGGCGCTCGCATCATCCATCTCACTGAAAGATGCCTCCTCGCTCCTTCCAGGCCTTCAGGCGCTCAGGAAGTATTTGGATCAGGCACGTGATCCAAAAGACGATTGATCACGGACATCATATAGCGCCGAGAACCGGAGCTTGAGAGGGATTGAATGATTGACCAGGTCTTCGATATCGCAAACACGCTTGCGCTTGTTGGATGGATTGGTCTGCTCGCGAGCCCGTTCATACCGCGGGTGAGCGCGCTCGTTTCAGGGCTACTCATCCCTCTTGCGCTCTCGTTCGGCTATGTCGTCGTCATTGCGATGAGCTTTGGTCAGGCCGAAGGCGGCTTCGACACGCTCGAAAACGTGATGCTCCTCTTCGATGATCCAGCTGTCGCACTCGGCGGGTGGGTTCACTTTCTGGCCTTTGATCTTCTGATCGGTGCGTGGATTGTGAAAAACGCCCGCGAAAACGGCATACCGTTCTGGATGGTCCTGCCTTGCCTGCCCTTAACGTTCCTGTTCGGTCCAGCGGGGTGGCTCCTTTATCAGCTGATCTCCCAGACGCGGAGCCGCCTCGGTCCGACTGCTACTGCCGCACCATGAGCGATATCGTTGATCAGAAAGAAAACTTGGTGCGCCATAGAGCGCACAGATGGTCTACCCAGTTCATCGAAAGGCATCCTCTGTTCTGGGGTGCCGCAATCGTGTTTGCGATCTGCTGCATCCCGCTTCTTGCGCTTCTAGCGTTCGACACCCGGACGCTGAGCGGCGTCAATGTCTGGGTGAAGCCGCTCAAATTTTTCGTCTCGATCTCTATCTATTTCGCAACGCTCGCATGGGTCGCTCAGCAGCTCCCTGGACATGTACGCGACGGTAAGAAGCTCAACATCGCGAACGTCGTCTTCATTGCCGCCGCTGTCATTGAACTCGCCTGGATTACGGCAGCTGCGTCACTCGCGATCCGGTCTCACTATCATACCGAACTTGTTTTCTGGCGCGCGATCTACCCGGTTATGGGAATCATCGCGATCACGCTGACCAGTGCGACCGCCATCTATGCTGTCGTCGCCTATCGCCACCTCAGTCCTGGGCCGATACGCACTGGGATTGTCGGCGGGCTCGGGCTCACCTTTGCTCTCACCATGATGACCGTTGGCACGCTAACAGGCGTTGGTTTCGACGCGCCGAACCCAGCTCTTCAGGATGTTCCGCGCATCCCCTTCTTCGGTTGGCCGATCACTTTTTTCGACCAGCGGGTTGCGCATTTTCTATCGCTTCATGCAATACAGTTCGGGCCGCTCATTGCTCTTCTGGCCGCAGGCTTGTTCGCCCCTCAGATGGCAACCCGGCTCGTTACCATTGGCCTCGTCGCCTATGCAGGATTCACGCTGTCGGTGTTTCTCTACACGATCTAAATTCAGGCCCTTAAGCGGCTTCAGGCGTTTCGTAGCCTTCAGGGTTGCCAGCCTGCCAGCGCCAAGTGTCGGCGCACATTTCATCGATCCCACGGGTCGCTCGCCAGCCAAGCAGGTGTTCGGCGCGCTTCGGGTCCGCATAACAACTCTCCACGTCACCCGCCCGGCGTCCTTCCACCGCGTATGGCACTGGACGACCCGAGGCTTTTTCAAATGCTTTGACCATCTCAAGCACCGAATAACCTGTGCCCGTTCCAAGATTGATCGCCTGCGCACCGGGCGTTCCAAGTGCGCCAAGTGCCGCGACATGACCGTCCGCCAAATCGCAGACGTGGATATAGTCGCGCACGCCAGTACCGTCCGGGGTCTCATAGTCATCGCCAAAGACGGACAAACGCTCCCGTCGCCCGACTGCGACCTGTGATATGAAGGGCATCAAATTGTTCGGGATACCGCTCGGGTCTTCGCCGATGAGCCCAGTTTTGTGCGCACCCACGGGGTTAAAGTATCGCAAGATCACGGCGGACCATTCGGGATCGGCCATTGCAAGCGATCGGATCATGTCTTCGACTACTAGCTTTGTTTGGCCATAGACGCTGGTCGGCCCAACCGGGTGATCTTCATCGAGCGGTAGGTACTGCGGATCGCCGTAAACGGTCGCCGACGACGAGAAGACCAGGCGCTTACAGCCAAACTCGCCCATGGCAGCGAGCAATCGTTCTGAGCCACCAACGTTGACCTGATAATATTTAAGCGGCTCCGCCATCGATTCACCGACGGCTTTAAGACCCGCGAAATGGATCACCGCATCGATATCGTGATCAGAAAGCGTGCGGGTCACAATGTCCGTGTCGGCGATGTCGGCTTCGACCCAAACGGGCGGCTTTTGATAGAGCCGCTCCAGTCGTTCGAGGACCTTGTAAGAAGAGTTTACAAAATTATCGAGGATCACAGGCTCATATCCCTGGTCCTTTAGTGCCACGAAAACATGGGAGCCAATGAATCCGGCGCCACCTGTCAGAAGGATTTTCGTCAAGCCCATGTCGATGATCACCCGTATTCGATGTGTTCCAGCGGTTCACACTTAACCCTAACGCGAAGCACTCTTCACGAAGATGAGAGAGTCGCGCACTCTGCGTTGATCGCACAAAAATGTGTGGTTAGCGTAAAGGTATGTCTCGCGTTGCTACCCTCTTCCTGTGTCTTCTCTACGCTGTCGTCATTGGCAGTTTTGACGCAAATGCCGACGGTGCGAAGTTTTCTTCGTCTCTCGGGACGGTTTCGATCGAGATTTCCGATTTAACTGACGACAGCCGCGCATCTGCCAGCTCGTGCTGCGACGAAGTCACGGACACTAGCGAACGCACACCCACGCCGTGCAAGTCCGATTGCAAAGGCTCGCTTCCAATATTTGAACCGTCGCTTGGAACGTCCGCGCACTTTTGGCTGGCCATCGCTGGTGGCCCGCTTCAACCCATCGTGTTTCCCGCTGCCGAGGACCCTCCCAAAGTTTGAACTGACGTCAAAAGCCGACGCACTCGGCACACCTCACCGTATTTTTTGTTTGGAGTTCCATCATGACAACTCGTCGTTCATTTCTTCTGGGTGGTGCAGCAACCGCAATCGCCGCCGCAACCGCCACCCCTTCCCTTGCCCACCACACCGGTAAAGCGTGGCGTCTCGATCCAAAGTTCAAACCCCAATCTGTCCGCTTTACGGGTTACGCGCCGGGCACAATCGTCGTCGATCCGCGCAACCACTTTCTCTATCTCGTCGAAAGCCGCACTCGCGCACGTCGATATGGCGTAGGCGTAGGCCGAGCGGGTCTTGCTTTCCGCGGGTCAGCAGTTATCGCCCGGAAAGCCAAGTGGCCGAGCTGGACACCGACCCGCAATATGATCCGCCGTGAGCCGCACAAATACGCGCGCTATGCTGGTGGTGTACCCGGCGGCCCGAACAATCCGCTCGGCGCCCGGGCGCTCTATCTTTATCGCAATGGTCGCGATACCTATTACCGCATTCACGGCACCAACCGCCCGCGGTCGATTGGAAGCTCCGTATCGAATGGTTGTATCCGGATGATCAATGATCATGTCATCGATCTCTATAATCGTACGCCAAAAGGCACGCGAGTCGTGGTCCTTTAGGTACCCAATATATGGCAATGCGGCTCGCGAACGCGCCGTATGCCTTTGACATTAAGCATTGAGGCCCCGGCGGGTTTCCCGTCCGGGGCCTTTCTCTCGTTATTGCGCACAGATCGAGGGTTTGTAGCGTAATGACATAGGCTAAGCCTCGTGCCACTATCAGCACTGCCTATTCTTCATATCGGGACAATTGGATGGAAGCGGACGCGGGCGGAAACACGCAGACCTCGGAGTTGACGTCGACGCATTGGGGCGTCGCGCAGGTCTTCACTGACGGGCAAAAAATCACTGCAATTAAACCGCATCCGAACGATCTCGACCCCTCCCCTATATCTGACAATCTCGTTTCAAGCCTCAATGGCCGGGCAAGAATTCTGCGGCCGGCGATCCGCGAGGGGTGGCTGAACGGCGGAATGGGAGAGCGTGGGAAAGACCGATTTGTCGAGGTCTCATGGGATGAAGCACTCGACAGGATTGCTGACGAACTGCGCCGCATTCGCACAGATTTCGGCAATGAAGCCATCTATGCGGGCTCATATGGCTGGGCGAGCGCCGGGCGGTTTCATCACGCACAAAGTCAATTGAAGCGGTTCTTAAACACGCAGGGTGGCTTTACAGGGTCGGAAGGCAATTACAGCTACAATGCTGCGCTCTGCGCGATGCCGCTCATCGTTGGTGGAAAGTTCCGTGATAACCTCGCCGAAGCGACTCGATGGCCGGTGATTGCGGAACATTCAGACCTCGTCGTCTTGTTCGGCGGCCTCGCTCTTCGCAACACTCAAATTTGTGATGGCGGTGCATCGCAACATCGGATACGACGCAATCTTGACCTCTGCAAGGAAAACGGCGTCCGCTTTATCAATATCAGTCCGCTTTCGTCAGATGTTGCGAACGATTTGAATGCCGAGTGGCTCCCGCCCAAACCCGGTACCGACACGGCGGTTATGATGGGGCTGGCTCACACGCTCCTCGTCGAAGGTCTTCACGATCAGGCGTTTCTTGAAAAATACACGGTCGGCTTCGACCGGTTTCGCGCATACCTTACCGGTGAAACGGATGGGACCGCCAAAGACGCTGATTGGGCAGCCGAACTCTCCGGCGTTGAGGCTGAGCGGTTGAAACAACTGGCACGCGATATGGCGCAAGGCCGCACGATGATTGCCTGTGCCGCCGGGCTCCAACGCGCTGATTGGGGCGAGCAGGTCCTTTGGATGACGGTCACGCTCGCCGCGATGCTCGGCCAGATCGGGCTCCCAGGTGGCGGTTACACCGTGGGTTACGCAGTGAATGGCCATGTCGGGAATATCGTTCGACCATTCCCATGGGGTGCGTTTCCACAGGGCGAAAACCCGGTCAAAAGCTCGATACCGGTCGCCATGGTCAGCGACATGCTACTAAACCCATGCGGCACATATCGCTACATGGGTGATGATCACAAATTTCCAGACACGCGGATGGTTTGGTGGGCCGGCGGCAATCCCTTTCACCACCATCAGGACTTGAACCGACTGAGAGAGGCGTTTCAGAAACCCGAGACGATCATCGTCAACGAGATCAATTGGACGGCAACGGCACGCCACGCGGACATCGTCCTACCAATTGCAGCGTCAACGGAGCGGCTCGATTTCGGCGCGGGCAAATCGGATAATATCCTCGTGCCGATGCCAAAAATTGTCGATCCGCCCGGCGAGGCTCGCGTCGAATTCGACATCTATGCCGATCTTGCTGAGAGGCTTGGGAGTCGTGACGCCTTCACCGAGGGGCTTACCATTGAGGAATGGCTGCAGCGCATTTGGGATGAAACACGCGAGCACGCAAAATCGTACGGCAGCAGTTTGCCCGATTGGGATGCATTCATTGCAGGCGACATCATCGAATTGCCTGACCCGACACCGGACCGTGTTTTCCTTCAAGAGTTCCGTGATGATCCGGTTAGAAATCCACGCCCAACGGCAAGTGGCAAGATAGAGCTTTTCTCTGAGACGATCGCTGGATTTTCGCTTCCTGAGTGTCCCGGACACGCAACCTGGAACCCGCCTCGTGATGCAGAAGCAGGGAAACAATCACGCTTTCCGCTCTTTCTCCTTTCCGGACAACCGGCGACACGGCTCCACAGCCAGTTGGACAATGGCGATCACAGCAAAAGCGCAAAAATTCAGGGGCGTGAACCGATCCTAGTCAATCCCGCCGACGCAATCGCGCGAGGCATTGTCGATGGTGACGTCGTCGAGGTTTTCAATGACCGCGGTCGTTGCCTCGCGGGCGCACGCGTGACCGATGAGATCGTTGCAGGGACAGTTTTCCTCTGGACGGGTGCTTGGTTTGACCCGGATTTTGACGCGCCAAACGACCGCGACCGGCATGGAAATCCGAACGTTCTGACCCACGATCTCAAAACGTCGGAGTTCACGCAGAGCCCAGCCGCACATTCAGCACTCGTTGAGATCAGTCCTCTCAACGGTGAGCCACCAGAGATTATGGCGCACCAACCACCAGATTTTGCAGACGTGTGACGCCGGAAATGAGTGCTGAGAAAACCGTTCGGGTGGATTCGACGCTTTCAAAAGGGCTTGCCATCCTTGAAACGCTGTCCGAAAGCCGACGCGGTATCGGTGTCTCTGAACTGTCGCGGCGGCTTGAACTTACGAAATCGAACACGTTTCGGCTTTTGCAAACCCTTGCCTCGCTCGGCTACGTCAATCAGCAAACCGACAAAACCTATGCCGCATCGCTTAAGGGCTGGCAGGTCGGCCGGTCGGTCGTTGAGAACCTCAACCTCCGCGCCGTTGCGTCCGACATGATGAGTTATTTGGCAAACGAGACTGGCGAAACGATCTACCTCGCTGTCCGCGACAATCTTCAGGTCGTTTACATCGATAAAATCGACAGCCAGAAGCCGATCCGGTCATGGAACCCCATTGGCGGAAGCGCGCCGCTCCATTGTGTCGGAACCGGAAAGGCAATCTTATCAGCGGAGTATCCAGCACTGCGGGATGTCATTGGCGAACATTTGAGAGGTTTTACCGAGCGCACGATCACGGATCTCACGAGCCTTGATGCGGCGATGCGTGAAAGCAAAGCGCGAGGTTTTGCGGTCGATACGGGCGAGTTTCGCGAGGGTGTTTACAGCATCGGGAGCGCGATCCTGCTACCAGATGGGTCGGCGGCGGGTGCGCTTGGCGTGTCAGTGCCTAACGTCAATTTACCCGACAATGGTGTCGATAAGCTCGGCGGTCTCGTCGCACATGCGGCACAATCTGTGACGAAAAAGCTAGCACTGCTATAAGGCTTCGAAAGGTCGCTTAGGGCTTTTTTGGCTCTGCGTGTTCGATCGGGCCACCGGCCTTCTCCCAGCTTGAAAAACCATCTTTCAAGTGCGCCGCTTCAAAGCCCATGTCCTTGAGTGTGGCTACGGTCAAAGCCGATCTCCAACCGCTCGCGCAGTGAAAAACAAATGTCTTATTTTCACCGAAGATCGGCTTGTAATAAGGGCTTTCAGGATCGACCCAAAACTCGATCATGCCGCGCGGAGCATGAAAACTCCCCGGGAT
>JBCCMK010000065.1:0-10264 GCA_039026395.1 Pseudomonadota bacterium | reverse complement strand
GCCGTTTCGACGTCTGTAAGATGGGGTAGATTTGCTCGCCTGCTGTGTTGCAAGACCTTGAAAGTCAGGGAGACTTCCTGCGGTCTTGCGCCGTGCAGGCAACCAAATCTTCTCCCACCAAACACACCAGGAATATGAGTTCTCAACCTAGAGGCTTGTAAGAAGCTCGCGGGACGGATCGCCGGTTGCCGCCAGGCCTCGGCTTTCCTGGAACTGACGGATCGCTTCTTTGGTCTTCGGTCCGATGATGCCGTCCGCGCCACCGGTGTCGAAGCCGCGCGATGTTAGCCCGTTTTGGAGCGCGATACGATCGTCTTTCGTGAGGCCATAGGCATCCGGCGGAAATGCTGTCTGAAGCGGGCCAGCACCCCCGATGCGGTCCGCGAGATGACCGACGCCGATCGCGTAAGCATCTGAATTGTTGTACCTTTTAATGACCCGGAAATTGCGCGTTGTCGAGAAACGAGGCCCGCCCGCCTGCGGTTGGATCACGGTCCCGGAACCGGATCCGCTGCGCACTTCAGAGCCCCAGCGAACGCCGCGCCGCCAGCCATTCCGATCGAGATAGGCCGCGGTGGAGGCGAGCGAATCGGTCGGGTCTTCCGACCAAATGTCCCGTCGACCGTCGCCATTGAAGTCGACGGCAAAGGCTTCGTAGGACGTTGGGATGAACTGCGTGTGGCCCATCGCACCGGCCCAGCTGCCGGTCATCCGTGGCGCGGTCACGTCGCCGTTCTGGACGATCTTGAGGGCCGCAACCAATTGCGCCTCAAAGAACTTTCCCCGCCTCCCATCGAACGCCAAAGTCGACGTTGACGAGACGACTGGGATATCTCCGCGTCGTTCGCCGTAAAAACTCTCAAGGCCCCAGATCGCCGTTATGATCTCGGCGTCAACGCCGTAGCGCTCCTGGAGTTTTCTCAATGTTGCCCGATGCTTAGCAAAAGCCGCGCGTCCCTTTTCGACGCGCTCATCCGACGCCGCGATCGAGAGATAATCCTCTAGCGTGCGCTTGAATTCAGTCTGATTTCGGTCGCGCCTCACGACGCCTGGAAGGTAACCCGTGCCGCGAAAGGCGTCCGCCAGAACGGCTTCGGATATGCCTTGGGAGCGTGCTCGTGGTTGAAACGCAGTGACCCAAGCGTCGTAGCGCGGGTTCGGCGTCGGCCTCAGATCGTCGGGCAATACGCCTGCTTGAACACTGGACGCGCTGAACTGCGAGCCGGTGGAGCAGGCGGCAAGGCCCGTGGCAAGAAGGGTGAGGTTGAAGGATCGGCGAGTGATCGACATGGCACATCTCAACGTTTCGTGTTGGTTATGCCGTAACCTCAATAAATCATAAACCGGTTAATGCGCTCAGCTTTCCTCAGGTTCTGGCCTACAGCATTTCATTGTTGGTTTTGACCGAAAAGCCAGCATTTCTCAGCGCTGCAACGATGTCACCGACATGAAGAATGTCACGGGCCTCAATCACAACGTCGAGTTCTGCCTGCTTTAGGGCGACACTCTGGAACATCCGTTGGTGAATGACCTCGACCACGTTTGCGCCCGCCTCGCCGATCATTCGCGATATCTCGGAGAGCTGACCGGGCGTGTCATCGATCTCGAAGGTAAGGCGCGTGATCCGCCCGTCGCGCACCAGGCCGCGAAGGATCAACGTCGAGAGGATCCGCGAATCAATATTGCCGCCACAGACAACGAGGCCGACGGTTTTGCCTTGCATGCGGTCGCTCATTTTTTTGATCACGCCCAGACCCGCGCCCGCCGCCCCCTCGGCCACGATCTTCTCGTTGGACAGGAGGTCAAAAATCGATTCTTCGATCTCTTCCTCACTCGCCGTCTCTATGTGGTCGACATGACTTCTGACCACTTCAATATTTGCTTCAGATGGCTCTTTGACAGCGATCCCTTCGGCAAGGCTCGAACCATCAAAGTGCGTGGTGGTTCCGTCCACTCGCGCCTTCACCGCGTCAAAGATGTGGGCTTGAGCGCCGATCACTTCGATACCCGGTTTGATAGCCTTCGCCGCGACAGACATGCCGGCAATGAGGCCACCGCCCCCAATCGGTACAACGATGGTGTCGAGGTCTGGCATTTGCTGGAGCATTTCGATTGCCACAGTGCCCTGACCGGCTGCTACGATCGGATCGTCGAAGGGATGGATCAGAACTAACCCCTTCTCCACGGTCAATTGCCGCGTATACGCCATCGCCTCGTCGAAGTTTGACCCGTAGATCTCAACGGTCGCGCCAAAGTCTTCGGTGCGTTTAATCTTGTTGAACGGCGTGCCCTCGGGCATCACGATGATGGATGAAATGCCGAGCCGCGTCGCATGGTAAGCCACCCCTTGGGCGTGGTTGCCAGCGCTGCATGCAATAACGCCGGTCTCTCGTTGCTCGTCCGTTAGGGTCAAGAGCTTGGCGAGCGCGCCGCGCGCTTTGAACGAGTTTGTATGCTGAATGTTCTCGAGCTTCAGATAGAGATCGAAGCCCAACCGAAGCGAGAGACGCGTCGCGCGCACTGTCGGGGTTGGAATTGTTGCATCGCGGATCGCATCGTGCGCCGCGACTATCATATCGTGGGTCAGGTACACGCGCGTCATCCTTTGAGTTGTCGTTATTTCGCGCCGGAACGCCCGTCCAATGGCGGAGTTCTGGTGTCGGTGCAAGTCGTCAAAACAACGGATATCGGCCACAACGACCCTCCGGTGCATCCAAGACGATCCTCAGCACATGAAATCCGCCATCACCGCGTTGTGAAGTGCTGATTTTAACCGGATTTCCACTTCGGGCACGGCACTTGCTCCCCAGCAAACAAATTCCGGTCCGTTACCGGAAACGCGTCTCACAAGAGGACAAGTGACATGACGAACCAGGCAACACCTGCCCGTGTCGAATGGGTCGATATTGCAAAAGGTCTCTGCATCATTCTCGTGGTTATGCTGCATTCAACGAGTGGCGTTGAAGTCGCGCTTGGCCAAGAGAGCTGGATGGGCGAGATCGTTGCGTTCGCGCAACCCTTCCGGATCCCAGCATTTTTCTTCGTCGCTGGGCTGTTCCTGGCGAGCCGGATCGACCGTGACTGGCGTGCTTACGCCGACGCCAAAGTCATGCACTTTGTTTATTTCTACGTGCTTTGGGTGACGATCCAATTCGCGTTTAAGGCGCCCGGCTTCATCGCTGAAAACGGCGTTCTTTCGGTTATGCAGCTGTATCTCATGTCTTTCGTCCAGCCGTTTGGGACGCTTTGGTTCATCTACTTGCTGCCGGTATTCTTTGTTTTCACGAAATTTGTTCGGTCAGCAGCGCCAAGCATCGTCATCGCCTTTGGTGTCGCTTTGGAACTTTTGCCTGTGCATACGGGCTCGATCATCATCGATGAGTTCTGCTCGCGCTTCATCTACTTCTACTGCGGTTACATGTTTGCGAAGTATGCGTTCCGGATCGCGGAGGAGGCCGTTCGCCGGCCAGAGATTGCGGGCGCAGGTTTGCTTCTTTGGGCAGGCGCAACGTTTTTCCTCGTGCAGGCTAACGCCGCTGGTTGGCCAATCGTGAGCCTCATTCTTGGAGCGGCGGGAACAGCTGCGCTCGTTTCGATCTCTGCGCTCCTGAGCAAAACCGTCGTCGGGAACGTCCTAACTTATGTCGGGTCGCGGTCTCTCGTTGTGTATCTCGCGTTCTTTTTGCCGATGGCGGTTACTCGTATCGCGCTCATCAAGTTGGGAATTGTGCCGGACGTAGGATTGGTGGCTGCGATCGTGTTGATTGCTGCCGTTACAGGGCCGTTGATCTTGGATTATCTGATCCAACGCGTTGGGTTCGGTCATTTCCTTTTCGTACGCCCAGGCTGGGCCCGGTTGCCGAAAGGAATTGCGCCAAAACCACCGCAGCGTCCGCTCAAGTCACGTCGTGACCAAGGGGAAGATGTGGCGGTCGCAATGTTGGCGAGCCGCGGACCAAAGAAACCGGGGGAAGGCCGCCGTATCATCCCAGCGGAATAATTGTTCCTAGTGCGCGTCGTCCCAGTTTTGGGCGGCGCGTGCATCCACGACGAGCGGCACGGAAAGGCTGACAGCCGGTTCGGCCGCTTTTTCCATAACGGACTTTGCAACTGAAATCGTGGTGTCGGCTTCGCCCGCATAGCACTCAAAAATCAGTTCATCGTGGACCTGAAGAAGCATCTTCGCGCCCACTCCCTCGTTAGCGAGCGCGTTTGGCATCCGAATCATTGCGCGACGGATGATGTCTGCTGCTGAACCCTGAATTGGCGCGTTGATTGCGGCACGCTCAAGAAACGCCCGCATGTTTGGGTTCTTCGTGTTGATCTCGGGATAGTGGCACTTCCTACCGAAGACCGTCGTGACATATCCTTGTGCGTGGCAGGATTTTTTCGTTGCGTCCATGTAAGCTTTAATGCCCGGGAAACGCTCGAAATATTTCTTGATGTACTCGCCCGCTTCGGACCGCTCTATGCCCAGCTGGTTCGCCAATCCGAATGCAGAAATCCCATAGATGATGCCAAAATTGATGGCCTTTGCCCGACGGCGCACCATTGGGTCCATGCCTTCGATCGGCGTTCCAAACATCTCTGACGCTGTCATGGCATGGATATCGAGCCCGTCTGCGAAGGCCTGTCGCAGTTGCGGGATATCAGCCATGTGTGCGAGCACGCGCAATTCGATCTGCGAGTAATCCGCGGATATCAGCGTCTTGCCATCGGCGGCGACAAACGCCTGCCTAATCTTGCGGCCTTCAGCTGTGCGCACCGGGATGTTTTGAATGTTTGGGTCCGACGACGAGAGACGCCCTGTGGTCGTGGCGGCAAGCGAAAACGACGTGTGGACGCGGCCCGTGTCGGCATTGATGTAGCCCGGTAGCGCGTCAGTGTAAGTCGATTTGAGCTTCGACATTTGCCGCCACTCGAGCATTTTTTGTGGCAAGTCATGGCCCTGTGTCGCCAAATCCTCGAGCACTCCAGCGCCCGTTGACCACGCGCCAGTCTTGGTTTTCGAGCCGCCAGGCAGACCGAGCTTCCCAAAGAGAATGTCGCCCAACTGCTTTGGCGACCCGAGATTAAAACTCTCGCCCGCAAGCTCGTGGATCTCGGCTTCAAGTCCCGCCATCGATTGGGCAAAATCGCCTGAAAGCCGGGAAAGCATCTGTCGATCGACCGTGATGCCCGCTTCTTCCATCCTTGCGAGCACAGGAACGAGTGGGCGTTCCAGGCGTTCATAAACCCGCGTCATGCGTTCAGCCATCAAACGCGGCTTTAGGACATGCCAGAGGCGTAGCGTGACGTCGGCGTCTTCAGCTGCATATGCGGTCGCTTTGTCGAGCGGTATCTGATCGAAGGTGAGGGCCGAGTTCCCAGTCCCTGCGACCTCTTTAAATGGAATTGGTCTGTGACCAAGGTGGCGCTCGGAAAGATCGTCCATCCCATGCCCACCTTTGCCGGCGTCAAGCGCGTAGGACATGAGCATCGTGTCGTCGATCGGGGTGACGCCTACACCGTATCGGTAGAGAACCAAAAGATCGTATTTGATGTTCTGCCCGATCTTGAGGATCGATCGATCCTCAAGCATCGGCTTGACGAGTTCGAGAGCGGTTCTCAGAGAAATTTGCTCGATCCCGTCTCCGTCACCGAAGTCAAAACCGTCGCTTGAGCGGTACGCAACTGGCACATAACAGGCTTTCCCAGGCTCAATGGAGAGTGAGAAGCCCGCCAGATCCGCGCTCATCGCATCCAGCGAATTCGTCTCGGTGTCGAAAGCAACCACGCGGGCTTCAGTGGCGTCCGCGATCCACTCTTTTAGCCGTTCCACTGTCGTCACGCACTCGTATGCAGATGTGTCGAACGGGATGGCCGTTATGTGGCTGTATGCGCGTTCCGCGGCGGCGGCAGGAGTCCAACCACCGGAATCAGATTTCGCATCTGCATCAAGGTCGGGGCCGCGCGCGGCGGGCGCACCAGCGTCCCATCCGTCGACGGTGATTGACGCTGCATCAACAGCGTCTGGATCGGCGTCGAGCTCTTCCGAAACGCGCCGGGTGAGCGTCGTAAATCCCATTGCTTTCAAGAAGCTCAGCGCCTTTGAACCATCGATATCTTCTACGCCAAGTGCATCGACCGGGAGCTCAACCGGAACGTCTTGCTTGAGGGTCACGAGATCGCGCGAGACGCGTGCCAGGTCTGCAAATTCAATGAGGTTTTCTCGCCGCTTGTTCTGCTTGATCTCTGCCGCTCGCTCCAACAAAGCATCCAGGTCGCCGAACTCAGTAATGAGTTGAGCTGCGGTCTTGATCCCGATGCCTGGGACGCCAGGCACATTGTCGACGCTATCGCCCGCAAGCGCTTGAACATCAATGACTTTATCCGGCCCGACGCCGAATTTTTCAACGACTTCCGGCTCTCTGAAGACCTTTGATTTCATGGTGTCGAGCATGACAACGCCAGGCCGGATCAGCTGCATGAGATCCTTATCCGACGCGACGATCGTGACACGCGAACCAGCAGCTGCGGCATCGACCGTGTAGGTCGCGATGATGTCGTCAGCCTCATATCCTTCCTGCTCTATGCAGGCGACGTTGAAGGCGCGCACGGCATCGCGAATGAGCCCAAATTGCGGCTTTAAATCTTCCGGTGGATCGGGCCTATGGGCCTTGTATTCATTGTAGATTTCGTTTCGGAACGACTGCCCGGAATAGTCAAAGATAACGGCCATGTGGGTGGGTGCCGCAATGCCGTCCTCGACGTCAGTATTGCGCATCAGTTTCCACAACATGTTGCAAAAACCAGAGACCGCGCCGACCGGAAGTCCGTCGGACTTACGGGTCAGCGGCGGGAGGGCGTGGTTGGCGCGGAAAATGTAAGAAGAACCGTCAACGAGGACGAGGTGGCTGTCTTTGGAAAGGGCGGTCGCATTCATGGCGCGACTATGCCGTTTGAGACAGCACTTTGCCAGCGCCTATTCGCAACCACGTCTCGCGATCAATTGACCGTTTCTCGCTTGCCTCAGGCCGCTTGCGGCGGCATCTACGAGCGATGCAGATACTGCTCGTAATCACCGCTTTAATGTTAACACTATTAACGTCTCACGCGCGTGAATTTAACGAAATTCCGGGCGCTCCAACGCTGACATTTTCATATGAGTCAGAGGCTGAGACCCGTGGGAGCCTGACAATGATGTGCGGTCAGGAAACGTTTGAGAGGACGATCGGCGCGCCGCCCAGTTTGACCTATGTCGAGCGCGATCGGACATCGGGATTGATCATCGTGCGCTTCTTAGAGGCCCAGCGCGTTGCATGGAGTTTGAAACGCGCGCTCCTTATCCCCGTCGTGGACTGCGCCTTTGGTGAACCGTATCCGGTGGTTGAGGAAGACGCCTTTGTCTATGCGACGCCGGTCGAGGAGCCCGATGTGAGTAAGATGACGAGGTCCATTGCAACGTCAGTCGACGGTGATGATTTGACGATCATCATAGAGACTGTGTCGGACAAAGTGTTCCTCGATCCAGACGGCGGCAAACCTTATGCCCGCTTTCGACGGCTTTGGCCCGACGAGGTATTAAGTTTTGCGGCGGGCACTAACGAAGTGAAGAAAGTGACCAACGATTTCTGGGAACCGACCGCGCGGTCAAGGCTCTATCGAAGCGGCGTTCGCGCTGCCGACGGTTGGTTCCGGGTGGATACGCCGCAAAGTCGATCGCAGGACGCCCCTGTTCGTTGAGTCTACTCCGCGTTTTCTGGTTCAAATCGATGTCCAGCCTTGCTGCAGGCGCTGGTTCAAATAAATCTCGCGATTTCTGACAGCGGCTTACGGCTGATATCGGGCACCTTGCAATCGTCAGCCGCATAGCCGGTCACAAGCAGAATCACCGGTTTTTCATTCGCCGGTCTGTCGCAGATTTCGGTCAAAAAGCCCATCGGCGCTGGCGTGTGGGTGAGCGTTGCAAGGCCCGCATTGTGGAGCGCAGCGATGAGCAGACCTGACGCGATGCCCACAGACTCCGGCACATAATAGTGCTTTGTGCGCTCATCGCCTTCGCCCCAGCGCTGCGCAAAGATCGCAATCAGCCATGGCGCGGTTTCAAGGAAGGGCTTCTCGGCGTCCGTGCCGAGGGGGGCAAGCGCGTCGAGCCAGTCCTGGCCAGCGCGTCCGCTATAAAAGGCGCGCTCTTCTTCCTCTGCCGCATCTCGGATCGCCTTCTTGGTTGCGGCGTCGGAAATCGCGACAAACGTCCACGGTTGCTGGTTTGCGCCGGAGGGTGCTGTTCCGGCCGTGCGGATAGCGGTTTCGATGATCTCGCGCGGAACGAGACGGTCTGAGAAGTCGCGCACCGTTCGCCGTTCGTTCATAAGTGCGTGAAATGTCTCGGCACGGGCATCCCGCTCGTCGGTGGAAAGGTTGAGGGGATGGCGATAGGGCCGGTGGCCGTGGTGGTGGTCGGTCGGCATGCGATCCTGCCTGATTGTGTCTACGCCTGGAGGTAAACACCATCCCGCCGCGGATCGCCAGCGCCCCGAAAGCCGCCTTTCGGATCCCGCTCCACCGCGTGGACGCCGCCATAAAACATCGAGCGCTCCGGCCAGATGCGGTGATCTTCAAAATGCTCTGCGAGCCAGTCCCGATCGTCTTCCCGAAAGAAATCCTCAAAGTCGAGGTGTCCGCCTTCGATGTGCATGCGTGGCGCTTCGATCGCCTCCTCGATGGCCATGCCATCCGCATATCGGCGGGCAAGCACCTGATACATCGCCGTCCGAATGCGGTTTGAGCCTCCAGAACCAAGCGCCGCAATCGCCCCGTTCGCTTCGTGTACGATGGTCGGCGCCATCATGGACGAGAGACGCTGCCCTTCGGTCCACGGCTCGAACCCGCCTGGATTTACGTCGTCTTCGCCCATCATATTGTTCAGCATGAAACCGCAGCCCGGCACGATCATGCCATTGCCTTCACCGTTCGAGACGGTGATGGCGACGGCAAGGCCTTCGCTGTCGACGATGCTGACATGGGTCGTGCCGCGATGAGCGTTGCGAATATATTCACCGACGCTCCTGCCTGCTGCGTTCCAGGCTTTGTCGACTGCGTCAATCGTTTCGGCGCGCGCCTTTGCATTGCCCGCCTTCGCCGACAGCATTGCACTGATCAGTGTGCCGCCCGCCGATGGCGTCGGATTAAGGCTGGCGTCCGCATGTCCGACTTTTGACATTGTCGGTGTCCGCCATTGCGGTGTGTAGCGTGCGAGCGCGTCGCAATCGAGCAGTCCTTTCTGGCCCTGAGACGCGAGGATTGCCCCTGCGATATCGCCCTCGGTCATGGACCGGACGCCGTCGCGGGCAATCCAGTCGAGCGCATCAGCGAGGTCGACATTTTTGACCGTGTCACCGGCAACGACCGGGCCGCCGTCCGGCGCATAGATCGCGCGGACGCTCTCGGTAGCCGTGAAAATCGGCGCTATGATCTTGAAAAGCTGCTCTTGATAATCGGTGACGCGGACGCCCTCGCGCGCGGCATAAATCGCGGGCTCTGCCAAGCGCTGCATGGGGATCGAGCCGAGGTCTTGGTGAAGTTGGAACAATCCCGGTCCCATGCCCGGTACTGCAGATGTCCCAGCACCAACCCTGAAATCTTGCGTTGCTGTTCCGAAATCCACGCTGACATCTTGAATGTCTAGGTCAGACGGATCGCGAAAATTTGGTGTTTCGACGAAAAAATCGAGGAGGCGGTCTTTGTCGGGGCGTCCCGCCTGGCCGACCATGGCAAACCCGCCGCCGCCAGGCGAGGCAAGAACAGGTTCGCAGACGCACGCCATCCAAAGCGCAGCAATTGCGGCGTCAACGGCATTTCCGCCGTCTCTCAGGATGGTAAGTGCGGCGTCCGCGGTCAGGCGGTGACCCGCGGCGACCGCGCCCTTTGCCATGACTTATTCGGCGGCGAGCCGGAAGGCTGGAGCAGCGCCGAGGACGTCATTGTCGACGTGGCTTTCGAAGTGCTCAAAATTCGTCGCAAACATATCAATCAACCGCTGAGCCTGCGTGTCATAGGCTTGCGTGTCCGCCCAGGTCGCGCGCGGATCGAGGAGATCCGCGTAAACCGCATCGCCGCCCACCGGCACTTCGAACCCGAAGAACGGATCGGTCCGGAAAGCGCCTTTCGCGAGTTCGCCTGATGTCGCAGCGTTGAGAAGCGCGCGGGTCGCGGCAATTGGCATGCGGCTGCCGGTCCCATAAGCGCCACCGGTCCACCCAGTGTTCACCAGCCAGCAGGT
>JBCCMK010000064.1:0-10318 GCA_039026395.1 Pseudomonadota bacterium | reverse complement strand
TCGGCGCCGCCATAGCCGCCATAAAGACCTGTTGCTTCGATTATAGGTTCGGCGCTGGTCATGCTTCGACGCGGCCGCCACCGAAATAGGCGTCAATGACCGCTTGATCCTCTCGGATGTCTTCCATCGCACCCGTGGTCATGATCGCACCTTCGGCCATGACGATCACCGGATCGCAGAGCCGCCCGATCAGGTCCATATCGTGCTCAATGACGAAAAACGTGTACCCGCGCTCGCGGTTCAAACGCTCAATGTCCGACGCTAAATCTTTGAGAAGTGTACGATTTACACCCGCCGCTATCTCATCAAGCAGGACGATCTTGGCGTCGGTCATCATGGTGCGGCCGAGTTCCAAAAGCTTCTTCTGGCCCCCCGACAAATTGCCAGCGCGTTCGTTCACGAGGTGGTTGAGACGGAGGAAATCAAGAACATCACGCGCCTTCAAACGCACTTCTTGCTCCTGCCTCGAAACTCGACCTGGCATCATCCACGTTTGCCAGAGATGCTCGCCTGACTGCCGCGGTGGAACCATCATGAGGTTCTCAAGGACGGTCATGTTTGAAAATTCGTGGGCGATTTGAAATGTTCGAAGAACGCCGCGATCGAAAAGCTGATGCGATCGGAGTTCGGTTACGTCCTCATTGCTCAGAAAAATCTTGCCCGATGTCGGGTTGATCGTGCCAGCGATAAGATTGAATAACGTTGATTTTCCGGCCCCATTTGGGCCGATGAGACCAGTGATTGATCCTTGTTCGACGCTCACACTGCAGCCGTTGACAGCCGTAAAGCTGCCAAAGCGCTTCGTAACATCACGCACTTCAATGATGGGCACGCTGCCCCGCCGATTTACCCAAACACAATACTGTCTGCGATTGTTGCCCCGCAGTATTCATAACGTCCTACAAAGGAGTGTTGTTGTAAACTAGAAGCGTGCAGATTAAAGCCGGAATGGTGCCCACGCCGCGCGTGAGTGGTCGAACGGCGAAAGTGCGTTAAGTCCGTCTGGTCACAATGAAAATATGCGTCGCGACACGATGAACCGAGAAGTGCCGATTACCGAGAAACACCCAATAGTGAGCGCAGAGAGCTTCCGCGCGGGCATGAGAAAGCTCGTAGCTGCGGTTACCATCGTCTCGACCGATGGCGTAAGTGGCCCGGCGGGGTTCACGGCAACTGCTGTTACGTCGGTGTCCGTCGATCCGCCGACGCTCCTCGTGTGCGTGAATACCGAGGGTTCAATCCACGCCACAATCGTCGAAAACGGTCGATTCTGCGTGAACCTTTTGAGCGATGACCAGACTGAATTGTCGAATATCTTTTCCGGGAGCACGGATCTCGCACCGGCTGACCGCTTTGTTGCGGGGGAATGGGATAATGTACCAGGGTACGCGCCGCGCCTTTTGACATCATGCGCGTCGTTTCAGTGCGCAGTTTCCAAGACCTTAGACGTGGCGACACATTTGGTCGTCTTCGGTGAAGTCTTGGATGTGAATGTGGCTGACGAAGAGGCGACCGGCCTCCTTTATATGGACCGTGGTTATAGGAAGATCGGCGACCCAGCTTAGAGCCGATTCTGCATCGATAGATTGCCCTCGATGCCCCCGACGCTGACTTGAACGTGTTCGCTGCCGTTTGAGAAAAACCGAAAAAATGGCCCAAAACGTCGCGATTTCTGATCCGGCGAGGCAGTCGACGTCTCAAATCTGCACTTTTTTGAGTTATTCCAAAGAAAGACTGTTGACCGTTGCCCAACCTCGCGCCAGTTTGGAATGATCCTAAAGCGGCGACCAAAAACCAATAATACGCCGCGGACGCAGAGAAGACGCTTAAGAAGAGGAGGGCGCAGATGGCGACCGTTTCCATGACTGTGAATGGGCAGAGCGTGACGGGTGAGGTGGACCCCCGAACGCTCCTCGTTGAGTTTGTTCGCGAGAATTTGGCTCTCACCGGCACACATGTGGGGTGCGACACCAGCCAGTGCGGTGCGTGCGTTGTCCATGTCGACGGCAAAGCTGTGAAGTCCTGCACGATGCTCGCCGTCCAGGCGGCAGATGCGGACGTCGTCACGATCGAAGGTTTGGAACAAAACGGTGAGCTTCACCCGATGCAGGCAGCATTTCGTGAGCATCACGGGCTTCAGTGCGGTTTCTGTACACCGGGCATGATTATGGCAGGCGTCGACATCGTGAACCGCCACGATGGCGTGCCGTCCGAAGAGACAATTCGCAGTGAGTTGGAAGGCAATATCTGCCGCTGCACCGGCTACCACAACATCGTGAAAGCGATCTCCAGTGCTGCCGAAGAGATGAACCGCATGCCGTACGCTGAGGCGGCGGAATAACGCGATAATTCTGACCGCGCAGGCGGTCAATCCAAGGGATATTCAGGAGGAACCATGTCTGGAACAGGCATCGGCGCCCCAGTGCGCCGCAAAGAGGACTACCGCTTCATCACTGGCAATGGTCGCTACACGGACGATATTTCGCGTCCAGGCCAGCTTTACGCGTATTTCGCCCGCTCGCCTATGGCCCACGCGGAGATTAAGGGCATCAACACGCAACCAGCTCTCGACGTGCCGGGTGTGGTTGCGGTCTATACCGGCGACGACATTGCAGCCGATGGCCTGGGTGGATTGCCCGCAGGCTGGATGATCCATTCCAAAGATGGATCACCCATGATCACGCCACCGCACGCGCTGCTTGCTCAAGGTAAAGTGCGTTATGTCGGTGATCCGGTAGCGGTGGTGATCGCGGATACGCTCAAGGCAGCCAAAGATGGCGCTCAGGCGCTCGACATCGACTATAATGAGCTACCGGCTGTCGTTGAGACGGGTGCCGCGCAGTCGGCATCAACGCTGGTGCATGACGAAGCTGCCAACAACACGGTTTTTGAGTGGGAGCTCGGCGGCCAGGCCGCGACAAACGCGGCCTTTGACGCGGCGGATCATGTCACGACGCTTGAACTGACGAATAACCGTCTCGCGCCAAACCCAATGGAACCGCGCGCCGCGCTCGGTGATTTTGATCCAGGAACGGGTTCATACACGCTCTTCACGACGAGCCAAAACCCACACGTTGCGCGTCTTGTCATCTCCGCGTTCCTTCAGGTCGCGCCGGAGCACAAACTGCGCGTTATCGCGCCGGATGTCGGCGGTGGCTTCGGTTCGAAGATCTACATCTACTCCGAAGAAACCGTCTGTGTTTGGGCAGCTGGGAAACTAAAAAAGCCGGTGAAGTGGACATGTGAGCGGACGGAAGCCTTCCTCACGGACGCGCACGGTCGTGACCACGTCACCAAGGCTGAACTCGCGCTCGACAAGTCGGGCAAGATGCTCGGCCTTCGCGTCAAGACCATCGCCAATCTTGGCGGTTATGCGAGCCTCTTCTCGACGTCAGTGCCGACCTATCTCTACGCGACGCTCCTGTCGGGTCAGTACAATATCCCGGCGATTTATTGTGAAGTGGATGCCGTCTACACGAACACGGTTCCGGTTGACGCATATCGCGGGGCAGGACGCCCAGAGGCAACCTATGTCATCGAGCGGATCGTAGAAGTCGCTGCCAGGGAGACCGGCATTGACCCAGCCACGATCCGGAAGAAGAATTTCATCAATACCTTCCCGCATCAGACACCGGTCATCATGATGTATGACTGCGGCGATTATGACGCGTCGCTTCAAAAGGCGATGGAAATTGCCGACTATAAAGGCTTCGGCAAGCGCAAGCGGGCATCAGCCAAAGAGGGCAAACTCCGCGGTGTGGGCTTCTCAAACTTCATTGAAGCCTGCGGTATCGCGCCGTCACAGGCGGTTGGATCTCTCGGGGCTGGTGTTGGCCTTTGGGAATCGGCTGAGGTGCGCGTCAACCCGACGGGCAATATCGAAGTCCTGACCGGCTCGCACAGCCACGGCCAGGGCCACGAAACGACCTTTGCGCAGCTCGTCGCCGAGCGCCTGGGCGTGCCGATCGACACCGTCGAAATCGTCCACGGTGATACTGACAAAGTGCAGTTCGGCATGGGCACATACGGCTCGCGCTCCGGCGCGGTCGGCATGTCGGCGATCTCCAAGGCACTCGACAAAATCGAGGCGAAGGCAAAGAAGATCGCCTCCCACCTCCTGGAAGCTGACGCAGGCGATATTGAGTTCAAGGACGGCAAATTCACCGTCGCCGGAACGGATAAGTCGATCGACTGGGGCACGCTTGCCCTTTCCGCCTACACCGCGCACGGTTTCCCGTCTTCGGAGATCGAGCCGGGCCTCAAGGAAGGCGCGTTTTACGATCCGGCGAACTTCACGTTCCCGGCGGGCTGCCACATCTGCGAGGTCGAGATCGACCCGGCAACGGGCGTGACCGACGTCGTGAACTACGTCGCGGTCGATGATTTCGGCGTGGTGATCAACCCGATGATCGTTGAAGGCCAGATGCATGGCGGTATCGCTCAAGGCATCGGTCAGGCGCTGACCGAAGGCGTCGTCTACGACGAAAATGGCCAGCTTTTGACCGCGTCCTACATGGATTACTGCATGCCGCGCGCGGACAATCTGCCGTCCTATCAGACCGGCTTTACCGAAACGCCGTGCCCGTCCAATCCGCTCGGCATAAAAGGCTGCGGCGAAGCGGGCGCTATTGCGTCGCCGGCTGCCGTTATGAACGCGATCACGGACGCGATCGGCCATGAGAACATCTCAATGCCGGCAACGCCTCAGGCGGTGTGGCAGGCCATTCACACCGGCGAAGCCCTCAAGCAAGCTGCAGAGTAGGAGACAGGACCATGTATGCATTTGAATATCATCGTCCGACCACGGTGCGCCAAGCGATCGGCGCCCTGAAAAAGGTCTCCGAACCAAAACTCATGGCGGGTGGACAGACGCTTCTTCCCACCATGAAGCAGCGCTTGGCATCCCCAGAAAACCTGATCGATCTCGGTGCCATCGACGGCATGGACAAGATCGAGCTGAAGGGCCGTACGCTCCACGTTGGCGCAATGGCGACTCATGCTTCGGTGGCTTCGTCTGATGTCGTTAAAGAGGCGATCCCCGGATTGGCTGCTCTCGCAGGCGGTATCGGCGACCCACATGTCCGGCATCGTGGCACGATTGGTGGCTCGATCGCCAATAATGATCCGGCGGCGGATTACCCAGCGGCGTGCCTCGGCATCGGCGCCACGATCCACACCAATGAGCGCAAGATCGCGGCCGACGATTTTTTCGTCGACATGTTCGAAACCGCGCTCAATGAAAACGAGATCATCACCAAGGTCTCGTTCCCAATCCCGAAGCGTTGTGCGTATCAGAAATTCGATAATCCTGCGTCCCGCTACGCGATCGTTGGGGTGTTGGTTTCGAAGCGCGGCAAAGAGGTGCGCGTCGCTGTGACGGGCGCTGCGTCATCGGTCTTCCGTTGGACGGAAGCAGAAGAAGCGCTTTCGGCTCGGTACAAATCCAAATCGCTCGATGGGCTCACCCTTCCAGCCGACGATATGAACGCCGACCTTCACGCGAGCGCTGAATATCGCGCTCACCTTGTTGGTGTGATGGCAAAACGCGCGGTCGACGCGTCGTAACGCTTTCGCAAACGCAAAATGATCGGCGAGCGTTTGAAATGCTCGCCGCTCACGACTTGCAATCCCGCCGCACTCGGGCTCTACCTTTCTCATGACTGGATCGCATCCGCTTCCGGCATCGATTGACGCCACGTCCGACCTCCTTTTAGAGGCTGGCTATGTGCCGGATCGATCTCTTTCGACGGTCCTTTTCCTTGCGCTGAAACTCAAGCGTCCGCTTTTCCTTGAAGGCGAGGCGGGTGTCGGGAAAACCGAGATCGCGAAGGTTCTGAGCCATGCGCTCGGTCGCAGGCTCATCCGCATGCAGTGCTATGAAGGGCTCGACGTTTCATCGGCGCTCTACGAGTGGAATTACGCCGCGCAAATGGTCGAAATCCGGATGGCCGAAGCACGCGGCGAGACGGAGCGCGACGATCTCGCAAGCGACGTTTTTTCTGAGCGGTTCCTCACGCGGCGTCCCTTGCTTGAAGCGCTTGAACACCAGGATAGTGGCCCTCCGGTGCTCCTCATCGATGAGCTGGACCGGACAGACGAGGCCTTTGAAGCGTTCCTGTTGGAGTTGCTCTCCGATTTTCAAGCGACGATTCCTGAACTCGGCACGGTGAAGGCCGAAGAACCGCCAATCGTGATCCTGACATCGAACCGTACGCGCGAGATCCATGACGCGCTGAAGCGGCGGTGCCTCTATCACTGGCTGGATTACCCCACCGCCGAGCGCGAACTGGAGATCCTGCGGCTCCGCATCCCGGATGCGCCAGAAGTACTCACCCGCGAACTCGTTCATTTCGTGCAAAACCTCCGGCGCGAGGACCTCTTCAAGGCGCCTGGCGTTGCTGAGACCCTGGACTGGGCGACTGCTTTGTCGGAACTCGACCAGATCGCGCTCGACCCGGCGATGGTGTCAGACACGCTCGGGGTGCTTTTGAAATACCAGGACGATATCGCCAAGGTTCAGGGATCGACTGCGAACCGTCTGATTGATCAGGTCCGGGCCGACATGCGGGTCGCGCAATGAATATCCTGAAGCCGGTCGACGAGGATTTCGAACCGGAAACGGGGAAGCTTGGTGAAAATGTGACCTATTTCGGTCGTGCGCTTCGCAAAGCGGGCGTGCCCGTTGGCCCTGCACAGGTGCTCGAGGCGATCGAAGCGCTCAAGGCGGCGGGGCTCCGGGACAAGCCGGATTTCTATTGGATCCTCCACTCGATCTTCGTGAAGCGGCGCGATCACAGCCCGGTTTTTGCCGATGCGTTTGAGCTCTTCTGGCGCAAGCGCGGGCTGATCGACAAAATGATGGCAATGTTGATGCCGTCGCATGTAGAGACGGACCAGACCGATAAAGCGTCCGCGAAGCGCCGGGCTTCAGATGCGATGTTCGACGGCATTAAGCCGAGCGAGAAGCCGAAAAAGCGTCCGAAACTTGATATCGATGCCTCCTTCACGGCCTCGGACAAGGAAGTGCTGCGCGCACGCGACTTTGAGCAGATGACGGCGACGGAGGTGGAGCGCGCCAAGGCCGAGATCGCGAAACTGCGCCTCGTTTTCAGACGGGAGAAGACACGCCGCTTTCAGCCGACGGCGCGGCGGGGGCTTGTCGATCCAAGGCGGACGATGAAAGCGTCGATCCGCGGCGGGGGCGGTGCAATCACGCTGAAATACCGCGAAAACAAACAGCTCGTACCGCCGATCGTCGCTCTATGCGACATCTCCGGCTCGATGAGCCAATATTCGAGGCTCTTTCTGCATTTTCTGCATGCGCTGACGAATGATCAGCACCGGGTGCACGCCTTTGTCTTCGGGACGCAGCTGACCAACATCTCACGTCATATGCGCCACCGCGATGTGGACGATGCACTGGAAGCCTGCGGTCAGGCGGTCGGTGATTGGTCTGGCGGCACGCGGATTTCGTCCTCGATTGAAGCCTTCAATAAGACCTGGTCGCGGCGCGTGCTCACCGGAGGCGCGATCATGCTTCTCATCACTGATGGGCTGGAACGCGATGACGCCAGCCACCTGGAAAAGCAGATGGAGAGGCTCCAAAAGTCTTGCCGTCGGCTGATCTGGCTGAACCCGCTTTTGCGATACGATGCGTTTGAGCCGAAGGCACAAGGCATCCGGGCGATCCTTCCGCATGTAGATGAGTTTCGCCCAATCCATACCGTGAATGCCATGGCTGATTTGGTCGAGGCGTTGGCGTCGCCACCGCAGGCGGGGCACGCGGCGTTGAGGGTTGCGTAATGTCGAATTCAGCGGATGGCGTGTTAGAAATTGCAGCGGCCTGGAGCGACGAGGGCCGCAAGGTGGCGCTTGCGACAGTGATCAAGACCTGGGGGTCCGCACCGCGCCCGGTGGGCAGCCATCTCGTGATTGATGCTGACGGGAATTTTGAAGGATCGGTTTCGGGCGGCTGCGTCGAAGGCGCGGTCGTTGAAGAAGCAATCGATGTGATCGCGTCCGGCTCGCCGAATTCGCTCGCGTTCGGCGTCGCCGATGAGACGGCTTGGGAAGTCGGTCTCTCCTGCGGCGGTGAGATCGTCGTCCGAGTAGAGCCGATGGAATGAGCTGCGATGAAACGCCAGACGCTCGACGCGATCCTTAGAGCAAAGACTGCACGCCAAGCCATTGTCATCGCGCGCAATTTGTCGACTGGCGAGGACCAGTTGCTCGGGCGCGATGATAGCACCGGGTCTCTGCCGGACGTTGTGCAAACGGCGGTCCAAAAGGCGTTCCAACTCGGCAAAAGTGCGAGCGTTGAAGCCGATGGTGCCGAATTCTTCATCGAGGCGCACATCCCGTCGCCGCGCATCATCTTGGTGGGAGCGGTGCACATCTCGCAAGCGCTTGCACCGATGACGCGGCGTATTGGCTTCGACGTCACGATCATTGATCCGCGCACAGCCTTTGCGACGCCTGAACGTTTCCCCGGTGAGGTCATCCGCGCCGAGTGGCCGGACGAGGTCTTCGACGAGCAACCGCTCGACGCTTATACCGGCGTCGCGTCACTCACCCACGATCCGAAGATCGACGATCCGGCACTTGACGCAGCCTTGCGGTCGGACTGCTTCTATATCGGCGCGCTGGGTAGCCGTAAGACCCACGAAAAGCGGGTGGCGCGGCTTGAGGCTCTAGGTCACGATCGTGCTTCGATTGATCGGATCCACTCGCCAATTGGGCTGGATATCGGGGCGGCGAACCCGTCCGAAATCGCGGTTGCAGTGCTGGCTGAAATCATCGCTGCTGTCCGCAGACCACCAAAACCGTCATGAAATTCGGAAGTTTCCGGGTAGCGGAGGCCGAGGGCTTGGTACTCGCTCACACGGTGAAAACCGCGTCGGCGACTTTCAAAAAGGGCACGATCCTCGAGCCTTCAATGGTCAAGGCGCTTAAGCAGGATGGAATCGTGGAGGTCATTGGCGCGCGGCTCTCTAAGGACGATGTCATTGAGGACGATGCTGCGGCTGCGATCGCGCATTTGATTGAGGGCGAGGGCTGTTTTGCGGAACCGCCATTTACGGGCCGCGCAAACCTCTTTGCGACGCGTGCGGGGGTTTTTCTGGCTGATGCGACGGCGATCAACGAGCTGAACGCGATCAGCCCGGCGATCACTGTCGCAACGCTTCCGAACCTTGAACGGGTTGAGAAGGGTCGCATGATTGCGACCGTAAAGATCATCCCGCTAGCGGTGCCGAAAGAAGCAGTCATGGAGGCGGCGGCGCTGATCAAGGAGCCGCCAATGTCAGTGGCCGCGTTTCGTCCGGCTCGGGTTGCTCTCATTCAGACACAACTCCCGAGCGTTAAGGGTAGCGTGCTCGACAAAACACGACGCTTTCTCGATCAGCGTTTGGAAGGGACGGGTTCCACCGTGGTCAGCGAAACCCGTGTGGCTCATGACAGCGAGGCCGTATCGGGGGCGCTAAACGCAGTTAGCGACTGTGATTTGATTGTCATCTTCGGCGCCTCAGCGGTGATCGATCGCGAGGATGTTTTGCCGCTCGCGGTTGAGCACGCGGGCGGCACGGTCCGGCATCTTGGAATGCCGGTTGATCCTGGGAACCTCTTGATGCTCGCCGAGAGGAACGGCAAGCCAGTGCTTGGCGCGCCGGGGTGCGCGCGCTCGCCGAAAGAGAACGGGTTTGACTGGGTACTCAACCGTTTACTCGCGGGTATTGACGTGACGCCTCAGGATATCATCGGTATGGGGGTGGGCGGTCTCTTGATGGAGATCATCGGCCGCCCACAACCCCGCGCGCCGGGTCATGAGACGTGAGCGCGGCCAAGATAGCGGCGGTCATTCTCGCGGCGGGCTTGTCGCGACGAGCGGGTGATAGGAATAAGCTCATGATGCCCATCAAGGGTGAGCCCATTGTTCGTCATCCCGCGCGATCTGCGGTTGAGGCCGGGCTCGAAGTTCATGTGGTGACAGGTCATGAACCCGATCTGATCGAGGCTGCGCTCGCCGGTCTCGGGGTCTCCAGCTTCACCCACAATCCCGACTACGGCACCGGGATGGGCACGTCCGTCGCTGCTGGCATCGAGGCGCTTCCATCTTCGACAGACGCCGCTTTCATTATGCTCGGTGACATGCCCCACATTCCGGCGTCGCTCTTGGCGGAAATGGTCGGCGTGGCTCGAAAAGACGACTTCGAGAAAATCATCGTGCCCATTGGGAAACGGGGCGGGGAGGGCGGTCATATGGGAAACCCCATCCTGTTTCCGAAGCATGTCTTCAAAGACCTGGAAACGCTTACAGGCG
>JBCCMK010000063.1:0-10817 GCA_039026395.1 Pseudomonadota bacterium | reverse complement strand
TCGGGCCCGGGCCGGGGGCCCTCCTGGTCTTTGTGGTGCCCGTATCCCCCCCAATCAATCAAACGCGACCCCCAGGCCGCGGCATAGTCTTCCGCGACTTCGAACTCGCAATAGGGGTCATTGCGGCTTGCCACGACATAGGACGGGAAGGGTAGGGGATCGCGCGCGACATAGCTGAGTGCGAATGATTTGGTGTTCTCGTTATCTGGGTCCGGCGGCGCGACCAGGAATGCGCCAAGCGCCTTACCCTGGGGCAAGGACGGGGCAGCGCTCGCTGCCGCAAGAACCCCAGCCGAATGGCCGATCAAGACGACGGGCCGCTCAGCCGCTTCCACTGCCTGAATGACCGCGGGTGCCCAGATCTCCATGTCGGGATTACTGAAGTCCTCCTGCTCGACCCGCTGAACGGTCGTCAGGCTACGGGTCCAGCGCGCATACCAATGGTCCTTGGTACCGCCACCGAGGCCTGGAAGCACAAGAACATCGAGATCAGCGGTTTTCACGCGGCGTCCCCAAATACCCGTTTAAAGATCGTGTCGACATGTTTGAGATGATACTCGATATCAAACATTTCCTTCAGTGCCGCTTCTTCAAGGGCGCCCGTCACTTCCGCGTCGGCTAAAAGTTCGGTGAGGAAGTCGGCGCCGGTTTCCCAGGTTTTCATGGCGTTGCGCTGAACAGCGGAATAGGAGGCTTCGCGACTAAGCCCCGCTTGGGTGAGCGCAAGGAGCACACGCTGCGAATTGTGAAGCCCGCCCAGACGATCGAGATTGGCCTTCATGCGCTCTGGGTAAATCATAAGTTTTTCAATCACCTGCCGCAGCCGATTGAGAGCGAAGTCGAGTGTTACTGTCGCGTCGGGACCGATCATTCGCTCGACCGACGAGTGGGAGATATCCCGCTCATGCCACAGCGCGACGTTCTCCATGGCTGGCATGGCGTAGCTCCGCACCATGCGGGCGAGTCCGGTGAGGTTTTCCGTCAGAACCGGGTTCCGCTTGTGCGGCATCGCGGACGACCCTTTCTGGCCGGGGGAAAAATACTCCTCCGCTTCCAAAAGCTCGGTGCGTTGGAGATGCCGGATTTCCGTTGCCAACCGCTCGATGGAGGACGCCACCACCCCAAGGGTTGCGAAATACATGGCGTGCCGGTCGCGGGGGATCACTTGTGTGGATATCGGCTCGACGCCGAGCCCCATTTTTTCGGCCACATGGGCCTCGATGCTCGGGTTTATGTTTGCAAACGTGCCAACTGCCCCTGAAATGGCGCACGTAGCGATTTCCTCGCGTGCCGCGATTAATCGAGCCCGAGCGCGCTCGAACTCTGCATAAGCATAAGCGAGTTTCAGCCCGAAGGTCGTCGGTTCCGCGTGGATTGCGTGACTTCGTCCAATTGTGATCGTGTCTTTATGCTCAAACGCACGGGTTTTGAGCGCTGCCAACACGCCATCAATGTCGGCAATAAGGATGTCCGTTGCCCGTGCGAGTTGCACATTGAAACACGTGTCCAAAACGTCCGACGACGTCATGCCCTGGTGAACAAATCGGGCTTCAGGCCCAACGATTTCAGAGAGGTGAGTCAAAAACGCGATGACATCGTGTTTCACCTCTCGCTCGATCTCATCGATGCGATCGACATCGAAGGTCGCAGCAGATCCCTTAGCCCAGACTTTTTCAGCCGCTTCTTTCGGTATCATGCCGAGATCGGCCATTGCGGTTGCGGCGTGGGCTTCGATTTCGAACCAGATCCGAAACTTCGTCTTAGGCGACCAGATCGCGACCATTTCAGGCCGCGAGTAACGTGGGATCATGTTGTTAGACCTCTATGCGGCGCGAGTATGCTGGCTCGCCGCCGACCGAATATCGGCGATTGCTTTGGTGTAGCCATCGGGCGAGCGAAAGATCGACGACCCCGCCACAAAGATGTCCGCTCCGGCTTCCGACGCAAGTTGCGCGGTCTCCGCAGTGACGCCACCATCCACCTCGATCGGTATCGGTCGGTCGCCGATGAGCATTTTGATCTCAGCAATCTTCGGCAAAACGGCCTCGATGAATTTCTGGCCGCCAAAGCCTGGATTCACAGTCATTGCCAACACCATGTCCGCATCGTCGAGGAGCGGTTCCAGCAATTCAACCGGTGAACCGGGGTTTAAAGCAACGCCCGCGAGTTTTCCGCATGCGCGGATGGACTGAAGCGTTCGGTGCGGGTGGGGCCCAGATTCCGGATGAATGGAGATAATTTCGGCGCCTGCGTCAGCGAATTGCTCGATATAGGGATCAACCGGCGCGATCATGAGGTGCACATCGAACCGGAGCCCTGAGTGTGGACGCAGTGCCTTGACCACGTCTGCGCCAAACGAAATGTTGGGCACGAAATGCCCGTCCATCACGTCGAGATGGAGCCAATCAGCGCCCGCTTCTTCGATTGCCTGAACTTCCTCAATCAGCCGACCAAAGTCAGCGGCGAGCAGCGATGGGGCAATGATCGTGGGCATGGCGAACTCCTGAACACGCGCTCCGTTGAGGTATCACAGAACGGACCACGGTCAAACGAGGGGCGCTGGCTCGACCCCGTCGTTTTCGCTCCGCCTCGCCCATCTTGAAATGGGGCCCATCAGCCATGGGAGGAGGTAAATCGGAAATTGCGCGAGCGCGAAATAAACCCAGGTGAGGTCAGGCAAGCCCGTGATCAAAACCGACGCCATCAGACCCATATTCCGATTGCCAGCGACAAGCCCGATCGAGAGCGCATCAACCCGGCCCATCCACAGGAAAGCGAGCATCGTCAATGCGACGATCCCACCAGCGACCAGGAAGGACATGGCAATGATGGATGCGACGAGGCGCGGGTCGGCGATCGCCATCGACGTGACACCGTCCATTAGCGCCACCGCGAATATAAAGAGCGCGAGCACGTTTAATCCATCGATCGTGTGCCGGTTGCGGTTGAGGCGCTCCTGTCCCGCGACGCGTCGGATGATCGTGGCGACCACCAGCGCCCCGGCGAGGTAGATAAACAGACGTAAAGCCAGCTCCCACGGGTCAACCGGGAGCGATTCGCCAAGGAAAATCGCGCTTGGCAGTGGCGACGTGATCGGCGTGACAATGAGGCAAATGATCAAAAGAACGAGGCTCATTGTGCCGTTGAGGCCGAGAATGAAGCAGAAGCCAGCGACCGACATGATTGGCGGCGCGGACGCCATCAGCGTGAGCGCGAGCATGATCGGCGGCGACAGGTCCTGGAGCCCGACCAGCCATGCGATTCCTGTGACGAGAAACGGGATGACGAGCATCGACCACAAAAGGGCGAGAAGCATCTCGCGCTTCTGTTCACGAACCTTCCTGAGCGCATCCGGATCTATTCGAAGGAGTGCGAGCAGCAGAAGCGCAAACACCGCGAACGGGATAATGGGCTTCACCACCGCCGAAACAGCGGGAAAAGCCATACCGAGAAAAAGGCTTGCCGCAATCGCGCGTGTGCCTTGCCTCCCTATCCAATCGATGGGTGCGATTATCGCGCGAACTGCGTTCACCAGGTGCCTTCCGCATGGAAAATGCCGCGCGCGATTGCGCGTGCCATTGTGGCGGGTGCGAGTGCGCTGAGCGCTGTCATGTCTGAAGCCGTGGCTTCGCGTGCTTTGCCCGTTGAAACGCCAAAAACCATGTCGCCATCAAAGATTGCATGGCTAGGCCAAAGCGCTTTTCCATAGCCAATACATGCCATTATGGCGAGACGCTTACACTGCGCCTTCGTAAGGGCGAGGTCGGTCGCGATCACACCGATCGTGGTGTTTTCGGCGGGGTTGGCTCCTTTCATAACGATGCGTTCTGGATCGAACGACGAAAGATCGAAACCTCGCGCTCCAAACTCGCCATCGCGCTCAAACGGTGCCGCCCAGAATGTTGAACTGTCGCCGACATAGGCCGTGCCGACAGCGTTCACGACGACGAGCGCGCCAACGGTAAAGCCGTCATGCTGCGCTGATGCGGATCCAAGCCCGCCGTGGCCTGTTGCGGTCGTCGCGCCGTATCCGCCACCGTTGCGACCGATCTGAAAGTCTGCGCTCGCGGCCTCGCACGCTTCTCGGCCCATGGTCGGGTAGGGGTTCTCATCGCCCCAGTTCTTGTCGCCGCCGTTCAGCAGATCAAACACGATTGCGCCAGGAACAATCGGGACATGGGCGTCACCGATCTGAAATCCGCGACCCATGCTCCGCATACGGTCTTCTACGCCTGTGGCTGTTGCGAGGCCGAAAGCGGAACCCCCGGAAAGTGCGATCGCGTCAACCGTTTCAACCGTATTGTCTGGCTCCAACATCGAAACACCGCGCGTTCCGGGTGCTCCGCCGAGTACCGTTCCGCTCGCAATTACGGGTTCATCGCAGACGAGGACAGTGGCGCCACTGTTGATCTCTGCCGAATGCGCATTGCCGACCCTTAAGCCGCCCACATCGGTGATGAGATTTCGCATATCAGCCTCAACGATCGCTAGTCTTTGAACCGTGCCACTGCGCCAGCGCTGCGTCCAGAAATTGGTGCACTCGAAATCACGCCTGCGCGACTTGCCGCCGCCGTGACTTGCGGGCGACCATGCCGAATGGCTACATGGCGACCAGCACTGGAGTGATGATGGGTCTTGAAGTCTCTGTTTTGGCGGCGTTTTTGGCGGGCGTGATCAGCTTTTTGTCACCCTGCGTGCTGCCGCTCGTGCCGCCTTACCTGTGCTTTATGGCGGGCACGTCGATCGATCAGATGACGGCGACCGATGAAGGCAAGGGCGTCCAGAAGAAGGTCATGTTGGCGGCAACGACCTTCGTTCTCGGCTTCTCCACCGTGTTTATTCTGCTTGGGGCAACGGCTTCGGTGCTCGGCCAGGTTCTGCGCCAGCATCTCTCACTTCTGGGGACGCTCGCGGGGGTCGCCATCATCGTGATGGGGCTCCACTTTCTGGGCGTTTTCAAGCTCGGCATTCTTTACCGTGAAGCCCGGTTTCAGACCCAATCGCGACCGGTTGGTCCGGGCGGCTCTTATCTCATTGGCCTCGCTTTTGGCTTCGGTTGGACGCCCTGCATCGGTCCCGTTCTGGCGGCGATCCTGGCCGTTGCCGCGTCACGCGATACGGTCGAGCAGGGCATCCTGCTCCTCGCGATCTACTCGGCAGGGCTCGGCGTTCCGTTCCTCATCGCCGCGTTTGCGATCCGCCCATTTATGAACTTCATGAAAGGCATGCGCCAGCGGATGGTAATGGTCGAAAAAGCGATGGGCGGCATGCTTGTCGTAACGGGGGTTCTGTTCCTCACGGGCACGATGAACACATTCGCGTTCTGGCTTTTGGAGACGTTTCCCGTGCTTGGAACAATCGGCTAGCGCGCCGGAACGAGGGCACCATCGATCCAGCGATGCGGCGTAAATTGCACGTCAGAGAGATCGCCTTCGCTCGTAAAGCCAAGCGGGCCAATCGCAGTGTCGAAATTTCCGTTCTGAAGGGCAGCGGCAACTGAACCTTCGCCGCTCTCGGCATAAGCATCAGCCCATGCGTTCACCGCCGCGTGTGCGCCTAGAAAGTAACGGGCCGCTCCCGTTTGCGCGATTCCGTGGCGGGTCTGAAGGTCGCTGTTCATCCATTCCCTTGGCTTGACGACGACCATGCGGTTGAGCGCGTCGCCCGCAAGTGCCTTGACTTCAGCGTTCGCGCCCGTCTCTGGCGTAACGATCGTTGGCCTGAGGCGCGCGGCTGTCATCGCTTGGGCTAGAGCTGCGAGATCCTCATGATAGCTAGCAACAAAGACCGCCGCGATCCGCTCATCTTGAAGGTCTCGGATGAGAGTATTGAACTCCGTCGCTCCCGGCTCGAACGACTGGATGAGGTTGGCGGGTCTGCCCCTTGCAATTAGATCCTGACGCACACCATCAACCAACGTGCTCCCATAGATCGATCCGTCATCGAGGAGGGCGATTGGCCCATTGCCGGTTGAACCAATTAAGGCATCCGAAATGATGACGTTCACCCGGTCATCGCGCGGGGCGACGCGGAAAAAGCTCGGCGGTCGCTCTGAACCCGTGAGTGCGGGCACCTGGTTTGACAGCGTGAAGTGAATGATGTCCGAGGCCGCGTAAATGGGTGCTGCTGCTCTCGTCCCGGAATAGCAGACATGCCCTATTGCGGCTCTGACGCCTGCGCCAGTCAATCGGTTGGCCGCGTCGCGTCCCTCATCGGCGGAACAGCCATCGTCGGTGACCACGAGTTCAAGTCGCTCGCCTGAAATCCCACCATTTGCGTTGATTTCGTCGACCGCGACTTGGGCCCCTCGGCGCATAAGGTCCGCTAGAAGCACATAAGGTCCGCTATCGGGGACAGCGATGCCGATCCGCAGAGTGGGCGTTTGCGCGGCCGCGGTTGCCATGAACCCGATGGCGAACACACAGATGCAAGCGAAGCGCGAGACCGCTCGCGCATAGCCTGTAATCCACATACCCTTTGCGTTCATTTCCACTGCGGTTTCAGCCTCTTCGGCGGTTTCTTGAACTTTACAAGACTTGTGTGCCTCGTCAGTATGCACCGCACAAGAGAGGATGTCTGTTCCACAAATCGCCTGGGAGGCAAAAGATGAAAAAGACACTTAAGCAAACGCTCGTTGCGGGCGTTGCTGTTGCGGCGCTTGCCGCACCCTTGTCCGCCATGGCGGATGTGAAAATCGGCTTTCTTGGCGGCTTTACAGGGCCGATCGAAAGCTTGGTTCCGCCGATCGGCGATGCTGCTCAGCTGGCGGCAAACCATGTTAACGATCAGGGTGGAATTCTCGGTGGAACGATGGAAGTCGTCACTGGTGATACGACCTGCGCCGATGCGACCGCTGCTGCGAACGCGGCTGACCGGCTGGTAAACGTTGAGAACGTAACAGCAATTGTCGGTGCGCTTTGTTCCGGAGCGACGATTTCATCGGCGAATAATGCGGGTGTTCCGGGCAATGTCGTGATGATCTCACCAGCGTCCACGTCGCCGGCGCTCACGGCGCTCGAGGATAATGACCTCGTGTTCCGCACGGCACCGTCGGACGCCTATCAAGGTGAAGTTCTCGCTCGTCTCCTCAACTCGAAGGACGTTGGCGACATCGCCATCACCTACGTCAACAATGACTATGGCAAAGGTTTCGCAGACGCGCTGGAAGCGGCTTACTCTGGTCTCGGTGGTACGGTCTCAGCCAATGAGGCGCACGAAGACGGCAAAGCCGACTATCGTGCCGAGCTTGGCTCTCTGTCGTCATCAGGTGCGACAACGCTCGTCGTGCTCGCCTATGCCGACGGTTCTGGCCAGACAGTCGTTCGCCAGGCGCTCGAAGCAGGCGATTTCACCACGTTTGTGGGCGGTGACGGCATGGTCTCCGATACGCTGCCGGAAAACGCTGGCGCTTCGATCGATGGCATGATCGCCACGCGTCCAGGCACACCTGAAGTGCCGGGTGCGGAAATCTATGCGGAACTCGCCACCGCTGGCGAACTCGACCCGACGGCGACCTTCGGCGCTCAGTCCTATGACGCCGCTTTCATTCTGGCGCTTGCTATCCAGAAGCAAGGTTCAGCAGACCGCGATGGTCTTGCCGCTGCCGTTCGCGACGTTGCGTCAGCTCCCGGTGAAGTGATCCTTCCTGGCGAGTGGGAAAAGGCTGTCGGGCTCCTAGCCGCTGGCACTGACATCAATTATGAAGGCGGTTCGGGCAGCCATGAATTCGATGCTGCTGGAGATGTCCCAGGCTTGATCGTCGAAATGACGGTGACGGACGGAAAGTTCGTCGAAGTCGGCGTTGCCGAATAGTCAGTACTCGAGAGGCCGGGCTTTCAGTTCGGCCTCTCTTTGTCACTCTTCGTCTTCGAACTTTCTGACCCGCTCCGGCAAAACGCCCTGCGGCGCGAAGCGAAGAACCATCGTTATCGTCAGTCCAATCACGAAAACGCGCATTTGAAGTGCGCGGCTCGTGAGATCATCCGGTGCCTCCCAATTGAGGAGCGACGCGCCGAGCGTTTCCACCTGCTCGAAAATCCAGAGTGCCGCTGGTTCTGACAGCGTCCAAATCACGTAGACAAAAAGAGCGCCAAACAGTGCGCCGCGATTGTTTCCAGCACCGCCCAGAATGACCATCACCCAGATGAGGAAGGTGTGGTTAAGCGGGATGAAGCCGGACGGATCAAAGATACGGGCAAACGTGATGAGCGCCGCGCCGCCAAGGCCCATGAGAACCGCGCCGAAAACGAAAATCTCTAGCCGTCTCGCGTCAACGTTTTTACCCATCGCACCTGCAGCGATTTCATTGTCTCGGATCGCGCGGATCACCCGGCCCCACGGCGCGTTTAAGGCGCGTTCAAGCAGGATATAGGTGACGACGATGAGGAGCGCGGTGACGCAAAGATAGGCCGAGCGGGCCATTACGAAACCAAGTTCGTTCGGTGTCGGAACCGGCCAGGGCAGGGGGGACACAGTCAGCGTCCCGCGCGTCAGCCAATCCGCGTTTTTCAAGAAAGCCTTTATGATCTCCGCGATTCCAAGGGTTGCGATTGCGAGATAGTCGCTGCGAAGGCCCAGGCAGATGCGTCCAATGCCGTAGGCGATTGCGCCAGCGAGCACCGCACCAAAAGCCCAGCCGAGACCGACCGGCATTCCCATGCCCCCAAGCCAGCCTGCTTCGTCCTCAATCGTCGATGCCACCACATCAAGCGATGCGGATATCCAAAGATAGCCACCGATACAGGTGACCAAAATCAGGACCCTCTGGATGACTTTAGGGATGCCGATCCGGTGCAGCTTTGCGAGCAGGTAGACCACGACCCCGAAGGCTGCCATTTCGAGAAGTGTTCTGCCGAGAAGCGCGGGGCCGCTCGATTCCCAGAAAGCTGGGTTCGTCGGGTGCGACATGAACATCGTGCCAAAAGCGCCAACGGCGACAAGGCCCATAATCCCGACATTGAAAAGGCCCGCATAGCCCCACTGGATTGTAAGACCGAGGGCGATGATGGCGTAGCACGTCGCTTCGACCAGCATGCGCGTCGAGTACGCGGTCCCGAGCGTTTGAAAGATCGCAGCATAGAGCGCGATCAGTAGGCCGAAAGCGATGATATCGCGGCGGTAGGCAAGCATCTAAAACACCCGGCCTTTGAAGATGCCACTCGGCCGCCAGATGAGCACGAGCACCAAAATAAAGAACGGTACGACGATCTTATACTCTGTCGGGACAAAGGCGATACTTGCAGGGATATCAGGGAGTTGCGGATACGCTCTCTCAAGTGGTCTCAGCAGGATCGACCAGTTAAAGATCGCAAGCGTCTCCGAAAACCCAACAACGAACCCACCGGCAATTGCGCCGTAAGGCTGACCGATGCCACCGACGATGGCGGCAGCGAAGATCGGAAGCAGGATATTGAATGAGAGATCTGGCTTTAGCACCACGTCGAGTGCCAGGAGCGTGCCCGCAGCAGCCGCAAGTCCACCCCCAATGATCCAAGTGGTCCGAACAACTTGGTCAATTTTAATGCCAGAGAGGCGCGCGAGGTCAGCATTGTCCGACACCGCACGCATGGCTTTTCCCATCCTAGAGCGTGTGAGGAAGACGTGGAGGAGGATGACCGTCACGAGTGTGAACCCGACGAGAAGAATTTGCGGTTCGGTGATCACGATGTTGCGCGTGATGTCCTCACCCAGATCGATGCGGAAGATCTCTTTTCGTTCATCGATGTAGAGACTGCGCGATTGCGTCCCCGCGAAAAGGCGAATGAGCCCCTGGAGCATGAGAGTGACGCCGATCGAAGCCATCACAAGAACCACGGGCTTTGCGCCTGCGACACGCAACGGGCGATAAAACGTTCGGTCCAGTCCCATCGCAATGATCGCTGTGACGATCATCGAAGCTGGCATGATCACAAACGCGAGTGGAAGCGGCGTTTGGATCCCGTATGAGGCCGCGAAGCCGGTGAGTATCAGCGCAACGAACGCTCCGACCGTCATGAGGTCGCCATGGGCAAAATGCGCGAACCGCAAGATCCCGAAAATAAGCGTAATGCCGATCGCACCGAGCGCATAGATCGACCCGATAACCGAGCCTGAAATCACGACCTTATTGATGAAAAAGACGAGTTCGTTCAATCGTTTGATCCGTATCTTTCAGGTCGATTAGCCACCGAGGAAACTCTTTGCCACTTCCGGGTCGGCAATCAAGTCTTTGCCGGGCCCCGTGAACCGGTTCTTACCTGTCGCGAGCACAAATCCAACGTCTGCGAATTCAAGCGCTTGCTTGGCATTTTGCTCAACCATGAGGACGCCAACGCCCGACTTGTTGATCGCGATCACGCGGTCAAAAATTTGATCCATGTAGAGCGGCGAGAGGCCCGCCGTCGGCTCATCAAGTAAGAGGAGGGACGGCTCAATCATGAGTGCGCGCCCCATGGCGACCATCTGCCTCTGCCCTCCGGAGAGCTCACCTGCGGGTTGCGAGCGCTTGTCGCGAAGCGGCGGAAAAACCTCGTATACCTGGTCGAGGGCCCGGCGGTAATTGTCGCGTCGGAGATACGCGCCCATTTCCAGGTTTTCCTGGACCGTCATTGTCGTAAAGACGTTTTTCTCCTGCGGGACGAAGGCCATGCCGCGCGCGACCAAATCCTCAGGCGGCAAATTGGTGATGGGTCCATCGCGCAGCCGGATCTCGCCTTCCCGGATATAGAGCAGACCGAAGAGGGCCTTGAGGGTTGTCGATTTGCCGGCACCATTCGGTCCGACGATCACCCCAATCTGGTCAGGGGTAATGGCGATATCGACACCATTTAGGATGTCGG
>JBCCMK010000062.1:0-11197 GCA_039026395.1 Pseudomonadota bacterium | reverse complement strand
GCCGCGACCGCATCGCCTTCTGCTGATGTGTCGGTCGCATCCTCAAGGGTTTCTTCAAGCGACGCAGTTTCAGCGCTTAAATCAGTGCCGGGTTCCAATTGTTGGGCCTCGGTTTCGGTCGGCTCAACTGCTTCAGTTTTCTCTCCGGGCTCTGCAATTGCCTGGCTCAGCGCGCCTTCCAGCGCCTCATCCGCTTCTGGCTCGGGCGTTGATCCCACAGCATCGGCGACGTCTGGCATGTTCGGCGCGTCAAATTCGAACTGTGCTACGTTTGCGTCCGAGCTCTTATCCGCATCGATCGATGTTTCAGCCTCAGGAATGACCCGTTTCGGTCGAAGAGGGATGACCGGCGTCATATCGACCGGTGCCGGTTGAGAGGCCGTCGCGTCCAGCACCTCGTTGGTTTCCTCTTGCGCCGCCGCGACCCCTTTTTCAGGCTCGCTCGGACGCACATCGTCGATTGGCTCAATCTCAATCGCGCTCAAATCCTGTGCGACGTCCGCCTCCAACGCAGCGACAAGCGCGGTTTCGTCGAAAGTAATCTCCGTTGTCAGTTCTTCGACCTCGGGAGTGTGCATGAGCTCCACTTCCGGAGAGGCCTCTCCAGCGGGGGAGGTCGCGATATGTGTTTCGTCATCTGGCGCTCCGCTCGAAGCAATGACGGGCGCTGCCGCCGTGACTGCTGCGACAGGTGCGGCCGCAGCCGCGATGCCGGGCTCGATCCGTGGTGGTTCGTAGTTTGGTGCTCCAATCGTGTCTGGCGGTGATCCTTGCGGAGTGTCAGTCAGGTTCTCTTCAGCACCTTGCTCCGCTGCCGTCTCGGGTGTTGCCGGCGCGTCAATGCCGGTTTCGACGACGATATCTGTCGCGCCACCGATGAGGATAAGATGTTCTTTGTCATCGCGTCGCACCAGCACAAGCCGCCGCTTCGGATCGACTGCTGCTGCGTCGATCACCTCAAGGCGATGATCTCGCCCCCGGGACCAATTACCACCGAGGCCTCCACCAGAAATGCGCTTTATCACCCACGCCGTGATCACGATCAGGACGAGGACGACGACAAACGCCACGGTGAATCGGACCGGCATACTCAGTTCGCCGAAAAAACCTTGCACGCCTCCCTCCCTTTCGGTTGGAGCACTGCCGCTCGTTAAGATAGGCAAAAAATGCCGATAGCGTCACTAACAAAGCGTTAACTCTGTTTAAGATTTAACCGCCTATCGCGTGAATATTTTAAAACGTTTCAACCCATCGGAGCATTTCAGGACGCAATTTAAGCTCCTGTTAACCATGCGATCGGCAAATTGTGCCGAGCAGTGTGAGCGGTCATTTGCTCACTTCGCAGAGGATTTCGAAATGCTGAATGACATCCAGATTTTCGGAACGCTGGCCAACAAGATGAATTGGCATCAGGCGCGGCAAACGGTTCTGGCGGAAAACGTCGCGAATGCCGATACGCCGGATTTTGATGCGCGCGAATTGCAATCCTTCACGCCGGAAACGCCGGTGCAGTTGGCGTCGCTCGGAACCGTTCGAACGAACGCTGCTCATTTCGCGGGAGAAGTCGCGGGAGCAAGCGAATTCGCCATGAGTAACCGCGAGCGCGGTTGGGAAGTCACGCCTGAAGGCAATGGCGTGGTGCTCGAAGAGCAGATGATGAAACTCACTGAGAACCAAATGGATTACGAGGTCGCGACAGCACTCTATTCCCGCGCGCTCGGTCTGATCCGAACCTCGGTCGCGCGGTGAGGAGCTAGGCTATGGAGTTCCTTAAATCTCTCAAAGTCGCAGCCTCTGGTCTCAAAGCTCAGACCGGTCGGATGCGGGTCATTGCTGAGAATATTGCGAACGCGGAGTCGGTCGCGGCGACGCCTGAAGCTGATCCCTATCGCCGCCGTGTTCCAACCTTCAAAACAGTCGTCGATCGTGAGCTGAACGTTCAGATGGTGGAACCGAGCCGGATCAAGATGGACCAAAGCGCGTTCCGGATGGATTTCGACCCCGGTCACCCAGCTGCCAATGAAGACGGCTACGTTAAAAAACCAAACGTGAATTCGTTGATCGAGTCCGTCGATCTCAGAGAAGCGCAACGCAGCTACGAAGCCAATCTCAACATCGTCACCGCCACTCGGCGCATGATGTCGAGAACCCTCGATATCCTAAGAAGTTAGGAGACTTAACCATGAATGCGAACGCTCTTGCAGCCGCGCGGGCCTATATGGACGCGGCGACGACAGCCACACCCGGCGCTGGTGCAGCCACCGAAGCGGCAGCTCCGACGGGCTTTGGCCAAATGGTTCAAGACGCTGTTGAAGGCGCCATGGAAACCGGCCAAAAGGCAGACGCGCAAATGGCGTCACTCGCAACAGGTCAGGGCAATATGGTCGACGTGGTGACCGCAATTGCCGAAACGGAAGTCGTTGTCGAAACCATGGTCTCCGTCCGGGACCGCATGATTTCCGCCTATCAGGAAGTCATGAACATGCCGGTCTAGGAGCACACATCCGTGACAGGTCCCGAAGTTCTTGATGTGGCGCGTGACGGCGTCGTTACCCTTCTCATCGTATCGAGCCCACTCATGCTTGTCGGGCTCGTGGTGGGGGTTGTGATCGCGCTCTTCCAAGCGCTTACACAAATCCAAGAAATGACTCTGGTCTTTGTGCCGAAAATCCTTGCGATCTTCGGAGCGATGATCCTGTTCCTCCCGTTCATGGGCCAGGCGATGTCGGCCTATATGATGCGCATTACGGATTTAATTTCAGGCGGTTAGACGATGTCGATTTCGGTCGGCCCGGCCTACGCGTTCCTGTTTCTGTTGGTCTTTGCGCGCATCGGGACCATGGTCATGATCCTACCCGGGCTTGGCGCGCGTGGCATCTCATCCCGGGCGCGCCTCGTGTTTGCCCTCCTAATCACGCTGCTCCTCATGCCCGCGCTCTCTGATCTTGCGCCTGAGGTCGATATTCCTCTTTCCGCAATGATCGTTTCGCTTGTCCGCGAAGTGATTATCGGGGCAGCCCTCGGGCTCGCGATCCGCATCATTATGGGCGCAATCCAAGTGGCTGCCACAACGATCGCGTTTCAAATGGGGCTCGGTTTTGCAACGAACATCGATCCGACGCTCGGGATCCAAGGCGTCATGTTCTCGTCCTTCATGGCGATCCTGGCGACGACCCTAATTTTTGCGACCGATACCCATCATTTGCTGATCGTGGCGCTTTACGACAGTTATGCTCTCTTTCCCGCGGGTAATATGCCCCCCGTCGGCGATTTCACTCAGTATGCGCTTGATACGGCGACCGCCTCGTTCCGTGTTGCCATGCAGATGAGCGCGCCGTTCATTCTTTTTGGCATCATTTTCTATCTCGGCATGGGGGTGCTTTCCCGAATGATCCCTCAAATACAGGTGTTCTTCATCTCTATGCCGGTGTCGATCACGCTCGGTTTCCTAGTCATGGTCGCGACGCTAGCGGTCATGATGGAGTGGTTCATGGCGCACCTCCAATCGGGGATCGCACCCCTCATTGCGCGTTAGGGAGGCTGGCGAGTGGCCGACCAACCAGAGCAACATGAAAAAACAGAGGACCCAACCCAGAAGCGGTTGGAAGATGCCTATAAACGCGGCGATGTCCCGAAGAGCCAGGAAGTTGGGAGCCTTTTCATTCTGACAGGCGGTCTGTTGTTTCTCGTGATGGCCGCGGGATCGATGGCGAAGGATTTTACCGCCGGTCTTTCGATTTTCATGGAGCAAGCGGACGACATTCGGGTGGACAGTCCGCACATTTTGACAGTGTCGCGCGAGGCAATCCGTTTCATCATCGCGACGCTGTTGTTACCACTTGGCATAATCGCGGTTCTCGGGATTGGGGCAAACCTGGTCCAACATCCGCTGGTCCTATCGGTCGATCCGGTGAAGCCCAAGCTCTCTAAAGTCTCGCCACTTGCGGGATTGAAACGCCTGTTTTCCTCGCAAAGCCTCTTCAACTTCGCAAAGAGCCTGGTGAAATTTGCAATCGTTATCGTGGTTCTGGGCGCCGTCATCTGGCCCCGTCGGGCGACGCTCGATCAAGTCATCGCCATGGACCCGGTGGCGCTCATGGCGTTTACGCTTGAAATCTCGGTCATCATAATGATTGCGGTCCTCGCCGCATTTGCTGCGATTGCCGGGCTCGATTTCGCTTATCAGAAGTTCCAGTGGATCCAGCGCCAGAAAATGACCGTCAAAGAGGTCAAAGACGAGTTCAAGCAGACCGAGGGTGATCCGCTCGTCAAAGGCAAGATCCGCCAGATCCGGATGGAGCGCGCAAAGGCCCGCATGATGGCCGCAGTTCCGGACGCAACGGTTGTGGTCACGAACCCGACACACTTCTCGGTCGCATTGAAATACGAATCAGGCATCCCCGCGCCGCTTTGCGTGGCAAAAGGCGTGGATGAAATCGCATTGAAGATACGCGGCGTAGCCACAGAAAACGACGTTCCGATCGTTGAAAACCCACCGCTAGCCCGGGCACTTTACGCAACGGTCGATATCGATCAGGAAATTCCAGGCGAGCACTATAAAGCGGTTGCGCAGGTGATCGGTTACGTTATGCAACTCAATGAAAAGCGTCGCTGGCGGCGGCGCGCCGGGACGTAGAGCTCCAATGCGGCGGGTGAAAGCTGTTTTGACCTGGGCCAGATGCTGGCGCGGACGAGGGTAACTCTTTGGACAGGCGTTCAATCAACGGGGTAGATATCGACGAGCGCCGCTCCGGTGGCGTGATTGCTGTGCTTGTCCTCGCGATCGTTTTCATCGGCATCGCGATCGCGTTTGCCATTTTGCCGCCTGAACAGTCGCGTCCGATGGTGTTTGGCGTTCTCGGGCTCCTTGCCGTTTTCGGCGTGTTTTCACTGTTTGCAACAGCGGTCGGTATCCTCCGGTTTGGGCGGGATACGCAGAAGACGGACTATTCCGAGACGATTGCAGCGACAGCGGATGCGGCAATCGCAGTCGTTGATGACAATGACCGGGTTCAGTGGGCGAACGGGCCCTATTTGAAGCTCTCCGAAGCGGAAGAAATCACGCACGCTCCGGTGCCTGCGAAACTCTACGCCGAAAACCCCGATGTGGCTGAGGCAACATATCGTCTCGTGCGCGCGTCCAAAGATCGCCGCTCGCACATGGAAGAGGTGAGGATCCAACACCAGGCTAAGCCCGACCAATCGCGCTGGTTGCGAATGCAAACATGGCCTTTGCCTGCCGAGGATAAGGGGCGTCGCTCCGTCCGTAGGGCCGTTTGGCAAATCACCGACATCACCGCAGACCGAGACCGACAAGAAACTGTCTTTCAGGAACTGCAACACGCGATCGATTTCCTCGATCACGCCCCTGCCGGTTTCTTTTCATCCGGCGCGGATGGCGAAATTCTCTACATGAACGCGACGCTGGCGGGGTGGCTCGACGTTGAACTCGCAGACACCACTACTGGCCAGATCGGTTTGAAACAGATTGTCGCTGGAGATGGCGCAGCGCTTCTGCTCTCAGTCACGCCGATGCACGGCGAAGTGCGCACCGAGATTCACGACGTTGATTTCGTTCAGAGATCTGGGACCGTTTTCCCGGTTCGTGTTCTGCATCGCGTCTCTTTTGCAGCCGACGGTACGCCTGGTGCATCGCGTTCGCTCGTCCTTAATCGCAGCCACGGCGAGGATATTTCGGAAGACCTTCGCGCAGCGGAAGTGCGGTTTGCCCGGTTCTTCAACTCTGCGCCAATTGCGATCGCGACGGCGTCATCTGACGGCACGATCAGCCGCTCCAACGCGGCTTTTGCGCGTCAGTTTGCAATCGAACGGACCGGGCGCGACGGCGGCATCGTTTCCTTAAATGACATCGTCGTTGAGGATGATCAGGCCGCGTTAGAGGCGGCCATTTCCGCCGCGGCTGGGCAAAAGGACCGCGCATCACCAATCGAAGTCACCTTCGCTGGTGAGAGCAAACGCACCGGCCAGATTTTCGTCGCATCGGTTTCCGACGCGGACACGAACAAGGACGCTTTGATCGGCTTCATTATTGATACGACTGAACAGCGTGGCCTCGAGGCGCGGGTCGCGCACAGCCAGAAGATGAATGCGGTCGGCCAACTCGCGGGCGGCATAGCTCACGATTTCAATAATGTGTTGACGGCTATTATTGGCTTCTCAGACCTGCTCCTCGCCGACCACAAGCCAGGCGATCCGCCGTTCCAAGACATCATGAACATCAAGCAGAACGCGAACCGCGCGGCGGGTCTGGTTCGTCAGCTTCTTGCCTTCTCGCGTCGTCAGACAATGCGGCCGCAAGTGCTTGATCTCTCCGAGACCATCACCGATCTCGCCATGCTCCTGCGGCGCCTTCTGGGTGAAACCGTGACGCTGAAGATCGATCACGGCAAAGACGTTTGGCCGATCAAGGCCGATCTTTCACAGCTCGAGCAGGTGCTTGTGAACCTTACCGTCAATGCCCGCGATGCCATGCCAAACGGTGGGCAGCTGACACTCCGCACCGCCAACATTCAGGCCGATGAGTTGCCGGAAGACGGTGAAATCGACATGAAGCGCACGGATTATGTGCTGATCGAAATCACTGATACTGGCACGGGCATGCCGCCCGAAGTGATGGAGAAGATTTTCGAGCCGTTCTTCTCCACCAAAGAGGTTGGGAAGGGCACCGGCCTTGGGCTTGCGACCGTTTATGGCATTGTGAAGCAGACCGACGGCTACATTATGCCGTCAAGTGCGGTGGGGCAGGGGACCACCTTCTCCATCTATCTTCCGCGTCACGAATTGGCGGAAGGTGAAGCGCCGAAAAAGGCTGAAACGAAGATCCAACCGGCAGATCTCACCGGCCATGGAAAGATCCTTCTCGTGGAAGACGAAGACGCGGTGCGGGCCTTTTCGGCTCGTGCTCTCAAGTCTCGCGGCTACGATGTCTACGAAGCAGACTCAGGGCTCTCGGCACTCGACGTCATGGACGAGATCGATGGCGGCGTCGATTTGGTCGTCTCAGATGTGGTTATGCCTGAGATGGACGGGCCGACGCTTCTCACTGAACTCCGCAAAACCAATCCTGATTTGAAGATCATTTTCGTCTCAGGATATGCGGAAGAAGCGTTCCGCAAAAACCTTCCCGAAGGCGAGAAGTTTGTGTTCTTGCCGAAGCCGTTCTCGCTCAAGCAACTTGCGAAAGCGGTCAAGGAAACGATGGACGAAGCTGTCTGAAGCACTCCATCTCAAACCCGCTGATTGAGATCGCGGAAAGCGCGTTCGGACAGTCTGCGAAGTAATTGATGGAGCTTCAGTGTTCGATTGATGATGTCCGCCTGCGGATCGCGCCGGAAAATGGACTACGCGTTGTCAGCTTCAACCGCTTCAACGAGACGCTCAAATATGTCGGGAATTGCGGAAACGACGCGCCGCCAAGAGGGAATGAATGGCGTTTCCATGGGGTTGCTGAGGTATTGGTCGCCGGCGTTGAGGATTATTTGCGCAAAGAGCTCAACTGTCCGTTCTTCTTGGTGCCGGTCGACAGTCAACCCATTCATCCTCGCATCATTGAAGTAGCTTTCGACGAGGTCGAGTGCGATGCGCAGATAAGTCGCTTTCACAGATCGGAACGTTTCAGCGGTGAAGATTTCTCCTTCCGTCGCCATCTTCCTGTAAAGCGCTTTTGCGATGTCCATCGCCATGCGTGAAAGGCCTTTCGTGGCATCCTGCGGCGAGAGATTTTGATGTTTGTGATCGTAGTTGTCAGCGATATCGACCTGGCACAGGCGATTGGTTGAGTAGTTCCGATAGACCTCTGACAATATCCCGATCTCCAGACCCCAATCCGATGGGATCCTGATGTCTCTCAAGACGTTGAGCCGTACGGCCATCTCGCCAGAGAGGGGGTACCGAAACGTGTCGATGTAATCGAGGAATGGCGTCGTTCCGCAGGTACGCTTCAAGGCCCGAATGAGTGGCGTCACGAAAAGGCGAGCGACGCGTCCATTGAGTTTGCCGCCCCCGACCCGCGCATAATATCCCTTTGCGTAAGCATAGTTGAATTGTGGGTGCGCGATTGGATAGATCAGCCGAGCGAGAAGCTCGCGCTCATATGTGACAATGTCGCAATCATGAAGGGCGATACCGTCTAAATCGCCGCGCGCGAGCACATACCCAAAGCAGTACCAAACGTTTCGTCCTTTACCGGCTTCTGTGGGCGCCAAATTCTCGTTTGCGAGCATGGCGTCAATCTCGCGAAGCCGTGCGCCGTCATTCCATAGGATATGATGCTCCTGGGGAAGCTTGGAAAAATAATCTCGAGCGTGTTTGAATTCGTCGGCGTTTGCCCGATCGAGACCGATAACGATCCTAGAGAGGTAGCGCGCTCCTTCGAGTTCGCTGACGATTTTGCCAAGCGCTGGCGCATGCAACTCAGAGTAAAGCGACGGCAAGACGAGGCCGAGTTTTCGAAAACGAGCAAAGCTCTCCAGTTCGTACTCGAGTTCAGCAGCAGAACGACGCGAGATATTGTGCATCGTGGTGACGATGCCGTTTTGATAGAAATCTGCCACGCCTGCCGCCTTGTCGTTGGATCAATCGACCTATTGAACTGCGCGCAATATGCCGAGCGACGCAAAAAACGCCATCACACAATCTGCCCATCCCTGTGGACCAAATGCGATAGAACATCGCCCGCCGGATTTGAGATCAATCGACGGTGTGGCGCCGCGTTTTCTGATCCAAATCGCACAATCCGCTTCACTCAGCATTTCAGCATCGTTTTCGCTGTCACCCAAGGCGAGGACCCGAATATCTCTACCCAATTGCTTCTCGTACCAATCAGCAATTGTTTTGATGGCGAGAGCTTTAGAGGTTTCGCCCATCACATGTCGAAACCGGCCGCCAATCGCAGTCCGCAAGCCTCTCGAATGGAGCGCCTCAGAAAACTCCGTCCACACTGTCTCATTGTCCTGCCAGTATATTGGTTCCGATGTCTGACGATCGGCCGCTTGTGACGCATTCTCCATTGTTAGACCGGTAAGACGCGAGATTTCCTCCGTCGTCATCTGGGAGAAACCGCGTGATGTCATTACTGAGGGGCTGCAACTGCCTATCGCATCTAAAATCACCATTCGCGATTGGCCCAAAATGATCTCATCTCCGTTCGGCAGAGCAGCAAAACCACCATTTTCGGCTAAGAATGCATCTTCGTTCCTCATTTCCTTGCGCAGCGTTCGCATTTCAGCTGCAGTTTTGCTCGACGCGAGAACAACGGGAATCCCTGCCTCTTTGAGCATCTGGAGTGTATTTTCGGCCGCCTCCCAAGAGTACGTGTCGTGATCAAGTAAGGTTGCGTCTAAGTCGGTGGCAACGATCCATTGCTCCGGCTTTTTCATGAGAACAAAACACGAAAATAATGCCTAGTCAGAAAAGAACAAAACTGGTACATGTGGAAAAAATGAAGTGAAGCCGCGACTCGTGTTTAAAGGATTGTATGATGAGCAATAAGCCACTCCGATTGGTAGAGGACAAGGGTATGGACAAGTCGAAAGCGCTGGATGCGGCGCTCGCGCAGATTGAGCGGTCTTTCGGTAAGGGCTCGATTATGAAGCTCGGTACGGGTCAGGTGGTTGATATCCAATCAATCCCGACTGGCTCACTGAGCTTAGACATTGCACTTGGCATTGGCGGATTACCGCGTGGGCGAGTCATTGAGGTGTTTGGCCCCGAATCATCCGGTAAAACAACGCTCGCTCTTCACACTATCGCAGAGGCTCAGAAATCCGGCGGCATTTGCGCCTTTGTCGATGCTGAGCACGCTTTAGACCCAGTTTATGCGCGAAAACTCAGTGTCAATGTCGAGGACTTGCTAATTTCGCAACCAGACACAGGTGAGCAGGCTCTGGAAATCACTGACACGTTGGTTCGCTCGGGCGCTATCGACGTTTTAGTCGTCGATTCGGTCGCTGCGCTGACGCCACGCGCCGAGTTGGAAGGGGAGATGGGGGATTCTCTTCCAGGCATGCAAGCGCGCCTGATGAGCCAAGCGCTTCGTAAGCTCACAGCGTCGATTTCGCGCTCGAATTGCATGGTGATTTTCATCAACCAAATCAGAATGAAAATCGGCGTAATGTTTGGAAGTCCGGAGACAACGACAGGCGGGAATGCGTTGAAGTTCTACGCATCCGTCCGGCTCGACATTCGACGCATTGGGGCAATTAAAGACCGTGACGAGGTTGTTGGTAATCAGACTCGTGTAAAGGTCGTGAAGAACAAGGTCGCGCCGCCGTTCAAGCAGGTTGAGTTCGACATTATGTATGGCGAAGGCGTCTCAAAAACGGGCGAGTTGCTCGATCTAGGCGTAAAAGCAGGTGTCGTGGAGAAGTCTGGGGCTTGGTATTCCTATGATAGCCAGCGCATTGGGCAAGGCCGTGAAAACGCAAAGACGTTCTTAAAGGAGAATGCCGACATGGCATCTGCCATTGAGACAGCGATCAGGGCTAACGCTGGGCTCGTTGCTGAGCAGATTTTGGACGGTGAGCCAAACGATGATGATGAGGATGACGCTCTCACAGGCTGAGCGCGCGCGGGGCGAGGGTGCCCCCTTAGACTGGGAAGTGTGCTCACTTGACCGCTAACCCGCGTAGACATGGCGGAAGCGTCGCTTTAGATACAAAAACTTAAAGCCGCTTCCACCTTTCCGTCTGAGTGAAAACCCATGAGTTCGGCAACTGAAATACGCGCCGCGTTCCTCGATTTTTTCGTCAAAAACGGCCATGAAGAGCTGCCGTCCAGTAGCCTTGTTCCGATAAACGACCCAACTTTGATGTTCACGAATGCGGGTATGGTGCAGTTCAAGAACGTTTTCACCGGCTTGGAGAAGAAAGATTTCTCAAGAGCCGTTACATCGCAGAAATGCGTTCGAGCCGGTGGAAAACACAACGATTTGGACAATGTCGGCTACACGGCTCGCCATCATACGTTTTTTGAAATGCTCGGTAACTTCTCGTTCGGCGATTACTTTAAGGAACGGGCAATCGAGCTTGCATGGACGCTTGTTACCCGTGAGTTCGGGTTGCCAGCTGAGCGACTTCTCGTAACCGTTTACTCCGAAGACCAAGACGCTTTCGAGCTTTGGAAAAAGATCGCAGGTCTCGCTGACGACCGCATAATTCGCATTCCAACGAGCGACAAT
>JBCCMK010000061.1:0-12261 GCA_039026395.1 Pseudomonadota bacterium | reverse complement strand
CGGGAACGCCTAGGATTTCACGGGTCTTATCGATCGCGAGCTTCAGTCTCGCTTTGCCGACCGATGAGCGATGAGATCGCCCGAGCGGCGCATCGTTCAAGTTTTCAAGAGAATGCCCGGGGCGCTTAGCACAGGGACCGGACGAAAAATGCGTATTCTCCGGCCGCAAAGCCGGACGTGGGGTATTAGCCATATCTCTACCCTTCCAGATAGCTGCGCCGCGTTGGGGCGGCGTGTCCCACGTACTGGGCTAATGGCTCCCAGACGCCAGGTCAACTGCTCAACGCCCAGGAAGGTTTGGGAATTGAGGCGCTGTAGAATCGCAACACCTGCCATCCGAATCGCCCAAATGCATCGATTTCCAGGAAATCCTTCGTTTCAAGCGATTGAGTGGCGACCGTGAATACGTGTTAACTTTTACGTCGATGCCGGAAGCGGAACCGCGCTTTCCTGTATTTGGGGCACAAGAGATCATGAGTGACAGGGACGTTGAGTTGAGTACTCGGCATGCACAGATATCACCGAGTGCGCCGCTCGCCGCGGTCCGTGATATCGGAGTGCTCGCAAAGCTGATGGCGCCGAGCCCCAGGCACATGCAGTTCATTCAAGCTGTAACCGGTGCGTCTACGCTCTACGCGATATTTTGGCTGGATGTTTCGAGCTGGTGGTGGATGACCGCCCTCGTTGGATACTTTCTGGTCAATTGCATCGGCCAATCCGTGATGATGCACCGCGCCCTTGCCCATCGGGCGGTGCGCTTTCCAAAACCCGTCGAGTATGCCTTTTCATGGCTTGGAATGCTTGGCGGTGCAGGATCAGCAATCGGTTTTGCGGCTATGCACCGCGCACACCACGCGCAAAGCGATACGGAGACAGATCCCCATGCACTGGATGATCATGGCTGGCTCTTGCTCTTTTCGCTTTATGATTACGACTTCAATCCGATTTATGTTCGCGATCTCTTGCGCGACAGGGTTCACCTATTCATGCACCTCTATTATGCGCCTTTGATCTTGGCGTGGACGATCGCGCTCTATTTGATTGATCCGCTTGTATTCGTTTTCGCCTACGCTGTGCCCGCTTTCCTCAATATAACGATCTCCAATCTCGGAAATATTATTGGGCATGAGTTCGGTTATCGGTCTCACGAAACGCGAGACGATAGCACCAACAATTGGCTCCTTGCCCTTCTGACCTGGGGCGAAGGCTGGCACAATAATCATCACGCCAAGCCTTTGCGTGCGAATTTTCAGGAGCGGTGGTGGGAGATCGATCCAGGCGGGATGATCATTAACATGATGGCTCGCTTCGGCTTGGCGACGCCCCGGCTCTAGTCAAGAAGCCTTCCATGCTTGGTTGGCTGCTTTCTGCCAGACACCAGATCGAAACGCTGGCTGTTCGTGCGTTGGTCTCTGTTCTGAAGCGGCTTTCGCCCGACCTCTCCTCTTTGCTGGTCGGAAAGGCCGTTCGGTTTATCGCTCCACTTCTCAATCGCAGCCACAGAGCTGACGAAAACCTCAAGCTGATTTTCCCCGAACTCGGGGTTTCAGGGCGGAAACATATCATTCGCAAAATGTGGGAGAATGTCGGCCGCATTGCGGGTGAGTACCCTCACATCGAATCCATACTCTCTGATCCCAAGCGAATAAGACTATCGGGAATGAACGACGTCAAAGCGGCACTTGTCGGCCATAAAGCGGCCCTTCTTCTTTCCGCGCATTTTGGGAATTGGGAAATGACACTCGCCGCTGGTCGCGCCGCTGGCCTCACGCAAGCAAACGTCTATCGCCCGGTCGACAATCAAGGTCTCGATGAGCTTCTCGTCAGTTTGCGAGGCGACGTCGCATCAGGCGGATTAATTGCCAAAGGTGACGGCAATATGCGGCAGATGATGCGGGCTCTAAAGGACGGTATTTCGATCGGAATGCTCGTTGATCAACGGGAAGATCGCGGCGTTCTCATCCCGTTTCTTGGCAAGGACGCCTATACGCTTCATGGACCCGCCCTCTTGGCTCGACGAATGAACGTACCGATTTTTCTGGGCGTCGCGCGACGACGAGAAGGGGTAAACTTCGAAGTGGAATGCCGCCACATACCGGCGGTGCGCACGGAGGATGCCGAAGAAGACGCGATCGCAACCACGCGTGCCATCAACGACCAGCTATCAGAGTGGATCAAAGCTGAACCGGAACAATGGTTTTGGTTTCACAACCGCTGGCGGCTCACTCGAAAACGAAGCGCCGAATGAAAAACGCGGCCGCCGAGGCGACCGCGTTTTGAAAGTCGTTTAGAGACGCGTGTCTTAGTAGATCATGTAACGAATGCCGAGACGGGCTTCGTGCATGTCCATGCTTTCCCACTCAACAACGGCCTCAGACGTCGGGCCCGTATCAAGCGGGTTGGTGCCTGTTTCGATGTCGCCGAGATAGGTGTAGCGATAACCGGCATCGACCTTCAGGAACTCGGTGATGTCATATGAGAAGCCAGCCATCAGCGATGCTGCAAAGTTGACTTGGTCATTGTCGTCGAAGCTGGTCGCGACAAACGACGTGCCATCCCAGGTTTCGCCTTCATAGTCGGTCACGTCGATATACGCGATACCGATACCGGCACCAACATATGGCGTCAGACCGTGCCAATGCGCGACGTCGACATAGGCGTTAGCCATGGCCGTCCAGATCGATGCATCCGCGGACTCTTCGGTGAAGTTCCGAGGCGCTGCAACACCGCCGACCGTACAAGGTGCGGGGTGCGAAGCACACTTCGCGTCGGCATCATATTGCGTCTGACGATAGTCAACGGTGATGTCGGTGCGGAAGTAACGGTTAAACTGATAACCGACACCGGCACCAATATTGACCGCTTCATCCCAATCGTCATTGAAGAACTGACCGGGGAAATTTGAACCTGTGTAGTCGGCGCTGTCGCTGTCGATGACATCGTAGGAAATGTCACCGCGAATGTACCAACCCGAGAAATCCTGAATCGGAGCAACGACCGGCGGTTCAATGACAGGGGGAAGATCGGCGGCGAGCGCCGGTCCAGAAAGGATCGCCGCTATCGCGCCGACCCATACGCATTTACGATGGTTGCCCATATCATGTCCTCTCTCAAGTAGCGCGAAGGCGAACCCAACAGGCGCGCCCGAATCCATCGAGGACGACAGTATGAGACGTCGGTTAAAGCAGACTTAACCTTAACGAGATTTGCAAATGAGGTGCGAAAGCTTTGTTCCGGCAGGACTTTAGCAACTATGATTGTACCAGCACCGCGCCGCACGAGCACCAAACACATCTTCTGGTTGTCAGGGAAACTGGCCGGCTAGACGGCAGCACCTGAACTGTAGTTTAGGCGGCGGCCTTTTCGAGCGCGTCGACGATCTGGTCGACTGCGTGCTCGACAGAGGTCGGGTCGTCACCTTCGGCCATCACGCGAATAACCGGTTCGGTCCCAGACGGACGGATCACAATGCGACCTGAATTGGCGAGCTTTTGACGCGCGTCGGAAACTGCGCTTTTCACGTCGTCGTTTTCAAGCGGCATGCCTGTCCGATAGCGCACGTTCTTCAGAACCTGCGGGAGTGGCTCAAAGAGACTGCACACTTCGCTGACTTTACGTTCAGAGCGGCGAACGACGGCGAGCACTTGGAGGGCTGCAACCAGTCCATCGCCGGTCGTCGAATAATCGGACAGGACGATGTGACCGGACTGCTCGCCGCCGACATTGTAACCGTGGCGGCGCATATATTCGACAACGTAGCGATCCCCGACCGGGGTCCGGGCGAGCGACAGGCCGATCGATTCCAGATACCGCTCAAAGCCCAAATTCGACATAATGGTTGCGACGATCCCGTCGGAGGCGAGGCGCTCATCATTCTTCCAAGACTGAGCGACCACGGCCATGAGTTGGTCGCCATCGACGATCCGGCTCTTTTCATCAACGATGATCACACGATCCGCGTCACCATCGAGCGCAATTCCAATATCGGCACGCACCTCATGCACCTTGCGCATCAGCGCGTCAGGCGAGGTCGAACCGCAATCCTTATTGATGTTTCGACCATCTGGATTGTTGCCGATCGAGAAGACCTCGGCACCGAGTTCCCAGAGCGCTTCCGGCGCAACCTTGTAGGCAGCGCCATTCGCCGAATCGATCACCACGCGCAACCCATCCAGTCTAAGGTTTCGCGGGAGGGTCCGTTTTGCAAATTCGATGTATCGCGCTTGCGCGTCGTCGATTCGCTTTGCGCGACCAATTTTGTCCGCGGGCGCCAGTTTTGTCGCGAGGTCACTGTCGATTAGCGCTTCGATTTCGCGTTCGACATCATCAGAGAGCTTGTAGCCATCTGGACCGAAGAGCTTGATGCCATTGTCGGTGTAAGGATTGTGCGACGCGGAAATCATGACGCCCAGATCTGCACGAAGCGATCGGGTGAGCATCGCAACGGCAGGAGTCGGCACCGGTCCTAGGAGAAAGGCTTCCCAGCCGACCGCGGTAAAGCCGGCCTGGAGCGCAGACTCGACCATGTAGCCGGAGAGCCGCGTGTCCTTGCCGATGACCACACGGTGAGGTGCCGCGCCGTTTTTGAAGGAGACACCGGCCGCCATCCCGACTTTCAATGCGAGATCGGCAGTCATGGGGTGCGTATTCGCCCGGCCTCTTATGCCGTCCGTTCCGAAATAACGCCGCGTCATTGTCTCAACTCCACTCGCGCAATTGGCTGCGCGTCATTCCCGCGCAGTCTGCCCCCGCGGAACGCTATACCGTCCAGCGAGGCTTATTGGAACCGCAGCCTATCGAAAGAGACTTCAGAAATTGTGAGCAATCTTAACAAAGAAAACGCCAGCCCTGGGGCTGGCGCTTTGCATTTCTCGCGAGTTGAAGGTCAGCCTTAGGTCGGCTGTGGCTCCATTCCACCAGGATCAGCATCTGGCTCATCCTTCGGCTTCTTGGACTTGCCCGCCTTCGGCACCGCCGATCCTGTCGATTGCGGCGTATCAGTCGCCTCGCGGACGGGTGGCTTGCCATCGAGGAGATCGCGGATCTCATCGCCGGTCAGCGTTTCATACTCAAGGAGACCGTTCGCGATGGCATGAAGCTGATCTTCGTGCTCGGTCAGGATTTGGTTGGCCGTATCATAGCCTTCCTGAACGAACCGCTTGATTTCAGCATCGACCATTTGCTGGGTCTCTTCAGACACGTTTTGCTGACGCGCCACGGAATGACCAAGGAACACTTCCTGCTCATTCTCTGCGTACGCCAACGGTCCAAGCTTATCGGACATGCCGAACTGGGTCGCCATCATCTTTGCGAGACGGGTCGCCATTTGAATGTCGGCGGATGCTCCAGAGGTGACCTTCTCTTCGCCAAAGATGATTTCTTCGGCGATCCGACCGCCCATGACGACCGCAAGATCAGCACGGCACTTCGCTCGCGTCAGCGAGACCTGATCCCGCTCAGGCAGGCGCATCACCATTCCAAGCGCACGACCGCGCGGAATGATCGTTGCCTTGTGCACTGGATCTGATGCTTCTTGGTGCATCGCAACTAGCGCATGCCCGGCTTCGTGATAGGCCGTGAGTTTCTTGTCTTCCTCGCTCATCACGAGGGTCCGACGCTCGGCGCCCATCATGACCTTATCTTTCGCGTCCTCAAATTCCTGCATGGTCACCATGCGCTTGGAACGACGGGCTGCGAGCAAGGCCGCCTCGTTGACGAGGTTGGCAAGGTCAGCACCTGAGAAACCAGGCGTGCCACGAGCGAGCGTTTTCACGTTTACGTCCGGAGCAAGCGGCACCTTCTTGATGTGAACTTTGAGGATCTTCTCGCGTCCAATGATGTCCGGGTTCGGAACCACGACCTGACGGTCAAAGCGGCCGGGACGCAGCAATGCAGGATCGAGAACGTCCGGACGGTTCGTTGCCGCGATAAGGATGATGCCCTCATTCGACTCAAAGCCGTCCATCTCGACCAGAAGCTGGTTCAGCGTCTGCTCGCGCTCATCATTACCACCGCCGAGGCCGGCGCCCCGGTGCCGACCGACAGCATCGATTTCGTCGATGAAGATGATGCATGGCGCGTTTTTCTTCGCCTGTTCGAACATGTCGCGGACACGGCTCGCACCAACGCCGACGAACATTTCAACGAAGTCGGAGCCCGAAATCGTGAAGAACGGCACATTTGCCTCTCCCGCAACGGAGCGCGCGAGAAGCGTTTTACCCGTTCCGGGAGGGCCAACCAGGAGCACACCGCGCGGGATCTTTCCGCCGAGCCGCTGGAATTTTTGCGGATCACGCAGGAAATCGACGATTTCAACGAGGTCAGCTTTCGCTTCATCAACACCCGCCACATCGTCAAACGTCACGCGGCCATGAGCTTCGGTCAAAAGCTTGGCCTTCGATTTACCGAAGCCCATTGCTTTGCCGCCGGAGCCCTGCATCTGGCGCATGAAGAAGATCCAAACGCCGATCAGAAGCAGCATCGGGAACCAAGATACGAAGACACCGAGGAGCGAAGGCACTTCGTCCGCCGGCGGCTTGGCGTTGATTGCGACACCTTTTTCGTAAAGCCGATCTACGAGTGACGGATCTTCAGGCGCATAGGTCGTGAACGGACGGCCATCATTGTACGTCCCGTAAACGCTGCTTCCCGAGATAGTGACCTCACGGATATTGCCCTGATCAACTTCCGTAAGGAGCTGAGAAAACGCGATTTCATTTGATCGCGTGCGCTCGGTTGGGCCTTGGAAAAGGTTGAAAAGCGCAATTAGGAGTAGCGCTATGATGACCCAAAGAGCGAAATTCCGAAAATTGGGGTTCATAAAGGTTCCTCGATCCAGCCGCAGCTGGCACTGTGTTCGAAGCCTAGTTTCACGCTAGAAGATAAGGGCATCACTCGATTTTGCCAACTGAAAGCGGTCGCCATGCCGCACTACTCTCGCGGACGAGGTTAAAGCTCTCTACCGATGCGGGTACAAACTCGGCGTTAAAAATGCTTTGCTCGACGTCAAAAGGGCTGAAAACCACGTCTTTTTTCCCGTCGAAGAGCACGGGAACCGTGTTTCTGGCGTGTTCCGGCAGGTCTTTCAAAATTGCGTGTCGATCGAGGCCAAGTGCTTGCCCCGGGGCGACCATCCAGTTTTCGCCAGGAGCGCCGCTCGACATGCCGTGAAAAGTTATCGCGTAGCGCGCATCCCAGCGCGTCGAAGCGACTGCAGACGCTATTATCGGATCCGGTAGATGTCGCGCTTCGCGGGCCACTCGGAGGGTCTGATCGATGAACCGCACATCGCACCCTGCGACCGTTGTGGTTCCATCGGAACCCTGCAATAGCGCGTCAAGTGCGCTCTCAAGCTTCTCCAAATGCCTCGGGTTATGGCCCCGCGCTATATGGAGCAGTCGCGCCAGTAGCCTGATTTGCAGCTCTTCCGGTAAATCCAGAAACGTTTCGCGGGTGATGCTCACATCTCCCCAAAGCGCGACATGCACATGGTCGTTCACAATACCGTCAACGGCCGAATTGAGAGCGTCGCTGGCCCTTTGAGCGCGTCTGGCAAAGGCAGCTGCGCGCCTTGGATCAAAGCCATCTTTTTCAAGTCCGGCGAGTGTGCGGCGCATTCGCGTTCTGACGTGGTCTGTGTCAGCGTTTGTCGGGTCATCATTCCAGTCGACGCCAAGTTCGACGAGATGGCGTCTCAGATCTTTCCGACGCTCAGCCAGAAGCGGACGGACAAGTGTGATCCCATCGCGCTCCGACATGGGCCGCATCGCACCAAGACCATCTATTCCAGTGCCACTCACCCAACGGTAGAGCTGTGTTTCCGCTTGATCATCAGCCTGGTGACCGAGAAGCAAATGGGAAAGCCCGTGCGAGCGCATGGCCGAAATGAGAGCGGCATATCGGGCATCGCGTGCCTCGGACATGTTTTTCGGCTTTTTCGAAAGGGTAAGCGTTTGCGATTGAAGGCCGAGGCGGGTGGCTAACGCCATGACATCCCGGCATTCATCGGCGGCCTCTGATCGCATGCCATGATCGACAGCGAAGACAAAAGCCGGTCGGTTGTCGCTGGATGCCGCTCTCCACGCGGAAAAGATGTGAAAGAGAGCGATCGAATCAGATCCGCCAGAGACACCTAGCGCAAAGCCTGATGCGTCTTTGAGCGCGTCGAAAGATGGAAAAATCCGAGCCGGGAGATCATCTCGGCTCATTGTCTAGCAGCCGAGCCGACCGGCCTCGAGATTACCCCGTTCGACCAAATCAGGCCGCGACGTCCCGAATTTCGAACGGAGTTCGCCAATGGTCTGGCATGCGGCATCCGTTTCACCCAGCGCATCAAGAGAGAGTGCGAGCTTCAAAAGCCCGGGCGCTGCCTCATCGCTGCTCGCGAACTCGGTATACGTCGTCAGAAATCGATCAGCCGCCTCGCGGAACTGACCGCGCGCGAAATAGGTCTCGCCGGCCCAGTAGGTCGCTTCCGAGACCACCGGATCGCCGGGGAAGGATGCGATCACATCCAAAAAGACCTGCTCTGCAGTCTGATAATCGCCGGTGATGAAGAGACTATAGCCGAGTTCGAATTCGGATCTCGGATCGCGTTGAACGGCGAGCGCCAACTGGTCACCAGACTGTTCGATGGGCTGCGCGGAATTGGTGCCGGAAAGAACGCCCAGATCGAGGGGGCGGCTGGCGATCGCGCCGATCGGATCGCTGGCTCCCGGATCAATCGAAAGCGTTCCCAAAATCTGCTCACCAGGGGACTGCCGACCCGAAGCGAGGCCACCGGCTAGCGTTCCCGGATCAATGGGCGCCGGTTGCAGAGGCGTATTGTCTGGGATAGCCGTGATCCCGCCGCCTTGGAGCTCGCGGAATCGAAATTCCACATCCTCTTGAAAGCGGCGAAGCTGCTCTTCCAATTGCTGCGCGCGGAAGTTGGCTTCATCCGCCTGCCCGCGCAGGACGCGCACCTGCTCTTCGAGTTGGTCGATGCGAATTGCGAGCGCGGCGGCCGATTGAGGATCGGCGCCGCCGCCACCAAGCGTTTGCTCAAGCCGCGTTACGCGATCCTGCAGGAAGAAAAAGTCCTGCTGCGTTTGCGCAGACGCTTGGCTTGCAAACGCTGCAAGCAGTCCAACACAAAGAACACGACCCAACATGGCGGATCAGCTACCCGCGCCGCCAAGCACTGTGACCGACCGCCGGTTTTGGCTCCAGCAGCTTTCATCATCGCAGACTGCGACCGGGCGCTCCTTGCCAAACGCTACAGAGCGAAGACGGCTTGCTGCGACGCCTTGCGAAACAAGATAGTTCCGCACGGCGTTCCCACGCCTGGCCGAGAGCCCGATATTGTATTCGCGGGTGCCGCGCTCGTCTGCGTGACCCTCAACCGTAATCGCGTAGTTCGCATACTGATTGAGCCATTGCGCTTGCTTGTCGAGCGTTGAGCGCGCCTGCGGTGAAAGCTGCGTTGAATCAACCGAGAAGAATACACGGTCTCCCACGTTGACCACGAAATCCTGAGCCGATCCTGGCGTTGCTGCGCCTGCGAGGCTTGCATCCGTCGCCTTCTGATTGCCTGCGCACGCCGCGGCAAAAGCAGCCATAAAAATGATCAATAGAACCCGGAATGGGTTTGATCCAAACGCGATACTCTTCATCGGGCTACTCCAATTTGTCCCATGTCCGCCGCTTGGCGCCCTCGTAAGCGCCGATCGGGAGGCGGCCTCAACTCCCCATCAAAGGCCGGTCGAAAACTACCGGCCCCCCATCAGTTAAGCAAGGGCGACCACGCCGGATCGGACGCAAATGCTGGCGTCGCAATCTGCTGCTCGTTGCGCCCTGTCAGATCGACCGTCCAAAGCTGCGGTCCACCCGCGGCCCCGCGTACATCGCGGAAGAACATCAAAACGCGACCATTCGGTGACCAGGTCGGCCCCTCATTGTGAAAACCCTCGGTCAAAATGCGCTCACCCGTACCATCGGGCCGCATGACGCCGATCAGGAATTTCCCGCTCTGTTGCTTCGTAAAGGCGATCAAATCACCGCGCGGCGACCAGACCGGCGTTGAATAGCGACCGGATCCGAATGAAATCCGGCGCGCTTCGCCTCCGCCTGCGTTCATCACGTAAAGCTGTTGCGATCCACCCCTATCACTCTCGAAGACGACCTGCTGGCCATTCGGAGAGAAAGACGGTGCGGTATCGATTGCCGCCGAGTTGGTCAGTCTGGTCGTCGACCGTGAGCGCAAATCCATGCGATAAATATTTGCGTTTCCGCCCTGCTGCAGGCTCATCACGACCGACTGACCATCCGGTGAAAAGCGCGGCGAAAAGGTCATGCCCGGAAAATTGCCGACAATTTCCCGCTGCCCCGTCTCGATATTGAGCAGATAGACCCGGGGATCACCGGTCGCGTACGACATGTAGGTGATTTCTTGGTTTGTCGGTGAAAACCGCGGTGTCAGTACAAGGTCAGACCCATTCGTGAGATAGCGGACGTTGAACCCGTCCTGGTCCATGATCGCGAGACGCTTCACGCGGCGATCCTTCGGGCCGCTCTCATCGACAAAAACGACGCGCGTATCGAAATAGCCGCGTTCACCGGTCAAGCGCTCATAAATCGCGTCAGAGATGATGTGCGCAACCCGCCGCCAATTTTCCGGCGATGTGAAATATTGCTGGCCCAGCATCTGTTCAGCAGCGAACACGTCCCAAAGGCGGAATTCCGCGCGCAATCGGCCATCGGCCTGGCGGGTCACATTGCCAGACACGAGCGCTTGCGCGTCAATGATCCGCCAATCCTGAAACCGAGGGATTTGGCTGAAATCACTGATATTTTCGATAAAGGCTTGCTTGTTTATTGGAGTGAATAGCCCGGAGCGCTGAAGATTTGAGGTGATCACGCTGGAGATATCCGCGCCAAGCTGGCCTTCAGCGCCGGTTCCCGCATTGAAATCAGTGATCGCGATCGGCAGAGGCTCGGCCACACCTTGGGTAATGTCGATTTCAAGAAGGGCATGCGCTGGACGAGCCCCGACTATAAAAACGGCAAGGACCAAAGCCCCAAGCAGCGAGCCCACACGTCTTAGGAGTACACTATCCATGCTGACCTTTTTCACCATCATGTCACATCTCATCTCAGCATATCGCGTGGATCAAATCGAAGGCTGATCCGCGACCACGCATCATATTTCGCGGCCGGTAAATCATAGGGTTGGCAGCGCCTCACCGCCCTTAGAGCGCTGTCAGCGGCCGCTTGACCGATCGGGGACGCTCGAAACTCTAAAATTTCGGCGTTTGTAAGATTGCCCGCTGGATCAAGCGCGATTTGCACCCGAACCACCAGAGCTTCGGGGTCGGCGGCGCCTACTGGCGGGCTCCAGCAACGCGAGATCTGTGAACGCAGATAATCCAATTCGCTCTGGCTCATCGCGGTTTCAGAGCCAGACGGTGCTCCGAGCGAAGCCTGCTGGCTACCGGCTCCCTGCCCTTGCGATTCGCGTTGCGACTGATCTTGCGACTTGTCCAAGAGCGCAGCGATCCGATCTGCCGCAAAGGACTCGTCCTCTTGCTCTTCAGGCTCGGGCTGGCGTTGTGCTTGGCGCGGTCGCTGCGGAATATTGTTTGGACGCGTGTTCGGCAAAGGTATGGGCTCCGCGAGTGCCGTCTCCGGCGTCGGTTCGGGCGTTGGTTCCGGCTCAACCTCGGCCTCGACCGGCGCTTCCGGCTCAGTCACCGGTTCCGTGGTCGGCTCGGCGACGTCTTCTGGCTCCGGCAGCGGTTCAGGCGTTGGCTCGGGCTCAGCTGCGGGCTCCGGTTCTGGGATTGGTGCGGGTTCCGGCTGCTCTTCCACCACGACCTCTTCCTGCTCCGCCGGCTCTTCAGCCACGTCAGGTTCCGGTTCAGGGGTGGGAACGTTCGCAGGCGTTTCTTCTTCCGGCGCGTCCAACTCACCCTGACGAAGGTTTGTCAGCTCTTCCACCGATACCAATTCAACGGGCAACGGCTCCGAAAGTGACGCGTCAAACTGGTCCGGCGAGGGTAGCGAAATGAGCGCAAAGGCAAGGATCGCAACGTGCCCAACCGAAGAAAAGGTGACCCCGACGCGCACCCGATCAGTTCTCCTGCTCCGTCTCTGAGACGAGGCCGATGCGCGTGTAACCAGCCGACGATATCCGCCCCATGACCCGCATCACATTGCCGTAATCAACGGTGCGGTCAGCACGAACGAAGACGCGCGTATCGAGATTTTCCGCCGAGATGGCCG
>JBCCMK010000060.1:0-13197 GCA_039026395.1 Pseudomonadota bacterium | reverse complement strand
TGTCTAGCCCCCTGTTGCTGGGCCGGTAATTTGCGGTTTCTCTAATAAGGTTTCTGGCACTGGCGGGCGCATATTGAGGGCCTGATGCGGTCGGGTGTGATTGTACTGTTTGAGCCAGTGATTGATGACGATCTGCGCCTGCTCGGTGGTTGTGAACCATTCCGCGTTCAGAACCTCTCGACGCAGTGTTGCGTTGAAGCGTTCGTTGTATCCGTTCTCCCATGCGCTGCCCCGGCAAGCGATTGCTTGCAATCGCTGAGAGGGGGGAACCCGGATGGATGCGGATCGGCTTGATGCCGACGCGTCGAAGCCAGTGCTGTAGTTCTTCGGCCGCGAACTCTGGTCCGTTATCTGATCGGATGTACTCTGGTACGCCGTGGCTCAGGAGCAGCGGATAGAGCGCTTCGAGGACATCGTCGGCTCCCATCTTAGTGCGAACCTTCACTGCCAGGGCCTGCCGTGTGAACTCGTCCAGGACGGTTAGCATCTTGTAGCCCCGTCCGTTGCTGAGCTTGTCGTCAGCGCGGATCTTTAGCATGTCCTTGTTAATCTCAAGGGTCCGGATCGGATACAATTGCGCGTCGGAGGATGGACGGAATGGAGCCGATTGTAAGTCAGCCAAAACGGCTCTGGCTTCTGCGACTTCTTCGGGAGATCCGATGCGGTCATAGGTCATGATGAACGTGTAAATCTTGGATTTCAGATCATCATCCAAATCTTTACGCCAGACCAGCGGGTCGGACCGGATCAGCGGCGACTGCCAGATCACTTTTAGGTTCGCGTGATCTTCTGGACGAGTCTTCTCGAGCCGGCGCATATTCTCAGTGTTGTTTGTTACAAAGTCGACTTGCTGCTTCGCGGCGGCGAGAGCGTTGGCTTCATGGTTTGCATTGCGAACGGTCTTAAAGCACTCGGACGGCTCCACATTGTTGCGCGCGAAAATGTAGGTCGTCGGAACGAGGAAACCCGGAGTTGAGTTCGGGTCACCGATACCGAAATTCAGGGTACCATCTCACTTCAGGACATCTTCTAGCGAGTTGAGAGGGCTGTCCTTGTGCGTAAGGAGAAGTGACCAGTAACCCGGGTTGCCTTCGCTATTGATCGTTTGCGCGAAGCTCTCCGCATTTGCACGGTCAAAGGCTTCCAATGCTGACTTGTTCCCAAACCATGCAACTTGAACTTTGTCGAAGCGCATGCCTTCGATGACACCGGCGTAGTCACGTGCGAAACACGCGTTGATCTTGATGCCTGTATATTCTTCCATGGCCTCAAGGAAAGGCGTCCAAGTGGACTTCAAGTTGGCTATCGACTCTGTTGAGATGATGCCAAAGTTGACTTCCAATTTGTCCTCCGCGGCGGCCGAGGACATGGTCAAAGCGCTTGCGGCCAAAGTCCCTGCAATGAACGTTCTCCTGAGCATTTGATGTCTCCTTAGTGCTCGATTGAAGGGTGTCGTGCTGGCCGCTCGGATCAATCGGCAGCGGGAGACAGATCACCGACATCAAGGCCTTGGGATCTGCTCTCTGTCTCTTTCGATTCCAGGCCAGGAAGAAAAAGCTCTTAGCTTTCAGCGCCATAAAATTCGCCGAGAAAGTCCGGTGTCAGAGCGTTTGAGGGCCCGTCGTAAACGACCTCGCCGTTGCGCAATGCAATTGTGCGAGGACAATGGTTCAGCGCGTACTCAACCTGATGGAGTGAAACGAGGACCGTGATTCCGTCTTTCCGATTAAGTTCAGACAAGGTGTCCATCACCTTGCGGGCGGAGGAGGGATCGAGTGATGCGATGGGTTCGTCAGCAATGAGGATTTTTGCACCTTGAACGAGGGATCGCGCAATCGCCGCCCGCTGTTGTTGCCCGCCTGACAAGGTGGAACCGCGTTGTAGCGCTTGCTTACCTATACCAACGCGCTTTAAAGCTGCATATGCAGCGCATTTTTGCGCGGCGGAAAACAAGCCAAGATTCCCCTTCCAGTGGGGCATGTTCTCAAGGTTACCAATCAAAACATTTGTGAAAACACGAAGCCGGCGCACGAGATTGAACTGTCGAAAAACAACACCGACCGTCGATCTTATCTCACCAGCGTCAGCCGCAATTTTGCCGCGTGCACACCGATATTGGCGTGATACGCCAGCTGATTGAGATTGCTGGCGATACGAGACTGGCCAAGAAGAGCTAAAGCCTCGGCGATGGCTTTCTTGTCCTCGACCACCGACTTTGGTCGTCGCTTGCGTCGCCGCTCTTCTTTGGCGAAGACGCAGGCGCGAATGTAGGCGCTCAGCGTCATGCCATCAGCCAGCTCTTCAAGCTTCACCCGCTCATCCGGTGTGAGGCGCAATGTAACCGGCGAAATGGACGATCGCTTGGTGCATAGAGGCTTAGCAGCCGCCTTAAAGCTGGGATGACACTCGGCGCTCTTTGCAACGGGAACAGTCATGGCGACGGCTCCTGAACATCAGGACCGCGAGCGACTACCGGCTCCCCAGACCCAGCTACATCAAGCCCACCGTCCGAAGCGGCAGCCTTAATCCCAGCAGCGCCCGAACCATCTCCGGTCCACCAAACACGTCTCGGCAATAGACGCAGTGACGGGACCTCAAACTTCGCTCGCAGCCAAACCTGACTTCTGACACGGGCGGCGGCTGCCAAAGCGTCTCAAGGCCACGCGGTAATGGAGTATGTGGCCGAGGACTTCCCTTACACCAAGCTGTGGGTCTCATGAGCGGCATTCAAACGCAGCCATCAATTAGGCATTTCCCTGCCTCTTCTGCCGATATTCTGATCATTCCTCGCATTGCATGCCCACAACCAAGCTCCGGCGTTTGACACTTTAGCGCGTCTTCGGTCCGATTGTCGAAAAGGCCATCGGGGCGGGAATTGGAACTCCGTTTCTTCGAGATTTACAGAAGCGAAGAGTATCTCCGTCTTCTCTTCGACGGTGCACTGCTAAGTGCGGCGCTGACGATCACTGCAGGCGTCCTCGGCATGGTGTGCGCGCTTGCGCTGTCGACGGCACGACATGCGCGCATGCCCGTGCTTGGCGCGGTTGCTGCCGTCTACACAGAGATTGTTCGCAACACGCCCCTCATTGTTCAGCTGTTCTTTGTCGCGTTCGGACTGCCGCTTCTTCTGGGATATCAGTGGCCATTTTGGGCGCACGCGTTGCTGGCGCTGACGCTGAACTTCTCGGCCTATTTTACCGAGATCTTGCGCGCCGGTTATTCCGGCGTAGACGTCGGTCACGTCGAAGCAGCGCGCGCTTTAGGCCTTCGATCGCCGGTCATTTTCGGCCGGATTGTCTTGCCTCAAGCGGTCGCGAAGATGTTCCCTTCGCTCAGCGCGCAATTCATTTTTCTGTTCCTGACGACGGGCGTGATTTCCGAGATTGGCGTCGAGGACCTTACCCATGCGGGTGTCTTTATCGATAGCCGGAGCTTCCGCTCGTTTGAGGTCTTCATCACACTCACGGTCATTTATATTGGCATGTCACTGGCGTTTAAGGGCGCGCTTAAAGCGCTCCATTCCTACCTCTTTCGCTGGCAGACCGTATCGTGAGGGACGCCTTTATCGCTCTTTTCGGTAAGCCAGAGGGGATCGTCCTCTTTCAGCTGCTCGACGCTACTCAATTCACGATCTACCTGTCGCTGATTGCCTTCATCGGCGGAGGCCTTTTTGGCGGCCTAATGGCCTTCCTCCATCTTTTGCCGAGCCGCGCAAGCCGGGCGATCGCTAATAGCTGGATCTGGTTCTTTCAATCGACGCCGCTCCTCATGCTTCTCTTCTTATCGGGGCTCGGGATGCCGCGCGTGTTCGGGGTTGATGTGAACCCTTGGGTGGCGGCGATCATATCACTGACGCTCTACGCAAGCGCCTATATGGCCGATGTCTGGCGCGGGGCATTGCAGAGTATCAACATCGGCCAGTGGGAGGGTTCTCGCGCACTTGGTCTCTCGTTCACGAATACACTTCGCCTCGTGATCCTGCCCCAAGCCATTCGCGTCGCGCTCGCCCCGACAGTTGGCTTCATGGTGCAGATTATCAAGGGAACGTCGCTCGCCTACATCATCGGGTTTTCCGATCTGATGGCGATTGGCAAACGATGGGCGAATGCGCCGGTCGAAGGAACCGAACCCTTCGTCATTTTCCCGCTGATGGCGCTCATCTATTTTTGCCTATGCTTTCCGCTCTCGGTCGCCTCCCGGCGGCTTGAGACGAGGCTGGGCTCGGTCTCAAAGAGAGGGTCGGCGCAAGGTGCTGGCTAAACATGAAGAGGAGAACCCCATGAAGTTCCTAAAAATGCTAGCAGCAGCGGCGATCGTCGCATTTCCGATATCGGCGCACGCTGATCTCTCAGACATCTTATCGGAAGGCACGATACAGATTGCTGTGCCTGAAAACTTCGCACCCTTCGGATCGCTAGGCGCAGACGGTGAGCATGAAGGCTATGATGTCGATGTTGCAAAACTGATCGCTGAAGATTTGGGCGTCGAGTTAGAAATCGTGCCCGTCGTGTCGAAGCAGCGGATCCCGTTCCTGGAAACGGATCGCGTTGATTTGGTTGTCTCGACAATGGGCGCAAACCCGGAGCGGGCGAAATCGATCTGGTTTTCGGCAGCCTATGCGCCGTTTTATTCCGGTGCATTTGCTGGAAGTGACAAATCAATCGCGTCAGTCACTGACCTCGCCGGCATGAAAGTTGGTCTGACGGGCGGAACGCTTGAGGATCTCGAACTCACAAAGATCGCGCCGGAGGGCACCGAAATCATCCGCTTCGGTGATAATGCCGCCACGCTCGCAGCATTCACCTCCGGACAAGTCGATGTGTTGGTTTCTGGCAATATGGTCGCGCTTCAAGCAGCCAACAGCAATCCCGAGCTCGGCATTGAAACCAAGTTCATCCTCAAGGAATCGCCGTCATTTATCGGCGTGAAGAAGGGTAATTTCGACCTTCTCCAGTGGGTGAACGTTTTCATTTTGCACAAGAAGCTCGGTGGTGAGCTCGATGCAATCTCTGAGAAATGGCTGGGAGAACCGCTTCCGGAACTGCCAACGTTCTAATTGTCTTGGATTTGGTTCGGTGGCCTAACCGTCACCGAACCATGAGCCCATCTGGGTCCGTCACGACAAACTCGACATCGGGTGCGAAATCGAAGAGTTGCGTGCGTTCGCCATGACCGACCGTTTCGATCTCCACTTCGGTTTTCTCATCACTCAGAAACAAAAAATCCGAGTGTGGTGCATCGACCGGAAAACAATCCAAACCGTGCCACACGCCAGATTTTAGCATGAGCCCTGCCGAACCATCGATCAGGAAAGCGTGTGTGGCTTTGGGATCTGGAAGGTCATCCCCAACAGTATTGCCAGCGACGACGATAACACCTTTCGCGCCATCGATCGGGAACCGCGCTTCAGTGACGAACACATGTCTCTCAAAGAGTGTAAGTCGCATCTGTTGTGCGTGATACCGCATGATCTGAAGGCGCGGTGGCGCGTCGCTCGCGAAGGGAAAACGCCAATTGTCGAGCAACGGCCGCGAAAAATCTGGAGACCGGTTACCCGCCGCTAAGACATGCCCAAACGGCGAAAAAGCATCTGGGGACAGGCGTTCAAGAGGGATCTGGTGAACACGCATTCACGACGTCGGGGCTCGGGTTCGCAGCTTGTGAAATCGAATTGTGCGAGGTCTCGAAACGATCGTCCATATGGCATTTGGCTAAGGACTGAATTTTGAGGGATGTGAAAGCGGCCTCCACCGGTTAAGACGCCCCAGTCCAACGCTCGATAGTCTCGATCTCACTCATCTCCCTCTTTGATGCCCGCCCAATGTGTTCGGAGCCACACCATGTCGACAGCCCCCTTTACGCTCGCTGATTTCAAAAACGCATACGCCGATGGTGCCACCGTCATTGAGGTTTTGACTGCCATTTATCGCCGGATCCAACACATAGGCGACCCGGGCATCTTCATCCATCTCAGAAGTTTGGACGACGTTATCACAGACGCTGCGGAACTCGGCAATTTTGATCCCGAAAAGCCGCTTTGGGGCGTGCCGTTCGCCGTAAAGGACAATATCGACGTTGCCGGTGTGCCGACAACCGCTGCTTGTCCCGCCTTTGCCTATACGCCGGATAAAGATGCTTTCGTCATCACGCAGCTACGGCAAGCGGGCGCAATCCCCATTGGCAAGACCAATCTCGATCAGTTTGCGACCGGCCTTGTGGGCGTCAGAAGCCCATACCCCATTCCCAAAAACGCGATCGATCCAGATATCGTGCCAGGTGGCTCGTCAGCTGGCTCCGCCACCGCGGTGGCGCACGGTATAGTCCCGTTCGCTCTTGGGACCGACACGGCAGGCTCGGGACGGGTGCCAGCGGCTCTCCAGAACATCGTCGGTTTGAAGCCGACGCTTGGCGCGATCTCAAATGGTGGTGTCGTTCCCGCTTGCCGGACCCTCGATACGGTCTCCGTTTTTGCTCTCACCGTTGAGGATGCCTACACTGCTTATGAGGCAGCGGCTGGGTATGACGCTCACGAGGCCTGGTCAAAACCAATACCCGTCGCGCGGTTTGGAGCATCCGCCAGCGGGTTTCGGATTGGCGTGCCGACTGATGCCAGTCGAGAGTTTTTTGGTGACGCGGTTCAAGCGGCGTCGTTCGCATCGGCAATCGAGCGCCTTGAAGCCGACGGCCACGTTATTGTCGAACTCGACTTCGAGCCCTTTTATGCGGTCGCTCGCATGCTCTATGAGGGCGCGTGGGTCGCGGAGCGTTTTGCCGCGATCGAAGACCTCGTGACGACCAATCCGGATTCGCTTCATCCGACAACGCGCGCGATCATTGAACCAGCGGGTAAATTGACCGCGTCGCAGAAGTTTAATGGCATGTACCGCCTCGCGGAGCTGAAGCGCGCGGTGGAGCCGCTCCTTGCCGAAATTGACCTTCTCTGTGTGCCGACAACCCCGACCTTCTATTCGGTCGTGGATTTGGAGGCCGATCCAATCGGACCAAACTCGCGCTTCGGGACCTATACCAATTTCGTCAATCTTCTGGACATGTGCGGGATTGCAGTTCCCGTTGCCGCGCGCGCGGATGGTCGACCAGGCAGCGTGACGCTTCTAGCCGAGGCCGGTCTCGATCATCGTGTTGCGTCACTTGCTGCGGATTTGGAGCGCGTTGATGGCCGCAGATTGGGCGCCACACCGGCAATGCTCCCGCCCCAGCGTACTGTTACGACCGAAGCTGCACCAAACGAGCTCGCGATTGCGGTCTGCGGTGCGCACATGTCCGGTTTGCCGCTCAATCACCAATTGACCGATCGCGGTGGACGTTTCCTGAAGGCGACAACGAGTGCGCCGTCCTACAGCTTACACGCGCTTGCCGGCGGGCCGCCCCTGCGGCCCGGTATGGTGCGCAGCGATAAGGGCGGCGCCAAGATCGATTTGGAAGTCTGGGCGCTTCCAAAATCGGAAGTCGGGAGTTTTCTTGCCGGCATCCCAGCGCCGCTCGGTCTCGGCCAAGTGGAACTGGAAGACGGATCAAGCGTCACCGGGTTCATTTGCGAAACGGCGGGCCTACAGGGCGCAACGGACATCACAAAGTTTGGCGGCTGGAGGGCGTTTCTCGCGAGTAAGACCGGATAGGATCGAGAGGGTTTCGATCGTGTTTGCCACTTAAACAGGCATGCCATCCGCGTAAGCATGCCCTAGTTTAGACCTCATCCAATGTGAGGTTGATTATGCTAGACGCCCAAGCCGAGCACACTCTTCGCGCCGCGCCCCAGCGCGCTTACACTGATCCGGAGACGGTGGCGCTCGAGCAGGAGAAGATCTTCGACCAGGACTGGGTGATGGTCACGCGGGTCGGCGATATCCCCAATCCGGGCGACTACATGACAGCAAAAGTCGGCGACCGCCCGATCGCTCTCGTTCGCCAAGATGATGGATCGATCAAGGCCTTTGCAAACTTCTGTCTTCATCGCTACGCGACGCTTTTTGAAGGCAAAGGCAACAGCCGCCGCGTCGTCTGCCCGTATCACGCCTGGACCTACAATCGCGACGGCCAGCTGATCGGCGTCACGGACCGCGATGGTTTTTGCAAGGTCAACACCCGCGAACTCTCCCTCGAAGAGTTGGCGTGCGAGACGGCTCTCGGTTTCATCTTCGTGTCACGTCGTAAAGACCTTCCGCCGCCATCAGAGCGTCTGGCGAAGCTTGGCGACTACATTCAGAACCACGATATTGAGGGTTACGAGGATCGAATTATCGTCCACGAAGAGGAGTGGATCGGGAACTGGAAGTTCGTCTTTGAAAACTTCATTGAGAGCTATCACGTCACTTACGCTCACAAGGAGAGTATCGGGCCATCAAATCCGACCAACCACGCCGAGCGCGGTCCCGAAGGCCACGAGCATTTCTCGTTTCACCACAATTCGTACACCGAGGACTATTTCCCCGAGGTCCACAATCTGAAACTAAACGACGATGAGAACCGGCGCCTCCATGTGATCGGCATGTATCCGAACGGGCTGGCTGCAATTGATGGAAATTTTATGTGGTGGATCGCGCTTGAACCGCGCGGTGTCGACCGCACGAACGCGCGTTGGGGGCTTTCGTTTTCGAAGGCCGCAATGGAGGGCATGGAAGACCCGGACGGCTTCGTCGAGGCGGTCCGCCAGATCATTCTGACGGCGACAGCAGAAGACAAAGCCATGGTCAAACGCGTCCAAGAAGGCGCGGCTTACGCTTCACCTGAACCCGGTTACCTCCACGACTGGCTTGAAGTCTATGTCGACGAGTTCAAGCAATATGTGGAACGGATGCTGAGGTCATGACTCGGCGCTGAGGGAGTAGATTTGGAACCTATAAGTAGGCAAAGCTACCTTCTGACCTTGTAAAAGGTCCGGTATAATTGGGTCAGTCAAAGATGGTCGCAGACGTAGAATGCGCAATACAGTTCGAAACGCCACATACGCATGCGCTTTAATTCTAAAGGACGGTAAAGCGCTACTCGGTAGACGTTCGCACTTTCGGGCAAACTATCCGAATTGTTGGGATTTCATCGGTGGAAAAGTTGAAGAGGGCGAGGAGCCCGAGCAAACGTTAAAGCGGGAACTCGGCGAAGAACTTGCCATCAATCCTTTGTGTATGATCTATTTCTACACGATTGAAGACATTCACGTCAGCGTTGAGGAGCCTCCAACTTATCTATTCTTTCGAGTTGAAAATTGGGAAGGAGGAGAACCCACCATCAATAATCACGAGCATTCAGACCTTGAATGGTTTTCATTTCGGCAGGCGTGCGATTTGTCGAACCTTGCGCTGCCCGAATACAGAGCTTTGCTAAAGGCAGCGCTTAGGTAGAACTACCCTGGTCGTTGTAGTCATGGGCTCGAGTTAGTTTATTCCTATTCCCGTCTCAAACGGCAGTGACCACACGGTCCCGTTCTCCCTGATCGACGGCATAGAAATCGCGCTCCCACTCTTTCATCTTCCAGCCGAGGAAGATGTCCTTCATCTCCGTCCCGAGCGCTTTTTCGGCGAGGTCTGATGTCTCGAAACGCTGGAGGGCTTCAAGGAGGGTGCGCGGCAGACGATCCACATGCCCGCCACCCTCTAGCGGAATGCGGCCCGAGGCCGACGGCTTATCAAGGCGCAGGTAAAGGTTGTCATTCATAGGCGCGCCCGGGTCACTCGCGGCGTCAATGCCCTGAAGTCCAGCGGCGATCGACATCGCGGCGCCAAGATAGAAGTTGCAGGCGATGTCCGGCGCTCGATTTTCAACGCATGGTCGGTTCATGGGGAGCCGGAGCATCGCTGACCGATTGTTTTTGCCATAGGCCTTCAGGACCGGTGCCCAGCTCATATCAGCCATCTGCCCCTGAGCCAGCAACCCCTTATACGAGTTGTGGGTCGGGCAGGTGACTGCAGTGATCGCGTCGGCGTGGGCCAGCGTACCCGCCACGAAATGATAGCCGAGATCGGGGAAAGGAATGCCGTGCGCCTCGGCCATTTCGCCGGATGGACCGGCGAAGAGGTTCTCGCCAGTTTCAACGTCATAAAGTGACATATTGAAATGCGCGCCCGACCTGAAGTCTCCCGCATAGGGCTTCGGCATGAAGCTCGCGATCAGCCCCATCTCCTGCGCGATCGTCTTTGCCATAAACCGGAAGAAGACCAGCCGATCCGCCATTGTCAGCGCGTCGGCATAAGCGAAATCAAGTTCATGCTGCCCGTTTCCACCTTCGGCATCGAAGGAATAGACGTTCCAACCGAGCGTGTTCATTGCGTCGACCATCCGATCGAGAAACGGCATGGATTGGATCGTCTGGTGAACGTCGTAAGCCGGGCAAAGGCCGACATGCTTTTGCGCTTGGATCGGCTCCAGACCCGCATCGCTCTCGCGGAAAACGTAGAACTCCGTCTCGACACCGAGGTTCATGCCAAATCCCTTGGCACGGGCGGCTTCTAGGTTACGCTTCAGGATCACGCGTGAGCAATTTGGGTAGGGCGCGCCGTCATACCAGAGGTCAGAGGCAAACCAGGCGTAGCGCGAATCCCACGGGAAGATCATCAAGCTGTCGAGATCGGGCACAGCCGCGCATTCGTCCTTTTCCGGTCCGATGAGGCCCATCCCTTCCATGGCGCCGACCGTGAAAAGTTCCGAACCCGCGCACATTTTCTCAAAAGCAGAAAGCGGTACGGCCTTCGCTTTCGGGACGCCGTGAATGTCGACATAGGTTGCAAAGCAGTATTGGACGCCAGCAGCTTCCAGTTGTTTGCGCATGTCGTCGATCTGTTTGGGGTCGTTCATCGGTGGGCTCCAATTCCAAGTGCTTTAAGGGGAGCAAGTTCAAGGCCACGGAGGATTGGTGGTTTTGCGTGCCTGCCTGCCGCCGCAACACGCTTGGGCGACCATCATTCATGCTAAAATTCGCGCCATTGCCTAAATCCTGAGCAGATCATCCGTTGGGGCAGTGGCCCTTCGACGCTAAATTGCTGAGGTGATTGACGAATTCACGGTGGCACATCGGTTGCTCCACGGCGTTGAAAAAACGTGAAGGTCCTGCATGGCGCGTCTTGATTTGATGACCAGCGACGAAATTGGCGCAATGATTGCAGCTGGCTGCGATCTTGCGGTTCTGCCTGTCGGCGCAACTGAGCAGCATGGACCTCATCTTGCCACCGGCTGCGACACGATCTCGGCGGAAACACTGGCCGAGATGGCGTGCGAAAAGGCCGACATTCTTCTCCTTCCGGCACTCGCTTATGGCTGTTCGCTTGGTCACACGGAGAAGTGGCCAGGCACGTTTTCTCTCCACCCGCAGACGCTGACGCAGGTCGCGATCGAGATCGCGCGATGGGCGGCTGCAAACGGGCTGAAGAAGCTGCTCTTCCTTTCCGGCCACGGAACGAATGACGCGCCACTGAAAAGCGCCATCTTACAATTGCGATACGAATTCCCTGAAATGCGTTTTGCAACGATGGGGCTTTGGGACATCTCGGAGCGCGTCGGTGCGCTCTATTTCCGCGACGGTGACGACATCCATGCCAATCGCGGCGAGACCTCGATCCTTCTTCATTTGAGGCCGGAGATGCTGCGCATGGAGCACGCTTTTGATGTGCCCGATGTGACGCCTGGTCGGAAGTTTTCTTACGCCATGCCTGCGACGACCCCGACCGGCGTTGTCGGTTCGCCGTCCCAGTCGACGGCTGAGGACGGTGAGATGATGGTCGAAACGATTGTCGAGGACCTCACAGCCTGGTTGACGGCGGCGCTATACGAAGACTGGCCAGCGGTGCCACCTGGCCCAAAGCATTGATTTCAAAACATAATATTTAGAAACAGGAAGGTATGGAATGCTGAAGAAACTTGCTCTGACACTTGTCGCAGGCGCGGCCCTCATCACGGCGCCGTTTGTCGCTGCTGACGCCGAGGCAAAAACCTATCGCGTCGGCTACAATATTTATGTTGGCTTCATGCCCTATGGCTGGATGGCCGAAAACGGCATCCTCGATAAGTGGGCCGAAAAATACGGCGTCGAAATCGAGGTCATTCAGGTCAATGACTATGTCGGCGGCATCAACCAGTTCGTTGCGCGTGATCTCGACGGAATGGCTGTCGCCTCGATGGACGGCTTGACGATCCCTGCAGCGGGCGGCGTCGACACGACGATTGCGCTCGCTGGTGACTTCTCGAACGGCAATGACGGCATCCTTTCTAAATCCGCTGGATCCATCGAGGACTTTAAAGGCGAGACCATCCACCTCTTTGAACTCACGGTTTCGCATTATCTCCTTTCCCGCGCGCTCGAAGAAAACGGCATGTCGTTGCGCGACGTGAACACGGTAAACATCACCGATGCCGATATCGCGCCTGCCTGGCTCGGCTCAGATGAAATCCAGCACGCAGTTGCGTGGAATCCGATGCTGCTTGCCATGCAAAATGGTGTCGATGGAACGGAGCGGGTTTTTGATAGTGCATCGACCCCGGAAGAGATCGTCGATGTCATGCTTTTTCACACGGATACGGTCGAGAGTGATCCCGATTTCGTGAAGGCCTTCGTCGGCGCATGGTACGAAACCATGCAGATCATGAATGGCGGCGACGACGCAGCTTAAGCGATGATCGCCGACCTCGCGGACATGTCAGGTGCAACGGTTGAGGAGTACAAGGCGCAGCTTGCGTCGACAAAGATGTATTATGATCCGGCCGAAGCTCTCGACCTGATGGATTCCAAGCGTCACCAGGAAACCTGGGATTTCGTGCGGAAGTTTTCTTATGAAGTCGGCCTATTCGGTGAAGGCGCATCAAGCGAAGACTTCGTTGGCATCTCTTTTCCTGATGGCACGGTCCTTGGCGATCCCAACAATGTGAAATTGCGGATCAATTCCGAATTCACAAAGATGGCCGTCGACGGGCTCCTCTGACCTGAAATTGGTTTTGGCGGGTGGACGAATGCTTCACCCGCCGCATCTATCGATCATGACCTACGCCGCGACCGCACCATGAAGCGCGCCATAAACTATGTGCCGGATCGGCCGGCGGGATTCTTTCTGGCGCTCCTGCCGTTCATCCTCGTCTTTGGGATCTATTTGGTTGGATCTGACGCGAGGCTTACCGCGAACCCAGCCGTTAAAATGATGCCGTCCCTTTCTCATTTCGGCGTCGCGATGCTGCGTATGTCGTTTGAGGAAAACCGGC
>JBCCMK010000059.1:0-13550 GCA_039026395.1 Pseudomonadota bacterium | reverse complement strand
GTCTAGGCTGCAGTCTTGTCGCGCGTTTGGCTATCTGAATAAGCGGCTTCAGCAAGCCTACGAACAACGCGGGCGGCGTCTTGGCCCTGTAAAACCTGCACATAGTCAACGGCCGCGTACATGTACTCCATTATGAGTTCGCGCTCGTCGATATTGGCCGATCGAATTTTTGGAACGACCGACGTGCCAACCTGATCAAGGATTGCTTCAACCTTGATTGTTGCTTCGAGCGCTGCGTCAGAAAGGCCAAGGTCGCTTCGTACACTGTCGCCAGCCGACGCCAACCGCATGAGGACGTCGAAATCTGTTTTCTTTTCGTCCGACAAAGCGACAACTGGGTTTTGTTCGAGCGGCGCAAAAAGAGCGCGCGCCACTTTGCTGACCTTCAAAAGCTCTTGGCTCAGAACCGTGCATAATTGAATGCGAACATCCGACAGTTTCTCGGCCCACTCGTGGTTTGGATCGAGATTTACTTCGGCTTGGAACGACTTCATCTCACGTACCAAGGCTTCTACGCGATCAAGGATCTGGTCATCCAATTTGCTACCATCAAGGTCGGCGACGATAGCCTTTGCCTTCAGGGCGATCTCGAAGAGGAGCAAATCACCAAGGATTGCGTAGGGGCTACTCGATAGAACATCGGCCTGATCGCTGTCCGTCGCCATCACGGCAAGGCTGAGCGCCGCTGCCGGATTCTGGAACCGCTGTTGCACCAATGCGAGATAAATGTGCGCGTGATTTGGTTTCGCTTCGACGATCGGTTGAACCAATTCAAGCAGTGACCGAATTTTCGCGTTTGACGGCGATGAAATGAGGCCCGGAAACTCTTCCTTGAACACGTCGATATCGGCTTCAGTTTCCAAAGCCGACCAAATATCTGAAAGATGGGCGAGCGCATTCGCACCACCGAGGCGTTCGGCAAGACCCGACCGGAACTGCTTATTGTCACGGCACATATCAATCGCACGCGACAGGACGGGGCGCAGGAGAGACTTTGCTTGGGCAATCAGCGCCTGCGATCCCTGCGTATCATCTTCCGCCAGTCGTTTCTTCGCGTGGTCTACGAGATCTGGCAGATGGGTTGGTAGAAGTTCGGCGTTAAGCCACGTCCAGATGGGCTGTAGAGTGGAGCGCGGAATACGACCGGTTTGTTTTCGATTATCAGGAGCATCAACGAATAGCGGATCGATGAACTCCCAAAAACCGCGCATTGGTGTCCCATAGCGCTGGATCTGGGTTTCTTTTTCGCGAACCACTTCGCGAAGGAGCTTCAAAATAACCTCGGTCTCCGGCGAGGGTGCAGCTTCCGCCGCCGCTTCAACCGATTTGAGGAGCCGCTCCTGCACCTTAACCGGCAACTGGCCGAGGTAGGTTTTGATCGCTAGAGTTTTTTTATCGCCATCGGCCATGATGGCTGGCTCCTTCTTTGGGTATCCTGGAACGATATGATCGAACCGGTTAAATATCCTTTAGGAGCTTAAGTAGTTTCAGAAGGTTAGCGGGTCTCCGCGGCGGGTAGTTCGACCTGGACTTTCAGGCCGCCGAGATCAGACCGGGAAAAGCCGAGAGTACCACCATAAAGCCCGACCAATTCATCGACGATGGAAAGCCCCAGCCCCGTGCCAGGTGTCGCCTCGTCGAGCCGACGCCCCCGCTCAACGATCCGGCCGAGATTTTCGTCTGAAACGCCGGGTCCATCATCCTCGATGGTGACCCGCAGCTTCTTCTCTATCGTGTTTTCTGGCTTGTCCCGAGAAATTCTGATCTCGGACGTCCCCCATTTGAATGCGTTTTCAAGCAGGTTTCCGACGATTTCATCGAAATCTTCGCTCTCGCCTCTGAACTCAAGGCCGTCGTCACCCATATGACTCACCTTGATCGACTTCTCCCGCTGTATCTGAGCGAGCGTCCTTGAAATCGCCTGCAAGCTTTTGTCAATCGGATATCGGCTGCGTGCTGAGGTCGTGGCCGCGATCCTCGCTCGATTGAGGTGATAGTCGACCTGTTCCCGCATCGAGACGACCTGATCACGAACGAGTTTTCCAGGCACAGCCGGCACCCGGTCGCTCTCATTTTGAAGAACGGCAAGCGGGGTTTTCAAAGCGTGGGCCAAGTTACCAGCCTGGGTACGCGCGCGCTCGATAATGCGGTTGTTCGATTCGAACAGCGTATTGAGCTCCGCTGCGAGCGGCTCCAATTCGTCCGGATAGCGATCATCTAGACGCTCGCGCGCGCCCTGTCGGATTTGTGTCAATTGCTCGCGCATGGCGCGAAGCGGCCTAAGACCGAGACGAATGACGAGTGCCATGGCAACCACCAGACCGATGCCAACGACCGCGAGCGCAATCGACAGAAGCCGGAAAAACGCCGTCGCCTGGTCGGCGACTTCTGACAAGGCCCCACCGACCGCAAAGGATATCGGTTGATCGCGGTCTTCAAACAAGATGATGCGCTCCACGACCTGCGAACCCGGTTCATCAACTGGCTCGACGGTGTATGACCGGGAGAAGTCAGCATCGTAGGGAATGTCCACTGCGCTTGGCATTTCGACAAAACGCCCGCCCAGCGAGCTCGATTGTAGAATGGAGGTTGACGCATCAACCTCTGCGATCTGCCAAAACCAGCCCGATGCAAAAGTACCAAAGCGCGGGTTCCCGAGATCGGCTGAACCCACGGTTTCCATGTCATCGGAAAGGTCAGCGACCGCGATCAGATTGAGAACGTAGAGATCAAGTTCACGCTCAAAGGCGCTCATCGCTGTTTGGCGGTAAAGGCTCGTAAGCGCGAGCGCAGCGGCAGCCAAAACAATGAGGCACCACGCCGTCGCTGCGAGCGTCAATTGGAGGGAGAGCGATCTAGGCCTTCGGCGCATCACCGCTCGTGAGGCGATATCCTAGCCCGCGAACCGTCTCGATGGCGTCTGTGCCGAGTTTCTTGCGAAGGCGCCCGACAAAAACCTCTATCGTATTGGAATCGCGATCGAAATCCTGATCGTAAAGATGTTCCGTCAGCTCTGTTCGCGAAATAACCCGATCCTGGTGATGCATCAGATAGGAAAGAAGCCTGAATTCGTGGGAGGTGAGTTTGACGGGCGCGCCATCGACATGAACCCGCGATGTCCGCGTATCGAGTACGACCGGACCGCATGTGATTTCGCTTGAGGCGTGGCCGGCTGCTCGTCGGGTCAAGGCCCTTAGCCTCGCAAGCACTTCTTCCATGTGAAAAGGCTTAGCGACATAGTCATCCGCACCCGCGTCGATGCCCTGAACCTTGTCGCTCCACCGATCCCTCGCGGTCAGAATTAGAACCGGCATTACCCGATTATTGCGCCGCCAGCTTTCGAGGATGCTTATCCCGTCCATCTGGGGAAGACCAATGTCGAGGACCACCGCGTCATAGGGCTCTGTGTCTCCCAGGTAGTGGCCTTCCTCACCGTCCATTGCGGTGTCTACGGCGTAGCCTGCATCGACAAGCGTTTCAGAGAGCTGCCGGTTGAGGTCTGGATCGTCTTCAACAACGAGGATGCGCATCGTTTCGTGTCGCCAATCAGTTCGCAGGCACAGACACGGTCCGCCGCGACGGAGGGCTTTTGCCGCTGGGGTCGGTGATCAAAACTGTCACCACGCAAACCGTTCGTCCGCCGGATTGTTGGGCCCGCGGTGAACCGATTGCTTGTCCACCGGTCTGCGCCTCCGCCTGTCGAACCGCAGACGAGCAGTCAGCAGCATGCGCGTCTTGCGGCTCGGTCAAGCCGCTCACGAACGCGAACGCGAAAAGGAGGAGCAGAATTGTCTTCATGCGAAAACGGAATACTCCGAAAGGCCTGAATGCTGGCTGAATACTGGGTTCAGAATTCTAAATGCCATGGAAACTCACAAACTCGTCTAGCGACATGCGATCCGTGCGCAAACCGTTTTCCGGTTTTTGGTCATCCATCAGACCCAAAGCGATGCCGCAAAACAACATCCGTTCATCCGGGAGGTTAAGATGCGCCGAAACTGTCTTCGAAAATGAGGCCCACGCTTCCTGCGGGCAGGTGTGTAGCCCCTCTTCGCGAGCCATAAGCATGATGGACTGAATGAAAATGCCGAGATCAGCCCATTGCGGCGGGCCCATATCCCGATCAACGGAAATGAACAGTCCGACCGGCGCGTCGAAAAATGTGAAGTTCCTCGCGAACTGCCGCATCCGCGCGGCGCGATCATGTCGTTCGATCCCGAGAATGCTGTATAGGTCCGCGCCGCACTTTGATCGCCGGGCGGCGTATGGGTCGGAAAGGCCCGGCGGATACACCTGGTACTCGGTCCCCTCACCTTTCGGGAGCAGATCGCTTTTCGCGTTTACATCATCAAGGAGGTTCCCGAGCGCACAGCCTGCTAGTACGTCGACATGCCACGGCTGAAGATTTCCGCCGGACGGCGCCATTCCCGCATGGACAAGAATGCGCTCGATAACATCGCGCCCAACCGGCTGCTCCGTAAACGCTCGGCAACTGATCCGGCTCTTTAGCGCGTCGGAAACCCTCAAATGCCAGCCCTTCCTCAATTAGGGGAGAGGCTAAGGCATTGAGGAATTTCAGGGCAAGTGCATCGCGGCAACGCGTCAGAGCGAAATGCGACGCGTGGCGAAAATACGGCCGATGAGCGACAGGATGCCGCCGCCCGCCGTGATCATAAGCACGATTTGCTCGGCCAGCTGCTGGGTGACGTCCGGCTCCACATTGATGCCAACGAGGCCGCCGAGGCTCGCGAGAACAGTGATCGCGCTTCCGATAATCCCTTTGGAGAGAAACCAAGGTTTAATGGGCATCGCAACGCCTCCTTTCATGAGGGTTTGAGGGGGTTTGGAATGGGAAGAGAAAACACGCTTGAGAAGCGCAGCGAGCGCATCAAGCAGGGTTTTCGTTTGCGCCGCTGGCTTTTTTGAGAGGCTATCAAGCGTGTCGGCGAAGGACTGGGTCAGCACCGAAGGCACGGGCTGTCCGTATAGGTCGCAGCACGCCCGCACCGCGGCCCAGGTTCGCCTACCCACAATCCCATCTGCAGGACCTGGATCAAAACCGAGGGCCTTGAGCCGCGTTTGGATGTCTTTGACGACGCTGGAATGTTTCACCTTCGTCGCAGACGCAGACGTAGGCGCAGACGACGCCTGCCTCGAATGACGTCGATAGGCTGCGGCGAGCTTCGTATCGTAGCGGTTCTTTCGATACCCGGCGCCATTGTAGCCACGTGCAAACCGCGCCCAGTCATGCGCACGAATGGCGGCGTCAAGCTTGTTCGTTACGATAAAGCGCGCCATGGCGAGGAGTTGGTCGCCCTCAGACGCGGTCATCGCGCGGGCAAAGTCCTGCACGGTCGCAAAACCAGCCGCGTGATGGTTGAATCCCATGACCTGGCCGAGACCCCAGGACGCGGATTTCAGCCCGGCGGTTTCGTCAATTGAAATCGCCGCTGAGAGTTGGCGATACCTTGCGGCCTGGGTGCGCGGATACGGAATTGCCCCCCACTTTCGCGCGGCGATCCCATACTTTACGGCGCGATTGCGCTTCGCCCCGGGCCCCAAATGCCGATAAAGAATGTGGGGCTCGAAAAGGATGATGGGGCGGCCATCAACGCCAAAGCCCTTGCCCCGCGCTTCGACTGAAACGACGGCGCGAATGGCGGGCAGATCGCATCCGATGAGATCGGCTGCCTTTTGATAGTCCTCGGGCGTGAGCCGCCTCGCGGCGCCTTTGAAATCCATCGCATTCTCCAGTGCTGGAATTAAGCCGGGATCGTCAGTGTGGCCGCAGGTCCGGCGCCAAAGCGGTCTGAGAGCTGTGAGACATCGACGCCGATTTCAGGTCGGCCACTTGGAAAGTCCGCTGCTTGATCCGCCGCTGAGTAGACCGCATTCGAAGCCGATGTTTGAAGCGTCCGGACCACGCTCGATCCCTCTTTGATGGCGATGGAATAGGCTTCGCTCGTCTCTGACAGTGGGACCTCAACTTGATCCCAACTGTCACCACCGGCCCGGGTCCGCCGCACCCATGAGAGGTCAATATCCCCGTTCGCCTTCACCAGCGATCGCAGATGAGCGGGCCGATAGGGTCGCTCGCCGATGCCTTTCGGCGTGTGAGCTCGCGTCTCAAAACTGGGATCAGAGAACGCGCGACCGGCGAGACCATATCGCCAATTCGTCGGAAGGCGCACATGGTCAGAGCCGACGTCGACAGCGGTCAGATCTTCATCGAGCGCGACAATTCTCGCGCCACTTGAGACCGAAGTCTCCGTCAAAAAGTCCGTGCCGAGTTGGCCGCGCAAGAAATTCGATAGTCGATAGACACCCGTTGAGATGAGCTCAATCGTTTGAGCCTGCAGGATTTCCCACTCGCCATTGTCGTGGGCAACGGCAAAGGCGTTTGCGCCATCGAAAAGCTGAAGGTTCGTGACGCTTGCGAGTTCATTGCCGTCGATTTCAACATCCACGAACGAAGACCGATCGCGACGGCCCGGCACCCCAGGCGGCAGTTCGGTCAAAAGAGCGCCCATCGTCGACGGGGCGTCGAGCGTGGTGACCTGCTCGAAACCGTCGTCTTCGGGCGAAGAGTAAACGGCAATGCCATTGTGCCACGGATCGACTTGCGCTGCGAAATAGAGATCGGTCGACGACGAACTCTCCTGCAACATCGGCAAATCCAGAAATAAGAGATCAGGCACACCGGTCGCCGTGTTGACGGTAACCTGCCGCCCTTCCCGTTCCACGTTGGATGTCAGCCTGAGGGCTGGATCATATCGAACCGCGCGAACATTTCGAACGATGTCATCAGCGATTTCCTCGACCTGCACCAGGTCGGTTGTGCCTTGCCCTGAGATCTCAATCACGTCGCCCGGTTCAAGTGCCGCGTAAGATGGCGGCAGGGTGAACTGGACCTGATCGCGCCTGACGTGAGCGCGGTACAGCCAACTTTCAGCAAGACCGCGCGCGATCTCCGGCGCCATCGCACCCGGTATTGTTGACGAACTCGTCCGATGAAATCCGCCATCAGGATGATTGGCCTCGACAGTAATGGAATCAAGGTCCGCGAAGGGCTCGCGCAGTGTTATTCGCGCCGTGCCCGGCAGGCTCGCCGGATCAGAACGGGTCCAGGTCAGCGTCGCTTCAGCGTCATCCTCTCCATCAACCGGTACAAGGTCATCGCCGTTCAGCGACATTGCTGTCGGGTTATCGGTGCCAAGCACGACGAGTTCGCCCTCGCGGTCGAGCGGCGATAGCCCAAACGCATGCTCAAGCGGGTCTATTGCATCGCGCACCGACATCACCCGATCAATGGAATAACCGTCCATATGACCGGAGACATTGGCGATATTGCACGGCGGCGCACCAGCATCGCTCACGATCGTCGAGACGAGCCCGTCGAGCGGAGCAGCACCAGCCCGCGCATTGATCCAGTGGCCACGATCCCAATTCAGTGCATCGCGCCAATGGTGATTATCTGCTGGAAAAGCCGGGAAGGCCCGCGCATCAAAGGCCCAAATGAACATTCGGTCTGGATCGATCATTGGCCCGCCATAATGCGGCGAGGTCGGATTGTTTCCAGCCGCTAGCGACCAGTAATCGATGACCGTTTCGAGGAAGCGTCTCTGGATATGATCGTCGCGCGCGCCGCTTGAAAAGTGCGGAAAAAAGCTCTCGGAGGATTTCGGATCGTAGAACACGTTCGGCTGGTTTGAGCCCTTATCAACTGCCGGACAGCCAACCTCCGTAAAGACGATCGGCTTTCTTTGCGGTGTCCATGCCGTGGTTGATGCGGTCTCCACGCCGCCGACCCGGTCAATGTGAGCGTTCGACCACCAACTTTTCAGATCCTTCTGCCGAAAGACCCACGGCTTGCCATAGGCGCCATCGGTGATGGGCGTTCTGAATTGATCGCGCCGGTCTAAAGACGATGCGTAATACCAATCGAAATATTCGCCACCCTCAATGCCAGCCTTCAAAACATCTCGGTCGTAGACGCCAGCTGCTGACGGGTTGGCGACGGCATCCAGGTGCCCATACCCGTCTCGCCAATCGGTGACCGGGAAATAGGCGTCGATGCCAATGAAGTCGATGTTGGAGTCCGCCCAAAGCGGATCGAGGTTGAAGAACACGTCACCTGAACCGTCGGCGGGCCGGTAGCTGTGATATTCGGACCAATCGGCCGCGTAGCTGACCTTTGTGCCTGGCCCCAAGAGTTGCCGAACGTCAGCGGCCAGCGTTTTTAAGGCGTCCACAAATGGAAAATTGCCATTCTCGTCGCGGACCCGCGTCAGACCGACCATCTCGGATCCGATGACAAAGCGGTCAACCCCACCTGCCGCTTTGCAAAGCGCTGCAGCATGCAGGATGTGGCGTCGAAACGACCATTCGTTCGGGCCAGAATAGGTAATGGTAGAGCCCGAAACCGCGAAGTGAGACGCTAAAGCCGTACCGACAAAGCTGGATATTTGCGCCGCGGCATCTGCTGTCTGATCTGCGCTTCCCACAAATCCAATCGCCGGGTTACAGGTGACACGGCCACGCCACGGATAAGCGGCCTGCGCCGCACCGCCATAAGGGTTGGGCAAAGCATTGGAAGCCGGAATGTCCATCATAATGAAGGGATAAAAAAAGACGTCGAGGCCCCTGGCCTGCATATCCCAGATGGCTCTGATCACCGAGGCATCATCAGGGGTGCCGCCAAAGGCGGGCCCGCCATTATACTGTGACACCACATTCGCATTCGAGCGTGAAAGCCCCGCAACCGACCATTCTTCAGATAGCGTTTTGCTGGACTGGTCGACCCGTGGCTCGATCTTGCAGTGGCCCGCTCGGAGATCTGTGCCGAACCAAGTCACGATCAGTGCGGCGGCCTCGACGTTTGGGCAGACTTCGGTCAACTCGTTGAGAGCGACCGAGAAGTCCGATTCACCGCGTCGAGACGTTCGATTTTCGCTTAGATATCGCGCCCGGTCGAGGGTTCGCCGTACGCGTTTTGTATCGTATGAGAACTCTCCAGCGCCGGGGATGATATCGACTGCTTTCAGCTTTGTCTCGAGCCCACCGACGGAGCGGTAAACCTCAAACGAAACTTGCGGAATCCGGTTGCCATATTCCTCTAGCGGCAAGCGTTCGAACACGACATATGCGACATCACGATAGGCTGGCGCGCTGCCCGCGCCCTCCTTTGCTTCGATCAGGGGATCGGGCTGCTGGCTGTCGCGACCATCGTAAAACCGATAATCGATCTCGCTCAGATCGGCTTCTTCGCCGTCTATCCAAATTCGACCGAGGTGCGAAACGGGGCCCTCGCAAATGGCAGCCGCGAAATTCGCATAATAGGAGTAGGTGGTCGTCGTCGTTGAGGACGAGGAACGCCCGCCCTTACCGCCTCTCTTGTTTTTGGTTTTGGTTTTCACCTCTTCCAAGTGCGTCGCCCAAATGACATCGCCGCCGACCTTGATCCGTCCGTAGACGCGCTTGATCGGCGTCCCCTCTGCCGAGGATGTAACGTCCAGCGTATCGAGACGTGGCCCTTCGGCATTTGTGGGGCGCGCAAGGAGCGCTTGGTCGATCAGCCGCCCAGCAATTGCCGCGGTCGCCGTCAAACCGGCGGTGACAGCCGCGTTAAGGCCGAAGCTGGACGCGGCCGCGGTCGCAGCTGTTGTGAGGATGAGTGCCGCCATCAATCTGCCTTTGAAAATCTGAAAACACCCGCGACGCGCCTTTTCCAGGCATCGGCAAATGCGACCTCGACAACGCCGACGCGGTCATAGGCATGAATGAGCGTATTTGCGTCAGACAAGATGCCTGCATGCTTTGCCGAAAGCCCCTGCCGCCAACGCAACACGACCACTCGCCCAGGCAGGAACGCTTGGTCCTCGCACCGAACAAGATGTCGATCCGCCGCGGACAACAGCCGCTCTGCGGGGTCCGTTTCGCCCCAATCGGGCGAATAGGGCGGCGGCGTTTCTGGCTCCACACCGATGATCGCGCGATAGACGCCACGGATGAGCCCCAAGCAATCGCAACCCGCACCTTTCGCCGCCATTTGGTGGTGATACGGCGTACCCAGCCACCGCCGCGCTTCGGCAACGACCTGATCGTCCAACGACCCGCTCATTGACGCGACCCACCGGTGTTTTGCGGGTCACCTTGGCGCGCATAACCGTAGACAAAGCTTGGGCCGGGTATGTGCGGGAAACCCCTAAAATTGAGATGATTTCCAAACTTCGCCTTGCAAGTCTCAAAGCTTTTATCGCACCCGACACGGACTGTTGCCGTCGCTCCCAGGGAAACCGGCTGAAGTGGCGTGGTCCAGAGGATCAACCAATCCCCGTCTTGGTCTCGCATGTGCTGACGAACGCGCAGCGTCTGGCCATGGAGAGCGCCAGTATCGAACACAAGGGACCCACCCGTGAACGTGCCTGTCGCATGGGTTTCGATGCCAGTGACAAGGATTTGGGCCTGCTGCTCGACGCGGGAAACGGTGATCGAAGCTTTGTAGTTCGACACCTCAAGATCGACGCCGCAGCGCGCGTCTCCAAGCTCCGCGTCACACCCACCCTGATAAACTCGACCGGTCGGCGCTTGCAGGCGATCAGCGAGACCGTGAAGCGTTGAGGAAAACGTCGCGCCTGAACGCTCAATCGGTCCGAGCGTACCATGACGTGTCCGATAGCGTTGGGTGGGATCAGCCCAGTTGACGCGATAGACGTCGACTGCCGCACCGTCATAGCGCCCGGCACGCAAATCCGCCTCACTCAACCGATCCGACGAGATCGCGCCGACGATTTCAGACGCGTCGATCGAAAGCCCAAGCGAAGCCGTTGCATCGCGCGCTGAAAACCCGCTATCCGGCTCAAACGAAACGCCGTCAAATTCGACCGCGACGTCGTGGTCAGTGAAACCTATGACCATGCCGTCGGAGCGCGTCACGCGCCAACACGTGCACATCGTCGTGACGCCTGACTTCAGGTGCGCGTCGAGCGTTGAAATCAGAGTTCTCATGGGCGGATCTCGACCAATGGAATGTCGGGAATGGAGCCTGCCTCGAAGGCCGCAAGGTCGATGTCGAGACGATCATTGTCGAACCGGACCGGCACATCGAAGCGAAAGCCTGCTGTGATCGTCGATCGCGCCGACCAACTGCCGCCGACGCGCAAAACGTCACCCGTCGTGTAATCGACGGTAAAGTCTGCGCCCTCGGTGAGATCGCTGCCATCGATCGCGATCTTCACTGTGCCAGAAACAGGTTTCGCAATGGGTCGGACATAAGCCGTGTCGCCGGTACCGTAGGTTTTGGTGAGCGAAATCGATGGCCCATCAACCGCCAGGATCTGAGGTTGATCAGTGGCGCTGATGGTCGATCCCAATGAGGATGATGAATCATCGAATGGATCGCGAAAGCGGAAACCGTGCAACCGCCCGCGACGTTCCTCAAAGAAGGCAATGACGATGCGAATATCGTCGAGCGTACGCACACCGTAGCCAGCATTGTAGCGGCGTTTCGAGTGCGCCCATCGGCTGTTTCGCTCCTCCCGTCCAGACGCAAGCGAAACAATATCCGTCCTTCGTTCCGGCCCGCCGGTCGCACCCCGCGCAATCGACGTTGGAAAACGCACCTCATGAAAGCCACTCACAGATAGCGCCTTCCATGGTCAACGGCGCGAGCGAGTTCGGTCGCGACGCGGCCCCGAGAGCGGCGAAAGCTTTCAGCGTCGGGGGTCTGAATCGTGACCGAAACTGACGTCGGCGATGACGCGCTGGACCGCACGCCGAGTTTGCCGTCGGGCCCGCGTGCGAGCGGCATGATCGCTTCGGGTCCTGCCTCCCCCATGACGCCCAATCCGCCACCTGAGCGAAAAAAGGACGGTTCGCTTACCACGCCGCCCGAGGCGAACGGGGTAATCGGGAGCGGCGTCCCGCCACCAGCTCCAAAGCCGGAAAAGAGCCCCGTAAGGCCGGTCTGAATAAGGTTTGAAAGACCGTTTTCGATCGGCCGCATGGCAGAATTGAAGGCCGAACTCGAAAGCCGCTCAACAAGGCCACGCAAGACATCGTCGAGGTCCTTGCCGCGTATCACAACTTTCTCAAACGCACCGGTCAGACTGGTCGCGAACGTCCGAGAAATTCGATTGATGTTGAGAAAGCTGCGCTCCAGCGACGTGGTGTCGGCCTTTACGTCAAGTACAAGGTCTTGGTCGTTCATCATTCCTCCTTCGAGGCTGCGGCCTCGCGCGCGTCAGGAAAAAGCGAAATCAATGCGTCGAGCTCTCCGCGCCCAGGCGGCGCTGATGGCGGTGCGAAGGCGGCCGCTGCCGCTGCAAGCTCGCGCGGCGTCATCGCCCAGAATTCAGCGCTCGAGAGCTTGAGTTTGCCGAGGCCGAACGCCATCGCGTCGGCCCATGGAAACGGTCGGTTCACGTGTCGCTTGACCCAAAAGTGGCGGTCAGGAGATCAGACACGATCGTCACGTAGCCCGCAGCACCACCCTCAACCGCCATTTTCGCGACATCGGCATCGGAGACATCGGTTCCGCCGCCGCGTAGCCCCGCGCCGATGATCGCGATTGCGTCTTGAGCCTTCATCCGGCCATGGGCAAAGCGCTCAGCAAGAGCCATCAGATCGTCGGCACCGAGTGCCTCTTCGAGGTGCGCGAGCGCACCAAGTGTGAGGCAAAGCGTTCGGCGCTCGCCGTCGAGGAATGCGGAGACTTCACCGCGATGAGCGTTCGCCATGGCTAGGCCGCCACGAATGTCAGTTGGCCCGCGGATTCAAGGCTCATCTCGAACGTGACTTCGCCGTCGTGCCGACCGGAAAGGTCAAAGCCTGTGATTTGAAAGGCGCCAGAAACCGTCCCGAAATCCGGGATCACAATCTGCCAATTAGGGATCGTGCCGTCGAAGACATGTTGGCGGACCAACTCATCGCTCGCGCCGTCCCGAAAAAGACCAGACCCAGATACAGACGCCCGCTTAACGCCAGACCCTGAGAGCAATTCCCGCCACTGCCCGGCGGACTCGGTATGGGTGATATCGACTGGCTCGGCGCCAAATGAAATTGACCGCGCGCGCAAGCCCGCGATCGTTGTGTAGCTCCCGCCATTTTCGATTTTGAGGAGGAGATCCTTGCCCCGTTGAACGCTCATCAAGCTTGTCCTCTATTCGGATTGAAAGTCGATCACGGCGCGCAGTCGGATCGCCGCCGTGTAGATGCGCCGCTTGACGTTGCGGCTGACGTCCACGCGCAAGACCCTGAGGCTCACCAGATGGTGTGTCGTGAGCGTCAGCGTGGTTTCATCGAGCGCGGCGCGGATTGCCTCGGCTGCCGCCAGAACGTTTGAGCGGGTCTCGGACCGGTCGAAAACAGAGAGATCGACCAAATGCTCACTGGTGCCATCCTGGTCAGCGCCGAGTGCGCGCCATTGTGCCGGGCCAATCACCACATAGGGAAAGGGTGAGCGCTCCGGAAGCGCATCAAAGATACGACCCCCACCGATCAGCGCGGTGAGTGTCGCGTCCGCTTCAAGCGTCGCGTGCAGCAGTTTTTGG
>JBCCMK010000058.1:0-14680 GCA_039026395.1 Pseudomonadota bacterium | reverse complement strand
CCGTTGATCAGGGGCCGGTCGATGCGCTGCAGGGGCGCAATCGCGCACGGTTTCTTCACGAGGCCGGTGTCGAGCTGATGACGAGCCTGCAATCGAAAGAGCCTGACGATGTGATGACCACGGGTTTGGCCGATCTCGACGATGTGCTTGGCGGTTATTATGTCGGCGACCTTGTCATCGGCGCCGGTCGACCGAGCATGGGCAAATCGACCTTCGTCACATCGACTATGATGCGAAGCGCGCGCCACGGTGCTGTGCTGCTTTTCACGCTTGAGATGTCGGCGGAATCGGTCACCGCGCGGTGCGCGTCGGATATCAGCTACAAACCCAGTGACGGCATTGCTTACGCTCGGATGATGCCGGGCAAGCGGCGCGGTCTTTCGGGTCATGAGCTTGAGCGCATCGCCGTTGCGACCGATCTGTTTCAGTCGTTCCCTGTGGTCATTGACGAGCGCGGCGGCCTCTCGGTCGCGCAAATCCGCGCGCGCGCCACGCGCGAAGCGCAGCGGCTTTCCGTCAAGGGTCATCGGCTGCGTCTCGTGATCGTCGATCACCTCGGTCTCGTCAATGCGGGCGATCGATCAAGCGGCAATCGCGCGGTCGATCTCGGTGAGATGACGTCAGCTTTTAAGGCGATGGCCAAGGATCTCGGCGTGACCGTGCTCCTTCTTTCGCAGCTCAATCGCGGGGTCGAGCAGCGCGACGACAAGGTCCCGAAACTGTCTGATCTTCGCGACAGCGGCCGCATTGAGGAGGACGCGGACAGCATCTTCACATTCTACCGAGAGGCTTACTATTTGAGCCGCGAGACCGGCGGTAGCACGGACGAAGCGTTAGCGCGTGAGGATCAACTCCGCGCCGTCGCGAACGATCTCGACATTCACGTGGTGAAAAACCGGCACGGGCGCATCGGCACCGTGAAGGCCTGGGTCGATATGGCGTGCGCGGCGGTGCGCGACTATCCGCGACCTGGCGAGCACGAGAGGAGGGAATGATGCCGCGAAAGACCCAATCGGGACCTGGACCATGGCTTAAATTCTACGTCGATGATTATCGAAACGATCCGGGCTTACGAACCTGCTCACTTGCTGCTCGCGGCCTATGGGTTGAGATGTTGTGTGTCATGCACCGGGCCGAAACCCGCGGCTACTTTTTGATCAATGGCTCTCAGCCGACCTCATCTCAGGTCGCGATTATGGTCGGTGCAACCGAAAAAGAGGTGTCTCAATGCCTTGATGAATTGGCCTCAACAGCGGTCTTTTCGGTCGAGAAACGAGGCCGAAAAAAGGGTGTCATTTTCAGTAGACGCATGGTTCGCGACGAGAAACAGCGTCGTTCCGGTCGCGAAAACGGTAAATTGGGCGGTAACGTAAGCCTCTCTAAACAAAGAGAAAAAAGACAGGGGGTTAACCCCCATTTGCAAAAAGGGGTTAACCCCCCGCCTATATATCAGAAGTCAGATCATCAGAATGATGATTTCATCATCATAGACGCGGGCGTGCGCCCGGACGCGGTTGATGATGACGGTGGCGGTTCGAGGGGCTGGGATCGAAAACGGCTCGAGAACCTTGAGACCAGACTTCGAACGGCGGCCGGTTTGCAGAACGCTGTTGACCCAGCGCTGTGCGATGTCAGCCCGATCGTCGAGCTGATCAACGCTGGTGTCAATCTGGAGGTTGTGATCCTCCCGACGGTCCTCAGCGTCGCCAGTCGAGCCAAGCGGCCGCCGCGATCGTGGCAGTATTTCGTTCAAGCGATCAACGATGCGGTCGAGCGAAACCGACAGGGCGCCGCGAACATCGTCCAGCTCATGGCCCCGAAAACCGACGTCGACGACGCGACATGGCAACGGCGATTGCGGATGGGTGCGGAGCGAAAGGTTTGGCCCCGCGCCGAGTTTGGTCCGGCTCCCGGTGAGGATGGGTATGCAGGACCTGACACGGATCACGATGGTCAGGGATGGATCGACGATGTTCCAGCCAAGCGTGAGGTCGTGTGATGGCTTCTGCAAACACCAGCACGTGGGACGTCCGTGAGGCCGTGAGGTGGGCGGTAAAGCATGTGCAGTGGGCGGAAGCTCAGTCGCGCGGCGGTTCACTGATGGTTAACGGTTCGCCATGGCTGGCTATGGAGCGGTTGCGGAATGAGGGCTGCTTTGTTGATGGTGGGCGTGGTGGGTCGGGTTATGAGCCGCGCACAGTTGATGTCGAGCCGTCCGCGGCCGCCGTCGTTGAGATGATCCGGAGGATTGAGCCGGTTATTGTCGATCTGATCGACCCGGACAATCGCGCGGCAATGCTCGGGCCGTACATCGACTGGGTCGAAGATTTTAGCAATCGGGATGTCATTTCGGTCGGTACGACGGTCAACGTAGTGCCGCTCCTTTTGGGCGGACGTGAACCGGATTGGGTTCCAAGCATAGGCCTCGGACGCGTTCTGAAACCGAAAGCGCGGCACGATCGGGATGTCGTCGTCCTCGGAAAGGTCTGGGCGAACCGTCGGTTTGGCGCAGGTGCTTGTTGTCCACTGCAACCAGCTATCTCGCTGTCATCGGTGATGATCGATAGGGCGCACTACATCGAATGGGTGAACGCGCTGCATGAGATTGCAGCGGCGCATCCAGTGGTGCACGGGAAACAGGTGAGTGTGGTCGATGTTGACCCAACGCCGTGGGTGCCGGAGAGGCCGATCCTGCAAGCGGCGTGAAACTGCACAGTGTGGATGATTAGCGGCGAGGGTTGACTGTTAGCAAATCGGTTGACATACCCTCGAACCATCCAAAGCCATGACAGCGCCCCAGTCGACCGAAATCGGCTGGGGTGTTTTCGTTTGTTAGGTCGGAAGGTTGCAGTCCATTTGGCAAGACTGACGACGCTTAAGCCGATGCTATCTGAGGTGCCCGATCGGTTAGCCGCGATTGATCGCGATCACGATCAAAGAGTGAGCCGAGACCACCGCGAGCCGTGGCGGAAATGGTATCGGCTCAAGCGATGGGTTGGCACGCGGCAGGGGCAGTGGCTCGATGGGCTACGCGGCTTCGTCCTCAAGCGCGATGGATTTGTCTGTCAACGAGCCGGATGCGGTCGACTGATCACGAACAGTCGAGAAGCGATAGCGCATCATATCCGACCGCATCGTGGTGATCCCATCTTGTTCTGGGATCCTGATAATCTGACGTGCGTTTGCAAAGCGTGTCACGACGGACCAATCGCGAAAGAGGAAGCGGCGGCGCGAGCGTCGGGGCTGGCCTGAGGGCGGTGGGGGTATCAAAAGTTTGGGCCGGTCTTGTTCCCGTACCGCCCACCATCTCATTCAGAGGTTTTTTTTCGTCATGAGTGATTATCAAGCCGATATCGACCTTTTCGGCGAGCCAATGCGTCTTGGCGCGAAAGGTGTAGGTCGGCCAGAACACGAGCCGTCAGAGAAAATAGCCAATAAAATCATGCTGTTATTGGCACAGGGCTGGGCGTTCAAAAGGATCGCGTCGACGATTGGTCTGTCCGTTCCCACAATGCGAAAGCATTATTTTTCCGTCCTGGCCGCGCGCCAAACGGCGCGAGACAAGGTCGAGGCTGAAGGGTTAGCAGAACTCTGGCGGCTTGGTCGCGAGGGCAATGTCGCTGCGATGAAAGAGTATTTCAAACGGCACGATCGCGCGCTTTCGACCATGTTCGATGATGCGGTGGAAAAAGAGGTCGAGAAAGTCGGAAAGAAAGAGCGGACCGTTCGAGAAGCACACACACCGCCGAGTGATTGGCAGGATGTGTTGCCGCCCACTTCGCACTGATCGCTTTCGACCTTGGCTGACTTTTCCTGTCAAGATTGGTTTGAGAAACTGCAAGCCGGTCAACCTCCATTGCCGGACTGTCTTCCACTCGATCGGGAAGAAGCGGGCCGCGCAGTCGCGATATTTGACCGGCTTCGCCTTCCGGACGTGCCGGGTCAACCACTCTATCGCGATGTAGGAGGAGACTGGGTTCGGGCCTTCGTTCGAGCGGTGTTCGGATTGGTAACGCTCAATGAAGATCGCAAAGTGATCGTCGATCGAGCGGCGCGAAAGTTCTTTCAGTTAGTACCGAAGAAAAACGCGAAAACGACAAACGGCGCCGGCATCATGGTCACGGCGCTCATCATGAACCGCCGCCCTAATGCTGAGTTTTTGCTTATCGGTCCAACGCAAGCGACCGCTGAATTGGCATACGATCAGGCGTCGGGAATGCTCGCGGCGGATCCATATCTGAAAAAGCGGTTCCACACCCGCGATCATATAAAAGTCATCGAAGATCTGACGACCGGTGCAAAGCTTCGGATCAAATCGTTCGACAACAAGGTGCTGACTGGGTCGAAGCCGGTCGGCGTCTTGGTTGATGAAATCCACGAGTTGGGCAAGGTCGCCTACGCGCAAAAGGTGCTGACGCAAATCGAAGGTGGCATCGTCGCGAACCCTGAGGGTTTTGTAATCCTGATCACGACACAATCGGATGATGCACCGGCAGGTGTTTTTGCCGACGAGCTGGAGCATGCGAGAGCCGTTCGTGACGGTGAGTATGTCGGCGGTGAAACTCTTCCGATGCTCTATGAATATCCGCGTTCGTTTCAAGCGGACCGAGCCAACCTTTGGCAGGATCCAAAATACTGGCCGATCGTTCTCCCCAACCTCGATCGATCCATCACAATCGATCGGTTATTGCCCAAGTTTCGCGAAGCCAAGTCGAAAGGCATGGCAAACCTGTCGGTTTGGGCCTCGCAACATCTCAACATCGAGATTGGAATCGCGCTCAGCCGGGATCGATGGCGCGGTGCGGACTACTGGTTGAGCGCATCAACCGAACTGACACTTGATGGGCTGATTGAGCGCTCAGATGTTTGCACCATTGGGATTGATGGTGGCGGGCTTGATGACCTTTACGGGCTTACGGTCATGGGCCGCTGCCGCCAGACGAAAACATGGTTGTCGTGGTCTCATGGCTGGTGTCATCGCGACGTTCTTGATCTGCGAAAAGACATTGCGGACCGATTGAAGAACTTTGAAGACGATGGCGATCTGACAATTTGCGAAAACCCGACCGATGACATCTTTGGGGTTTGCGACGTGGTCGAAAAGGTCTTCATGACCGGCCTCTTGCCCGATCGAAATGGGGTTGGTGTCGACCCAAAGGTGTCTCTACGCTGATCGATGAATTGTCGAACCGCGGTATCGACACTGACGAAAAAGCGGGGCCGGTGCGGGGCGTATCACAAGGCTACCATCTGTCGCCGGCGGTTTGGGGAATGGAGCGAAAGCTCAAAGACAGATCGATGACACCGGCGGCACAGCGCATCACCACATGGTGTGCGGGGAATGCGAAGCCCGTCCAGCGCGGAAACGCTGTGGTCATCACAAAAGAAGTGGCGGGAAAGGCCAAAATTGACCTGCTGATTTCGACGTTCAACGCTTACATGCTGATGGCTCGCAACCCTGTCGCGTCGGGCCTGTCTGTCTACAAGCATCGCGGCGTCCTGGTGCTTTAGGATCCAGATGAACCTTTTTGGCCTTTTCAAGCGCGCCCGTGCCGTCGCATCGCCGCCGCGTGCGATGACTGGCCTTGAATATACCGGGCTCGATGACCCGCGGTTTTTAGAAATGATCCGTAACGGCGGCGCGAGCACTGTAACGGTCAAAACCGCCCTCAAAAACAGCGCGGTTTCGCGCTCTGTGGAGCTGTTGTCCAGCGCTACGGGGATGTTGCCGCTTCTGGCTCGCCGTAAGTCGGAGAATGGCAAGGTTGTAGATGCAACCGACCACCCGATGTATGGCGTTTTGAAGTACAAGCCGAACACTTGGCAGAATGCTTTTCAGTTTAAGCAGCAAATGCAGTTTTGGGCGCTGCTCTACGGAAACAGTTACGCTGTCATTGTTCGATCTCGCGGTCGCGTGATTGGGCTCAATCCAATTCACCCGGACCGGGTCAGGGTCAAGCAAGAGAGCGATTTTTCGTTGCGCTATGAGGTCAGCCGTCAGGACGCGTCCTATACGGTTTTCCCAGCATCAAACATTTTGCACATTCGCGGTCAGTCGGAAGACGGTGTCACGGGCCTGTCAAAAGTCCAACAAGCCGGAGACATCATCGGTATCACCTTGGCGTCTCAGGCGGCGGCGGACCGGATGTACCAAAAGGGCATGCACCTGGGGGGCCACCTCAAGCACCCGTCCACGCTTGGAAAAGAAGCCATGGAGACGCTGCGCGCTAGTCTGGAGGCGTACTACAGCGGCCCGGAAAACGCTGGGAAATGGCTCGTTACCGAAGAGAACATGGAGGCTACGCCTTTCGAAAACAATGCGGTTGATGGGCAATTGGTTGAAATGCGCGCGGCCCTTGTCGAAGAAATTGGCCGGTTGTTTGGAGTGCCGCGTCCCTTGCTCGGTGTGGATGACACGTCATGGGGAACGGGCGTCGAGCAACTCGGGATCCTGTTTGTTCGCTACGGTCTCGCGCCCTGGTTCAAGGTCTGGGAAGACGAAATTTCGATCAAGTGTTTCGCGCCCTCGGAATGGGGAACCGTCTACCCGGATTTTGACGAACGCGAACTTCTGCGCGGAACCATCAAAGAGCAATTCGAAGCATTTGCAAAAGCATCGGGTGCGGGCGGCCATAAGCCGTGGCTCGAAGCAAACGAAATACGTGAACTGACAGGCCTCGGTGTGCATGAGGACGGATACGGCCTTACTCCCGCTGGAAAGGACGACAATGAGCAAAATAACGCTGTTCAAACCGCAAGCGCTTGATTGCCCCGACGGGTTCCAGTGGGATTCGCCCTCGACCGCTCTTGAACGATGGGCGCATGCCCCGATGGCGGCGGAAGCGGACGATCCAAACACAATTTCGATTTATGATGTGATCGGTGAGGATCCGTGGACCGGCGGTGGTGTTACGTCTCAACGCATCGCGGCTGCGCTTCGATCAATCGGTCCAAACGACGTCACTGTAAACGTCAACTCGCCTGGCGGGAGCGTTTTTGAGGGTCTCGCGATCTACAACCTTCTTGCTGAGCATCCGGCCTCGATCAATGTTCGTGTCATGGGCGTCGCCGCTTCGGCGGCGTCGATTATCGCCATGGCCGGGGACACAATTGAAATGGGTCTTGGATCTTTCTTGATGGTCCATAATTCCTGGGGCGTCGTGATTGGCAACAAGACAGATATGCGAGATGCGGCGGACATTTTTGCGCAATTTGACGGTGCGTTGGCCGATATCTACGCGCATCGCACTGGAAACGATCGTGCTGAAATCGAAACGCTCATGGACGGAGAAACGTGGATTTCGGCAAAGGATGCTGTCGCGCAGAACTTTGCGACCGGTACGTTCGCCGCGCCGAAGCATACCGACGATGATTTACAGGCCCAATCCGGGCTTTCAGCAAAACGACAGCTTGATGCGCTTCTCGCCAAGCAGGGGATGCCTCGTTCCGAGAGGCGGAAACTCTTGAAGGAAGCAGCCGGCACGCATGACGCTGCCGGAACCAACACGCCGAGCGCTGTTGAATTCGATGCGGAGCTAGCAGCTTCGTTTCTCTCGACCCTCAGATCATAGGAGCCCAATCATGGGTAACATGGCACGATCCGCGGATTTCCGTGGAATTGCATCCGTGCGCGCTGACGCGTCCGATGCGAATAAGATCCTGGCAGACCTTCACAAGGCCTTTCACGATTTTAAAGCTGAAAACGATGAACGATTGAAGGGCAAAGCCGACGTCGTCGTCGATGAAAAGATCGACCGGATGAATGGTGCGATCACAGATTTTCAGTCGGCACTTGATGACGTCAACGCTAAGCTCGCTTCGATCTCGATCAATGCGAATGCTGTCGGTGGCGGCAACAGTGTGGTTGTAGATTCGGAGTACACGGAGTCATTCAACGCCTACTTCCGCAACAGCGAAATCAGGGCTGATCTTCGCAAGAGTGATGCGACCCAGGGCGGTTACTTCACACCAATTGAGTGGGATCGGACTGTCATCGATAAGCTTGTCCGCGTTTCACCGATGCGGTCAGTGGCAAGTCAGATTACGATTTCAACCGCTGGTTTTTCTAAAGTCGTGAACCAAAAAGGAACGACTTCAGGGTGGGCTGCTGAGGCGGCTGCCCGGAACGAGACCAACACGCCAGCTCTTGGTTCTATCAGCTTCATTCCTCACGAGATCTTTGCGATGCCAGCTGCAACGCAAGTCATGCTCGACGATGCCTTGATTGACGTCGAATCCTGGCTTGCGGGTGAGGTTGAGCAGGAATTTGCTTTCCAAGAGGGCATCGCGTTTGTCTCGGGCGACGGGTCAAACAAGCCAAATGGGATCCTGACCTATGTCACAGGTGGCGCAAATGCCGCCGTCCATCCCTACGGAGCAATTACGACCGTCGACTCCGGTGCGGCGGCCGGTCTGACCGGAGACGGGATTATTAATCTTGTCTATGATCTCCCTTCGGAATTCACCGCGAACGCTCGCTTCGCGATGAACCGAAACACGGAGCGAGCCGCGCGCTTGCTCAAAGACGGTGATGGGAACTACCTCTGGCAACCGTCCTATCAAGCTGGTGCGCCTGCTACGATGGCCGGATATCCCTTGACCGAAATGGCCGCGATGCCGGACCTAGCAGCCGGGTCCAAGTCTGTCCTTTTCGGTGATTTTCAGCGGACCTACCTGGTTGTCGATCGGTCGGGAATTTCGGTGCTTCGAGATCCCTACACGGCAAAGGGTTTCGTGAGGTTTTACACCGTCAAACGGGTCGGTGGCGGACTTCTAAACCCAGAACCGATGCGGGCGCTGAACACCGCAGCGTAAAACGCGTTTGCTGGTTTGTTGAAGTGATGGCGGGGCTTTCGGGCTCCGCCTTTTGTTTAGGAGCATATCATGAAATTCAAAGCACCGTTTAGTGGCGTCAAAGCCGGTGAAATCTATCCGACTGAATTCACGCCGGGCGACGATTGTCCGGAAGAACTGGTCGACGCAGCCATTGCGCTCGACGTTCTCGATCTCGGAGAGAAAGTCGAAAAGGATCTCGACCAACTCTCATCTGAAACCGCGGCTGCGAAGGACGCTGCAAATGCCGCCGCCGAAGCCGAAAAAACGGCCAAAGCAAACGCCGATGCGGATGCAAAGGCGAAAGCGGCGGCGGAGGCCAAAAAGAAGGCTGCGGCAGCCGCTGACGTCGACGAAGAGAAAAGCGACTAACGTCGTATGAAGATCGTCCGGACCAATGCCCCGGCCAGCCTTCCGGTCACCCGGGACGCGGTCAAAGTGCATTTGAACGTCGACTTCGCCGACGATGACAGCCTGATTGATGGCTATATTTCAGCTGCGGTGGCGTATTTCGACGGGTGGTCCGGTATTCTTGGTCGGTGCCTTGTGACGCAAACCTGGCAAGTTCAGGTTCCAGACTTCGGTTCATGCGGATTTGTTCGTTTGCCGTTTCCAGACGTTCAGACGGCCTTGGTCACATATATTGATCAGAATGGCGTGACACAGACCTTTGCGGCCGCAAATTATCACCTGACTGACGATGCAATCGGTTCGCTACTTTTCTTAGCCGAAGGGGCGTCATTCCCTTCTGTCGCATTGCGCCCGGATGCGGTGACCATCTCAATCCAGTGTGGTTATGGCGATCCAGACCACGTGCCGCCAAGTCTGAAGCACGCCATGATGATGCTGATAGCGCATTGGTATGCGAGCCGGGAGGCGGTTCAGGCGCGTGCAAGCATGTCAGTTCCTTTTGGTGTCGAAGCGCTGGCAGCGCCGCACCGTCGCGTCTTTGCTCGATGAAGGCTGGTCCGCTTCGTTACAATTACAGTTTTCAGCGCCGTGGTGCGACCAATGATGGCTTCGGCAACGTAGAGACCGATTGGGTCGAGCAGTTCCAACAACGTGGCGGTAGGGCGTTTTTTCGCGGCATCGAAAAGGCGCAAGATGCAGCGTCCACTGCAACACAGAAGATGATCATTCAAATCCGCCAGTCGGACAATGCGGACACGGTGTCGACAGACTTCCGGGTTGTAGATGTGCGGTCGGGTGAAACCTATAATGTGGTGGCGGTCGAAGCTGATCCAGTTCGACGATTGATTGAGTTGATCGTCGAGTCCGGTGGCGCGGATGGCTAAAGCGTATTTCGTTAAAGATTTCAATTTCATGCCAGCCAAGTACGGCGGCCGCGCTTCAATTCTTTACGAGGGCGGTCGCACCCACATGAATTGCACGCGCGAGTGCATCGCGGCGGCAAAAAAGGCAGGAGCTGTGACTGATGGTACAGGGGTTGCAGTCGCTGAAGCGAAAACTGAGGGACCTGCCAAAAAAGACCCGCATGGTGCTTGAGGCAGACCTTTCAGTTATCGGCCGCGAGGTCAATGTTGAACAGCGCGCGCGTGCTCCGAAAGATGAGCAGGTGCTGACGTCAACAATCCGGACAGAAGCTATCGGGGGCGATCGTATCGGTGTGAACATTCGCGCTGGTGGTGACGCCACCACGCGGCCCGTTCGAAACGGGGCTGACGCGAGTTACGATTATGCGATGGCACAGGAACACGGGACAGAGGACATGGCGCCGATGCCATTTTTCTATGGCCCGATCCGCACCAAGAAGCGGCAGATTAAAAGGCGTGTGACGCAGGCGGTCAAAAAGGCGGCCCGTTCATTGTGAGCGATCCAAGCCTGGCGTTTCAGAAAGCAGTTTATGATGCGCTGATTGGAGGCGGAGTATGTGCGGGGCGCATCTATGATCGAGTGCCGCAAAAGCGCGTTTATCCATATGCGACCGTTCCAGACGCGGCGTTCTCAGACGATGGAAATTCGTGCTTTCAACAAGATGAGGTCTTCCTCGACGTTCACGTCTATTCGCGGGCTGTCGGACATGTCGAGATCAAGCAGCAAGTGGGGCTGATCCGTGCTGCGCTGGACACTGAAATAGCAATAGACGGGTTCAAAAACGCGCTTGGCGAATGGCGAAGTACGCGTTTTCCGCCGCAGCCGGACCGGCTCTCGGCGCATGCGGTCGTGACGTTTCGTTATCTCATTCAACATCCCGCAAGTGTGTAGCGGGTCAGATCTGAAAAAGGGGATCTTTGATGGCTGATGCTCAAACAATGCGCGGCGAACAACTGCTTATCCGCGTCGGCGATGGAGCCACACCGACAGAAAATTTTGCGCACCCGTGCATGATCAATACTGAAAGAGGCATCTCTTTCACGACACAGAACAATCAGGTTCTTATTCCGGACTGTGCAAACCCGACCGATCCGGCCTGGACGCGGACGGTCAAGGAATCCATGTCGGCAGCGCTTACAGGTGCGGGAACACTTCATGTGCCAGACGTCACTGAGTACTTTGCGTGGCTTCAGTCACCAGACGCGAAGAACGTTCAAGTTGACGTCGGGATCGTTTCTCAGACGCTTGGCGGCTATTTTTCCGGGGCATTTGATCTGACTGAATTTGAAATTAGTGGTTCGCGAGGCAATCTCGCAGAAGTCTCACTGACGATGAATTCAAACGGCGCTGTCACGTTCACGCCCCACGTCTGATGAGCCGTAACGGCGATGTATCGCTTGCCTGGGGTGACGGTGAATACTCGTTTCGACTGGCGTATGGCGAGCTTGAGAAGCTGCAAGAGGCCTGCGACGCTGGACCGTTTCACGTTCTTCAAGCGCTTCGATCCGGTACGCCGCGCATCGAGCACATCCTAGAGACAATCCGTTGGGGTCTTATCGGCGGCGGTCTTTCATCGAGTGAAGCCCTGCGGATGACCAATCTCTATGTAAAGGAGAGGCCTCTCGCGGAGAACGTTGTCACGGCAACAATCATCCTGGTTGCTGCACTCTATGGTGGTGGTGACGAAACAGACGAGGCCTCACCACCTGAAAAAAAGCTCGAAGCGGGCGAGGGTTAGGCCCGCTTCCCCGCGATAAAATCCGTTTCGCGCTTCTTTACGGAAACGCGTCGTTGATCGGAATATCACCAACCGAGTTCAAGACCTTGAGCGTTTTTCAATGGGCCTCGATCTGCGATGCACACGAAGACGCGTATGGGGACAAACCAAAACTGTCGGCACCAACTGCGGAAGAATTTGAAGCCGCACTCGTAAGGTTCAATCGATGACTGTTGACGCTGAAACTCTCCTTTTTCGCCTCGAAGCGTCGCAGCGTAAGTTTGAACGTCAACTTCGAGGCGCGTCGCGGACAGCCGATCGCCGTGCCCGGCAGATCGAAAAGCGGTTTGATCAGATGAACAAGCGGCTTAATCGGTCGTTTGGAAATGCCCTGCGAGGCGCAATCCCGACCCTTTCGACGGCCGCACTGGTGAGTGAGTTTCAACGGCTGGCAGACGCGAATACGCGGATTGAGAACGCCTTGAGAGTGACTGGCCTTGAAGGTGAGGCGCTCCAAGCGGTGTTCGATAATCTTTTTCAATCGGCACAGCGTAATTTCGTGCCAATTGAAGGACTAGCGCAACTCTATTCCCGTGCGGCGCTCGCTCAAAATGAGCTGGGTGTATCGACACAGGAACTGACGCAATTCACTGAAAACGTGGCGATAGCGCTTCGTGTATCGGGACGGTCCGCCGCTGAATCACAGGGTGCGCTTCTCCAACTTTCGCAAGCAATCAGCGGATCTGTAGTCCGGGCAGAGGAATTCAATTCGATCCTGGAAGGGGCCACCCCAATCGCCCAGGCTGCAGCGCGCGGTCTTGAGGAAGCGGGCGGTTCAGTCGCCAGACTTCGGCAACTCGTGATTGACGGCCAAGTATCATCGGAAGCGTTCTTTCGTGCTTTTGAGGCCGGCGCGCCGTCCTTGGCGCAGGCGGTTCAAAACGCGGAGGTCACTGTCAGCCAATCGCTGACCAATCTGCGGAATGATTTGATCCGGGCCGCAGGTCGTTTCGATGACACGGTCGGAGCGAGCGAACGACTTGTCGGTGCGATCGACGCGCTGTCAGATCAGGTAACGAGTGCTGTTGATGCTGCCGGTCCACTGATCGCGGCGTATGACCGTGTCAATGACGTTTTCCTAACCGGAAAGCAGCGGATCAGTGATTTCGTTACGGAGTTGAGCCGCCTAACTGGCACTGATCGTGTTGGTCAAGCTCTAGAAAGTGCGACAGGCGGTTTCATTCGCTCGACACGAACAGTCCGAGAGCAACAGCGCGATATTGAAAACTACACGGCGCCCCTTGGGTCCATAAGCGACGCGTCGGGGCGACCTATACCTGCGCGGGGGCCTGACAACTTTAGAGGTGGCGCTGCATCGGCTGCACAGACCTCACAGACGCCTCCTGCGCCCGTCATTCGGCCTGTTTCACTGTCCGATTTTGATCCCGTCACGTTGCCGGGTGCGAGCAGTGGGCGGCGAAGTTCGGGGCGTCAAAACCAATCTGACTTCGCGCGTGAAATTGCTCAGATCAAAGAGCGGACGGCCGCCCTTCGTGATGAAACGGCGTTGCTTACGTCTCTTAACCCCCTCCTTGGAGATCACAGCGAAAAGATAGAGTTTGTGCGGGCAAAGCGTGAGCTGCTCAACGCCGCGGAACAATCAGGGCTGGAAATCACACCGGCCCTGTCATTGCAGATCGAGGGACTGGCTAACGCCTATGTTACGGCCTCTACCGAAGCAGAGAAGCTCGCAGAATCGCAGGATTCAGTTCGAGAGACGGCTGAGGAATTCGCGTCGTTTCAAAAAGACTTGTTCAAAGGGTTTATTACGGATCTTCAGACGGCGGAAGGGCGGGTCAATGCTCTCGAAAACGCTCTTTCTAAAGTTGCGGATCGGCTTCTAGACATAGCGCTAAGCCGCATTTTTCCATCCTCCGGAGCTGGCGGGCTCGGTCTTCTTGGGTCTCTATTTGGAGGCTTTCGAGCTGCAGGCGGCCCGGTTGCACCCGGGAAAGCCTATGTCGTGGGGGAGCGGGGCCCGGAACTGTTCCAGCCAAGTCGCGCAGGCCATATCGTTCCAAATCATCAGCTGACAGCGCGAGCAGCGGCTCAACCGATGACGTTCAACTTTTCGATTGATGCGACTGGCGCGGATCCCGCAGGTCTCGCGCGGGTCACGAGTGAAGTCGCCAATCTACGACGTGAACTGCCCGCGATCGTGCAATCGACGCAAGGTCAGATGAACCGACGCGGAACGATCGTCCGGTGAGTGCGCCGCTTCGCTTGGTCGACTGGCCGTCCGGGCTGATTGATATCAACGCGGTAAAGCTGGCGGGGCCGCAATCAGTTAATGCCGGTTCGACGACTTCTTTTGAAGGATATCAGCAATCGCGCGCGACACCGTTTGGGCTCTGGCAATACACCTTTAGCTTCCAGATCTATCGTTCGGCAGAAGCACGCGATTATCGTGGGTTCGTGACCGCGCTGCATGAAGGGGCAAATGTGACCATCGTGCCGTTTTGCGATCGGCATGTGGGTCTCAAAAGCGATTTCGGTCTTAGTGCGGAAACGAATGTCCTCTGGTCGAATGGTCAGCCCTTCTCTAACGGTCAAGCGTGGACTGGGCGGTATGGGAATGTTGATCTGGCAGTAGCCCACACGAAGGGCACGACGATCGTTTTTCTCTCGCCGACGTTCTGGGGAGATAAACTTCAGCGCGGGGCATGGCTGGGGTTTGGCCCGACCTATTTCGGAAAACACAAGGTCGTCGAAGTTGTCTATCCGGGGGCGTATCGG
>JBCCMK010000057.1:0-15183 GCA_039026395.1 Pseudomonadota bacterium | reverse complement strand
GCCCGACTATAGGGGCCGCGATGGGTGCCGAACGCCCATGCCGTGGAACGATCACACTGTCGAAGCAGGCTTTACCGCAGGCGAACCCTGGTTGCCAATCCCCGAAGAACACGCGAAACGCGCCGTCTCTATCCAAGAAAACGATCCAGCCTCCCCCCTCAATCGTGTTCGCCGCTTCCTGAATTGGCGGAAAGATCATCCGATTTTCAAGGATGGCTCGATCCGTTTTCTCGACGCCGGTGAAGACGTCGTCGCATTCATGCGCGAGACCGGGGATGACACCATCATTTGTGTCTTCAACCTCGCACCGGACGATGTGTTAGTTGATATCCCAACGCTTGCGTCTGCGCACCCCATCCAAGGTCACGGCTTTGACGGCACAAAGGTCGAATCCACACTAACGCTCAAAGGCTTTGACGCCTTTTTCGGCACCATCACCAGCCAAACAGGACAATCGAATGGCTGAGGTCAAACTGCGCAATATCGTCAAACGCTTCGGCGCGATTCAAACCATTCACGGCGTCGATCTCGACATCAATGATCGCGAGTTCGTCGTGTTTGTCGGCCCATCTGGATGCGGGAAATCCACGCTTCTGCGCCTCATTGCGGGTCTTGAGGACATCACAGAGGGCGACCTCACCATCGATGGGCAGACCGTCAACCACCTGCCGCCGAAGGATCGCGGTATTGCCATGGTGTTTCAGTCCTATGCGCTCTACCCGCACATGACGGTTTACGAAAATATGGCCTTCGGGCTGCAGCTGGCAAAAGAGTCCGGCGAGACGATTGATTCAAAGGTGCGCAAAGCCGCGGACATTCTCGAATTGACGCCGCTTCTCGAACGCTTGCCCAAGGAAATGTCTGGTGGTCAGCGCCAGCGCGTCGCCATTGGCCGCGCGATCGTGCGCGATCCCAAGGTGTTTCTCTTCGATGAGCCACTTTCCAACCTAGACGCCGCGCTCCGCGTCCAGATGCGGATCGAGATCGCCAAACTCCATGAGGAGATGGAAGCGACAATGGTCTACGTCACCCATGACCAGGTCGAAGCGATGACGCTGGCAGACAAAATTGTGGTTCTAAACGCGGGTCGCGTTGAGCAGGTAGGCTCGCCGCTCGAGCTTTACCATCGCCCGCGAAACAAGTTTGTGGCGGGTTTCATCGGTTCGCCGCAGATGAACTTTATCGATGTTAAGATCGCAGGATCAGACGCCAGCGGTACAGCGGTAGAACTTCCGGGTGGGGCAAAGATTTCTCTTCCGATCTCGGCACAAGGTGCGTCGGCGAACGCGTCTGCCATATTGGGAATCAGGCCTGAGCACATCACCCACGCAACAAACGGGGATGCATCGCTCGTCGGCGAAGTTGAAGTGTTGGAGCAGTTGGGCGAAAGCCACTTTCTTTACGTCCGAGGACCGGACGGCAGCCTTATCACGGTACGGACCGCGGGCGATGCCACGTCATCCGAACATGATGCCGTTAATCTCGCGATTCCCGCTGACGAATGCCATCTCTTTGCAACCGATGGCCAAGCATTTCCGCGTCGAAACGGATAGCCAGAAATGCTTTGGGCGCCCGCTTTGCGGACGCCCAAAATCGTAGTTCAAAGTGTCGAACTGATTAGAAGCTCTTGTGAGCGATCTCGCGGATTTGCCAGCGGCTGATCCCAAGATCATCGAGTTCCCGATCATCGAGCCGGCTGAGTTCAGACACTGTCTGATTGACTTTCCGCCAGCGGTTGAACGACTTGACAAGCGAATTGAAGGCCATGGCCGTCCTCATTCTCATAATGGGTTGATAAAAGTGCGGCGTGTGTTGCGCTGCACAATGGCGATATAGAGACGAAAATCCGCGAGTTGAAGAGCCCGGTTTTCAGACCACCCATGCGTAAAATTCATAGCAGGAGAAACGATTTCTTTAGTTTCGCTTGCCGCACCCGCATTGCAACGCCAAGTTGCAAACTTAAACCTTTGTTCAAAGTTGCGGGTTATATTTGCGGGTAGTGTTGGCGGGGGCCAAATTGGAAGACGCGTACGAAAAGAGAGCCGTCGCAGAGGGCGGACCGCAGAGTTTGGCAGACCCCTCCAGAGACGCAACGCCCGAATTCCCTAACGTAAATTACCGGCTCGGCGACGTGCTCTCGCGTGACCGTATTCAAGCTGGGCACATCGCAACAATCGCTGCCGGAACGCCGGTTGCAATGGGCGGATCGCTCACCAACACGGTCATTATGGGAACGACGCTCTGGGTCGCCGGCGCGACGCCCGAGATTCTCTGGTGGACACTCGGATCCGGTCTCTTATTCACGTGGATGCTGTGGAAGTGGTTCAAACAGCGTCACTACAAGCCGTCCGATCCGTTCAAACCCGTGTCCTCGCGCGCCTACCGACGGGTGATCATATTTTCGATCGTGTCGGCCTTACCATGGGCAGCCCTTGCCCTCATTTACGTCAATCGAATCCCAACGACGTATGAGATGGTGCTCATGTGCACCATGGCCGGCATGGCCGCTGGCGGCAGCTATTTTATGGCTCGGGTTCCACTCGGCGCGATGTGCTATATGGGCATCTTGCTCGGGACAACTTTTGTCGCCTGCGTGACGCAAGGGACAACGCATCACTTTCTCATTGCCGGTTTCACGCTGGTTTATATGACGTTTCTGGTGCTCTCGATCGTGCATTACGCAAACCTCACCGAGCGCCTCCATTCCAGCCTCCGCCAACTCGGCCAGTACGCCACCGATCTCATGACAGCAAAGTCGCGGATGGAGCGCATCGCCAAGCGCGATACGATTACCAGGCTTTATAATCGCCGTGCCTTCACCGAGATCGTCGCGTCATCGATCGCTGACGCGCGCAAGAACGATACGTCGCTTGCGCTATTCATTGCTGATCTCGACGCCTTTAAGAGCATCAATGACTCGCTCGGCCATCCCGCGGGCGACGCCCTTCTCGCTGAACTGGCGGAACGCCTTGATCTGATCGTGAAGCAGACCGGAGACGCAAAAGGATTTGCCGCGCGTCTGGGCGGCGATGAATTTGCTTTGGTGCTCAGGGACATCAAGTCTGAGGATGAAGCAAACCGTATCGCGCAAAAGATCGTCGAACGTTTTAGTGAGCCAACCCGCATCGGCGGGCATAGAGTTTCAACCGGCGTGAGCGTCGGTGCAGGGCGTTATCCTTGCGATGCGTCTACCGTGAATGAACTTCTCCACGCGGCTGATCGCGCCCTCATCTCGGCGAAAGCACTTCCATCGGGGTCGATCTGCATCTTTGACGAGCAAATGAGCAGCGATCTCCGCCAGGAAAAGCGGGATGTTAAGGCGCTCCGTAACGGTCTCAATCAAGACGAGCTTTGCTTGTTCTACCAGCCGCAGGTTTCCTTAGAGACCGGCAAGATTTATGGGTTTGAAGCGCTCGTCAGATGGCAACATCCGGACGAGGGCATGGTGCCACCTGGCCGCTTCTTCACATCAGCAGAACGAAGCGGTCTTATCCTCGAGATCAGCGATCGCGCGGTCGAACTCGCGCACCGCCAGCTCGCTGATTGGCTGTCAGACGGGCTAGAACCCGGCACGATCTCGATGAACATTCACGCAACACAATTGAAACAGGCCGACCGCCTGACAAATATGTTGGATCGGCTGAAGTCTGAAAATGATATCGCTGAACATGTCGTGCTTGAAATCACCGAAGGGTGCATTGTCGGTCGCGGAACCGAGAATGTTCCAGCTCTCTTGGATGCGATGCGTGAGCGCGGCTACCGCATTTCGCTTGATGATTTCGGGACCGGTTTTGCCTCCCTGATCCATCTCCGCGAATTGCCGATTGATGAGATCAAGATCGATCGATCATTCACTAGCGGCATCATGGAAAGCCGTCAAAACATGGCGATCGTCTGGTCAATGATCCAATTGGCGCAAGCGCTTGACTTCAACATTGTGGTGGAAGGCATCGAAACGCGCGAGCAGGCAACGGCTCTTCGCCAGCACGGTCAGATCGTCGGCCAGGGCTATCACTTTTCAAAGCCGATGAGCGTTGACGACGTCACCGCACTTCTCAGACGCGAAATGTGGAACTCAGCGGTGAGTGCAGCGCCCCGGGCGCCGCAAGCCCTGATAAAAACCGGCACCTGAGCCCCTTGCAATTTTGCCGGGGCGCAGGTCTAACCCGGCCCCATGACATCACCCATTCTCTGCTTTGGCGGCCTTCATCGCGATACAATTGGGCGTACGCGAAACCCGCTTGAAGCTGGGAACTCCGTCCTTGGTGAGATCTCCGATTCCATCGGTGGCGTTGCGGCAAACATCGCAATTGCTCTCGCCCAAACCGACGAGAGCGTCATCCTTGGCTCTGTTATCGGCGATGATGATGACGGCAGATGGCTTGAGCAAGAGTTGAGCGAGCGCGGCGTCGAACCAATGCTTCTGATCCACCCTGTTGAGCCGACCGGTCGATATGTTTCGGTTGAGGATGGAAATGGCGATGTCATCCATGGACTTATCGATGCGCCAGCGCTTGAAAACGCCGACGCAAACCACCTCATCGAGCAGGTGGAAAGTACCAACCCCAAGGCTGTGGTCCTCGACGCCAACCTCTCCGGGCCCCAGCTCGCAACACTAGCCACGCACTTTGGCGATGTGGCGGTATTTGCAAACGCTGTCTCTCCGACAAAAGCACCACGATTGGCGGCCATTGATCGCAAAGACCTCGTTCTGTTTTGCAATCGCGCGGAGTGGGACGCGCTGGAGGATCAGGCGTTAAGCGGCACGATCGTCATCACCGACGGATCGCGTCCAGTGACCGTCAAAATGAAGGGTCACGAATCGATACACCTCGTTCCTCTTGGACAGATGAAGAGGTCCCGAACGGGCGCAGGGGATCGTTTCATGGCGCTGACAATCGCGCATCGTCTTGCCGGATCAGAAATCCCAGAAGCGGTGGACGCCGCGCTCAGCGAAAGACGGGTGAGAGCATGAAGAAATTCGACGTCAACGACGTCATGATCATTAAAGATGATATCTCTGACGCCCTTGCGACCGGGAAGCCGGTCGTTGCGCTCGAAACCGCGATTGTAACCCATGGAATGCCGTTTCCAACAAATCTGGAAACCGCGCTCGCCGTCTCAGAGGATATTCGCGGGCGGGGAGCAACACCCGCAATTCTTGCAATTGTTGACGGGAAAATTCGCATCGGCCTCAACAAGACAGAGCTTACCGCGTTGGCTGAACCACGAACCGATATTTGGAAGCTCTCCCGCGCTGATCTAGCCGTCGCTGTAGCAACTGGAGCAACCGGGGGGACGACCGTTGCAGCGACCATGCGTTTGGCGGCCATGGCAGGCATAGACGTCTTTGCGACCGGCGGGATTGGTGGCGTCCATCGCGGTGCCGAAACAGATTTCGACATCTCTGCCGATCTCATCGAACTTGCGCAGACCCCAGTCACCGTCGTCGCGTCAGGCGCAAAAGCAATCCTAGACCTCCCCAAAACGCTTGAGGTGCTGGAAACGCAAGGCGTCCCGGTGATCGGCTATCAAACGTCCGAATTTCCGGCGTTCTGGTCCAGAACGTCCGGCCTCGCGGCACCGCTTCGACTTGACGATCCAAAAGCGATCGCCAGCGCCCACGCCATGCGGCGAAAGCTCGGCATCCCGGGCGGGCAGTTGATCGCAAACCCGATCCCCGTTGACGCCGAGATCCCGCTTTCAACCATCGAGCAATATGTCTCTGACGCGCTCGCTAAGGCGCGAGACGCCGATATATCCGGTAAGGCGGCAACGCCATTTCTCCTCGAACACATTGCGTCGTTGAGCGGCGGAGATACGCTCGTGGCCAACATTGCGCTGGTCCGCAACAATGCTCGCGTTGCGGCCGACATTGCGGTTGCGTTGGCTGCACTCTCACACGAAAAAGACTAGGCAAAACTCCGCTTACCGATAATGTCTGAGCCGCGGAGCGTGCAGCAACCACACCGGCCTACCCATGGCACCAACTAAAAATGACGTAGACGGACGGCTCGACCTCGACGCGCTGGAAAGCGGCGAGCGGCGGCAGATTTCTGCGCTCTTTTACGACATTGTCGGCTCGACATCGCTTCTATCGTCGATGGACCCAGAGGACTTCCGCGCAGTCCAACAAGAAATCCACTCTGCGGCCAGCGCTATCATCGAAGACCATAATGGCTATCTCGATCTCTTGATGGGAGACGGCGGGACGGCCTATTTCGGATATATCGCACCGGATGAGGACGCACCCGCAAACGCGGTGCGAACCGGATTAAAGCTTCTAGACGCAATAAGGGACCTTGAAACCGAGGACGGCGATCCCGTCCGTATCCGGATTGGGATTGCCACTGCACCGGCGGTCTTTGGACCATCAGGCACTGGCGCGCTTGCAAGCCGGGAGGGCATTGTTGGCGTCGCGCCAACGATGGCGGCGAGGATTGAAGCCTCTGCCAACCCAGCATCCGTCTTTGTCAGCCGCGCGACATATCTCGCGACGGATAAAATGTTTGAGTATGAAAGCCGCGGTCTTTTCCCTCTGAAGGGGTTCGACACGGATCAAGAGCTCTTTGAAGCACTGAAAGAAACCCCACGCTTCAACCGCCTTGCCGGATTTCGTTCCCAGGGCCTCCCGCTCGTTGCGAGGGGTGCGGAACTCAAACAAAGCCTCAAGCTCTGGGAGAAGGCCGTCAACCGCGACGGCCAGATGCTATACTTTTCCGGCGACCCGGGAATCGGCAAATCAAGGCTCGCAAAGGAACTACGCGATCGGATAGCGGACGCTGGCTACACGCCACGCATCTTTCAGTGCGAACCGCAGGGTCAGTCTGTCCCGTTCTTTCCGATCCTTGAAGGTTTGCGACGCGAGGTCCGTCGCACAACGCCGGACTTTGACTTTTCAAACATCTCGCCAACGGCACTTTCCGAGGCGCTAGGCCTACCGAGCAAAGGCATCGACCCGCTTCTTTATGAGGTGCTTGCCTACCTCATGGCGCCGGAAGGCACCTTTCCACAACCGGAATTGCCGCCGGATAAGGGCGACCTTGCCGACTGGTCAATCCGCGTTCTCATCAGCTTTCCAATTGCGCTCGCGCTAAAGCAGCCGACCGCGATCTTCCTCGAAGACGCGCACTGGGCAGACAGCCGGACCTGGGATCTGCTGGACGCAGTCTTCAGATCGATACCGCAAATCCCAGTCCTCTTCGTGATCACAAGCCGTGATCGATGCCCCGACGACTGGCTCGACGCCGATCATATGACCGCGATTGGGCTATCTAGTCTGGAGCGCACGGATATAAGCGCGCTGATCTCCTCCATTTCAGGCGATCGCGATGTCCCGGACGCCTTTGTTGACGCGGTCATGCAGAAGTCGGACGGCGTACCGCTCTTTGCCGAGCAATTGACCCGATTTCTGTTGGAGCGCGACGCACCCCTTCCGAAAAGCGATGCCGAATGGGCGGTTGTCTTTGAAGCACCAGAAACCGCCAATCTACAAGACTTACTGACGAGTAGGCTCGCAAGTCTCGGTTCTATCAAGACGCTGGCTCAGACCGCGGCCGTTATCGGTCGGGTCTTTACGATCGGACTTCTTGCAAGCCTCATCGCACCGTCTGCCGATCAATCGCAGAAAATCGAAAACGATCTCAATCGAATTGTCGATGCCGGCTTTCTCACCGAACAGGGCCCAGGCGAGTTTGCGTTTCGCCACGCGTTGATCCAGCAAGCGTCCTATGAGAGCCTTTTGAAATCAAATCGCGCGGTCATCCACCGTACGGTTTTGAACGCAATTGAGGACAATCCGACGATTGCGCCGGGCACATCAGATGCTGAGCTTGCCTACCACGCTGAAAATGCGCGCGAATTTGAACGCGCCATAACCTACTATGTGAGCGCGGGCGCGACAGCCTCCCAGCAATCTGGACTAGCGGAGGCGAGAGACCTCCTGACCCGCGCACAAAAACTTTTGAAACGGATAAAGGACAAGGAGAAACAAGCGCTTCTATCGCTTGAGATCATGGCTTCACTCGGCCCGGTTTTGACCACTTTGGAGGGGCCGGGATCAAAGGCGGCGGCCTCGCTTTATGCGGCGGGCGTGGATCTGTGCCGGACGAAACCGGAAATTACCGCGTCCGAATGGTTTCCGATTTTCTGGGGGTGGTGGTTTACAGCGCAGAATTTCAAGGAACAACGCCTGAGGTCAGTCGAAATTCTCGAACTCATCGGCGAGAATGCCGAGGGTGATCCCTATCTCCAAGCGCAACACTGCCGTTGGGCGACCGCGTTTAACACCGGCAACCATCAGGACTGTCTGGACGCCATCGAAAGCGGCCTGAAGGGTTATGACCCAGACCTCGCGCTCAATGATCGCATTCGTTTTGGCGGACATGATGCGCGGGTCTGCGGGCTCGGCGAACGCGGCCTAAGTGCTTGGTTTATGGGAAAAACTGAGACTGCACTCGTCGACATCGCGCGCGCTCGGGCATGGGCCGATGAGATCGAACATCTGGGTTCGACCTGCCACGTGCTCGATTTCCAGATCATGCTCCACACCTACCGCAAAGAGCCTCAAATCGTCGTAACTGTTGCGCGCGAGATGGCACGGATCGCGGAGGAGCACGACCTTACGCCGATGAAAGCGAAAAGCCTGATCTTCAAGGGCTGGGCGGACGGGATCATGGGCGACGCAAAAGCCGGGAAAGCCGGGCTACAAGAGGGGCTCGCCATCCAGGCAGAGATTGGGACGAGCGAGGATTTTCCCGTTTATTATGAGATGCTTGGCTCGTTAGACGAGCGTTTAGAGGACTTTCAAGAAGGCCTATCCGACCTACGCGCAGCGGCAGAACGCGCCAAAAGTGACGGACATGAGTTTTGGCTTCCTGAGCTTTTACGGCGGTCGGCGCGCCTCTCAGCCGCAGCAGGCGAACCGGCGGAAATCGGCAAAGCACTCCTTCAAGAGGCGATCGATCTCGCTGAACGACAGGGCGCAATCGTTCTCAATCTCCGGTCGCGTACGGAGCATTTACGCCTCTTCGGGGTGACGCATGACGGTGGCTCTGTCGAGCAAATCTTCAACGATTTGAATGCGATAGAGCCAGGTTCTGAGCGCGCGCACCTCGAAAACAATCTTCGCACCGCACTCCGTGACGCCTAACGTCGAGCCGCTTTCTTTATCGGAACTGGAAGGCGTCGACCGGCAAGATCGCCTGTCATTTGGTGACGTTCAGCCGATCTTAAAATCGGTCGGTATTTCCCGCATCGCCGACATAACTGGGCTTGACCGGCTCGGTGTTCCCGTCGCGCAGGCTGTGCGGCCGGGCGCCCGGTCCAACACGGTGAGCCAAGGCAAGGGTTTGACGCTCGACGCGGCGATGACGGCTGCAGTCTTGGAGGCCGTGGAAACCTGGGCCGCCGAACGCGTTCTAGAGCAAACGACGACGCGCCCGAATGCGCTTAAGATACTAAAATCAAATGATTTTTCGAAAGCACTTCACGATGGTCTTGGTTCGGTCCCAGACGACTTATCTATCTCCGCAACATCAGCAACGAACCTCTCCAACGGCGAGTCGGTCCATATCCCAACTGCCCTGATTGATACCGATTACCGGGTTGATCAATCGCCTGAAGCGGACCTCTTTCGACGGTCTACGACCGGTCTCGGGGCGGGTGCATCTTTAGCTTCAGCCACGCTTCACGCGCTCTTGGAATGCGTTGAGCGGCACGTCGCGACCGACACAAAAACGTTCAACAAGATGAACGTTAATCAGGGCCCTGAGACGGAAAATCGTGTTTACGGTTTAACCCAAACGTTAATCGAGCGGGACGTGGCGGTCGGCATCTGGCTTGCGACGCCGCACACCGATATCTCCGTCGCTCGCGTCATGATCCAGGACCGGAAGCCAGGCCCCGATCAACTCCTCGCACCAGCGGTCGGGACGGCGGCAGATTGCGACCCATCCAAATCAATTGAGCGTGCGGTTTTGGAGGCGATCCAGACCCGCGTGAGTGTGATCGCGGGATCGCGCGAGGACATCACCCGGCGGCACTACGCCCACACCATGGCCGACCATCGCGACGCGCTTGCGATGATTGATGCGCCCGGTGAGGACATCAACTTGGACAAATGCGAGCCGACGACCGTCGACCGCGTCTTGAAAGCGATCGACGACATGAAACTTGGACCGATCTTCGGAGTGACGCTCCTCAATGAGCCGTCCATTCCTCTTTCAGTCGTGCGGGTCGTTATGCCGAACGCCAAGTGGGCGGCTCATGAGTGAAGGAAAGCCCGTCATCTTCGTCGGCCCGAGCCTCGACTGGCAGGAGGTGGCCGAACGGTTCGATGCGCATATCTGCCCACCGGCGGCGCAGGGCGATCTCCTTTCGGCAGCACTCAATTTCAAACCGTCGATCATCGGCTTGATTGACGGGCTCTTTGGCGCGCAACCGGCGGTGCGCCATCGGGAAATCCAGGCCGCGTTGTCGCTTGGCACTCCTGTTCACGGTGCCGCGTCTATGGGCGCTTTGCGGGCGGCAGAACTCCACGATCAAGGAATGGTCGGACATGGTTTGATCACGCGGTGGTATCGCCTCACCTCAGGCGCGTCAGACGATGCCGTCGCCGTCGCACACATGCCGGCTGAATTGGGCGCTGGACCGCTCTCGACGTCACTCATTGATCTGCGGCTGGCCTTCAAGGCTGCGAGGCGGCGCGGTCTCGTCACCCGGGAGACCGAGCTGCACCTCTCTGAAGTTGCGACCACCCTTCCCTATGCGGATCGCGGTCTCCCTGCGGTGCTCGACCGAGCAAAGGCCGACATCAATACCCTTCCTCCTAAGCGAGAATTTGACGCCGTGATGGTCCATCAAAAGCGCGATGACGCCTGGGCGATGGTCGATTGGATCGCAGAAAACCCGGCGCCACCCCCACCAACGAAAGACGCGCAATTCTCCATGACCGGTGCCTTCTGGATGGACCTCAAGGATGCTGGCTTTTCGTTGGACGATATTCAGTGCCTCTGTTAGCGTTTCGGGATGTTGGACGTGCAGAATATAGAACCGCAGGAGACGGCTCAGACCGCCGGAACGCGGTTCCTTGTTTTTCCGCAGCCGCCGCACCTTGCAGGCTATGAAAAGCCAGAACCGATCTGGATATCGACGCCGCCAAACGAGATTACAGCTGGCCCAGCGGACCGGCGGATGTATGTCGTCGACCCCCTCTTTTCGAAAGACCCCTATTCGTTTCCGGCGCTCCCACCCTTCAATGGTGCAATCTACCCGGAAGCATCAGCTGGCCCCGACGGGCACTTCGACCATTTCGAGATCGGCTCGCGGGAATTCGTTTGCGCGCACGCGTTTGCCTGCAATCGCTTTGTCCTCGATGTCTGGGAGACCTATCTCGGCCGCGAGATTACCTGGCATTTCGCGGAGAGCTATGACCGGCTCGAGATCATCCCATACCTTTCTTGGTATAACGCCCAATCGGGCTATGGCTTTGTCGAGTTGGGGACAGACCAGCCGGAGACCGGCGTCGAGACGCCCCATGCCTTGAACTTTGATGTGATTGCCCACGAGCTTGGGCACTCGATCCTGTTTGCAGAGATGGGATTTCCGGTCTCGGGTTTTGACGCGTCGCGCGAATTCTTCGGCTATCACGAGGTGATTGCCGACACCGTCTCGCTCCTGTCGCTCATGCATTTCGATAGCGTGCTGGAACGCTTGCTTCTGCGCTCCAAGGGCAATCTCTTGACGCTCAACGAGTTGAACCGGATCGCCGAACTGTCCGGCGATCGGCAAATTCGGGTTGCGAGCAATGATCGCAAGATGTCGATGGTGACTGACGAAGTTCACGACCTCTCAAAACCCCTGACCGGCGCCCTCTTCGATACCATGATCGAGATCTACCACCGCAATGTGGAAGAACGCGGCCTCGTCGATCTACCAGATACGGTCGATTGGTATCGCCTGCGGGACATGACCGGCGAAGAAATCGAAGAGATTGGCTACGCATTCGAAGAGGCCTCGGGTGCGCGGCACGGACTCTTGAAAGGCGCGCTTCAAGATGCACGCGATCTGATCGGCCTTTCGATCGCGCAATCCTGGGCGACGCTTGAACCCGACGGATTGACGTTTGCAATCGGCGGTGCGGCAATCGCCGACCAGCTCGACGCCGTCGGAGAAACACACGCCGCCGACAGGCTGATGGACAATCTGAGGTGGCGCGAAATCATTGCGTAATGTAAGCCCGTCGGATCGGGCGGCAGGGGAGACTACTGATTATGAATTTCAACGAATTACCGACGATCATCGAGAAAGAGATCTTCAAGCCGGCCGACGTCTTGCTTGTTGGCACGCATGTCCGCAAGGACAGCGGGAAAAACACGGGCTATGTCAGCCTCGATATCGGCGACGACGCGGACGATACGCTTGAATTGCAACTGACCGTGGCTGCAGACGAGAACAAGACGCAGGTCGCACTGATCTATGGCTACATGTTCGAGGCGAATTTCTACCGCCTCCCCAAACCGACGCTCATGGTCGTGAAGGGTAAAGAAACCGCGATCCCAAACCAGTCACTCTCATCTGGCGAAGCGGGCCTCTTCTACTGGCGGATGCACAAGCTTGACCGCTGTTCGGAGATCACGGTCGAAGAAGGGTTCGTGCAGGAAATGCTCCTGGAGAAAAACCTTCCGGGCAAGCGCGCTCCGAACACCTACGCGGCCAATATGCAAATGGCGCATCGCGGCGGTCGTTTGAACGGAAGTTAGACCGTTCGACGTCCCGGGCTTCACCCGGGACCGGCCACCACAACCCAGCCGACTGGAGAAAGGCCCCGGATCAAGTCCGGGGCGTAGCTTGTGTCAAGCACACTCTACTCCGCCGCTTCCATCTCGACATTGATAAAGCCGCCGGACTGCCGGTCCCAGAGATCGGCATAGACGCCGCCTTTCGCGACGAGATCGGCGTGCGATCCCTCTTCAATCACCTTGCCATGATCCATGACGATCAAGCGATCCATGGCGGCGATCGTCGAGAGCCGGTGCGCGATCGCGATCACGGTCTTGCCCTCCATGAGCCGGTAGAGGCTCTCCTGGATGACGGCCTCGACCTCTGAATCGAGCGCCGACGTTGCCTCATCGAGCAAAAGGATCGGCGCGTCCTTCAACAGCACGCGCGAGATCGCGATCCGCTGGCGCTGGCCGCCGGAGAGTTTCACCCCGCGTTCGCCGACATGAGCATGATAGCCTCGGCGTCCCTCGACATCCTCCAGATCGAGGATGAAGTCGTGCGCCTCGGCTTTCTTTGCAGCGGCGATCACATCATCAAGCGTCGCGTCTGGCTGGCCGTAGCGGATGTTCTCCATCACCGAGCGGTGAAGGAGCGAGGTATCCTGCGTGACCATGCCGATCTGCGAGCGGAGCGATTCTTGCCGAACCTCGGCGATATTTTCGCCGTCGATCCGGATCACGCCGCCTTCAAGGTCGTAGTAGCGCAGAAGCAGATTAACGAGCGTCGACTTGCCCGCGCCCGATCGACCGACCAGGCCAAGTTTCTCGCCCGGTTTCACGATCAGCGAGAGATCATCAATGACGCCGGTCGTCTTACCGTAATGGAATGACACCTGATCGAACGCGATCTCGCCTTTGTTGACTGCGAGGTTGGGCGCGCCGGGCTTGTCCTGCACTTCGCGGTCCCGGGCAAGCATCTCGATGCCATCCTCTACCGTGCCGATGTTCTCAAAGAGCGCCGTCACCTCCCACATGATCCATTGGGACATGCCGTTGAGGCGAAGCACCAGACCAATCGCGATCGCCACCGCGCCAAGCGAGACCGCGCCCGACTGCCAGAACATGATCGAAAGCGCCCCGACGCTGAAGAGAAGCAGCGAGTTGGCCGCAAAGAGCACGGTATAAAGCTTGGTCACGAGCCGCATCTGGTCATGCACCGTGACCATGAACGTATCCATGCCCTCCTTTGCGTAATCCAGTTCGCGGCGCGCGTGCGCAAAGAGCTTGACCGTCTCGATATTGGTGTAGCTGTCGACGATCCGACCGGTCATGACCGAGCGGGCATCGGCTTGGACCTTGGAGACTGCACTCAGTTTCGGCACGAAATGCTTCAGCATCGCGACATAGGCCACGAGCCAGACGAGGAGCGGCGCGACAAGCCGCCAGTCAGCCGTCGCGACCAGCACCAACATGCCACCGAAATAGACCGCAACGTAGAGGAGGACGTCGCAAACCTTCATCACCACTTCGCGCACGGCGAGCGAGGACTGCATGAGCTTGGTCGAGACGCGGCCTGCAAATTCGTCCTGGAAATAGGCGAGCGACTGGCCAAGTAGGTAGCGGTGACCGAGCCAGCGAACCGTCATCGGGAAGTTTCCGATCAACGTCTGGTGGATCAGCAAGTTCCCGATCAAGATCAAGACCGGATAGAGTACAAGCACAACCAGCGACATGACGATCAAGATCGTCGACTGTTCGCTGAAAAAGGTCTGCGGGTCCGACTCAGCCAGCCAGTCCACGAGCTGTCCGAGCCAGCCGAACATGATGACTTCCGTGATCGAGATCGCGGCTGTGAAGGCCATCATCCAAAGGAAGTATTTCCGCATCGGCTTGGCGTAGTGCCAGCAAAACGCGACCAAACCCTTTGGCGGCTGAACCGGTTCCTCGGGCGGATACGGATCGATCAGATTTTCAAAATAGCGGAACATTTGGGCATCCAGAATTGCGTAAAGCGAAGTTTCGCGCCGCAATCTCGGTGAGGATTGTCCTCACGCCGGATGCGGGCAACTTAAACGGTGATTGGTTGAACCATCAGCATTGAGCCCTCCACGACTCAGGTTGCGTTGCCCGTGACATAACGCTGTTTGCCGTTCAATGCCAGTCCCAGGTGCGAAAGGGGTGCGAAAATCCCACCATGCGCGCGCCCGCAGGTCCGCTATAGTGCCGCCTAAACACGATTTGAGGAGGCGGTTTCAATGGCAAAGGTGACAGGAATTGGCGGCGTTTTCATCCGCGCGAAGGACCCAAAAGTGCTGACGAAGTGGTATGCAACCCATCTCGGGATCCCCGACCCGCAATCGGGCACGATGTGGCATGCCGATGGCGGGATTACGGTTGTCTCGATGTTTGCGTCCGATTCTGACTATTTCAGGACCGACCGGAGCCACATGATCAATCTGCG
>JBCCMK010000056.1:0-15613 GCA_039026395.1 Pseudomonadota bacterium | reverse complement strand
ATTTTATATACTAAATATATTTTATGGACATAAATGAGCTTGTCAATCTCTGTTCCAAAGCGTGGGCATTGCCGCTGCTTGCGGCGATGTCTCGGGGTGTGGATGGGCGGCAGGCGCTTTTGGTGCGGGAAACGGGGGCAGGGCGCACCGCGTTTCGACAAAGCCTCGATCACTGCATCGATCTTGATCTTATCGAACGCAACCCCGGTCACGGGCATCCGCTTCGCCCGGAGTTTCGTCTGACCGCTGACGGGTCGCGCTGGGCCGCGCTCGCAAACGGGATTGTCTCGACAGCTGGAAAAGACGGGCAAGAAATCCTGCGATTGACGTGGCCGGTGCCGGTTTTGGCGGCCCTTCCAGATCACAATCGGTTTCGGCAGCTCAAGAGTGCATTGCCCGGCATAACCGATCGCGCACTCTCGCAAGCTCTCGTCAGGTTGGAGACTGCTGCCTGGGTCGAGCGCGAGGTTCTGCCCGATGTTCGCCCGCCCGTTGCTCTCTACAAGCCTGTAGGTGTCGGCGCCGACATATCAGCGATCTTGCGGGACTTCGGTTTCCGGGGCGAAGATGCAGCTCTCGCTCAGTCGCCAGCGACAAAAAAGGCCCATTCGCCATCCGGCGTAATGCCGACACGGAAGAAATTGTAAGCGCCAAATTCCTGCATCGCTTCGAAGTCGGCGGCGGTCACGATTTGAAAGAGCTGGACCTTTTCAGGTGGGGTAAGGCCATCAAGCGTCGCCCGGTAAAACCAGGGCCAGATATACATTTCGTTCTCGGTGCCTTCTTCGACGTGCACATAGCCTGCGTTCAAAACGTCGATGAGAATGGCCATGGCCTCAAGCCCGGCGGCGTCACCTGATAGCATGCGGAACTGTTCGATCGGATCGCCGTCACCTGCCGGTTCGCCGAAGGAGAGGAGGGGGACTGCGTCCTGTCGCTGCCAGATCTCCGCCAGTTGATTTACATCTCCTGATGACGCAGCGCTGATCAGGAGGTCCCGCGTTATACCGACGGCGCGTGGCAATAGTCCGGCATCAAAGAGAGGCTCAGGCGTCGAAGCGTCTGATTCGAGCCCCAATTCCGGCTCCAAGTCGAGGTCTGGCTCGATTAGCGGAAGAGGGTCATCAAGCGCGGGGGCAGCCTCACTTTCTTCAAGTGGCTCGACTTCGATTTCCGTTGTGGGGACGGGTGCGGCAGAAGCTGAACCGAGCGACAAAATCGCCGCGACCATTGCCACCTTCAGAACCCGCAATCCGGTCATAGCGCTCCCCGCCAACGCTTTTTATCATCGGATGAGTAGCACAGATCCGCATTCGCGTCCGCCTCTGACGGGTGCCCGCTCACATAGAATTCAAAGGATAGGGAGACTGATGCTAGCTGCCAAAGCGGGTGTTCAACGTCTCGGTCAGTTTCACGCCCTCGGTCAGGAAGTGATCAAGCGCTGCGGTCGCGTTTTGGGTGCAGGTGCGATAGCTCGTCGAAAAGGTCTCGTAACCCCTGTTAAACTGGGCAGTGAGTTGGTCCCTTCGGATACCTGATGCGTCCTCCGCCTCAATCAGCGCCTGCATCCGCTCTCGCCAGAGAGGGCCATCCTCAAACTTGCAGAGCGTCCTCAAGAAGTGGACGGCACCGAGGATTTCGGAGAGCCGCAGAAGCTCATCCTCATAGGGCGCGATCAAAGCATCTGGGGCGACTGCTGGCGCAGCCTCCTCGGCTGTTTCTTGCGACTGAGCGTCAACGGCCATGAACCCGAGGCCTAAGCCGAGAACAATCGCGATGGCGCGGAGGACAATTTTTGGCCCGATACTCATGACCTAACAGTACCGCCCCCTCCGTGTCCTCACAAGGCAGACGCTGCCGCGCAGTTAATCGGGTTTCTGTCGTCTATCGCTCCATATAGAATAACGGCATGGCCAAGCTTGAAAACGCCGATATCACCGCGCGCCTCGAATTCTTGAAGGAGGCAGCGGGCCTGAAAGACGTGGTCCGGTCAGCGCACACCAATGCCGGCACTATCGAATCTGTTGCTGCGCATAGTTGGCGATTGACGCTCTTAGCTCTCACCTTTCGCGATGCACTTCCAGCCGATGTCGATTTTGCAAAGCTCATCTCGCTCTTAATCGTCCACGATTTGGGCGAAACCTATGGCGGCGATATTCCAGCTATTCACCAGACACCCGCAACCAAGGCTCAAAAGTCTGACCAAGAGCGCGCGGATGTGCAGCGCCTGACGCAGGAATTGCCATCGCATCTTGGTCGTGCGCTTACCGCGCTTTGGGAAGAGTATGAGGCCGGTGAAACATTGGAGGCTAAGCTCGCTAAAGGGTTCGACAAAATCGAGACCCTGCTCCAGCATACCCATGGCAAAAACCCAGCGGATTTCGACTACATGTTCAATCTTCAATATGGCCGAGAATGGACCGACAGCTCCGCGCTTTTGGCTGATCTCAGGCAAATCGTCGATGAGTGGACTCGCGCGAAACGAGCGGAGTAGGTCCACCCTGCGACACTCTGGTTGTATTTGATTTGTTTCAACGCGTGAAACGCGAACCGCTTCTTTACCATTATCGTGGGACAACAGGGCACATTAGCATCACAAAAAAAGAAGGCGCTTTATCCGTGTCTCGTACTCTGTCTTCCCTTCCGCTCGCCATTAAAGTACCCGCTTTTGCCATCGGATCGGCGTTTATTGCCGTTCTTGCCCTCGGTCTTGCATCTTTTCAGGCCGCCTCAAACCTCGCCTACAAGCAGGCCGACGAACGCATGACGACAGCTGCGCTCGCAAAGCGCTCTCAAGTTACGTCCTATCTGGATTCAATCGACCAGGAGTTGCGCATCCTCGCAGATGATCCTGCGATCCACTACGCAATCCGGGATTTCAGCTTTGGTTGGAGCCAAGTCGTTGATGCAGGTGAAAACCCAACGGAGGCGCTGCAGCGCGCCTACATCACGGACAATCCAAATCCGACCGGTGAGAAAGACAAACTGAAATTCGCCGATGACGATACGTTCTACAGCCGGATGCACGCGCAATACCACCCGTGGCTTCGCAAGCTCCTCGTCGAACGCGGCTACTACGACATCTTCCTGTTCGATCCGGAAGCAAACCTCATTTACACCGTGTTCAAAGAGCTCGATTTTGCGACCAATCTGAATTCAGGCGAATGGCGCGATACGGATCTCGGCAACGCATTCCGCGCCGCGGCTGAAAGCCCGGCCGGCACGTCACATTTCTTTGATTTCATGCCCTATGCGCCAAGTGCCGACGCGCCAGCGAGCTTCATCTCAACGCCCGTTTATGAAAATGATCGGTTGGTGGGTGTCCTCGTTTTCCAGATGCCGATTGATCGTATCAACCAGGTGATGTCCCAAAAGATGGGCCTTGGTGAGACCGGCGAAGCGATCCTCATGGGCTCGGACTACACGTTTCGAAACGACTCGGCCTTCCTTGATGGATCAAATGTGCTCGAAACCGAGTTGCGCTCGCCCCTGATCGAGAAGGCTCTTGGCGGCGAAGAAGCCCATGGCGTCATGGACTATCGCGGCATGGACATGCTCGCCGTTTCCGAACCGCTGTCATTCCTCGGTGCAAATTTTGCACTCGTTTCGACAATTGGCGTTGATGAAATTTACGGCCCGATCAAAGCGCTCCGCAATCGCATCATGATTATCGGTCTCGTTGTCACCCTTGCGGTCGCAGCGCTCGGCCTTTTCTTCTCCCGCTCGATCAGTCGTCCGATCGGTCGCCTGACGAAAGAGATGAAGGTGCTCGCCACTGGTGAGACCGATATCTCGCTCGCCGACGCTGAGCGTGGCGACGAAGTGGGTGATATGGCGAAGGCGGTCGTCGTTTTCCGCGACAATGCCATTGAGCGCATGCGCCTTGAATCGGAAAAAGAAAAGGAAAACGCTGCCCGTGCAGAACGCGAGGCCGGCCTCAACACCGCAATTTCAGGCTTTGAGAGTTCAATCGGCGAAGTGATTAGCGCGCTGGACGATTCGGCCGATCAGATGAGCCGAACGGCGAGTTCGCTCACAGAGATCGCCGATGACAGCCGTGGAAAATCATCGTCGGCAGCGGCGGCCTCAACGCTCGCTTCCACTAATGTTCAGTCGGTGGCAAGCGCGGCAGAACAGCTCTCCGCTTCGATTTCCGAGATTGGCCAGCAGGTATCGCGCGCGACCGACGTGGTTTCCGTTGCGACCAACCAGGCGCAGTCGACGAACCAGGACGTGGCCGAGCTCTCGGATGCCGCAAATCGGATTGGCGAGGTCGTGACCCTCATTCAGGATATCGCCGAGCAGACCAACCTCTTGGCCCTCAACGCCACCATTGAGGCGGCGCGGGCCGGTGATGCAGGCAAAGGCTTCGCGGTCGTTGCGTCCGAGGTGAAGGGCCTCGCCAACCAGACGGCGAAAGCAACCGAGGAAATCTCCTCCAACATTGAAAGCGTTCAGCGCAATACCGAAAACGCTGTCTCGGCGATCGAGCAGATCACCAATACGATGGCTGAGGTGAACGCGATTACCGCTTCGATCGCGGCGGCTGTCGAGGAGCAATCGTCGGCGACGAACGAGATTTCGCGTAGCATTCAGGAGGCCGCGAGCGGCACCGAAAACGTCGCTGAGAACATGTCGGGTATCTCATCATCCGTTGATGAAACAGCACAAACCGCAAGCTATGTGCAGGACGCATCCCGCGATCTCAGCGAGAAATCCCGTCAGCTGAACGATCAGGTCTCAACGTTCCTGCGCTCGGTGAACGCGGCCTAGTTTTCAGTTATGTGAACGATCTCGCCGTCTGGAAAGAAGGCGTGAAAAACAAAGGCGAAGATGATGTCGTGGACAACATCTTCGCCTTTTTCATTGGTGGCCGTGACGGTCGCGACTTCTCTGCTTGAGGCAATGTCGCGCCCGTCGAGCGCGGAAGTCTGAACACCCGTCAATGCTACGGAAATTCCGTCCACTTCGACTGGTCCATTGTTTGCCAGATGCGAGAATGAGTACGCCCTCGCCGGGCTCTCATCCCGAAGTTTTACGACGCGCTCCATCGCGGGGATACCGTTTGGCAAGGGACCCGAATAGAGGAACGGGCGGGCGGATGAATCGTAGCCAGTATAGGGGTTAAAGTACTCGCCGAGCCGCTTCTCAGAGCCCGGTACAAAGACTTTCGCGTCCGGGCTCTCGACTTGAATGGTCCCAAAAGCCTCAAGCCTCATCGGGATCATCGCCAGTTTCTCATCCGCATACGCGCCAATGATACTGCGTCCCTCAAATTGCTGCCAAAGGCTCTCGGTTTGCCGGTCATACATGATGAGGTCAGAGTTTCTGAGAAGGCCAGAGACGCCGAAATCGAGCACGTCATCGCCGACATTTCGGTCAAAAACGATCGCCGAATTGCAAAGCGGGCAAAACGTCACCGACACGGGGACGCCACCGATGGTGTCATTTACGATCTCGTGGAACATGAGCGCGCGGAGCGGATAGGCGCGGAGATCGCCATTGATCTCCAGTCGCATGACCGGCTCTTTTTCGCCGAGAACGGTGATCTCGCTCGCGGGCACATAGACCGGGTCGTCGACCGCAGGGATGCAGTCCTTGCGCGGACAGCCTTGCCGGATTTCGCGTGTATCGACTGCGATTTTCGACATGTCCGTTTTCGTGAATCCGGGGTAGGGCCGTGGCGTCTCGGCGATAGCTGATGTGACGAACAAGAGTGAAAAGACGACGAGAATTGCGCGCATGGAAGCCTCCGAGGTGCGCATAGTGATCGCGTGGCGCGCATATCACGGGCTAGGGTCAGGACCCACTAATTTCACAATCATGGCGCTCGATAAGGCAAGAGATACAAGAAAAAGCACGAAGAACGGGGTTTGTCCCCGGTCGAGGGCTTTTTCGATGGAGATCGCCGACAGATCGAGCGTCCGATAAGCCAATTCCGATCCACGCCTACTGGTTCTCATCGAAAAGCGACCAAACTTAGGTCGCTTTTCGATACGATTCGATCGGAAATGGCTCTGGATGAGGTGTATTTGCACGCAGGACTACGTTCAAAAGCCTTGAAAACCAGGGGGGTTCCGGCGGCTTTTCGCCTTGCCTGCGCACAAATCCATCCTCACCATGATTGCGAAATTAATGGGTCCTGACCCTAGTCAAAGCCTTGTGACCGCCGAAAAGCCGGAAGGTTTTCCTTTTTGGCGTGTTCCCATGGGTGAACCGTGAGCAGACCCTAATGGTCGTCCAAACCGGCCCAATCCTCCCAATCGATTTCTGGCTGTTGGCCGACTATGCCGAAAGGATTGTGGCTGCCGTCATTCACATAGTAGCCGAACCGGATCTCGTCGAAATCAACGGTCTCCTTGATGCCTGGCATCTGGTAGATCCAGCGCGTGAACCGCCAAAGCATCGGATAGTCCACCAGCCGCCTTCTCGTGCAGCGGAAGTGCGTGGCATAAACCGTGTCGAACCGGACGAGCGTCGCAAAGAGCCTGATATCAGCCGCAGTCAATTCCTCACCGAAGAGGAACTTTCGGTCCTCTAAACGGGCTTCCAGCGCGTCCATTGTGCGAAAAACCGTATCGACGGCTTCGTCATATTCGTCCTGTCTTTGTGATTTTCCAGCGCGGTAAACGGCGTTCGAGAGGCCGTCGAAAATGAACTGGATGAGTTCGCGCACCTCGCCCTTACGGTCCGACGGCCAGAGGTTAGTAGCCACTGACGCGGCATCGAAGGCTTCGATGATATCGGCCGAGGAGTTTGAAAGGATGTGCCGTTTCTGGGCGTCCCACAATACGGGAACGGTCGCGCGACCGGTATAGGCCGCATCGGTCGCGGTATAGAGCTGGTGTACGTGCTGTAACGTTGCGCGGTCCGGGATCGGACCGCCGGGTAGAAACCCATAGCCTTCAATGCGGGGTCCACCGGCCCATTGGATTTTGATCGCGTCCGTGAGCGCGGCGAGCACGAGCGCGATCACCGCACCGTGCGACCAGGGGCAACTGGCCGATGCGACGAGAAAATACCGTCCCTCGGATTTTGCAAGGTCTTGGATGACCGTCGCCGTAATCGATGACCGGAGCGTACTTTGCTCACGACGGTATGCACCATCGACCATGGAGCCGTCGGCGTTCTCATCCCATTTTCCGTCGATGAGCATGCCCATCAAACATCTCGCTTGGACGCTACGCGTGCGTTTTTGCCCCCGGAGATCGCGGATTGGCCTGAGGGCTTCATTCCGCCTCGCGGAAGAACACAAAGCTCATTTTGTTTCCATCTGGATCGCGAATGTATGCGCCGTAAAAATCGGGGCCATATAGAGGGCGCGGGCCGGGGTCGCCCTCGTTCGAGCCGCCATGTGACAAGCCTGTTGCGTGAGCTTTTTGCACTTCGGTTTCGCTCTCGCAGGCAAGACCCACCATATTGCCGTTACCCGGCTTTGATGCTGCCTCGTCAAACGGTGTCGCGACCCAAATTCGCCCGCCGCCGCGCAGCTCATAGCAAACCGCGTGCGGCATGTATTCAGCGACGACTTTTCCGCCGATAATGGGCAGGACCGCATCATAAAAACCGCGCGCGCTTGGCACGTCGTTTGATCCGATCATGACATAGTTGAGCGACATTTGATTGGTCTCCAGACTTCATCTCGCTCCAATTTGATTGGATGACGCGTTAGAATTCAATCGATCCGCGAACGCTACAGACGCTATGCGGCAAGTATCACCCGCGGTGACGCACTTCGTTACGGACTGACGAGAAAGCGTTCGGCCATCGTGATCGCTTGATCGAAGTCTGGTGTCGTTGGGAGCGCGCGGAACTCATCTGGTTTCATCCATTTCACCGAGGCAACGCCGTCGCCCGCGATCGCCTCGCCTGAGACGTGGCGACCGGCAAAAATGAGAACGACGAAATGGTGCTTGAGATGGCCGTCCGCGTTGGTGATGACGTCCAAATAGCCGCCGAGGCCAGTGACCTCGGCACGTATACCGGTTTCTTCACGCAGTTCGCGAAGCACCGCAGTTTCGACGGTTTCTCCGGCCTCGACCGTGCCGCCTGGAAAGCTCCAAAGGCCTTTAAACGGCTCGTTGCCGCGTTCAATGCCTAAGAGTTTGTCGTCGTGCCAGACGCCAATGCTTGCGCCAAGAACCGGCCTCGTCGTCGATCCTTCAATCCGGTCGGAAGTGGCCACTAAAAGAGGTCCATCTGATCATCGGTTTTCGGCGACGCGCGCTTCGGCACGGCATGTTCAACGCTAACGTCTGACTTCGCTGGGACGCGTTCTTGCAGCCTGGCATCATCATGCCGGACGCTGCCGACACGGTCGCTCACAGGGATCGGTTTGAAGAAGTCATTTGCGGCGGGTTCGAGTAAATCCTTGATCGGCGTTGCGTCGTCTTCTGCGCAATCGAGCCAGCGGGCGTAGTGCTCCTTGGGGATCACTACTGGCATCCGCGCATGGATATCTTTGAGCGTGTCGTTTGCGGCGGTCGTCAGGATCGCGGCGGTCTCCATTTCCTCGCCGTCGGGACCCATCCACGCCTCGTAGATCCCAGCAAACCCAAAGACGCCTTGCCAGCGCTCCGGCACCCAATAGGCTTGTTTGTTTTTTGCGTCCATCCGCTGCCATTCATAAAAACCATTCGCAGGAACGATGCAGCGACGTCGGCGCATGGCGAGCTTGAACGCGGGCTTTTCAGCGGCTGTTTCAGAGCGCGCATTAATCAGCAGAGTGAAGGCCTTCGGGTCCTTCACCCAGGGCGGGATCAAGCCCCAACGCACGAGGCGAAAGCGCCTTTCGCCATTCTCCAGCCGCACAACGCCAATTGGTTGCGTCGGAGCGATATTGTAGCGCGGCGGGAAGTTTGGCGCGTCCTCGAAGTCGAAATGCGCCCGCACCTCGCTCGGCGGTGCTGTCAGGCTAAACCGGCCGCACATCTGCCCCTCCATTAACGCTGCGTGAACCAGGAATACGGCACTTTAGGTGTCTTAAACAGGTCTCCGGTGTGATTTTCCGTGCCCTCTGCCGAAACCGTGCAAAAACAAGTGGATGCCGATATCGCTGATCCCTCACGATATGAGGGCACGGCGGTCAACCCGCGCACGTTTTTGGCGACGGATTATCTCAATCATTTCAATGAGGCGGTCATGCTCCTCGAACTCGCGGGCGATATGCCGGAGTGCATTGAGGATCTGAAATTCTGGGCGCCGAAGAGTTACATCGCGCACTTTGAAGACTCAGTCTTCAAGGACCGGCATCTGTGCATCGAAGCGTATGAATTCGTTGCGCCTGAGATGATGACCCGATTCAACGATGTGATTGCCAGGCTCGACACGGGCGTTCTCGAAGCGCGAGACACGTTGAATGCCGTCGCTGAAGCCGGTGATCCGGAGCAGATGCGATACATGTCGACCTCTTTTACAGTACCGCTCAGAACGCTGATCGATGAGGCGAGCGGCATCATCAATGGCGTTGACACTGCCTCGCTCGGCGAGACGGCATCCGAGCCTGAACACATCGACGCGACGCAAGCCACCATCGACGCGCTTTTCGATTAAGTCCCGGCGTTAGTCGGGAAGCACTTTTCCCGGATTCATAATGCCCGTCGGGTCAATCGCCAGTTTGATCCGCTTCATCAGGTCGAGTTCGACGTCGGATTTTACATCACGCATGAGATCGCGTTTCAGGCGCCCGATCCCGTGCTCGGCAGCGATTGATCCGCCGAGGTCTTGGACGATCCCGTGGATTAACGCGTTCACCGCATCCCATTGAGCGAGGAACGTGGCCTTGTCCGCACCCAATGGCTGCGTGATGTTGAAGTGGATGTTGCCATCGCCCAGATGGCCGAAAGGGACGGGCCGCGCGCCAGGGATCATCGCTTCAACAGCTTCGCACCCGCGCTCTAATAGCTCCGGTACCTTCGATACGGGTACGGACACATCGTGCTTGATCGAGCCGCCCTCCAACTTCTGAATGCTGGATATCTCGTGCCTGAGCCGCCAGAAATCAGCTGATTGAGTTTCGTTCTGCGCCAATGCTGCGTCGGTTGCTTCTCCTGCGGTCATGGCGGCTTCGAGACCGGTCATGAGCGCGTCATCTAGAGCCGCATCCTTGCTTCCGGAGAGTTCAACGATGCAGTACCAGGGCGACGTTGTCGTGAGCGGATCGCGGGCGCCACCGACATGGGTCAAACAGAACTCAATCGCGATGCGGGGCAGGATCTCAAACGTCGTGAGCGCGGGCCCGGCAAGCGCTTTCATCCGGTTCAGCAACGAGACCGCATGCGTGGGGGAGAGGATGCTAACAAAGGCGGTCGCCCGTGTTTCGGGCCTTGGAAAGAGCTTCAAGACGGCGCCGGTGATGATCCCGAGCGTCCCCTCGGACCCAATGAAAAGGTTTTTCAGATCGTAGCCGGTATTGTCCTTGCGAAGGCCGCGGAGGCCATTCCACACCCGGCCATCGGGTAAAACGACTTCTAGCCCAAGGACGAGATCACGCGTATTGCCGTAGCTGAGGACCGCTGTTCCGCCTGCATTCGTTGCGATATTCCCCCCGATCTGACAGGTGCCTTCGGAGGCGAGCGACAGTGGAAAGAGCCGCCCGGCGCGGTCCGCCGCCTCCTGGATTTTCTGAAGTGGCACACCGGCATCGACGGTAATCGTATTTGCGTCCGGATCGACCATGCGAACACGGTCTAGCCTGGTGAGCGAAAGAACGATCTCTTCACCGGCTTCGTACGGAATTTGTCCTCCGACTGCACCGGTATTTCCGCCCTGCGGCACGATGGGTGTCTTTGTGCGGTAGGCGAGCGTAACAATGTCTGAGACTTCTTCGATGGAACCAGGCCGAAGAACGACCGGCGTTTCACCGAAGAATTTGTCCCGCCACTCACGAAGAAAGGGCGCTTTGTCCGCATCAGTAGTGACGGCATAGCGCTCGCCGACGATTGCCGAAAACGCCGCGACGAGTTCAGGCGACATGAGGACCTGATCCTAGGGTCAAAACCCAATCAGATCATGCGTTTTGCGCGTGTCAGATTTCGCACCTGACACGGCGCAAGGTCGCAGGAAGCCTCGCTGGCTTTCAAGGCCATGCAACACCGTCAGGGGTGAAATCTGCCGCGCCTGAAAGGTTTGGAAAGGGGCGCTCATATGCTGCGTAAACCTCTCTCGAATAGGCTCTGCCTGTCCTTCGTTCGGTTTCCTTGCATCTGAACGACACTTTCCAAACAAAACGCATGATGTGATTGGGTTTTGACCCTAACCGAAGCAGGCCACCCAACCGGCGGCTAGAAGTTCAAAGAAAACCGTCGTGCCGACGCTCGCCCACAGCCCAATGCCGGAGACGAGCAGGCTCAGCCCCACGCCGCCAAGGACAAGCCATGGCAGGGTGTTTGCTCGGTTTTCATTGCGTGCGACGGCATCCATGCATTCGGTATGGGTGCGGCGTGCCGGTCGGTCAACCCCAGTTTGCAACCTAACGCGCTTCTGCGACCGCCATCATCGGCGCTGCCGGTCGCGTCGCGAGGCGAACCATTGGGCGGACATTCAAGGGATCGAGAACCTGAATGTCGAACCGGCGAATAATTGATGCGAGAAGGAGCGGTCCCTCCACGAGCGCGAATGCAGCACCAATGCAAATCCGGGGGCCAAGGCCGAACGGCATGTAGGCGCCCGGTTTGATCTGATCCTCATTGCCGGGCATGAACCGGTCCGGATTGAACCGATCTGGATCGACCCAGAAATCCTCGTGGCGGTGGACGATCCAGGGTGCCACCATGATCATTGCGCCCTTCGGTACCTCAGTATCGCCGAGCTTGGTGTCCTCCGCGGCCACCCGAGGCAAGAAGGGAAGCGGCGGGTAAAGCCGCAGAATTTCGCGAAAGACGGCGCGGGTGAATGTCAGCTTTTTGACGGATTTCAACGTCAGTTCGCCATCGCCGACCGCGCTCTCTATCTCGGCTGCCACGCGCTCGCGCACGGCTGGCTGCTGCGACAGCACAAAGAGCGCCCAGGTCACCGCGTTCGCGGTGGTCTCATGGCCCGCAAGGAAAAACACCCCGATTTCGTCGATCAGCTCTTGCGTTGAAAATTCTGACCCATCATCAGGGTCGATTGCGCGCATGATGTCGCTCAAGATATCGTCTGCACCGTCTCCCCCCTCAGTGCCATCTTCTGCGCGGCGCGCATCCAGCCACTCGCGAAAGCGCTCACGAATGGCTTTTGCGGCATCAAGCGCCGACTTTTCATGCGTCACAGGTGCGAACGCCCGACCCAGGATCAACCGGCGGAGCGTCACGGTCGTGACCGTTTCCTGAAAATGGCTGAAGGCCGCGAAGATCTCCTTGGCCGACTCATTTTCCAGCGAGTGGGTGACCATCGCGCGGCAAATAATGTCGGCCGCCACATGGGTGATCGCCTGATCGAGGGCAAAAGGTTGGCCGGTCGCCGCATGATCCTCAAGAACCCGCTCAAAATCAGCAATCGCCGCCTGCATCTTTGGAAACGCGCGGCCGACCTGAATGTGGGTGAAGGCGGGCTCGATCATCCGCCGTTGCCGCTCCCAGGTGTCACCGTCGGAGATAAACATGCCGTCGCGGATGATCGGCTCAAGCGATCCCACGAAGAGGTCATTTTTCGGGTAAGAGCTAATTTCGGACGCCATAATCGCATGCAGAAGCGATGGCTCGTTGACGAGCAGGATGGTGCGCCTGGAAAAGCCCAGCTTCCCGATCCGCATCTTATAGGCTTCTGATGGGATCAGGCCCAGGAGATCGCGGTCACCCGTGACGATCGAGCGAAACAGCGCCGGCACCGAAGGCAAAGGCTTCGGCACGGGGGGCTGATAGAGAGCGCTTCGATACATTGAGTCAGCGGGTTGGGGGCGGTGTCGTCCCGGTGTGTCAATCAGATGATACGCTTCTCACCTGTCATGACAAGTTGTCGCGACGTATTATTTGGAATGACTCCAAGGCCGTGGCCACGGAGCCACGCCTCTTTGCCAGCGAAAACGCTCAGCCCAGGATCTCGTAGTGCGCCTCGGTTGGCTTCACGTCGACGCCATTGATCGGCAAAATGTCCTGCGGGCAGGCGGAGAACGCGACGATGCAATCGATCTCGGCGCGCAGCGTGACATAGTCGCCGGGCTTTGACGTCGGTTCGCCCCAGGCGAGCGTGCCCGCGTCATTCCACGGAATGTTCATGAAGATGTTGAATGGTTGCGGCACTTCCGGCGGCGTCAGGCCGATCTCGCGCATGCCGCCATAGAGATTATCGGTGCAATTGTCGTGATACTCTTTGCAGCCGAGTAGCCCGTACCGCTCATTATCGCAGGCCGCCATAATCGTATCGTGGTTGCCGGGGGTGGTGTCCTCAACGAGCGTCAGGATCGGCCGCCGCTTGTTCGTGTAGAGGTGGTCGCCAGCCTCGGGGATCATTTTCATGATCGTCGGGCGCGTATGCTCCATCGACATGAACTCGATCATATGCCCGGAGACGAACGCCCACGTATCCACCACCTGGTGGCCATGAGTATTAATCAGCTTGACCGATTGCCCTGCCTTGAGCGTTATCGCTTTGCCGCGCCGCGCTGGAATCGTACCCACTTCTGCCATGTCATTCCTCTTCGAAAGCCTCCGCCGACACTGCGAATTGCGCTGCGCGCTGGCAAGCAGATTGTGGTTTTAGATGATCAGCGTCGGGGCGCAGGGGTTCGCATTGGGGCTGACGCTGATTGTGGCGATCGGCGCGCAAAACGCGTTTGTCTTGCGCCAGGGGCTGATGCGGCGGCATGTCGGGCCGGTGGTGGCGCTCTGTGCGCTCGCGGACGCCACTTTGATCGTGGCAGGCGTTGCCGGACTTGGCACGCTTGTTCAGCGCTCGCCGACGCTCCTGACCGTGATTGGCTATGCGGGTGCCGCGTTCTTGATTGCCTATGGGTGCTTCGCGCTTCGCCGCGCGTTCAAGCCGGAAGCAATGGCCCTCGAACCCGAAGTTGCAGACGAGAACCGAGCGCAGCGCGGCGAGCACGAACGCGCGTCGCCTGGTCCGTCCTTGAATGAAAGATCGTCCCTCAACAAAGCCCTCCTGACGGTCGCAGCCTTCACGTTCCTCAACCCGCACGTCTACCTGGACACGGTCGTTCTATTCGGTGGGCTGTCGGCGCGCTTTGAAGGCGCGGAGCGCCTGGCCTTCGGTTTCGGCGGCGTCGTGGCATCGCTTGTCTGGTTCGTCGGTCTCGGCTACGGCGCGCGGTTCCTCGCACCCGTGTTTGCCAAACCCCGCGCATGGCAAGTGCTCGACATCGCCATCGCAGCGATCATGTTCCTGATCGCTTGGAAGGTTTTGAGCGAGACTATTCTCGCTTGAGCAAGCCGGAGAGCGTCAAAGCAGCAAGAGGGACGAAAACCCACCCAGCAAACTTATAAAGTGTAACGACGAACGCTGGAGCAAAACCGGCAACGATCTCGCACTGACTCTCGAACCCCAACTCCAGCAACGGTATCGACATGTTTATCGCCGTAAGAAGGCTCTTCAATGACCCTTCGGTGCAATACGTGATGCCGTCCCCGATTATTTCTGGTGGCACCTGTGCATTCGCGAAAACGTCAACCTTAAACGTCTCTGAAAGGCCAAGAAGATACCAACCGATTATCCAGAGCAAAACGATTGTTCGGGCACTCTTCAGATAATCGTATCCGAAGCCAAAAAACCAACCGAAAGGCCGCATCAAGGCGCGCTTCAAAGATCCGTCTACGCCCGCGGTCAATGCGACGCGGAATTTCTTAATCATGATCGAGTCGGCTTCAGTGTTGTGGCCAGCAGTTCTGAGGACCCTTGCGAGCTGCTCATAAGGTTGAGGCGAATAGGTTTTGGAGGTCGGCCGCTGTCCCCCGTACTGCCGCTTGAGCCAGAGTTTTCGCGCGCGGATCAGTTGCTTGGGGCTATCTTGGTTAAGCCCTGCGATATGTTGTATGCTAAACCGTTCAAATTTAGCGTAAGACCGGGATTGCCTTCCGGTGCGCGTTTGGGATGTGGACCAAATGCAGCGTGACGGATGCTGCCTTTCATTTCCTCCTTAAAGAATTCGCCATCCACCTCAAAGAAATGCCGATCTTCCAATTCACCGATTTGTGCGTTCTGCAGATCAATGTGCCCGCTACTCTCGGGATGAAGCTGAAATCGCGCATCTCTTGCAATCTTTGCACTATCGAGATTGAGGCAAGTTTGGCCGTTATGGGAAAAAAGCTTGGTTGCTTCAGTTGCAACCCCCCCCTAGTCGCTCCTTCGAATCTTAATTCGCCTGTAGCCTCAAACCTTTGACTCGCCGGGCTGAACCGATCTGTTGGTTTCTCCCATGCGCCGATATTGACATTGCCTCTGGTGGAGGAACGGCTTGCGCATATGGCGAAGTTGTTACTGTCGCCTGTTAAGATGGTACCGCGAAAGTCCAGATCGCCTCCAATCTCGGCTGCAATTAGTGACCTGCTCCCCTGGAAGATCCCCGTTTTGAGGTTAGCCTGTTCCTAACTGAAGGAGACAGGCCATGAAACGATCTCGATTCTCGGAAGAACAGATAATTGGGATTCTTAAGGAACATCAGGCAGGCGTTTCGCCGCGT
>JBCCMK010000055.1:0-16528 GCA_039026395.1 Pseudomonadota bacterium | reverse complement strand
GCTCGATCCACTCTTTTCGCGCCTGCTGCTCGCGATAAACCGCGTACCGCCGGAGCCGAGCCAGACAGTGAAGCACCACATATTCGCTCATGCGTGCGGTCAAATTCGGATCGACGATCCGAACGATTGGAATGTCGGGGATGTTGTCGGCACCGAGAATATGATCGACGCCAGCCCCGAGCGAGAAGATCACTTTCAGGTTGGCAAGTGATGCAAGTGCTTTCCCGTCCGGTTTCCAAACGAGCGCATAATCAATATCGGCGGCGTTACCGATGTCCGGCCACGTGCGGATGTCCAGCCCACTATCGATCGACTGCAGGCGACGTTCCCACGGGCCGGCATCCCAACCGGTAATCATGAGGGCGACAACGCTCACGGGTTTGCGGCCTATTGAGCGACAACGCCTTCCGGCGCGGTCTCAATGTTGAAGGCTGCCGCCATCAGCGCTTTGGTGTAATCATCTCTGGGTCGCTCAAAGATGTCGACGGCGGGCCCTTGCTCTACGACCTTTCCGGCGCGCATGACGATCACATCATTGGCGAGCGCCCGCACGACCTTCAAATCGTGGCTGATGAAGAGGTAAGCGAGCTCGCGCTTGGCTTGGATGTCCCTGAGGAGGTCAACAATCTGGGCCTGAACACTCATGTCGAGCGCCGATGTTGGCTCATCGAGCATCACGAATTTCGGCTCAAGCGCCATGGCGCGTGCAATCGCGATTCGTTGGCGTTGGCCGCCTGAGAACTCATGCGGATAGCGATGCCGCGCTTCGGGTTCTAGGCCGACTTCGATGAGTGATTGGATCACGCGGCGCTCGCGCTCTTCGGGCAAATGCTGTCCCTGGACGAGCATACCTTCCTCGATAATCTGCGCGACTGACATGCGTGGACTGAGGGAGCCGAAGGGGTCCTGGAAGACGATCTGCACCTCTTGGCGGAGCGACCGCATTTGCTTCCAGGATTTCTCATCGAGCCGGTCGCCCATGTAAACGATCGGGCCGTCTGATGAGATGAGCCGCAGGATGGCGAGGCCGAGTGTCGTCTTGCCCGATCCGGATTCGCCGACAACGCCGAGCGTCTGGCCCGCTCTGACGGTCACCGATATGCCATCGACGGCTTTGATGTGCCCCACCGTGCGCCGAAAGAAGCCCCGTTTGATGGGAAACCAAACCTTCAGATTGTCGGTGGACACCACAGTTGAGGCGCTTGTGTCAGCCGGAGGCGGTGAACCCTTTGGTTCTGCTGCCAGGAGGTGCTGGGTATAGGCATGTTGCGGGCGCTCAAAGATGTCTTCGGTTTGTCCCTGTTCGACGATTTCGCCCTTCGTCATCACGCAAACGCGGTCCGCCATCTTCCGCACGATCCCGAGATCATGCGTGATGAGCAAAAGCGCCATGCCCATGTCGCGTTGAAGTTCTTTGAGAAGCTTCAGGATCTGCGCCTGAACGGTCACATCAAGCGCAGTCGTTGGCTCGTCGGCGATCAGGAGATCTGGCTCATTGGCGAGCGCCATCGCAATCATCACGCGCTGACGCTGGCCACCGGAAAGCTGGTGTGGATAGCTCTGGAGCCGGTCTTCAGGATCGCGAATTCCGACCTGATGCAAGAGTTCCAGCACGCGGTCGCGGGCAGCGCTATCCGACATTCCACGGTGCGTTTTCAGGATCTCGCCGACTTGTTTTTCGATCGAATGGAGCGGATTGAGCGAGGTCATCGGCTCCTGGAAAATCATCGAGATATCATTGCCGCGCACGCGTCTCAGATCACGCTCATCCTCGTCGGTGAGGTTTTCGCCCTTGAAGTAGACCGCCCCATGAGGATGCACGGCTGATGATGGTAGCAGTTTCAGAACCGAGAGAGCCGTGACCGATTTGCCCGATCCCGACTCCCCAACAAGAGCAACGGTTTCGCCCGCGCCGATTTCGAAGGAAACGCCCTTCACCGCGTGGGTGCGTCGTCCCGCCTGGAGAAAGTCGACGGCCAGATCATCGACCTTGAGGAGCGGCTCAGTCATGCCAGAGCCTCACTGAAACACTTTCCGCGGATCAAGCGCGTCGCGCACGGCTTCACCGATGAAGATGAGGAGCGACAGCATGATTGCGATGATGAAAAAGCCTGTGAGGCCCAGCCATGGCGCTTGAAGGTTGTTTTTTCCCTGCGCCAGCATTTCACCGAGCGACGGCGAGCCAGGCGGCAGGCCGAAGCCCAAAAAGTCGAGGGATGTGAGCGTCGTGATCGATCCGTTCAAGATGAACGGCATGAAGGTCAGGGTTGCGACCATCGCGTTCGGCAAGAGATGCTTGAACATGATTGTCAAATTGGCCACCCCGAGTGCTCGAGCCGCCGTCACATATTCGAAGTTTCGGGCGCGCAGAAACTCCGCGCGCACGACCCCGACAAGCGCGACCCAGGAAAAGAGCAGCAATATCCCAAGGAGTATCCAGAAATTTGGTTCGATAATGGCCGCAATAATGATGAGCAGGTAAAGCGACGGAACCGACGTCCAGATTTCGATGAAGCGTTGGAAGATGAGGTCTGTCCAGCCACCGAAATAGCCTTGGATCGCGCCAGCCAAGATACCGATGATCGACGAGAAGATGGTCAATACCAGGCCAAAGAGAACCGAGATTCGGAACCCGTAGATGAGGCGCGCCACGACATCCCGGCCCTGGTCGTCGGTGCCGAGCCAATTCCAGTTTCCAACAGTACATCGGGCATCATCGTCGATCGGGTCGCCCGTGCATTCAGGACTGTCGAGCATCCATGTGGGGGGCGCTGGCGCCGGAACGGGCAGATCGAGATTGATCGTGTCGTACGAATATCGGATCGCGGGCCAAAGCATCCATCCCTTTTCAAGGATGAGTTCCTGCACGAACGGGTCCCGATAATCCGCCTCCGTCTCGAAATCGCCGCCGAACTCTGTCTCGGCGTAGACATCGAAGATTGGCGTGTAAAACGCGCCATCATAGCGGATTAGGAAGGGCTTATCGTTCGCGATGAGCTCCGCAAAGAGCGTCAAAACGAAGAGAACCAGGAAGATCCAAAGCGACCAATAGCCCCGGCGATTGGCTTTGAAATTGTTCCAGCGGCGTTGGTTGAGCGGCGAAAGGCGCGGTTTCGTTGCGGGCGCTTCGACGAGCGGGGGATTGTCGGTAACGCGGGCGTCCATCGATCAGACCTCCCGCGTCTCGAAGTCGATCCGTGGATCGATCCAGGTGTAGGTGAGGTCTGAGATCAGGTTCACAACGAGGCCGAGCAGCGAAAAGATGTAGAGCGTCGCAAACACCACGGGGTAGTCGCGATTGACAATGCTCTCAAAGCCCAACAGTCCCAACCCATCGAGGGAGAAGATCGTCTCAATCAACAGCGATCCGGCAAAGAACGCCCCGATAAAGGCGCCCGGAAAGCCCGCAATGATGATGAGCATGGCGTTGCGGAAAACGTGGCCATAAAGCACCTGGTTTTCGGCCAGGCCCTTTGCCCGCGCGGTCACCACATACTGCTTGCGGATTTCATCGAGAAACGAGTTTTTGGTGAGAAGCGTCGTTGTCGCAAACGCGGAGAGCGCCATCGCGGTCAATGGCAAGGCGAGGTGCCAGAAATAGTCAACGATCTTTCCCCAAAGGGAGAGTTCGTCGAAATTGTCCGATGTTAGGCCGCGCAAGGGGAACCAATCGAGAAACGTTCCGCCTGCAAAGAGCACGATCAAAAGGACCGCAAACAAAAATCCCGGTATCGCATAGCCGACGATAAAGATGGCCGATGTCCAGACATCGAACCTGGTTCCGTCTTTGACGGCCTTTGCGATCCCAAGCGGGATCGAAATCCCGTATGAAATCAAGGTCATCCAGAGGCCGAGCGAGATGGATACCGGCATCTTTTCGAGGACGAGATCGATGACCGAGATGTCTCGGAAGTAGCTCTCGCCAAAATCAAAGCGGATGTAATTGCCGAGCATGAGCAAAAACCGTTCATGCGCTGGCTTATCAAAGCCGAATTGCTCTTCGAGCTCCGCGATAAACTCGGGATCGAGCCCTTGGGCGCCGCGATATTTGGAATTGATGTTGGCGTCGGCGCCGGACCCCGGTTGCTGCGCCTCTTGTCCCGCGAAGTCGCCACCGCCGCCTGAGATCCTCTCGGTGGCTGAAACGTCCGTTCCTTGAAGCTGAGCGATAACCCGCTCCACGGGGCCACCGGGAGCAAATTGCACGATTATAAACGAAACGAGCATGATCCCGAGCAGTGTCGGGATCATCAAAAGAAGGCGGCGTAGGATGTAGGCGCCCAACCGAAACCTCCTCAGGCCAGAGTTCGACCTGCGCTATGCGCGGCCGATTCGCTCAGCTTTTTGCTTGTCGTACCACCAAAGTCGCTCAATCTGAAAAGCATACTTCGGCATCGGCTCCGGCCAGCCATATTCATCCCAATAGGCCACATTGTGCGAGGCCTTGAACCATTGCGGTATCCAGTAATGCCCGGCACGTAGGACACGATCGAGTGCGCGCGCAGCGGTCACCATGTCCTCGCGGCTTGTCGCGCGGATCATGTTTTCGACGAGCACATCAACAACCGGCTCGGCAATGCCGGACAGATTGAAGCTTCCAGACGTGTCTGCTGAGTCTGAAGAAAAGAACTGACGAATGCTCTCCCCCGGCGTCGGCAAGAATGAGAAGCGGCGACCGATGAAATCGAAATCGAAATCATTCTGACGCGCTTGATATTGCGCGGGGTCGACGAGGCGGAAGTTCGCTTCGACCCCCAACCGTTTCAGATTTGCGATCACAGGATTTGTGATCCGCTCAAACACGGTGGTGTTTGCAAGAAATTCGACGGTTAGGACGTCGCCATCCGCGTTCACCAGCTCCGTGCCGACCCTGTTCCATCCAGCGTCGCGCAAGAGCTGTGTGGCGCGTCTCAACATCCGACGGTCTTGTCCGGACCCATCCGACACTGGCGGCGTATAGGGTTCGATGAAGACAGTTTCTGGAAGGGTATCGCGATGCGGCTCAAGGAGCGCGAGTTCAGCTTCTGTCGGCGCACCGTCCGCTTTCATCTCTGAGTTTTCAAAGACCGAGTGTGTGCGCTGATAAAGCCCGTAAAAGAGGGATTGGTTAGACCATTCAAAGTCAAATGCGAGGCCGAGCGCTTCTCGCGTTCTGGGATCAGCAAATTTCGACCGGCGCGTGTTGATGAACCAGCCCTGTGCCCCGGCAGGCGTTTCGTCGGGGAACGTGCCGCGGATAACGCGCCCATCTTCAACCGCCGGAAAATTATACTCCGTCGACCAGGTCTTTGACGAAAACTCTTCCCGAAACGAGATCTCGCCTTTCTTGAAGGCTTCAAAGGCGACCTGCCGTTCGCGGAAGAACTCAATGCGCAGGAGATCGAAATTGTTGTGGCCCACATTCACGGGCAAATCGCGACCCCAATAGTCTGGGTCGCGGCGATATTCGATAAACCGACCAAGCTCGAAGCGCTCCACGCGGTAGGGTCCGGAACCGATTGGAGGCTCTGACGTCGATGCGTCAAACTCATTTTCTTGGTAGTACGCTTCTGAGAAAACCGGGAGCGTCCCGACAAAAAGCGGTAACTGCCGTGTCTGATCGCCCGTGAAGATGACCGCGACCGTTTGATCATCGATCGCCTCGACGTTCACCAGTTCGCGCAGCGTTTGCGAAAGGTTCGGGTGTCCCTGGTCTTTCAAGAGCATGAAGGAGAACGCGACGTCCTGGGCGCGGACCATTGTTCCATCGTGGAAGCGCGCTTCTGGACGAAGACGAAACGTGTACGTCGTGTTGTCCTGAGAGATTTCAACCGATTCAGCCAGTTGGCCATACATCGCGTCCGGCTCGTCAAAGGCGCGGGCCAGAAGACTGTCAAAAAGGAATTCGATCCGTGCCGGGGCATCGCCCTGGAGGACGAAACCGTTCAAAGTGTTGAAGGTCTGAGGGTTCTGATTGTACTGCCAGTTCGGCGTCGTCATCGTGAATGTTCCGCCCTGGGGCGCATCCGAATTGACGTAGTCGAAGCGCTGGAAATCTGCCTCGTACTTCAAGTTCCCGAAAACGGAAAGCCCGTGGAGCGGTTGGCCGACTGCAAGTGCCGGGTTGGAACCCAGAATTGGAAGTGTCGCGAGGGCTCCGAAGCCATGGAGGACGCGTCGGCGATTGAGGTCAAAGGCGTGGAGCTGCGGCGGGATCAATTTGTCTTCTCCGCTGCGATGTTCGCTGCTTTTTCATCGTCCCACCACCACACGGTTGGAAAACCGATGGAGTATTCCGGGAGAGGATCGGGATGGCCGAAGCGGTCCCAGCGCGCAACGCGCGTTGCTGACTGCGTCCACCCGGGGATGATGTAATTGTTGTGGAGGAGTACCCGATCCATGGCGCGGGTCGCAGCGATCAACTCGTCCCGATCTTTTGCAAAGACAATGCGCTCAATCAGCCTGTCGACGGCCGGGTTTTCTACGCCGCCATGGTTTCTGGAGCCTTCCCGCGCCGCAGACTCTGATCCGAAATAGTCGCGCTGCTCATTGCCAGGTGAAAGCGATTGCGCCCAACCGGTATAGATCATGTCGAAGTCACGGGCACGCACACGATTCACATATTGCGATGAATCGACGGATCGGATGCTCAGTTCGACACCAATGCGTTCCAAATTTTCCTTGAGCCGTAGCGCAACACGCTCAAATGATGGGCCATTCAAAAGGTACTCAATGGTGAAAGGCTCGCCCGTTTCCGGGTCGACCATCTTGCCGTCCTGGAGCCCATAGCCAGTTTCTTCGAAGAGCGCGATTGCCTGGCGAAGGTTGGTGCGTTGCTCACGCCGATCCGTGTTGAGCGGATTGGTGTATTCGACGGTGAAGACCTCCTCCGGCACGAGGTCTCGCACGCTTTCAAGGATTTCAAGCTCTAAGCCCGTCGGCAGGCCGTTTGACGCGAGTTCCGTTCCATAAAAGTAGCTGTCGATCCGCTCGTACTGCTCAAAGAAGATGGTGCGGTTCATCTCTTCGTAGTTATAGGCGAGGTTGATTGCGCGACGGATCCTTGGATCAGCAAACTTTTCGCGGCGCATATTCGTGATGAACCCGACCATGAGGCCGCGGCCTTTTTCGGGGAACGTTTCAAGCTCGACCCAGCCGCTCTCGACGGAGGGGATTTCGTAAGCGGTCGCCCAGTTTTTCGCCGTCGATTCTACGCGCCAATCATATTCGTCCGCCTTGAACGCTTCGAGTTCGACGGTTTCGTCGCGGTAGTATTCGTATCGGATCTCTTCGAAATTGTTTTTGCCGATGTTCACCGGCAGGTCCTTGCCCCAATAATCGTCGACACGCTGATATGTGATACTGCGGCCGGCAGAAAACTCGCCGATCCGATAGGCCCCGGACCCGAGCGGCGGCTCAAGCGTGCCCGAGGTCACGTCGCGCGGATTACCTTCACCGTCGGTACCTTCCCAATAGTGTTTTGGTAGGATCAGGAGTTGCCCGACAATATGTGGGAGTTCGCGATTGCCGACCTCATCAAACGTGAACGTCACCTCGCGCTCGCCGGTTTTCTCGGCGCTCACCACGTTGCGATAGTAAAAAGCCTGGCTGGGATTGTGCTCTTTCAAGGTGTTGAGCGAGAAAATCACGTCTTCGGGTGTAACTGAAACACCGTCATGCCAGCGCGCGTTCTCGCGCAACCGATATGTGACCTGGCTGTAGTCGCTTGGATATCTCAGCGCCTCTGCGACGAGGCCGTAATCTGCCGAAACCTCATCGAACGACGACGTCATGAGCGTGTCGTAGATGAGCCCGAGACCCGCAGACGGCGTTCCCCGCGGAATGACAAAGTTGAACGAATCAAACGTGCCGTTTGCTGAAAGCCGAGCGGTCCCTTCCTTCGGCGCATCGGGGTTCACATAGTCGAAACGCTCGAAATCTGGCGGGTATTTGACGTCTCCAATGAGCGTTGAGCCATGGATCCACGTGTCATAGGGCCCATCCGCTTTGGTTTCGGCTATCCCGATCACCCCAAACGAAAGGGTTGCAGCGATGAAAGTGGTTGATGCGAACGTCTTGAGCAAGGCCACCATCCGTCATGTTTTGTAACGCCATGACAGGATATGGCTCAATTTGCGAGGCGATAAAGCCCGATGACAAAGATTTAATGAGACCGGGAAGGCAAAAACGCGCTGGCGGAATATCAAGCCTCGCGCGTCGGCCTGCTCGGTAGCGTTCTGAACCTAAGCCTACTCGGTTGCGGGAAGCGGCAATGGCTCTTCTGACAGGGAATTGAGATATGCAATAATGTCGGCACGCTCTTCGGGCTTGCGAACGCCTGCGAATGCCATTGAGGTCCCGGTTAGATAGTTCCGGGGGTTTTCCAGGAAGCCGTTGAGTTCCTCAAAACCCCAGAGTTCACCAGCGGAACCGAGATCGGATAGGGCGCTCGAGTACCCAAAATCGTCTTTGCGGCCCTTCGCGTTTCCAACGACATTCCAGAGGTTTGGACCAACCTTGTTGGCGCCGCCCTGTTCAAACGAGTGGCACGCAGAACATTTTCTGACAGCAGTCTCCCCGGCGTCGATCGATGCGCTCGCAAGCAGGACTGGCAGAGGTGTCACTTCCTCTTCCACGACCTCTGTTTCAACGGCATCTGGGAGTTCAATGACGTAACCCGCCGTCTGCGGCGGGGCATGATAAAAGAGCAAATCGGAAATCACGCCGAGACCGACCGCCAATAGCGCCGACCCGAAGACAGCTCCCGCGATTTTGTTGATCTCAAATGCGTTCATTTCGTCCTGCTCCGAAACCTGATTTGCATGCTACTCATGACAGTCTTTTATTATTCCAATCTAAAGAGCTGTCAAAGCCTTCGGCGGATAAGTAGGGTTTCGCCCAACAGCCACAATACATAACGTGCGATTGCGGTTATCAAAGCCACACTATTGCTGCTCTTCTAATCCTATCATGTCGACAATCATCCTCATTCCTTCGCGCCTTGCGTCTACGCGCTTGCCGAACAAGCCGCTTGCGGAAATCGGCGGAATTCCAATGGTCGTCCACGTATTGCGACGCGCTGAAGAGGCAGGTCTTGGACCGGTTTACGTTGCGACCGACAGCACCGACATACAGGCGGTCGTTGAGCAGGCCGGAGGATCGGCAATTATGACGCACAGCGACCATCCGTCCGGATCGGATCGGATCGCTGAGGCACTTGAGATCGTTGACCCCAAAGGCACTTTCGACCGGATCGTCAATCTGCAGGGTGACTTCCCGGACATTGAGCCTCAAGCCATCATAGAAGCGGCCGAATTGTTGGACGATCCGTCGGTTGAAATCGGCACACTCGTGGCTGAAATCACCGATCCGTACGAAAAAACCGCGGAAAACGTAGTGAAAGCAGTTGCCACACCAATCGATGAAACGAGGATGCGGGCTTTATATTTCACGCGCGCTACGGCACCGTTCGGTGACGGTCCACTCTATCACCATATTGGACTTTACGCTTTCCGGCGGAGCGCCCTCAAACGGTTCGTCTCGCTCAAGCCAACGCCTCTTGAAAAGCGCGAAAGTCTTGAGCAATTACGCGCGCTCGAAAACGGGATGCGGATCGATGTCGCGGTCGTCGACCATGTTCCACTTGGCGTTGATACGCCGGAGAGTTTAGAGCGTGTGCGCAAGAAACTCAGAGGCGCTCAAAGCTGAGCGATAGGGAAATGAAAGTCGCATTTCAGGGTGAACCGGGCGCAAATTCACATATCGCGTGCCAGGAGGTGTTTCCAAATGCGGAGGCCTTGCCGTGCCCGACATTTGAGGACGCGTTCGCTGCTGTCACCAGCGGGCGGGCCGCCCATGCGATGATCCCGATTGAAAACTCCGTTGCCGGTCGTGTTGCTGACATTCATCACATTATGCCGGGCTCCAACCTTCACATCGTGGATGAGCATTTTCTCCGCGTTCGGCATCAATTGTTGGGGTTGAAGGGCGCAACGCTCGCAACGCTCAAAACGGTCCACAGTCACGTCCAGGCGCTGGGCCAATGCCGCGAAACGCTCCAGTCTTACAAGCTGACACCGATCGTTGCAGCCGACACGGCAGGATCTGCGCGTGAGATATCGGAAGCGGGCGATCTGACGCGCGGCGCAATTGCGACAAGTTTAGCGGCCGACATATACGGCCTAGAGATTCTGGCGGCAGATGTCGAAGACGCCTCTCACAACACAACGCGTTTTATTATCCTGTCGCCGGAGGAAAAGCGCGCCGAACCGGACGGCGATAATGTCATTACGACCTTTGTGTTTCGCGTCCGCAACTTGCCAGCGGCGCTTTATAAGGCGCTCGGCGGCTTTGCGACCAACGGCGTCAACATGATGAAACTTGAGTCCTATCAGCTCGAGGGACAGTTCTTCGCGTCGCAGTTTTACGCCGATGTGATTGGTCACCCCGATGACGAGGCGGTTGGCCGCGCGCTCGACGAGCTCGCCTTCTTTTGTAGCGAGTTTCGCATTTTGGGCGTCTATCGCGCGCACCCGTTCCGGCGCAACATCCTAGAGCTCGACGCGCAGGCAAAATAGAGGACGGCACGCGTCTCTAGCCGTCCATGAATGCGCGCACAATCGTGTGTGCAATTGCCATCTCTGGCGGGCAGAATAGGCCTTCCGGGTGCGTCGCTTCCAGCATCTGCCCGACCTCTTCACGGGAGAACCAGCGACAATCCTCAAGCTCGTCCTCGTCCATAGTGATTTCGGTGTCGTTCGCATCGGCATGAAAGCCGAGCATGAGAGACGAGACAAACGGCCAGGGTTGGCTCGCGACATAGCGCACATCGCCAATGCGAATGCCGGCTTCTTCAAAGGTCTCCCGACGTACCGCGTTTTCAGCCGTTTCGCCGGGTTCAACGAACCCTGCAAGGCAAGAATACATGCCCTCTGCAAAGCGCTTCTGACGACCCATGAGACAGCGGTCACCGTCGATCGCAAGCATTATGACCACCGGATCAACGCGCGGAAAATGCTGCCTTTCACACGTCGGGCAGTCTCTTCTCAGACCACCGGCGGCGGATGTGGTTTCGGTTCCGCAATTTGCGCAAAAACGATGCGTTTGGTGCCAGCCGAGCACGGAGCGTGCCTGGGCAACCGCGCCCAGTTGATCGAACGGGATGAGCCCTTGCGCAGCAAGCGATCGCAAATCCACAGCGAAAAAGCCCTCTGGTGCTTCAGACATGCTTGAAGGCGCAGCGCTTGCCAGTATCGGGCGGCCACCCACTTGGTGGTCGATCCCAAGCAAGACTGCCGATGCGGGGTCGCATTCGAAGGTCTGGAGAGTTGCGGTCTCAAACAACGCGATTGGTTCGCTATCCTCGGCTTTTAACAAGAGCCGATCGCCCAGGAAGACAAAGCCTCGCGCCTCTTGATTTCTAAAGGCATCACCTACGACGTCGCCGTCTCGCTTTTCGCTCATCCGATCCAAGCGATTACCGGCAAACCCCGTCTGCCTGGAACGTTCATTTCCCGTGTCGAGCCAAGATCGGGCCAAATCAGTCTCACCTTCATGTGGAGTGTGATGCGAAGAGACGTGCCGCCTATCACGGTTCGATGCTCACACCAAAGGCCGATGATTTCGCAAAGCCCTTGAACCAATCCCTCCCTTGGCGTTTATAGACGGCGGGAGGTTGGCTTTGGACGTGTGCCTCGCCAACCGGGTCAGGTCCGGAAGGAAGCAGCCCTAACGAGTTTCCATGCGGGTCATTGTTCAACCTCCTTTTTTGGCTAGGGGATGCCGTTCGAACGCATGGCTGAAGACGCCTCACCGGAAGATGCACCAGACGATAAGACGCTCGATCTGTTAGGCGGAGACGGAGGAGCTTCAAGTCATTCTGGCGCAGACCAGTCTGCTTACGTCGTACTGGCCAGAAAATATCGCCCCCGCACTTTCGACGATCTGATCGGCCAAGAGCCGATGGTCCAAACCCTTAGAAACGCGTTTGTCACCGGACGCATTCCTCAAGCCTGGATGCTGACGGGCGTCAGAGGCGTCGGAAAAACGACGACCGCCAGAATTCTCGCCCGAGCGCTCAATTATCACCTGCCTGGTGAGGTAGAATCACCAACGGTTGATATGCCCAAACTCGGGGTCCACTGCCAGGCGATTATGGAATCGCGCCATGTCGACGTGATCGAAATGGATGCCGCCTCGCATACCGGCATCGACGATATTCGCGATATCACCGATGCAGCGCGCTACAAACCAGCCTCGGCGCGCTTCAAAGTCTACATCATCGATGAAGTGCACATGCTCTCAAAGGCCGCATTCAACGGCCTTTTGAAGACGCTGGAGGAACCGCCCGAGCACGTCAAATTCATCTTCGCAACGACCGAAATCCGCAAAGTGCCGGTCACAATCCTCTCGCGCTGCCAACGTTTTGATCTCCGACGGATAGAAGCGCCTGTTCTCTCGGAGTTTCTGGCGGGCATTTGCGACGCTGAAGACGTTGAGGCGGAAACCGATGCTCTGAACGCCATTGCCAAAGCGGGCGAGGGCTCTGTTCGCGATGCCTTGTCGCTTCTTGATCAAGCAATTGCTCACGGATCAGCGAAGGTTGCGCTTGATGATGTCGCCGACATGCTCGGCCTGATTGACCAGCAGTCGGTTATCGATCTTTTTGAGGCGGCGATGGCTGGAGACGCGAAAGCGGCACTGGAACGGCTCGACGAACTCTACAATGGCGGCGTCAGTCCGGAGATCATTATTCAGGATCTCCTCGCGGTCACGCACGACATCACGCAAAGCCAGATCCGGCCAAATGACCAGCAACACGGCGTACCGCAACACATCGTTGCGCGGCTAACGGACCTCGCGTCGAGGATCGGTATTGGTCAGTTATCGCTTGCCTGGCAGGTCCTTTTTGGTGGCCTAGAGGACGTGAAGAGGGCGGGCGATCAAAAACAGGCCGCTGACATGGCACTCATTCGACTGATTTATGCGGGACATTTGCCGCCGCCGGAGGATCTTGCTGCAAAGGCGCACGGCGGGGCAGCGTCGAGCAATCCGTCCAAGCCAGCACGAGAGCCAAAAAGCGCGCCTCAACCGGCTCCGGTTGCTCAATTGCCTCCGACAACATCAGAGCCAATACTCGCTCCAGCCGCAGAGGGTTCGGCGCCCGTTTCGGGGACGGAATTTGAGAGCTTTCAAGACGTTGTCGCGCACGCGCGTGAACAGCGCGAAGCGATGCTCGTCACCCAGCTTGAACGGCACGTCCGACTTGTCAGCTTCGAGAATGGCCACATCGAACTTGAGGTCTTGCCTACCGCGCAATCGACGGTCGCGAACGATCTCAGCGCATTCCTCAAATCCGTGACGGGTCAGAGATGGATCGTATCCGTCGTCAAGGAAGGCGGTGGCGCGACCCTCCATCAGGAGCGGCAAGACGAGAAAGCTCGGCTTATCGCGGAAGCGAGAGAGAGGCCGTATGTTCGACGCGTTCTCGATTATTTCCCCGGTTCAGAAATTGTGGACGTTGTCCCCGGCTCGCCGCCGGAGAATGAAATTGACACCAGCGCGCCCGCGCAGGAGAAGACCCCAAAATCAAACGCCTAGGCGAAGAAGGAGCCCAAAATGCGCGATCTGATGGGCATGATGAAGAAAGCTCAGGAATTGCAGTCGAAAATGGCCGACATGCAGGCCGATCTTGAGACGGTCGAAGTGTCTGGTACGTCCGGCGGTGGTATGGTGACCGTCACGCTCAACGGCAAGGGGAGCATGGTGGGGATGTCGGTCGATCCCTCCATGATCAATCCGGATGAAGCGGAAATCTTGGAAGATTTGATCATGGCCGCGCACAATGACGCGAAGGGCAAGGTCGAAGCCGCGATGGCTGAGAAAATGAAGGAATTGACCGGCGGCATGCCGCTTCCGCCGGGGCTTGGTCTTTAGGCGCTAGCGTTTGCGCAAAACATGTCAGCTGGACCGGAGATTGAACGGCTCATCCAACTTCTCGCCCGATTGCCGGGACTTGGACCGCGCTCGGCGCGCAGAGCCGCTCTTCATCTAATCAAGAAGCGCGGCCAACTCATGGAGCCGCTCGCAAACGCGATTTCTGTTGCACTGGAGCGGGTCACAGTCTGCAAAACTTGCGGCAACATCGATACGGCATCACCTTGTGCAGTATGCACCGATCCGAGGCGCGACGCTTCGACGATCGTCGTTGTGGAAGATGTCGCGGACCTTTGGGCGCTGGAGCGTGCCGGCGCAGCCTCTGGACGCTATCATGTACTGGGTGGTGTGCTCTCGGCGCTCGATGGTGTCGGACCGGAAGACCTTGCAATCGGCAGTCTCGTCGAGCGCGCTTCAGATGATGGCGTCAAGGAGGTCATCCTCGCAGTCAACGCCACCATAGAGGGTCAAACAACAGCGCATGTGATCACGGATGCACTCTCTGATTGCGGTGTATCCGTTTCGCGCCTAGCCCACGGCGTGCCTGTCGGCGGCGAGTTGGACTATCTCGACGAGGGTACGCTTGCTCAAGCTGTCCGCGCTCGCACGCCGTTTTAAGCTACTCACCTGCTAAAAGCTGGCCCTGATCTTCCGAAGCCGTCTGGTTTTTGTCCTCAAAATCAAGCGCTTCGATGCGGCTCCCGCGTTTCATGACTTTGTCGGTCGAGATCAAAATCTGGTCTATGTCTTTTGACGCCTGACCGAAGTGGGACTGAAGCTTGCGCACACGGTCGTCAAGCCGATTAACGTCCTCAACGAGCTTTAAGACTTCGGTTTGAATGATGTGGGCCTGCTCGCGCATTCGCGCGTCCTTGAGAACCGCTTGCACCACTTGAATTGAGAGCATCAAAAGCGACGGTGAGACGATCACAACGCGGTTGCGGTGTGCTTTCTGGATGAGATCGTCGAAATGTTCGTGCAAGTCCGCAAAGATCGATTCCGACGGCACAAACATGAATGCTGTGTCCTGGGTCTCTCCCGGGATCTGATATCGCTCGCGGATGTGCTTGACGTGGGTGTCGATATCCTGACGAAACCGCTGAGCAGCGGCTTTGCCAAGCGCATCGCTGTCGGCTTCACGAAATGCAGTCCAAGCCTCGAGAGGGAATTTCGCGTCGATTACCAAAGGCGGCACATCGTTTGGCATGTAGATGAGGCAATCCGGTCGGCGGCCGTTTGAGAGCGTCGCCTGGAGCGAAAAACTGCCATGGGGCAAACCATCTTGGATGATCGCTTCCATCCGACCCTGACCAAACGCGCCGCGCGTTTGCTTGTTCGATAGGATCTGTTGAAGCTGCCCGACTTGGCCGGACAAGTCGCGAATGTTTGCCTGTGCGTTGTCGATGACGGCCAATCGCTCATGCACCTTCGAGAGAGATTCAGCGGTCCTTTGGGTCGTTTCAGACATGGACTGACCCATGCGCTGTGACATCCGATCGAGCCTTTCACTCAGCCCAGTCACAAGGTCTGACTGTCGGGACCCGAAGACCTCCGCCATCGTTTGCATACGACCGGTCATTTCGCTCTGAAGTTTTGTGAGTGAGGTGATCTGCGCCTCTATTTCACGCGCGCGAGACTGCGCTTCGGCTTCTGCCTGGCGGCTCGCCGCGTTTGATCTGAGAAGCGCAATCAAAATGATAACGAGACACAAAAAACCCAGTCCGGTCGCCGTAATAACGGTTTCAAAAACCGTGACCGGCCGTTCGCCTACAAAGAAGAGGATTTGCTGCATGAGCCGACTTTAAATGATTCGGTCGGCCAAAGCGCTGCTTGCAAAGCGACGTGAGTTGACGCCCCTCTGGCTGTGGAATATCCCAAATGCCATGGCCATTCTTGATATTGTGACGATACCGGATCAGCGGTTGCGCGAGGTCGCAACACCCATCGACGCGGTCGATGACACGGTCCGTGCGCTCGCCGATGACATGCTGGAGACGATGTATGACGCGCCAGGCGTGGGGCTTGCTGCGCCTCAGATTGGCATACTAAAACGCTTGGTGGTGCTTGATGTTTCAAAAACGGAATCGGTCAAGGCACCAATGATCCTAGTGAACCCGGAACTCACTTGGACGTCGGATACCCTCAGTTTTTACGAAGAAGGGTGTCTCTCCATCCCGGATTACTACGAAGATGTGGAGCGACCAGAACAGTGCAGCGTGCGATACCTCGATGAGAACGGGAAAGAGCAGGAGCGAGACTGTGACGGGCTTCTCGCGACCGTTGTGCAGCATGAAATCGACCATCTCGATGGCAAGCTCTTCATTGATTACATCTCAAAACTGAAGCGTGATCGGGTCGTCCGAAAATTCACGAAAATGAAAAAGCGCCAGGCCGCGTAACCGGCCGATGCCTCTTTCAGTCGTCTTTATGGGCACGCCGGAGTTTTCGGTACCCACGCTCACCGAAATCAACGGCGCAGGCCACACAATCGAGGCCGTCTATACCCAGCCACCTCGTCCAGCGGGACGCGGCATGGAACCCAAGAAATCGCCGGTGCATACGACGGCGGAGCGATTTGGATTGACCGTTCTTACGCCCGAAAACTTCAAGTCCG
>JBCCMK010000054.1:0-16845 GCA_039026395.1 Pseudomonadota bacterium | reverse complement strand
GCCACATCACTGCCAGAGGACAGCTTCAGTTCAATCTCACGCAGCAGCTTCAGGACGTCTTCGTCTGTGTGTCGCTTCCTCGCCATGTCTCATCCCCCTATCAATCCCAGTGTAGTGGCCCAGCTTTAGGGGGGAAGGACACGGCGACAATCTTCTTCAACCGGGTATTCTCCTTCTCCAGCTCTCGTAAGCGCTTCATCTCCGAGGGCATCAGACCGGCACACTTCTTGTGCCAGTTGTAATAAGTTGCGTGAGAAATCCCCGATTCGCGGCAGATCTCTGAAAAAGGCACGCCTTCCTCGCCGCGGTTCACAATGAACGCCTTCTGTGCGTCGGAAAACTTCGATGCTTTCATTATTTCTGCTCCGTCCCAGCCAGGGAGAATCATCGCAGAAAGCTCTACCCAATATCGAGGGCGGTAACCGGGGGCACATCAGTATACGTGTCCCAAGCCAGTCTTCGGTCGTCGAGCTTAGAGCGCGACGCGGCCACCGGGCACGGCGTTAATCAGCTCAGCGGTGTATGCAGATTGCGGATTTGAAAACACGGCCTCGGTGAGACCGGCCTCTTCGACAACGCCTTGGCGAAGGACTACCACTTCATCGCACAAGAGCTTCACGACGGCCAAATCATGGCTCACAAACAGATAGGTCAGCCCCAACCGCTCTCGAAGCTCGGCCAGAAGGTTCAAGACACCCGCTTGTATCGAGACATCGAGCGCTGCGGTCGGCTCGTCCAAGATCAAGATCTTTGGACGTAGGGCCAGAGCGCGTGCAATTCCAACGCGAGCCTTCTGCCCCCCGGAGAGTTGATGGGGCAGTCGGTCGAGCAGCGTCGTGGGTAGACCAACACTGTCGGAGAGATCGAGCACCCGATCGAAGCGCTCTCGACTGCTGAGTTTGGTCAGGTGAACCAGCGGTTCAGCGATCGAGTGCGCTGCCGTATGACGCGGGTTGAGACTGTCGGTTGCGTCCTGAAAAACCATCTGGATATCAGAACGTCTCGGGTCCTTCACAAACTCTCGTGCAGGTTTGTCCGTCAGCGGCGCACCATCATAGAGGATTTCGCCCTCGGTCGCGTCTGTCAGGCGAGCAATGATCGCTGAAACCGTTGATTTTCCGGACCCGCTTTCACCGACAAGCCCGAGCGAGCCTGCCCATTTGAGATCGAAACTGATGCCCTTTAGTGCGTGAACAGGTCCGGCTTTTCCTGCATAGATCTTAACGAGATTACGAACCGAGAGCGCTAGGCCCGGACCTGTCTGAGGTCGGACCCGCGGCACACCGTCTTCCACGAGGTCGTGAATTGCCTTTCCCGGTAGCGGTGTCGCCGCTACGAGGCGGCGCGTGTAAGCGTGTTTTGGTTCGCTGGTGAGGGCCTTTGGCGGGCCCGCCTCTACGAGTTTCCCGTCTTTCATGACACAGAGCCGATCGCAATATTCACCCGCAAGACCAAGATCGTGGGTGATCAGGACTACTCCCATATCTCGGGCTTTCGAAAGATGCCTGATCAGATCCATAACCGATTTTTGCGTTGTCACATCAAGCCCGGTCGTCGGTTCGTCGGCGATCAGAAGCCTGGGGCGACAGGCAAGCGCAATGGCGATCACGACGCGTTGGCACATGCCGCCGGAAAGCTCGAACGGATAAGCATGATACCGCTGTTCGGCGTCGTTGATCCTCACCTCTTGGAGCGCCGCGATCGCTTTTTTCCGTGAGTCTTGCCGGGTGGCCTGGTTATGGCGGCGCAAGACATCCTCAATCTGCTGGCCGATTTTCCGAATGGGGTTGAGTGCTGCTCGAGGGTTCTGGAAGATCATGGAAATCTCCCGCCCGCGCAATTCGTTCAGATCGGCCTCGCTGGCATCCGCAAGATTGATCCCGCCATAGGAAAGCGCGCCTGAAACGATCCGACCGCCGCCATCGAGAATTCGCAGGATGCTAAATGCGGTTACGGATTTGCCTGAACCGCTTTCCCCCACGAGCCCTATCGTTTCGCCATTGGCAACATCTAAGTCGATGCCGCGAACGGCTTTGACGGGACCATCGCGCGTGTCAAAGGTTACCTGGAGATCACGGATCTGAAGCATTAAAACGTGGCGTACCTAGCGGCGTTGCCGCGGATCGACGATGTCGCGCAATCCGTCACCGAGAAGGTTGAAAGTGAAGACGGCGAGCATGAGCCAAAGACCAGGGAAGACGGCAAGCCACCATTCGCCTGAAATGATGTATCCAGCGCCTTCTGCCACCATGATACCCCATTCGGGGGTTGGTGGGCGCACACCGAGCCCAATGAAGCTGAGACCGGCGGCGTTGAGGATTGCCCAGCCCAGATTGAGAGAAACCTGCACCATCATCGGCGGCAGAGCATTGGGGAATATGTGCATGGCGAGCACTCGAAGATCTGAGTTCCCGGCAAGCTTTGCCGCCTGTACAAAACCCGCATCGCGGCGAATGTTAACTTCCGCGCGGACAACCCGCGCGTAGAACGGCGTGTTGATAACAGCGGTCGCGTAGATAACGTTTTCGACGGTGTTTCCGAGTGCCGCGACAATGCCCATAGCGAGCACGAAGAGTGGAAACGCCATGATCATATCGAGCCCTCGGCTGATTGCAGCGTCATACCAACCGCCCCAATAGCCAGCGATCGAGCCGAGGATGGAACCGGCAACAAAAGACAGCGCCACGGCACCAACCGAGATCATGAGATCAAGACGCGTCGCGACAATGACCCGACTGAAGACGTCACGCCCTAATTGGTCCGTGCCAAACCAGTGGGTAAGCGACGGTGGCTGAAGGATTTCACCTACGGACGCGAGTGGGTCATGCGGCACGAGAGCGGGGCCGAAAATCGCGCAAACGATTAGAAAGCCGAAAAGCCCGAACGCAAAGATCGTCACTGGATTTTGTCGCAGCACGTAGAGCGTATGCGACACGAATTTGGCAGACGGCGCTGCGATATCGCTCATCCGCCTTCGAAGCCAATTCGTGGATCAATCGCGGCGTAGGCGAGATCAATCGCGAGGTTCAAAGCCACGAAAAGCAGCGCCATTGCCAGCACGAACCCTTGCACCGCCGCGTAGTCTGAGGCTACGAGCGCATCAACCGCGTAGGACCCGATACCTGGCCAAGCAAAAACCTTCTCAACCAACACGTTTGCCCCGAGCGCAAAGGAAAACACCATGCCCAATGTCGTGATGACCGGGAGCATAGCGTTGCGAAACGCGTAACGCGCAAGGATTGTCGATCGCGACAGCCCAGCCGCCTTCGCGGTCCGTATGTAGTCAGACGAGAGCGCTTGAAGCATCGCGGCTCGGGTCATTCGGGCGATTGGGGCGAGCGTGAAAAGAGCCATCGTCAAGGCTGGCAAGATGAGCTGTTTCGCAGCTCCCAAAAAGGTCTCCCAGTCTCCGGCGATCGCACTATCGATGAGGTAAAAACCTGTTATCCGCTCCGGCTCGAGATAGATGAAATCAAGTCGTCCGAGCGGTGCTGGCGCAATGCCAAGCAGGTAATAGAAAATGTAGATCAGAAGAATTCCAGTGAAGAAGGTCGGCAGCGACACGCCTGCTGTGACAAGCACGCGGCAAAGGTGATCCTTCCAAGACCCCGGCGCGGTGGCCGCCATAATCCCGAGCGGAATTGCGATCAGGCAGGAGAGAATGAGCGCCACAAGCGTCAATTCGAGAGAGGCCGGCAGACGACGGGATAAGTCGTCCAAAACCGGTTGGCCAGTCGTCAAGCTCGTCCCAAGATCGCCCCGAAGGAGATCGCCGACATAGACGATGAACTGCTCAGGCAGCGATCTGTCGAGCCCAAGTTCTTCTCGCACCTGTTGGATCGATGCTTCGTCCGCCGCTGTTCCAGCGAAATACACCGCCGGGTCCCCCGGAAGAGCGCGAGTCAGAAGGAACGTGATGATGACCACCCCGATCACAACCGGGATGGCCTGTCCGATACGTGCCCCGACTATGCGTAATCGGCCCGACATTAAGGGCCCTTGCTAGGCCGGCGTGATTGGTCGCACGTCGAGCTGACGGTGGAACCAAAATTCATAGTCTGTCGCTCCATTCAACGCGACGTTCAATGCCGGTTGCCACAAGGGAATGCGTGGCAATTCATCGAGCGCAATCTCAAACATGCGCTTGATGTTCGGTGCGTAGTTTGGATCATCGACAGGGATGTGAAGCGTGGAATCCACGAGTTCTTCGATCTCTTCGTTGCGATAGTTCGAAGAGTTGAAGAGGTGGCCATCCTTATATGCCCAGAAGAAATAGTAGTCCGGCGTGTCAAGCCAGCCGCCGAAGCCTTCGAGGTGAAACGCGAGCCGTTTTTCGACAAGCGACGCGGTCCGCCAGTTTGCGCCAGGGATCTTGTCTATCGTTACAGTGATGCCGATCTTGGCCAGGTTTTCCTGGATGAGAAGTGCCGTCGGCTCCATCCAATCGACTTGATTGAGACTGATTGAGAACGGCACTTCAAAACCATCCGGGTAACCCGACTTCGCCAGATGCTCTTTGGCCTTATCGAGATCTTCCATGTAACCGGACCGACGGGGCCACGCGATGTCTGAGCGCTCTGTCTCCTCGCCCCACAGCGGATTACCACGACCGAAGGCGGCAGCCTCAAAGATCGCCTCATAGGGGATCGCGTAGGCAACAGCTTTCCTGACATCTGAGTCTTGAAAGGGTTCAAAATTGGTGTTGAGCCCAACGCAATAAATAGCGTTCGCAATCGGCGTTGAGTTAACCGTCAATGCTTCTGAGAGCTCCAACGCATCCTTGCTTGGGATGTTGAATGATATCTGGACGTCGCCCCTTTCAATGAGCGCGCGGCGGGTTGCAGCCGACGGCACTTCCCGAATGACAACCCGCTTATACGCCGGCAGCGGTCCGCTCGCCCAATCATCGTTGCGCTCGTAAACAAGCTGTTCGCCCGGCGTCCAGCGCGCGACTTTGAAAGCGCCTGATCCAATCGTGTTTTGGTGGAGGTATTCGGTCGCCCACGGGTCGTCATCGGTCGCGTTTTCAAGTGCCAGTTTCGAGTTGATAACGAACGGAACCGGGACCGCAAGATCCGGGATCGACAGTTTGGATGGGAAATCAAGCGTGATCTGAAACGTCTTGTCGTCTATCGCTGTGAACTGATCCGGGCGCGTAAATCCACCCGCTTTCATCTGAACCGCTGGGAACCCACCGAGCGAAACGGCACGATCGAATGACCATTTCACATCGGCCGCTGTTACCGGCGTGCCGTCCTGAAATGTTGCGTCCCTCAGGGTAAAAGTGAGCACCAAACCATCATCGGACACTGTCCAGCTTTCGGCGAGTTCCGGTTCGAGCTTCGTGTAGTCAAATTCAAGGCCGCCGCCTGAGGACGGTTTTGTGCCAAACGACACGAGCCGGTCATAGCAGTTGATTGCGACCTGATAGCTCGGGCGGTTGGTTCCAGTACGGTGTAGGTCCAGACTGTTGATGGTCTGGCCATTTACGGCAACGAGCACATCACTCCCTTGCGCGTGCGCGGGTATCGACCGCAAAAAGGTGAGCATCGAGGCTGAGGCTGCTCCGGTTGCGAGCAAGGATCGACGGGTCATCTCAGTCATAATTGTCTCCTGTGTCAGACGGCGAGTTCTTGGGTTCCCTGCGCGAGATAGAGTCTCCAATCGGCAAGGTGGGTAATGTCGGTGGCGCCTTCGGCCGCAATCGCTTCGCAGAGGAATCCCTGGACCGTTTCGCCGTCAGCAAGCTTAATTGTGCCAATACCGAACGGCGCTGGGATGGTTTTCATGAAACTGCCAAACTCAGCCTCTGGCATGTCCCAGATTTCAAGGCTGACTGCGGCGCCCTTCCCTTTTTCCCGGCGGATGAGGGCGGGGCGTGCGACCCCATCGCCCGGGAGCGCGTAGAAGCCGTAATCGCCAGCAGTCTTCGTCTCGGCAACCTTAGACGCGCCGCGGCTGGTCAAATGAGAGTTGAGCGGCAGACCGTCCATGTGCGCCCCGCAGACGGCAATCTGGATGGTCTCAGATATCTGTGGCGCAGGTATCTTTGAGGTTTCTTTAGCGTGAACCGGTCGCGGCCAATTCGTGGCGCCGAGGGTCCTCGATCCCATGCGCTCAACGTGTCGCGCAAGCGCCGCTACTTTTGCGTCCTCACCCGTTTGGCCGAGGAACGTGACGCCGCCCGGTCGCCCGTCTTTGCGAGGTGGTGCAGGTACAGCAATCCCGCACATATCCATCAGGTTCACGAAGTTGGTGTAGGTTCCAAGAGCGTTGTTTGGGGTGATCGGATCAGCCTCAAGCGCGTCCAGACTGAAGAAGGTCGGGATCGACGGAACGCAGAGCGCGTCGCAAGCGCGAATTGACTGTTCAACGACGCGGACAAGATCCTTTAGGCGATAAAACGCTTTGAACGCATCAACTGTTGATTGGTTCTTGGCCCCCTCAATGATCTTTCGCGTCACCGGGAAGAGCGAAGTGGGACTTACAGCGGTTATTTGCTCTGTTGCGACGTAACGTTCGGCCACCCAAGGCCCGTAATAGAGCATCTGGGCGATCTCGTAGAGCGGTGTGAAGTCAATCTCGTTCACCGTCGCCCCATGTGACTTCAGATCGGCAATTACGGCCTCAAAGGCCTCCTTCTGCTCGGCATCACCCTCAAAACGGATGCTCTCTGGAGATGGTATCCCGATTGCCGGGTGGTCGGGTGCGGCCGTGATCGGTGGGATTTCGATCCGCCGGGAGTAACTGTCTTCCGGGTCGAAGGACGCTGCAGCTTTGAACACCGTGTAGGCGTCGTCCACGGTCTGCGCGAAAATCGAAACGGTATCCAACGTACGACACGCTGGCACGACGCCCGATGCTGAAAGCGCGCCGAGTGTCGGTTTGAGCCCGACAATGTTGTTCAGCGCGGCAGGTACTCGTCCCGACCCAGCCGTGTCTGTGCCGAGTGAAAACGCTACAATCCCATGGCTTACGGCGACGGCCGAACCGCTTGAGGAGCCGCCTGGTACAATATTGGGATCGAGCGCGTTTTTGGGGATCTGATAGGGGCTGCGCACACCCACCAGACCCGTTGCGAACTGGTCAAGGTTGGTTTTGCCAATGAGGAGCGCTCCCGCGGCAATCAGATTCTCGACGACGATGGCAGATTTCTCAGCCATATATTCAAAATCGGGGCACCCTGCGGTCGTTGGCTTGCCGGCAAAGTCGATATTGTCTTTGATGACGAAGGGGACGCCCCAGAGGGGTTTATGCGGGTCATAAGCGCCAAGTGCGCGCGCCGCGCTCACTACTTCTTCCTTCGACAAGAGATGGATAAAGATGCCTGGGTCACCAACCTCCGCAATCCGCGCGAACACTTGATCCACGATTGCGACTGGTGAGTAGCCTCGCTCGTAGGCAGACCGTATAGAGCCTAATGTTAGTTGAGGGACCTCGGTCACACCGAAACCTTCAGAACACAACGCATTCCGCGTCCTTCACCGCCGAGTTTTCACTATCGTCGAGCGGTATCAGCGCTTACACAAATGCTATGAATTCACAAAAGCGGTGCATCCTTTGCACCGTTCATGGAGTGCTCATGCGTCACCTTAGAGATTTTGAATTCATAGAGGGCGTGATCCGCGCGGGCTCTATCCGCAAGGCCGCCGAAGACATGAACATTACGGCGTCTGCTCTCAATCGGCGGATCAACCGGTTTGAAGAAGAGTTTGGCTATCAAATATTCGAACGCTTGCCGCGAGGTGTGCGCCTTAACCCGGCGGGCGAGATGCTCCTCCAACACATCCGCTCGCAACGATCCGACCTCGCGCGCCTTAGATCTCAGGTCGCTGACCTCTCAGGCGTGAGACGGGGTCACGTCTCTATTGCCTGTTCTCAAGCGTTACTGCCGTACTTCCTACCCAATGAGGTTGCGAAATATCGGTCGGCGCACCCTGGCGTCCTGTTTTCAGTGAATGCAAGGGATCGTGTCGAGGCAGAGCGCGAACTCGTTGAGTTCTCGAGCGATATCGCACTTGTCTTTGAGCCCCTCACAATGGTCGATTTCGAAATCGTCTTCGCGATCGAACAACCCATCCACGCCATCATGCGCGCAGACCATCCACTCGCCGCGGAAACCGAAGTAAGGCTGCGTGATTGCGTTCGGTATCCTCATAGCGCGCCGTCTGAAAAGTATGCGGTACGGAAGATCCTCGAAGCGGCAGCCCGGAGGCTATCCTCAACGACAATTTCGCCAATGGTGGAGTCGGAGAGCTTCGATTTCATGCGTCACTACGGTCAGTGGGAGGACATGATCGGCTTCCAGTTCCCAATCGGTCTCAACCTAAAATCAGATTCAAAGCTCGTTTCAAGGCCGCTGTCGTCCCGTGAAGTTCCGCTCGGAAATCTCCTCTTGGGCCAGATGCGCGGCCGGGTGCTTCCGGTGGCCTCGGCGCGTTTCGCACAACAACTCGCGCAATCGCTTCAGCAGCTAGCGGTATAGCGATGCAAAAATTTCACCGATCCTGTAAAATTTGAGCAGAGGTCAGCACCGCTCAGCCGCTCTAGCCTTTCGACCAGCGAACCACGCGCCATTTGTCTAGCGCGCACAGTTTAAGGGCTTACGGACATGACTTCATCTCTCTCCAGACGAACGCTTCTCGCTTCTACCGCTGCGCTTGGCGCGACCGCGCTTTTGCCCGGTAAGGCGCGCGCTGCCGGTGACCTTACAGTGGGCTTCATCTATGTCGGTCCGAAAGATGACTTCGGTTACAATCAAGCGCATGCCGAGGGCGCCGCAGCAGTTAAGGCGATGTCAGGCGTAAAGGTCGTTGAAGAAGAAAACGTCCCTGAAACGGTCGATGTCCAGCAGTCCATGGAGTCGATGATCAACTTCGACGAGGCGACGCTGCTTTTCCCGACTTCGTTCGGCTATTTTGATCCGCATATCCTCGAAGTCGCGCCGAAATATGAAAATGTCCGCTTCCAGCACGCTGCGGGCCTTTGGTCAGCCGACAAGCACCCGATGAATGTCGGCAGCTATTTCGGCTATATCGGGATGGGCCAGTTCCTAAATGGCATCACCGCGGGGCACGCGACGACGACCAAGAAAATCGGCTTTGTAGCGGCAAAGCCGATCCCGCAAGTGCTTCTCAACATCAACTCATTCCTTCTCGGTGCCCGTCAGGTCGATCCAGAGATCACGTGCCAGGTCATATTCACTGGAGAATGGTCCCTTGCTGTTAAAGAGGCGGAAGCGACCAACGCGCTTGCAGATCAGGGCTGTGACGTCATCACATGCCATGTCGACGGACCAAAAGTGGTCATGGAAACTGCAGCAGGGCGAGACGCATTCATTTGCGGCTACCATGCCAACCAGTCGCCGCTCTCGCCTGAGAAGTACCTCACCGGTGCTGAGTGGAATTGGAGTGGTGTCTACACAGGCATGGTGCAGACCGTGCTCGACGGCGGCACCATCGATAATTTCGTCCGTGGCGGCCTTGCCGACGGCTTCATTAAGATGAGCCCTCTTGGGTCCGCCGTATCCGATGCGGCGCGAAACCAATTTGAAGCCACTAAAGCCGAGATCATGGCAGGTGGATTTTCGGTGATCAAAGGCCCGCTCAACGACAATACGGGCAAGGTGATTGCTGCTGCTGGCGAGGCATTCGCCGAGGATGACATCGCGCTTGAAAGCATGGATTACCTCGTGGAAGGCGTGATCGGCTCGACGAGTTAGGTCACGCGGGCGGCTTCGTGTCTGTAGAGACTGCGGCCAGGGCAAAGGCCGCGCCTTCGGTCGATCTTTCTGTTTGGCTGCCTCGCATTGAGGCAGTCGTGATCCCGGTCGCCGCATTGCTGACCGGGCTCGCAACATTTTCTGTCTTTCTGCTGCTTCTTGGAAAGTCACCTGCCGAGTACTTCTCGCTCGTCTACAAGGCGGCTTTTGGGACCGCTTTCTCTTGGCAGAATACTTTGTCGCGCGTGCCTCCTCTGCTCTTTGCAGGGCTTTGCGTCGCTTTGCCTGCCAGGCTCGGGCTCGTTGTGATTGGCGGCGAAGGGGCAATCGCCTTAGGCGGCCTTGCAGCTGCGGTCACGGGCGTTTGGCTTGCGAGCGTCATCGCTGGACCGATTGGTCTGATCGGCATGGCGCTCGCGGGCGCCATGGTCGGCGGCCTTTGGATTGGTCTCGTTGGCACAATGCGCATCAAGCGCGGTGTGAACGAAACGATCGCGTCACTGTTAATGGCTTACATCGCGATTGCGCTCATGAACCATCTGGTCGAAGGCGTTTTCCGCGATCCATCAAGTCTGAACAAACCCTCGACCGCACCGCTGCCTGAAACACTTCGCGTTGGCGATATGCCCATTGGGATCGACGTCCATTGGGGGCTCGGCTTCGGCGTTATCGCGTGCATTCTGTGTTGGGTGCTGGTTGATCGAACAACACTTGGCTTTGCTGCACGCATCGCTGGCGACAATATTCGCGCGGCTCAAGTGCAGGGCCTGCCTGTCGCAAAACTCGTCATTGGCTTTACGGCATTGGGCGGAGCGATGGCGGGGCTCGCGGGCTTTTTCGAGGTCGCCGCTATTCACGGGTCAGCGAACGCGTCACTCGTCGTCGGATATGGCTATACCGGCATCCTCGTCGCCTTCCTGGCTCGTCATAATCCGCTCGTCATTATTCCGGTTGCGGTTCTCCTTGCTGGCTTTGAAGCATCCTCGGGTCTTATCCAGAGACGCATGGATCTTCCGGACGCGACGATCCTCGTGATGCAGGGTTTTGTCTTTGTGACGCTCCTTTTATCGGAGACGCTCTACGGTCGATTGAAGATCTTTCACCCTGAACTCTGGGCGCCTGAGCGATGAGTGAGGACCTCGGACTTTGGAGTGTATTGATTGCCATGCTCGGCGGTGCGATCCGCGTGTCGACGCCCTTCCTCTTTGTGTCGCTGGGCGAGTGCCTCACGGAACGCTCGGGCCGGATCAATCTAGGGCTCGAAGGAACACTCGTTTTCGGCGCAATGTCGGGATATGCGATCGCCTATGAGACCGGCTCGCCGTGGATGGGTGTCGCCGCGGCTGCGGTTTGCGGCTCTCTTTTCGGCCTCTTTCACGGTTGGATTTGCAAGTTCAAGGGCGTCAATGACATCGCGATCGGTATTGCGCTGATGCTGCTCGGCATTGGTTTGGCGTTCTTCTTCGGCAAGCCATACGTCCAGCCAATCGCGCCAGACCTGCCTTCGATTTCCTTTGGCTGGTGGTCAAGCAGCCCTCAGTTGGAGGCCGCGCTTGAAATCAACGCGCTATTCTTGATCGGTATCGTGCTTGCATTCGCCATGTGGTGGTTCTTCAAGAACACGGCACTTGGTCTCCGCATCAGGGTGGTCGGTGACAGCACCGATGCCGCGCGCGCGATCGGTATTCGTCCAAACGTCATTCGGCTCTGGTCGACCGCAGCAGGCGGCGCGTTTGCTGGCGTCGGTGGCGCTTACCTGTCACTTTATTACCCGGGAAGCTGGAATGAGGGCATTTCCTCCGGACAGGGTTTGATGGCAGTTGCCCTCGTAATATTCGCACGCTGGAACCCGATTATGTGCCTCTTTGCAGCGCTTCTTTTTGGAGCGGCAGGCGCGCTCGGTCCCGCCCTCCAAACGGTGGGTTTTACCTCCGGCTACTATCTCTTCTTTGCGGCGCCTTACGTGCTCACGCTGGCGCTTCTGATCCTCACATCGACCCCCGGCAAAGCGCAGGAAAGCGCACCGGGTGAACTTTCCATCACCAAGTAGGAGGGACCATTATGAATGGACTCGGTGGATTGAATAAATCAGAGAACGGTGTCGTCATTGGCATGGTGCAGTTGCAGCTCCCAACTGTGGTGACGAAGGCCGATCTCGCCGCGCAAACGCAAAAGATCGTCGACATCGTTGCCAAGGCTCGACGCAACATGGGTACGATGGACCTCGTCGTTTTTCCGGAGTACGCGCTCCATGGCCTTTCGATGGACATCAACCCAGAGATCATGTGCACGGTCGATGGGCCTGAGGTCACCGCGTTTAAAGACGCCTGCGTTCAAAATGACATCTGGGGTTGTTTCTCGATCATGGAACTCAATCCCGGTGGCATGCCGTACAATTCTGGGCTTATCATCGATAATCATGGCGCCATCCAACTCTATTATCGCAAGATGCATCCCTGGGTGCCGGTCGAAACATGGGAGCCAGGCGACCAAGGTATTCCAGTCTGCGACGGACCAAACGGCTCTAAATTAGCGCTGATCATTTGCCATGACGGCATGTTCCCCGAGATGGCCCGCGAATGCGCCTACAAAGGCGCAGAGATCATGATCCGCACGGCAGGCTACACCGCGCCGATCCGTGACTCCTGGCGGTTCACCAATCAGGCAAACGCGTTCTGCAATCTCATGGCGACCGCCAATGTTTGCATGTGTGGTTCGGACGGCAGCTTCGACAGCATGGGCGAAGGCATGATCGTCAACTTCGATGGGACAATCCTTGCTCACGGCACATCTGGCCGCGTCGATGAAATCATTACCGCGGAGGTGCGGCCAGACCTCATTCGCGAGGCACGCCTCGGCTGGGGCGTCGAAAACAATATCTATCAGTTCGGCCACCGCGGCTATGTAGCGGTCAAAGGCGGCGCGCAGGATTGTCCGTACACCTATATGACGGATCTCGCCGCGGGCCAGTATCAGCTTCCTTGGGAAGACGACGTCAAAGTTACGGATGGAACTGACTTTGGCTTCCCCGCCCCGACGCGTCTATTCGGCGAGAAACACCGTGAGGCCGCTGAATGACCACGATCGAAAGTCATCCATATGCTTGGCCCTATAATGGCGATCTTCGGCCGGAAAACACAGCACTCATCATCATCGATATGCAGACCGATTTCTGCGGTAAGGGCGGCTACGTCGACGCGATGGGCTACGATCTGTCGATGACCCAAGCGCCCATCGAACCGATCAAGTCTGTCCTTGCGGCGATGCGGGCGAAGGGGTTCCACATCATCCATACCCGCGAAGGCCACCGTCCGGACCTGAGCGACCTGCCAGCAAACAAACGTTGGCGCAGTCAACAAATCGGTGCGGGGATCGGCGATCCAGGACCCTGCGGAAAGATCCTTGTTCGCGGCGAAACTGGCTGGGACATCATCCCCGAACTCTACCCGGCGGACGGCGAGATCATCATCGACAAACCTGGTAAAGGCAGCTTCTGCGCCACCGATCTCGAGATGATCCTGCGAACGCGCGGCATCGAGAATCTTGTCATCTGCGGAATCACGACAGATGTCTGCGTCTCGACCACGATGCGAGAAGCGAACGATCGCGGGTTCGAATGCGTCGTGCTGGAAGACTGCTGCGGGGCGACAGACAAAGGCAACCACGACGCAGCGATCAAGATGGTCACAATGCAGGGCGGCGTCTTTGGCGCAGTGTCGGACAGCCAGTCACTGATTGCCGGACTACCAGCATGAACGCAATCGGCGTTGAAACGATCGGCATGACCATGCGGTTCGGGTCGTTCACTGCGCTAGATCAGGTTTCAATGCGCGTCGCGCCAGGGACTGTCCACGCGCTCCTCGGTGAAAACGGTGCGGGCAAATCAACGCTCGTCAAATGCATTATGGGGTTTTACCACGCGACCGACGGCAACCTCCTCGTTGACGGCCACGAAGTCGAAATCACCGATCCCGTAGACGCCCAGCGCTTCGGGCTCGGGATGGTCTACCAGCACTTTACACTTGTCCCGTCTCTTACAGGCGCGGAGAACCTCGTCATAAATCGTGCCGACGCCCCAAGAGTGATCAATTGGTCTGCAGAGCGCAAGAAGATCGCGGACTTTCTGGCGGACTTGCCATTTCACCCGGAACTGGATCAGCCGGTGAGCCGGCTATCTGCTGGCGAGAAGCAAAAGCTTGAAATCGTAAAGCAGCTCTATCTCGGAAATCGCTTCCTGATCCTCGATGAGCCGACCTCCGTCCTCACGCCGTCCGAGGCGGACGAGATGCTGTCTCACATCCGCGACCTCTGCGCGAAAGGTGAAATATCCGTTCTCCTGATCACCCATAAGTTCCGCGAAGTCCGAAGCTTTGCGGATGACGTGACCGTTCTCAGGCGAGGCCAATTCGCAGGCGGCGGCGAAGTGAGCGACCTGAGCGATCTACAGTTGGCCGAACTCATGATGGGCGACGCCAAGATTGCGACGACACCGGACCGACATGACACTGAAAAGACAGAAGTGCTTGTTCTCAGAGATGCAGTGGCGCCCGCTCGTTCCGGGCATGCAAATGTGCACATCGAGAACCTCACCGTAAGGTCCGGGGAGATCGTGGGACTCGCCGGCATATCGGGCAATGGCCAGACCGAACTCATGGAAATGCTGACGGGGCAAAGACCACTCTCGTCCGGCACAATCGAAATCAAAGGCACGGCTTACGGCGCAACGCGCGAAGAAGCACGCCAGTTCAAGGTTCGATATCTGCCGGAAGAGCCGCTTAAAAATGCTGCCGCGCCGCGCATGAGTGTCGCGGAGAACCTGGCGTTTCGGGATTTCGACACCGGGCCAGAAGGACCCCGTATTTGGCAAGATCGCACACACATAGAGGCAACCGCTAAGGACCGTATCGCAGCCTTCAATATAAAAACGACCTCACCCCACAGTCCTATCTCGGCGCTGTCGGGCGGCAACGTTCAACGCGCGGTGCTCGCCCGTGAACTGAGCGGCGATGTCGATCTCCTGATCGTCGCGAACCCCTGTTTTGGGCTCGATTTTAAAGCCGTAGCGGCGATCCGCGAGCGTTTGATCGCCGCGCGAAACCGCGGCGTTGCAATCCTTCTCATGAGCGAAGACCTCGACGAAATCATGGAGCTATCCGACAGGCTAGTGACGATCAGCGAAGGTCGGATTACTTATTCCGGCGAAACCGGCGAGATCAGCCGGACCGAGATTGGCGCCTATATCGCGGGACACGGCTGATGCCCACGATCGAGGCTGATCCGTTCGATTACCCCTTCGATCACGATACCGTCGCACTCATCGTCATCGATATGCAGAGGGATTTCATCGAGCCGGGCGGCTTCGGCGAAACGCTTGGCAATGACGTTTCGCGCCTAAGCTCCATTGTACCAACAGTTCGCGCGCTGCTCGATGCGTTTCGGTCCGCTCAATTGCCAATCATTCACACGCGCGAATGTCATCGCCCTGATCTCTCCGATCTGCCGCTCGCAAAGCGGGATCGGGGCAATCCAAGCCTCAAAATCGGCGAGATTGGCCCTATGGGACGCATCCTCATTTCGGGCGAGCCTGGCGCGGAAATCATCGATGCTCTCAGCCCCATGCCGGGTGAACTCGTTATGGATAAGCCCGGAAAAGGCGCTTTCTACGGGACGGGGCTCGGGAAATATCTCACTGACCGAGGCATCAAACAGCTCGTCTTCGCGGGGGTGACCACCGAGGTGTGCGTTCAAACATCGATGCGAGAAGCGAATGACCGCGGCTATGACTGTCTCCTGGCAACCGATGCGACGGCGAGCTACTTCCCGGAGTTTAAAGCCTCAACGATCGAGATGATCACAGCACAAGGGGGGATCGTTGGCTGGGCGGCTCCAAGTGCCTCTGTGCTTGGCGCTATCCATGGCTGAAACGTTACACATAGCAAAGCTCCTAGACGGTGGCTGGCGGAACCTTGAGTTCAGGCCTTTCCGAGAGGGGATTGAGGTTTCGTGGCTGAAAACCGGAGAGCCCAGCACCGCCATCCTGCGCTACCAACCGGGCGCGAGTGCGCCGCTTCACCTTCACCCAGACGTGGAGATGATCCTCGTCCTTGATGGCGCGCAGTCAGACGAAAATGGCACGTATCACGCGGGCGATCTCGTCCTCAATCCAAAAGGGAGCCGGCATAGCGTTTGGAGCGACACCGGCTGCGTCGTGCTTCTGCATTGGTCAAAGCCAGTCGTTTTTTTGTAGTCGGACGAGCTTCCTTTATGTGGCCCAAGAGGCAATTAAGCTGGACGGCTCTGCATTCAGTCCTGTCGCCTACTGGATCAGATTACAAAGGTAGAATGGTAGTTTGACCGAGGCGTCTTTTGCGACAGTGAGCACAGCGCAAAGGCGACACTGGCCTCCGCAGTATCTTTCCAGTGTTTTAGCACCGCAGCTTTACGAACGCCTCAGTCGATCGCATGTTACCTGATAGACCGCAGTCCAATCCAAAAGGGAGTGTTTTCCGACAAAATGAGGTGTCGCTAGGTTTTAGATTCTTGACGTCGCACGATCAAAAGTTACCTTGTCGTCGGCCCTTCTGGCGGAATTGGTAGACGCGCTGGATTCAAAATCCAGTTCCTTTGCGGGAGTGCCGGTTCGATCCCGGCGAAGGGCACCATTAATCAGTCTGGTAACGTTCAGTGAAGTCCATAAACACTCTGAAATCGTTGCGCTTTTACACTTTCCGTGTCTAACGGTGTCTTGCAGTGCCTGGTCACATCCAATGAATTTGTTGGTATGATAGATGGCTTTTTACGGCAATTTGAAGGACGAACGTCAGGCAACATCACCGATGAACTGTTCCGAGCGGAAAAAACCCGACAGTTGAATATTTACGTATTCAGCTGATCGCTGGAAGTGTTTTTCGGTATTTTGTGATTTACTACACGGCTTCTCCGCTGTGTCCTCGAGGGTGCAGATGACGACCAAAACCGCGTAAATACCAGCGCCGGCGTCACTAGAGCACGTCCATTGAACCCCGATTCAGGTTGGGGGTGACGTTCTTCCTGGTTTGTGATTCACGGTCTCCTACAGAGGAGGCGTTGATGTCACGTGCTTACGGAAACGATCTTCGGGAAAG
>JBCCMK010000053.1:0-17133 GCA_039026395.1 Pseudomonadota bacterium | reverse complement strand
TGGCAATTCGGATCGGTAACGCGCCCTGTTCCTGGGGCGTGGAATTTGCGGGCGACCCGCGCAATCCCGATTGGAAAACCGTGCTGAAAGAAAACGCCGAGGCCGGTTACACGGGGATTGAGTTGGGGCCAGTGGGCTTCATGCCGGAAGACCCTCCCCAGGTTGCCGATGCGCTCTCTGAAAACGGTCTGGAGTTGATCGGCGGTGTCGTCTTTCGCGCGTTTCACGATCCCGACCAATGGGAAGACGTGCTGGATGGTTCGGTACGGACCTGCCAGGCGCTCGCCGCCCATGGCGCCAAGCATTTGGTGCTCATCGACAGCATTTCGCGGCGCCGTGCACCCACGGCTGGTCGATATGATGCGGCCGAGAAAATGGACGACGCAGAGTGGTCGGCCTATCGCGATCGAATTGCCCACGTCGCCCGATTGGGGTTAGAGACATATGGCTTGACCGTCGGCATTCACGCGCATGCTGCAGGCTTCATGGATTTTGAACCGGAGCTGATCCGCCTTCTCGATGAAGTGGACGAAGCGATCCTCAAAATCTGCTTTGATACCGGGCACCACTCCTATGCCGGGTACGATCCAGTGCCCTTCATGGAGCGCTATATCGATCGCATCAGCTACATGCATTTCAAGGACATCGACCCCGCGGTGAAAGCCGACGTCATAAGAAAGGGCACCGGATTTTACGACGCGTGCGGCCAGGGTATTTTCTGCAATCTTGGCGATGGCGACGTCAATTTTCAGCGCGTCCGCGAAATCCTGATCAATTCGGGATTTGATGGCTGGTGCACGGTGGAACAGGACTGCGACCCCACCCTCCCCGACACAAACCCAGCAGGCGACGCTCGCCTTAATCGCGCCTATCTCCACTCCATCGGATTTCACTGAGGAAAATGCCATGAACAAACTGCCTTTGCGCATGGTCGGCGCACCTCATGCGCCCCAAAAGTGGGAACCGGTTTTGGGGTCAGCGCATGAGCAGAGAAAGGACGCCGCACCATGAACAAACTCCGTTGGGGAATGGTTGGTGGCGGCGAAGGTAGCCAGATCGGCCCAGCTCATCGGTTGGCCTCGCAGGCCGACGGCAATTTCGCTTTCGTCGCTGGCGCGCTCGATGTCGATGCGGAGAAGGGCAAAGCCCATGCCGAGAGCCTCGGCGTTCCGTCGGACCGCGCCTACAGCGATTGGCGCGAGATGCTCGAGCGCGAGACTGGGCGTGACGACCGAGTAGATCTCGTGACCGTGGCCACACCGAATGCGACGCATTTTGAGATCACCAAGGCCTTCCTTGAGGCAGGCTTTCACGTGCTCTGCGAAAAGCCGATGACCATGACGGTCGAAGAAGGCGAAGAAATCGTCGCGATCGCCGAAAAAGCCGGGACCATCTGCGCGGTCAATTATTGCTACAGCGCCTACCCCATGGTGCGCGAGATGCGCGCCATGATCGAGCGCGGTGACATTGGCAAAGTCCGCCTTGTGGTCGCCAATTTCAGCCACGGGCACCATGCGGATGCGCGCGATCAAAACAATCCGCGCGTGCGTTGGCGGTATGATCCAGCACAAGCGGGCGTCTCCGGTCAAATGGCCGATTGCGGCATCCACGCCCTTCATCTCGCATGCTTCGTGACCGGGTCGTCGGTCGAAAAACTATCCGCCGATTTCGCGTCCACCGTCCCTGGACGCGAGCTGGAAGACGACGCGATGGTGAATTTCCGCATGGCCAACGGCACGGTTGGGCGGCTCTGGACATCGACGGTGGCAATCGGCCGTCAGCATGGCCTTGATATCCAGGTTTATGGCGAGACGGGCGGCCTCGTCTGGGCGCAGGAGCAGCCAAACCAAGTGCGGTTCCAAAAACTGGGCGGGCGCACTGAGATCATTGAAAAGGGCGAAGCGGGCTTGAGCGATGCGGCCCAGCGCCTGTCGCGGGTGGTGATCGGTTCGCCGGAGGGTTTCCCCATGGCCGTCGCCAACATCTATGTCGATTTGGCAGCAGCCATACGAGCACATTCTGCGGGCGGCGAAGCGCCGGAGACCGCCTACCCCACCGCGGCGGACGGACTTCACTCAATGCAAGCCGTTTACGCCGCTGTCGCATCGGCGAAGGACCATGGCGCCTGGGTGAAGCTCTAAGAACCGGCGGGCTCTTAGTCCCAATCGAAGGTAAAGACATCCCAGACGACGCCAACCGTCTCAAAACCACCGGCAGCGCTCTTTTTGAGTACTGTCCAGCCATCGATGGCATAGGACGACACCGGCGCAACGCTCGCATTTGTCCAAGCTGTTACGGTCGCCAGTATTGATCCCGCGTCATCATCGATCCCTTCCGACGCGGGCACCTTTGGCGCGGTTATCGCCTGGGGCTCTGAAATCAGATCGCATCGCGCACTTAACACTGGATATGGCGCATCGATCACCGCTTGTAACTCAGCCGGTATAGCCGCCTTGCATGCGTCAAGATCGGTCCACGCCACCTGGTTTTCGGCAACAACGTCACAGGTCTGAAGGTCATTTCCGCAGCCCAGAAGCGTGAGTATGACGATTGAAGATGCAATCATAGTTTCGGCCTCGCTCTGATGTCAGTGCGATTACCGGATGATTTCGGCCAAATAAGGATGAGACTGTGACCAGATTTGATTGGCATTCCGAGAAAATCAGTCGCGCGACCTCGGTCGATGCAACCTATAAATCCACTCAGAATGTCCGCCGCTTCATGCGCGAGCAGTGCGGGTCGGAGTTCAAGTTTGACCGGCAATTTATGGCCTGGATAAAGAGTGGCGCGCCAAAGACCATGGGCGACGTGGTCGATGAATGGAAAAGGCGCAAGGAAATGAGCGGCGGAACCTGAAATCTGATGGTGCCGCCCTATCTGCCGGTGTGCACATCAAACGGAACACACCTGTGAAAACCCCTGCTCTGACACTATCGCTTGCCCTGTTCGCGACCGCCGCCGCAGCAGACATTCAGGTCCGTTTCAAGGATGGTGCGCCGAAGGATCGATTCGCGGTCACCAATACCGGGACGTGTGATCTCGGCCCCGCACAGGTCAAGATTGACCTGAGCGGTTCACCGTTCGGGCTTATCTTCGATGTGACCAGCCAGGGCGCTGGCGTCCAAGTGTTCCAGCCCTTTGAGATTGCAACGGGCGGACGCTATCTCGCCGCAACGCCCGATATCGCCGATGGCGACAACGCCGTGACGCTCGATTTCACCAGCTTGCCGGCAGGCGATACATTCGCGTTCACGATCGACATCGATGACACCGTGAAAAGCCGGGAGATCATCGTATCCGGCGAAGAAATCGTCGGCGCAATGGCGACAGTGAGCCTCGGTGCCGCTGGCGCAAGCGCGGTATTCGATGCAGATGGTTTAGCTGAAATCGGTTTCGCCGCCTGCACGTCTTAAGAGTTAAACGCTCACCTTGGCGAGGACGTCGTCTCGACTAACAGAGCCTTTCGGCGTGTTTAGCGTCACGCGCCCCCTCTCGAGCGCGACGAACTGGTCAGCAAGGCCATAGGCAAAGTCGAAATATTGCTCAACCAGCACGATCGCCATCTCGCCCTGATCGCGGAGATACTCGATGACCCGACCGATCTGCTGGATGATATTGGGCTGAATGCCCTCTGTCGGTTCATCAAAGAGGATCAGCTTCGGCTTCGTGATCAGCGCACGGCCAATCGCCAATTGCTGTTGCTGCCCGCCGGATAGGTCGCCGCCTCGCCGGTTCTGCATGTCCTTCAACACGGGGAAAAGTTCGTAGATCTCATTTGGAACGCGGTGCTCACCCTTTGGAAGGCAGGCAAAGCCGGTCTCCAGATTCTCTCGCACCGTGAGCAGCGGAAAGATCATGCGCCCCTGCGGAACGTAACCGATCCCGGCCGCGGCCAATTCATGGGCCGGTGGGCGCGCAATCTCTTTTCCGTCGAACCGCATCGTGCCGGATGAGCGATGATGGGTACCGGAAATCGCCTTCAACAGGCTCGTTTTGCCGACACCATTCGTGCCCATGACGCAGGTCACGTGCCCTGTCTCAGCTGTTAGATCGACGTCATAGAGGATCTGCGATTGCTTGTAGTGAAGGCAGAGGGATTTGACGTCGAGCATAGGAGTCAGCGCCCGAGATAGACGTCGATGACGCGAGCATCTTTAGTAACGTGATCGATCGACCCTTCGGCGAGCACAGCACCTTCGTGGAGCACCGTGACCTTGCATTCGAGCCGCCGCACAAACTCCATATCGTGCTCGACAACGATGACGGCGCGGGTCTCCGCGGCTCGCTTCAAGAGGTCTGTGGTGTGCTCGCGCTCAGCCGGGGTCATCCCGGCGGCTGGCTCATCGACCAGAAGAAGTTTCGGGTCTTGCGCGAGCAACATACCGATTTCGAGCCATTGCTTTTGGCCGTGGGAGAGTTCGCCCGCAACGCGCGGGAGCTGGTCCAACAAGCCAATCTCCTCGGCCAGTTCTTCGACTCGCTGCGCATCGTCCACGGATGGTTTGAACATAAGAACCGGAAACGGGCTCCGATCCTTCTTCAGCGCCATCATGAGATTGTCTCGCACGGATTGCGCTTCAAAAATGGTGGGTCGTTGGAATTTCCGGCCAATCCCCAGCCTTGCGATCTGGCTCTCGGAGAGGCGGAGGAGATTTTGGTTCTCAGAACCCCATTCAACCTTGCCTTCGTCGGGCCGGGTTTTTCCCGTCACAATGTCCATGAAAGTAGTCTTGCCAGCGCCGTTCGGGCCGATGATCGCGCGAAGTTCCGCATCGTCGATGGCGAATGAAAGATCATTGATTGCCTTGAAACCGTCGAACGAGACGGAAACGCCAGAAACCTCGAGAAGCGCGCCCATCACATGCGATCCTTGCGGATGAAGATGTCAGCGAGACCGCCGAGCCCTTTTGGCGCAAACAGTGTGACAAGCACGAAGCCGAAGCCGAGAAAGACCGTCCACCAGTCCACCCATTGAAGGGTGTAGCTCCCAAGGCTGATGTTCGGGACCTGCCCGCCAGTGAACATCGTCGAGAGCAACGACACGAGCGCGGCACCAATCACTGCGCCGTAAAGGCGCCCGCGACCGCCGATTGCGACCCAGACTGCGAGATAGATGGAGGCAATCGGTGCGATTTCAGCCGGATTGATGATCCCTGCCTGCGGATAGTAAAGCGCGCCCGCAATGCCCGCGACGACAGCGGAGACGGTAAAGACGAAGAGCTTATAGCCTTCGACCGGGTAGCCGAGGAACCGCACGCGGGCTTCGTCGTCGCGTATGCCGCGGACCACATTGCCGAATTTTCCGGATACGATCCAGGCCGAGAAAATATACCCCAAGCCGAGCGCCACAGCGGACGCCCACAGGAACCAGACTGACAAGACATCCTGGCTGATATCGGTGAGACCCGGAATGTTTTGAAGTCCAGAAAGACCGTTGTTCCCGCGAAGGCCACTATCGTTTTGAAATAGATAGAGCGACAGCGCGAGGGTCATCGCCTGCGTAAGGATCGAGAGATAAACCCCCGTCACGCGCGAGCGGAACGCGAGCCAGCCGAACACCAAGGCGAGCAACCCAGGGACAAGCACGACGAGGGCCAGCTGGGCGAAAAGACTGTCGGCGAAGAACCAAACCGGCGGGATCTCCGACCCGCCAACAACGCCGAAGATCTGCGTGCCAATCGCATCCCGGATCTCATCCGGCGTCGGGGGTAGCGCTTGGCCCTCTAGCGATCCAACGACGATGTCCTTGGTGCGCTCATACATGAGCCACATGCCGATCATGTATCCACCGAGGCCAAAAAAGGCGAAATGGCCGAGCGAAAGGATGCCGCAATAGCCCCAGACGAGATCCATCGCGAGTGCGATCAAACAGAGGCAGAGGGTCTTGCCGAGCGTCTTGATGAAGCTGGTCGAAATCGCGCCGGAACCGAACGCCTCTGACATAAACGTCGCGCCGATCGTGATGAGGGCAAGCACTGCAATGAACACCAAAACGGACGGGTTCTTGATCAAGAAGGAGCGTTCAATCGCGCGGGCGTGGATCGATGCGTCGGCCATGATCAATCCCCCGCCGCGCGGCCCTTCAGCGCGATGATGCCCTTCGGCCGGAACTGAATGAAAATGATGATGAAGATGATCATATAGGTCTGCGCGGCGAGCGTGTTTGAGGGATTGAAGAATTCAATCACCTTCTGCAGCGAGCCGATCATGCCGGCGCCCGCAAGCGTGCCGAAAATATTGCCCACACCGCCAACAACCACGGTCATGAAGGACTGAACGATGTAGTTCGCGCCGAGTTCCGAGGTGACCTGAGCAAAGAGACCGATTGCGACGCCAGCAATGCCCGCAATACCCGACCCGAGGCCGAATGTGAGCATGTTGATCTTGTCGGGGTTGATGCCCATCGATGAGGCCATCGACGGGTTCTGCGTGACGGCGCGGACTTCAAGACCGAGGCGGGTTCGATTTAGGATGTAAAGCAGAACCAGGAAAAAGATGATCGCCAGCACGAATATCGCGATCCGAATGTAGGAGATCGAAACAATGTCGTTGAAGACGAGTGAGCCGTCGAGCCAGCCCGGCGACGTCAGTGGCCGCGCCTGGGTGCCGAAGATGTTCTTCGCGAGCTGCTGAAGCGCGATTGAAATCCCGAACGTCGCGAGCAGTGTTTCCAGCGGGCGGTGCATCAAATGGCGGATCACCAACCGCTCCATGGCAACGCCCGCGCCGAAGGTAATGCCAAACGCGAGCGGCAACGCCACAATGATCGAGATCGTGTAATCCTCGATGAATTGCTGCACAACATAGCCGGTATAAGCGCCCATCATGATGAACTCGCCATGGGCCATATTGATGACGCCCATCACGCCAAATGTGATCGCAAGGCCAATGGCGGCCAGGAAGTAAATCGAGGCAAGCGAGAGTGCATCGAGTGCGAGATCGGCCGTGCGATAGGCGTTCACACGGCTGTTGATCGTGTCGAGCGCCGCTTCCGCCGCCGCTGTCACAGCCTGGTCGCGCTCGCGATAGACTTCAGCAAACTGAAAACCAGGGAGAACGCTCGTTTCAGCGGTTTGCGGATCGAGACGGCGCGGCAGATCGTTTGCCTCCGCCAATTGGTCATAGGCAAAGTCCCGCGCCGATTGCGTATCGAGCGTCGCCACGTCAACCGTGCCGACCCTGCCATCGACAAGGTTTTCAATGAGCGCTGCGTTCCGCTCGTCCACAGAGGGGAACGGTTCAAGATCGCCGCCGTCGACGAGCATTGCGAGCGCATCATCGACAGATAGGTCAGCCGAACCAGGTTCGATGATGCGGGCAACATTTACGCCCTCCCCGTCCCCTTCGATCACCTGCTTGCTGGTCGTCAAGATGGGGTTCAATGCGGCGCGCACATCAATCGCGATATCACCGTCAAAATGCTGGATGGCGGCTACGCGCTCTTCACTGGTCTCGCCAAAACTGATGGTCAAGAGCCGCTCAAGGCGCTCCTTGCGAGCGAGTAAATCTGGATCTGTTTCACCCTCGATCGACGCTCTCAAGGGTTCGAGCTGCGAGGCTTCGCCATCCCGCTCGATCGCGTCCAGCGCTTCGGCCCGCTTTGCCGGGTCCGGATCCGAGAGTTGAAACTGCACGAGAGCGGCATTGATGACGCCCCTCACCCCAGAATTTGGTCTGATTTGTTTGAGATCGCGAGACGAGAACGTACCAACGACCGCGCCAGTGTCGATATCGACGAGGTCAATATCGCCGCGCCCATTGGGACCGTAGAAGAAGAGCCCGTCATCTTCGCGAAGCCAGACTTCGCGGTCGCGCCATCGCACTAAGAAGTCAGTCGCACCCGGTGCGCCAGATGCAAGAAGACCCTCTATAAATTCGCCGACCGTCCGGCGAGAGGGTCGCTCAACCGAGCGCGGATCGGTCTGAAGAACGGATTGGAGAGTGACTTCCTGTGCCGCAATCGAGCCTGGATGCCCAGTAGCGATGAGAAGGCCAAAAACCAAAGCTGACAGGAGGCGCATCGGCGGCCTAAGCGACTTTCAAGGAGAGAAAATGGGGCACGGGTAAACCCGCACCCCATCGAATTCGGACTACGATATCAGTAGTTCGATAGAAGCTGAACGCAAGTCTCAGTCTCGGTGTTGTACATGCCGCAACCGAGCTCTTTCCAATCCGACTTGAGGACGGCTGATTCCGGTAGGAAGTCAGTCCAGGCGTCGCCCGGCACTTCATCCGTCTGCGAAATGATATCAAACTGACCGTCCGCCTGGATTTCGCCGATCAAGACCGGCTTTGCCAAATGGTGGTTCGGCAGCATGACTGATGTGCCACCGGTGAGGTTCGGGAACTCTTGGCCGTACATCGCGTCACGCACGGCGTCGACGTCGGTCGTACCGGCGGCTTCAACCGCGTTCACCCACATGTTGAACCCGATATAGTGTGCCTCCATCGGGTCATTGGTGACACGCTCTTCGCCCATGCGAGCTTTCCACGCTGCAACGAACTCCGCATTGATGTCCGTGTCTGCCGACTGGAAGTAGTTCCAAGCTGCGAGGTGGCCGACGAGGTTTGATGTGTCGAGACCGGAAAGCTCTTCCTCACCGACCGAGAAGGCCACAACCGGAATGTCGTCTGCGGAGATGCCGGCAGCCGCAAGCTCTTTATAGAAGCCGACATTGGCGTCGCCATTGATCGTTGAGATCACGCCGACTTTCTTGCCGTCAGCGCCAAGCGCCACAACGTCGGCCACAATCTTCGACCAATCGGAATGACCGAACGGTGTATAGTTCACGAAGATATCGTCGGCCGGAATGCCTTTGTCCTGAAGATACTGCTCGAGAATGCGGTTCGTCGTGCGCGGATAGACATAGTCTGTGCCAAGCAGCGCAAACTTCTCAACGCCCAACTCTTCAAGGAAATAATCAGTCGCGGGGATCGCCTGCTGATTCGGTGCAGCGCCGGTATAGAAGACGTTCTTCGATGATTCCTCGCCCTCGTACTGGACGGGGTAGAACATAAGGCCGTTCAATTCCTCAAGAACCGGAAGCGCAGATTTCCGCGAAACAGACGTCCAAGAGCCAAAAATGATGTCGACTTCTGACACGGTCAGAAGCTCACGCGCTTTCTCCGCGAAAAGCGGCCAGTCAGACGCGGGGTCGACAACGACAGCTTCGAGTTGCTTGCCGAGAAGACCGCCCTTTTCGTTTTGCTGATCGATCAGCATTTCGACGGTGTCTTTGAGCGTCGTCTCGGAAATTGCCATCGTGCCGGAAAGCGAGTGAAGCACGCCAACCTTGATGGTGTCGTCTTGCGCGGAAGCGCCTGTCACGATGGACGAGGAAAGAAGTGCAGCCGCGCCAGCGAGCGCGATGCGACGGAAATTTGATGCCATTGAATGGGCTCCGATAGAGTTAACGGAGCATTAACAGCACATCGCGTGCCACTCTCGGTTGGCGCAGCGCTCCTATCCACATGTCAACAAAACTGTCATCTTCGCGGGATGAAGTGAGGCTACGAACAAATCGGTGGCGACTACATATTCGTCGTTTGCCTAATTTTTACGCAATGCAGCCATATTGTTCAATGAGCGTCCCGGCGATCGGCCACGTTGGGGGAAGACGGACGCAAAAAGCTACCCGTCGATCGCGCCTTTCGGGTCGGTATCATCGGGGTCCGGGAACGCGTTTCGGTCCTCGTCCCTGACCGGTATCGCATAGCTCTCCGAAAGCCACCGGTTGAGGTCGACATCCGCGCAGCGTTTCGAGCAAAACGGTCGGTAGGCCTTTTCGGTCTGCTTTTGGCAGATCGGACAAGCCATTAGAATTCTTCCAGCCAACGCTTCACCACAGGGAACCCCTCCCCCTGGAGAAGGTTCATGGTCTCATGAAGCGGGAGGCCGACAACATTCGTGTACGACCCGATCAGACGGACGATGAAACCGCCCGCGAGCCCTTGGATCGCATAGCCGCCCGCTTTTCCGCGCCATTCGCCCGTTGCAAGATAGGTTTCGAGCTCTTCCCGGCTAAGCCGCTTAAACCGGACCCGCGTCTCGACCAAACGATCGCGAACCTTACCGTCGGGTGTCACAACGCAAATGCCCGAATATACCCGATGAGACCGCCCAGATAGCAGCCGTAAACACGCGGCCGCCTCTTCCATCACCTCGGGCTTCGGCAAAATACGACGACCGATAGTCACAACCGTATCAGCCGCGAGAACGAACGTGTTTTCTGCTTCTTCCGCGCGAACCGCGCGCTCTCGGGCGAGATGGGCTTTCGCTTTGGCGAGCCGCCGTGCAAGCAGTCGCGCTAACTCACCTTTTTCTGGAGTCTCGTCGACATCTGCAGGCCGGATCAAATCCGGGTCGATGCCCATCTGCTGCAAAAGCGCGATGCGCCTCGGCGACGCGCTTGCTAAGATAAGGCGGACGTCCTCAGCCATGGCTGTTTGTTCCGGCGAAGCGCCGTTACTTGTAGCGGTAGGTGATACGACCCTTGGTCAGGTCGTACGGCGTCATTTCGACAAGCACCTTATCGCCTGCCAGAACGCGGATGCGGTTTTTGCGCATGCGCCCTGCCGTGTGAGCGATGATCTCGTGCTCATTTTCTAGCTTTACCCGAAAGGTTGCATTCGGGAGGAGTTCGGTAACGACGCCTGGAAACTCCAGCAGCTCTTCCTTGGCCATTCGGCCTCCTTGTTTTGAATCGCCGCGGACGGTAGCGGAAACGTTGGGTGATGTGAACCGGCACGTTATCTGATTGCCGGTATAGTTAGGATTAGACGCGAAAGTTCGCTGAATTCCAGCGCTAGCCCCCAGGAATGGATCGCCAAGCAAACCTTTGTTTGAGGCGCGTCATGAGAGTATCGCGCACGCGGCGATAGGCGTCTAACCGCTCCTCCCTCTGTCCCAACGCGAGCGATGGATCCTCGGTCGGCCAATACTCCACGTCGCAGGCGAGTGTGCGCGTCAATTCAAGGGCCGTGTGATGCGCTTCTGGAGCAAGCGTCACGATCAAATCAAAGCTCAAATCGTGAAGGTCTTCGAGATCATGCGGCGTGTGAGTTTTCAGGTCGATGCCCAACTCATCCATTGCGGCGATTGCAAATCCATCCGGCTCGCCCGCGTGCACGCCCGCTGATGACGTATAGATCTGCCCGGGAAACAGAAAACGCGTCAGCCCTTCTGCCATGGGAGAGCGGATCGCATTCATCCCGCACATGAAAAGCACCGAATCTGGTCGATTACCGGCTTGATCGACCATCCCGGCAATCAGCCGCGCCAATGCAAGGCGCAAACCAGCGTGAAAAGACGGCGCGCGGTGTCGAAATCCAAGTCGATCTTGTCCGACAAGCGGTCGATCAGGACTTGCGATCCTTCATTGTGAACCCCGCGTCTCCCCATATCGATTGCTTCGATGCGTGACGGGGTGGCGGACTTGATCGCTTCAAAATAGCTCTCACAGATCATGAAGTAGTCCTTGATGATCTTGCGGAACGGCGAAAGCGCCAAGATGTGGGTTGCGACTGTAGCGTGCTGTTCGTCAGCGACCTTGAAAACCAGGCGCTTATCTTGGATTGAAAGCTCTAGTCGATAAGGTCCGCCATCATGGCCCGCAATCGCGAAGCTGTTTTCCTCGAGAAGATCATAAATCGCCACACGCCGCTCATGCTCAACATCTGCGCTGGAGCGTTCGAAAACCGTCTCGTCGAGATCGACGGATATGAGGCGTTTCGTCGAGGACATAACGACAGCATTACGCCATCTTGTTGAGGCGGATTGCAACCGATCGCGCGTGACCCGTTAGGCCTTCAGCCTCGCCTAATGCGACTGCTGCATCTGCGAGATCACGAAGCGACTCCGCATTACACTTGAGGAGGGTCGTCTTCTTCATGAAATCCAGGACCGACAGACCAGAGGAGAACCGCGCCGACCGGGCGGTTGGCAGAACGTGGTTTGAACCGCCGACATAGTCGCCAATCGCCTCCGGCGTATGGGCACCGAGGAAGACCGCACCGGCATTCTTGATCTCAGAGAAGATCGCTTCCGGGTCAGCAGTTGCGATTTCCAAATGCTCTGCGGCAATCCTATTCGCCAGCCCAGGCGCTTCATCCAACGACGTCAACACGAGGATCGCACCAAAGTCACGCCAGCTTTTTTCTGCAATATCACGCCGCTCCAGCGTCGAAAGCTGTCGCTCGACAGCGGCGCTGACAGCTTCAGCAAACCCTTCACTATCGGTCATCAATATCGATTGGGCTGCGGTATCGTGCTCAGCTTGCGCCAGGAGATCAGCGGCGATCCAGTCGGGATTGTTTTCCTCGTCGGCGATGATGAGAACTTCAGACGGTCCGGCGATCATGTCGATCCCAACTTGACCGAAAACACGGCGCTTTGCCGCCGCGACGTAGGCGTTGCCCGGCCCTACGATCTTAAAAACAGGCGCAATTGTTTGTGTGCCATAAGCGAGTGCGGCGACAGCTTGAGCCCCGCCGACCCGGTAGATTTCGTCGACACCGGCAATATGAGCGGCGGCCAGAACAGCAGGATTGGCCTCACCACCTGGTGTCGGCGAGACCATGACAAGCCGCTCAACGCCAGCAACCTTTGCGGGGACGGCGTTCATCAGGACCGAGCTTGGATAGCTTGCGGTGCCTCCCGGAACGTAAAGACCCACGTCCTCAATCGCAGACCAGCGATATCCGAGTTCCACACCAAGCGCATCCTGGTATCGTTGGTCGTGTGGCAACTGGCGTTTATGGTGGGACAAAATGCGGTCGTGCGCAAAGCGAAGCGCATCGAGCGTTCTCTTTGGAACCGCCGAAACCGCCTGCTCGATTTCCTCCTCTGAGACATGCAACTGCTCAACTGAGAGAGACAAACGGTCGAATCTCTCGGTCAATGCCAGAAGCGCATCGTCACCATACGACTGCACATCGCGAATGATGGCCGCGACCGCCTGGTCAACATCCTCAGACACTTCGCGTTTCGCACTCAAGAGAGCTTCGAATGTGCGATCAAAGTCTTCGTCTGACGTGGTGAAAATCCGCGCCATAACCACTCTACTCTTGAAAGGTTGTTACTCGACGACGCTTTCAGATAGCGATGGCGGTGGCTTCACAGCCGTCTCGGGAACATCCGAAATGTCGTGCGTGGGCGTATTTTTGGTCGACCATGCGCCACCTAAATCGATGAGCCTTGCCTCGATGCACTCAACTTCAAGTCGGATTGCCATGTCGCCCGAAAAATGAAGCGTAACAGTTCCGGCGGGCTCCTCAGCGGCCTCAAATGTAACCGCCAAAAGGTTGAGAACATCCTTGGTGCGACTTAGCGGAATATTCCGGTGCCGCACCGCACGAACACGATCGAAATGAAGCACGGCGTTCCGCCGTTCACTGGGCTTGCCGTCAGACTTTGCGTCCCACGCAAAACGGTTCATTTCCACGACAAAGCGATTGTTCGAGCGATAGAAATGCAGGTTTGGCGCTTTTAGGACTGCGTCTTGGATTTGTGCGGATACGATCGCGAGATCGTCGGCATCCATGGCAATCAGCTTCAACGGTGTCATCAGCTTGTCTCTGAGCTTGCGATCGGGCCATTTTCCCGCCGCGTTGACCCGTAGGTAGAGGTGTTTGCGGGGGTGTGCAACGGGCACCGCCCCGCTTTGCGCTCAAAGTGTGATGAGTTTCACGCTTTCGGGAGGCTCCCGTTACAATCAGTGACCGCTGACACGTTCGATCTCGGCGCCACAGGCACTGAGCTTTTCTTCGAGGTTCTCAAACCCTCGATCGAGGTGATAGACGCGATTGACCGTCGTCTCTCCCTCCGCGACCAACGCGGCAATAACGAGTGACACGGACGCGCGCAAATCTGTCGCCATGACTTGAGCACCGTGCAGGTCATCGACACCACGCACGGTCGCTGTGTCCCCATCGAGTTGAATGTCCGCGCCCAGCCGCGACAGCTCAGCCACGTGCATGAAGCGATTTTCAAAGATCTTCTCGCGGATCGTGCTCGTCCCCTTCGCCCGCAGCATGAGCGCCATGAGCTGCGCTTGAAGATCGGTCGGAAAGCCCGGGAATGGCGCCGTGTCGACGCTTACCGGCTGAAGGTCGTGGCCGTTTCTTGCGACCGTGACACCGTCATTGGTCCGAGTAATGTCAACGCCAGCTTCTTCCAACGTGTCAAATGCCGCTGAGAGAAGCGATGGACGGACACCCGCAAGGTGGACCTTACCGCCGGTCGCGGCAACGGCCATCGCGAAAGTCCCAGTTTCAATGCGATCCGGGAGAACTTCGTGCACGGCGCCGTGAAGTTCAGGGACACCAATGATCTCTATGCGGTGCTCGCCTGCGCCCGAAATCTTGGCACCCATCGCGTTTAGGCAATCCGCGAGATCCGCCACTTCTGGTTCTCTAGCTGCGTTTTCAATGACGGTGTCGCCTTTCGCAAGTGCTGCCGCCATCATGACATTGTGCGTTGCGCCAACTGACACCTTTTCAAAGACGATTTCCGCGCCCTTCAGCCCCTTTGGAGCGCGCGCCACGACGTATCCCTGATTGATGTCGATCTCCGCGCCAAGAGCCTCCAATCCCATCAGATGAAGATCAACGGGTCGCGTTCCAATCGCACAACCGCCAGGCAGCGATACGCGCGCTTCTCCGCAACGCGCCAGAAGCGGGCCAAGCACCCAGAAGCTCGCCCGCATCCGCGACACCAGCTCATAAGGAGCAGTGGTGTCGACGATTTCGGACGCGTTGATTTTAAAGGTCTGGCCTAAACTGCGCTGGATCCGCCGTTTGCCAGCGACGGTGACATCCACTCCATGATTGCCAAGAATTTTTGATAGGAGCGCGACATCCGCTAACGCCGGGACATTTTCCAGGGTCAGCGTTTCACGGGTCAAAAGCGACGCAATCATGAGCGGCAAAGCTGCGTTTTTCGCGCCCGAGATCGGGATCGTCCCGTTTAAACTCTGGCCGCCATTTATGGTGATCCGATCCATACTTCAGTCCAACCTACTTTCGAATTGCGCCTTGGAAACTCTCAAACCAGCTTTGAAGCGCTGATTTACGCCGTATTAGATCAGTCAAGCCCAACACGACCAAATCAAGGCGACCGGGAGCGCGACCTATTCTTAACGAACCCGAACGAGAGATTCTGTCTTTCTAGTGTTCCTTCGAGCCTTCAGTCTGTGCCTTGCGCCGCTTCAGGTTCTTGCGAAGGGCTTGTGATAATCGGTTCCGCTTCTCATCAGTCGCGCTAGCACGAGACTTTGTCTCGCTATGTTCAATCGAACGCCTATCGCCTGCATCGCCGGGCTTATCGTCGATCGTCACGTCCGCGCACCATTTCACATAATGTTCTTCGCCCCATCGCTATCCTGTTGCCCCCCACTCGCGCAACCCGCCGACGCGCAAATCAGGCCTATAGACTTGTTAATGGGTTACCGCTAATCAGGCTGGCGACACGCCGATGCTGCCGTAGCTCAGGGGTAGAGCACTCCCTTGGTAAGGGAGAGGTCGAGAGTTCAAATCTCTCCGGCAGCACCATCTTTTCCCTTAATGTCTTGAAATTGTAAATAAAAATGGATTGACCTCCATTCCAGTCCACCTAGCGGACCCCCGAATTATTTGCGTTTCTATGGCACGGTATGCACCCGAAGGAACCGTACGCTGCTACTGGTCATGAACTACGGTGAATATCCCTTAGGCGTTATGGAGGTGCCTGAGAACTTACTCAGCTATTTCTGCCCTTTAAATTGCGTTTGTATGAGTTGGCATCGGCCCGCCATCCAGAGTATGTGGTCTTCAGCTGCATCAAGGATTTACATATGGCAGACTTGAACAGTGACATTGTCGGTCAGGTTGCTCGCCTTCCGCTCAAGCCATCAGAGAGCAACGCGTTATTGCCACTGTTCGAAGCAATCAGTAATTCTCTTCACGCCATCAACGAGCGCTTCGGCGATGACGGCCTTGCCGAGCACGGCCGAATAGATATTGAAGTGCTGCGCACCGAGCTTGATGATGAAAGCACCCCGGTTGCCGGTTTCATTGTTCGAGACAACGGAATTGGCCTAAACGCAGAGAACTTTAAGTCATTCTGCACGCCGTTTTCCCAGCACAAGATTAAAAAAGGCGGCAAAGGCGTCGGAAGACTTGGCTGGCTGAAAGTCTTTGAGAACATCACCGTGACTTCTGCCTTTCAGAACGGTGGGGCGCTTGAGCGCATGGCCTTCGATTTCGTTCTCCGGGAGAGTAACCAGGTCGATACCAGAGAACCTTCGGGATCGCCTCCAAAGGCACCGGGAACTGTCGTTCACTTGTGCGACTTTGCCGACTCATATGGTTCGAAATGCCCGGTCAAGACCGACACGATCATCCAGCGGATCATCGCCCATTTCCTGCCAGTCTTTGCAGGAGACAAGTCCCCGCGAATGCTGCTGCAGGATGGTGGCGTGACCAACCTCCAAAAGGAATTCAAGGCCAAGATCAACCAGTCTGTTGAGCAGTTGATCGAAGTTGAGATTGAGGACGAAAAGCAGCCGATAATCGTCCGCCACATGAAATGCGATAAGAGCATTCGTCCGCGCGGATCGGTCAATAACTGGATGTGCTTTTGCGCCAACGACCGGGGCGTGAGGGAATATGGCATCGACGAGCAAATCGGGCTCAAGACGCTTGACGGTGAGCAGATTTATGTTGGCACCGTGACTGGCGACTATCTCGATTCACACGTCAATCCGCAGCGCACGGATTTCATTTTCGATCCCGAGGAAGGACGGCTTATCCGCCGTCAGGTCGCATCAAGCGTAAAAGACTTCCTGAGCGATTATGTCGAGGCAGCGCTCGCACAGAAAAAATCGATGACAACGGATATCATCAAGAAACACCCACAGTACCTTTACATTCAGGGTGAGATCGATGACTTCGTCGGCGGACTCCAGGCCAACAGCAACAACGAAGAGAAAATCTATGTTGAAATGGCGCAGCACCGTGACGAAACCCCGGTAGCGCAGCCAGTTTCTATGTAACCATAATGGGATATCCAGTGGAAGGCCGATCCGGTTTGAGCTTCCATATTGCGGAAGCCGGATCGGTCGGGCTGAAGGTCTCTGGCGCTGGTGGTCTGTATCC
>JBCCMK010000052.1:0-17469 GCA_039026395.1 Pseudomonadota bacterium | reverse complement strand
CCGACATTTTGAAAATCGACCGCTTCTTCGTCAAAGACATCGCGCACGACACGAAAAAACAGCTCTTTGTCCGAACGGTGGTCGAACTTGCGCATGCAATGGGCATGCTCGTCGTCGGCGAGGGCATCGAGACGCAACAAGAGCTTGTGGCGTGCCGGAAAATTGGCTGTGACCTTCTCCAAGGGTTTTATATCGCTCGGCCAAAGCCAATCCCGGTGGTGCCGATCCATGTCTATGATCTTGAAGCGCCAGGCTCTGAGAAAGACGCTGCATAAGCGACCATGTCTCAAGGATTGAAGGGACGTCGGGGAGGTTGACATTTAATTCGATATTTCTAGTAATATCGAATTATGGATTCTTTACTCGAAAAAGATGCGGCCACCGCTTTCTCCGCGCTCGGCTCAGAATCGAGAATTTCGGTTCTCGTATCGCTCGTTCGGATGGGAAGTGAGGGACTGAATTTCGGTCAACTACAGTCAAAAACCGGGATCCCACCGGCAACACTTTCGCATCACGTAAAGACGCTGGTTGATGCCGGCCTCGTTGATCAGGAACGGCGAGGGCGGGTCACGCTCAGTCGGGCAAACTTTCAAAGGCTCAAGGCGCTTTCAGAGTTTTTCCTAGAAAAGTGCTGCCTGGATCAGGTTAAAAGTGGCGGCGATGATGTTGGCGCCAGGGCCTTGGAGGTCCACCTTTGACCGCGCTGATTGAACGCCTTTCTGCCCCGAAGAATTGGTCGGTTAGCCGCGTTTGGGTCTCTATCGCCGTAATTCTGGTGGTGCTTGCCGTCCTCGACGGCGCTCAACTGGCGGCTACTATCCAGTTCGTCCTTCAAGCCCTGCTCTCCACTGCGCCCTACATTACATTCGCCGTAATCGCCATTGGTTACCTCAAAGCATCCGGCGCCGAGGCGGTGATCGCGCAGGCGTTCCAAGGCCGTGAGACGCGAATGATCATCCTCGCCGCATTATTTGGCGGGCTGGCACCATTTTGCTCTTGCGAGGTGATACCCTTCATCGCCGGGCTGTTGGCGCTCGGTGCACCTCTCTCAGCGGTCATGGCGTTTTGGTTGGCATCCCCCCTAAATGACCCGCCGAGCATGTTGATAACGGCTGGCGCGCTCGGTTGGGATTTCGCGATCGGGAAAGCTCTGCTTGCTGTTGCAATTGGGCTTGCGGGTGGCTTTGCGATCAAAGCGGGGATGTCGTTCGGCGCGTTTGCCGACCCCGTTAAGCCCCAATCTGGCGGCGGTTGCGGATGTGGGCCTTCGCCGTTCAAAGGCACGCCGGTTTGGAATTTTTGGCCGTATAAAGAACGCCGCTCGGTCTTCTTCTCAGAGGCAGGGTCAAACGCGCTTTTCCTGCTGAAATGGCTGTCGCTCGCTTACGTGCTTGAGAGCCTCATGATTGCATACATCCCCGCCGAGGCGATCGGAGCGGTTGTTGGCGGTCCGGGTGTTCTTCCAGTTGCGGTCAGCGCAGTCGTGGGCGTCCCGGCTTACTTGAATGCCTACGCTGCCCCGGCCCTCGTCTCAGGCCTGATGGAGCAGGGGATGAGCGCGGGCGCGGGCATGGCTTTCATGGTTGGTGGCGCTGTGACTTCGATCCCCGCTATGACAGCCGTCTTTGCTTTGGTGAAACGAGACGTTTTCATCGCCTACATCGCCCTCGGTCTAAGCGGAGCGATCCTCGCTGGGCTTGCGTTTAGTGTCTTCGCGCAACTGCTGTAGAGCAATTCCATCCTAAACCGGATGACCGACGCGTCACGAAGCGCGTTCGAGCGGAGCGAGAGGCAGCGGTTCGTGACTCGATGTCTGATGGAAATGATCTAGACGGTGGAAAGTCGGCTACTCATGCCGATCGCGTTCGCGGGTTGGTTGCGTTCTTGAGGCAATCTGACCATATGCAGTCAACGAAGCGCGCATTTTCCGGCGCTTCCGAGCTAGTCCAAGAGCAAAGCAGACATGCATGAGAGCCCTCCTGGCTCATCTTCCGATACCGGCAATTGCCTTCCTCACATACGGCGCGCTCGTTGTTTTCGTGCTTGCGATCGTGAACTGGTATCCGTCGATGCGTCCTTCCGTCCTCTCGGAAGACGGGTGGATCGAGGTGGGATCGCTTTACCTCAGCATTTTTGCAGGCGTTCTTTTTCTGTTCGGTCGATATGACTACCCAACCCGAAAGTGGATGATTGCTGCCATTTGCTTTTTGTTTGCGGCTCGAGAATTCGACATCAATCTCAAGATCGCCCGTCAGGGTTTTGCCTTCTTTCCCGACGACTTTAAAGGGATCAACCCGGTCGGCTATGCGATCGTTGAAACGCTCGCAGTTATCGGCATCGTTCTGCTCGTCGTCGCAATTATCTGGACGTATTGGCGTGCTTACGTGGAGAACTTGAAGGCCCGGGATTGGCACCAAGTTCTTATCAGCATGGTTTGGTTCTGCGTCGGTCTATCGCTCTTGGTGGATAGTGCAGACAATAAAGTGGAAGCGATAACCGGCGCGCGGCCAACGACAGGTATCGTTGCGTCTTTCTCAGCAGTTGAGGAAGCAAGCGAACTTATGATCCCGATCTTCCTGATTTTTGGCTTTTTCGAGTTTCAAAGAAGTCGGTTTTTGCAGAGGAGACATGCCTATCGGTTGGACCCGCCTGCTTTGCCTAAACTAAATCCATTCGGTTGCCGGACATAACCATGATCTTGTCTTGAGGCGTCGGCAGTTCCACGACCGACGGCCCCGAAATGTTGTGCAAATGGGCTCTGACCACCCGGCTGACACCGCCATGGGCAACGACGACCGTGTCAGTTTCGATGGTTCTGAGCCAATCCCCGACGCGCATTGAGAACGTCTCGTAACTCTCACCGCCTGGCGGTGTAAATGTCCATTTGTCCGTCTTGCGTTGCCGGTGCAACGCGGGGTGTGCGGCTTTCATTTCCGCGGGCGTGTAGCCTTCCATTTCGCCAAACGAGATTTCCTTCAGGCGATCGTCAGTTTCGATGACATCGCTACCGCGACCGATTTCGTCCAGAATGATTTTCAAGGTTTGCTGCACCCGACGCATGGGGCTCGCAACGATCGGAATCGTCTCAATGAGGTCAGCGGTAAGAAAGTCCTTCAGGACTTCTCCATTTCGCTTCGCTTGGCTGCGGCCGGTTTCATTGAGGTCGATCTCGGTTTGACCTTGGAGGCGACCGGCACGATTCCAATCCGTCTCGCCATGGCGAATAAAGTAAAGTGTATGCGGAAAATGCATTTCTGTCCGTTCTGAGCTAACGCGCGGAATCCAGCGAATGAAACCGCACGGCAAAACTGTTTCGTCCGCCGTCCCGGCTAAAAAGTCAATTTGAAAGCAGGAGCTTACGCTTCATTAACCATCTTGTGAGCGTATGGGAAAAATTCCCACTTCTGGAGCTCACCATGCTGAAGATGACCATCCGTAGTTTCCTCATCGCGAGTGTCGCACTGATCGGTAGTGCGCAGGCAGCGGACTTTAAGCCTTCGATCGTACCTGCGCCGATCGTAACGCCTGCCTTCTCATGGACTGGTTTCTACGTCGGTGTCACGGCGGGCTATGGTGAAGGCGAGTTCCCAACCGATGCCGATGACAGGGCCGCTGCCGTTCTTGGAAATCCGGCAATTTCATTTACGGACGACATCTCCGACGCGGAGGGTCTCTTCGGCGGGATCGTTGCTGGGTACAATTACCAGATAAACCAGTTCGTTATTGGTGTTGAGGGCGAGCTTCTTCTCTCGGAGATTGAGGACAAGTTCAATATCGCGGGCGCTGTTCCGGGCGAAGCCTCTCTCAACTATCTCGGTCTCATCACTGCCCGCGCTGGCTTTGCGCCGCTTGAGCGCGTTCTCTTATATGTGGAGGGCGGATATGCGTTCGGTGAAGCAGAGGTCGACGCCGATCTCATCGCAGTTGCTGCACCCACCGGTGATGTTTCAGACTCGAATATCCACCACGGCTTCACTCTGGGTGGCGGCATTGAGGTTGCGGTCATGGACAATGTCAGCGTTCGAGCCGAATACAGCTATGTCGATCTCGGTGTTGAAGTCTTCGATCTCGGACCGGTTACCGATGTTGATGCTGAGTTCGAAGGCAATCTCTTTAAAGCCGGCGTGAACTTCCTCTTTTAGATCCGTCGGCACGGTATGCTGATTTGACTGCCATCGTTGCAGATCGTTCGTCAAAAAAGGCCGCCCGTCGTGGCGGCCTTTATCGTTTGGTTGGAGGACGGTTCAGCGTTTTCTGAAACGTCACCCCAACCGCTAAAATTGTCATAAACCGCCAAACCAGATCGCAGCGAGTCCATGGTAGCGTCTACACGTCCCGCGTGTGTTGGAGGCTCTTATGTCATCGAAATCAAAGCTGATTAATGCGGTTCTTGCTGCAGCTATGTTGTCGGCTGCGCGCCCAACCCCAGCGAAATGATAAATCCAGAAGGCCGCTCAGCTACGCGGACACCAACGGACGCATATTGCTGGGTCTACTAGGTTGAGAACTCATATTCCTGGTGCGTTTGGTGGGTGAAGATTTGGTTGCCTGCACGGCGCAAGACCGCAGGAAGTCTCCCTGACTTTCAAGGTCTTGCAACACAGCAGGCGAGCAAATCTACCCCATCTTACAGACGTCGAAACGGCTTCAATCTGAAGGCAATTTGAGTTTGACCGGGGCAAGAAGCCCGCTCTGCACTCAAATTACCCCCAGCTTTTTGCCGTTTCCGACGCCAAACACATCAGGAATATGAGTTCTCAACCTAGTCCTTAACGACTGAAATGTCCGGCGCGTCGACCGCTTTCATGCCAACGGTGTGGTAGCCAGAATCGACGTGGTGCACTTCGCCGGTAACCGCGCGACCGAGGTCTGAGAGAAGGTAAAGCGCCGAATTGCCGACTTCGTCGATCGTGACGGTGCGTTTGAGCGGTGCGTTATATTCGTTCCACTTCAATATGTACCGGAAATCGCCAATCCCGGATGCGGCGAGTGTCTTTATTGGACCTGCCGAAAGCGCGTTTACGCGGATGCCTTTCCCGCCTAGATCGACCGCAAGATAGCGAACCGACGCTTCGAGGGCTGCCTTTGCCACACCCATCACATTGTAGTGCGGCATGACCTTTTCTGCCCCGTAATAGGTGAGCGTCAGGATTGAGCCGCCGTCAGGCATGAGCCGCTCAGCACGCTGGGTCACCGCGGTGAGTGAGTAACAGGAGATGTCCATCGTTCGCGCGAAATTGTCGGCCGTCGTGTCGACGTAACGGCCCTCCAACTGGGCTTTGTCGGAGAACGCGATCGCGTGGACAACGAAATCAATCGTGCCCCACATATCTTCAAGCCTGTCGAAGACCGCATCTATTGTTTGTGGAGCGGTGACATCACATTCGCCGACAACGGCTGCCCCGATGTCGCCAGCAAGCGGCTCGACGCGCTTTTTCAGCGCGTCTCCCTGGTAAGTTAGCGCGATTTCACCACCTGCGCTGCTGATGGCTTTCGCGATCCCCCAGGCGATGGACCTGTTATTGGCGAGCCCCATGATGAGCCCGCGTTTTCCTGTCATTAAGCCCGCAGTCGTGCTTGCTGCTACCGCTCCATCATCCGCCATATTTCCAACCAACTGATATACTCACCTCAACGGCGGCACGAGCTATCGCACACGGGCCAAAGTCCTACAAGCAATCGCCCCGTGCAAGCCGTGGGCTCCACATCACTCCCTGTTTCTGAACATTTCAAGCGACAGCTTGACGATCAAATTGTTCCATGAAACATCCGCGTACATGGATGATGATCTGACGCCTGAAACGCCCCCACCGACCTGGCTTGAAGAGGATGATGTGGTCGCGAACAGCGACCCCTTCCAACGCTTTCGGGAGTGGTTTGCCGAGGCGGAAAAAAGCGAAATAAACGATCCCAACGCGATGGCGATCGCGACCGTCGACGAAACGGGCCTTCCAAATGTTCGGATGGTTCTCCTGAAGGGTTTCGACGAACGCGGTTTCGTTTTCTACACCAATTATGACAGCGTCAAAGGGCGCGAAATTCTGTCGGCGGGGAAAGCTGCTCTTGTTTTTCATTGGAAGTCGCTCAACCGACAAGTGCGGGCGCGAGGGCCTATTGAAAAGGTCGCGGACGATGAAGCAGACGCGTATTATCAATCGCGCGCGCGGACGAGCCGGATCGGGGCTTGGGCAAGTCAGCAATCGCGGCCGCTTGAAAGCCGCATGCACTTCGAAAAAGAGATCGCCCGCTACACGGCTAAGTTCGGTGTGGGCCAGGTTCCAAGACCACCGCACTGGTCAGGAATTCGCGTAATCCCGCAAGAGATCGAGTTTTGGCAGGATCGGAAATTCAGGCTTCATGATCGGGTCCGCTTCACGCGCGATCAGAACACTGGTTCGTGGTCAACGGCCCGCCTTTTTCCCTGACTTCAAAGGATGAACTGAAATCTTTTGCGCTGCCCGGCAGACCGCGGTGAAGAGCGTCTTCATGCCCGCATCATGCGCCAGATGTTTGTGATAGGACGCAAACACCTGAAAAGAGGGGAGGCTGAACGGCAGATCGAAAGCCTGGAGCCGCAACTGCTTTGCCCGCGCATCTGCCAGCGGTTTGGGGACCAAAGTGTAGCCGCCGATATTTGCAGCGAGTTCCATCGCCTCCGAAGCAGATGACGCTGTCGCTCCTACTGCCGGTCGCGTGCCTACTGCGCCAATATGAGCGTCCAAAGCACCCGCGATAGCGTCGTGCAGAACGACGGGCGCCTTTCGCATCCGCTTGAGCGAGGTTTTATATGCCAGCTTTGCCCGTTTTGGCGTCACACCTACATAGTCGACAGACAATATCGCCTCAGCGAGCAATGATGGAGTGCCTGGTGCATCTGTTGTAACGGCAACATCGATCTTCCTGTCAGCCAAGGCCTCTGTCATGTCTGTCGGGCTACGCACAAAGGTGACGGAACTGTTCGGCATGGCCTTTGAAACGGCACTGTAGATCGGCACTGACAAAAGCGGCACACAGGCCTCATCGATCCCAATGGTAAATGCACGTTCTGTCTTTTTCGGATCGAAGGGTTCCGTGACGCCCAGCGTTTCGTCCGCGATTGCTAAGATCGTCTCAGCAGGGCCCGCCATGCGGAACGCTGCTTCCGTCGGCGAGACGCCATATCGCTCTCTCGTGAAGAGTGGTTCGCCGACGATATCGGTCAGGCGCTTCAATGCATGTGAAACGGCAGATTGCGTAAGCCCAACGTCTTCGGCGGCTTGTGTGATCTGGCGATGCTTTAAGACCGCGCGAAAGATAAGAAGAAGCGAAAAATCAAGGCGACGCAGACGATCTTTGTCCATGGTGCGTGGGTAGAAGACGCGGTTAGCCTGGTCAAGCGTTCGACCTTAAATCTAGGAGGTTGACCGGGTCATCGCCCAAAACCTCGCAATCAAAATCACGGCGACCAGAGCCAACCCGAGCGCCAATCCCAGCCAAACACCTTCACCGCCGAGGTTGAGTTGAAATGCTAGGACATAACTCGCGGGCATACCGATCAACCAATACCCGGTGATCGCGACAAAGGCCGGTATTTTGGTGTCGGAGAGCCCTCTAAGGATTGAAGCCGCGGAGACCTGCCCGCCATCGACCAATTGGAAGAGGGCGCCGACCATAAGGTAGCTCAAGGCGAAACTAATTGATGCCGCGTTCTGAGGATCGTTGGGGTCGAAGAACAGGTGAATGAACTGGAGACCGAGAACCAGGTAGATGAGAGCACATGCGATCATGAATGAAAGCGTCACACCGAGAGCCGTCCATCCAGCGATCCGGACCGCATTGATGTCGCTTCGACCATGGGCCATTCCAACGCGGATGGTGGACGCTTGACCGATCCCCAGCGGAACCATGAAAAAGAGTGAAATGATCTGAAGCGACACGGCATGGCCGGCCAATTGGTCGGTCCCAATCATACCGATGAAAACGCCGGCCATGGCAAAAAGCGACGTTTCGGCTGCCATCATCAGACCGATTGGGACACCGAGCCTTAAGATCGTCGCAAAGGTTGGCCAGTCCGCTTTCCAAAACCGCACAAAGAGTGCGTAGCGACGCAGCCGCCGGTGGGTCAGCGTGTATCCGACGATTGCGATCAGCATAATTGTCTGCGCGATCGTGGTTGAAACCCCGCCACCGAAGAGCTCCAACCGTGGCAATCCAAAATTCCCAAACATGAGAGCGTAGTTGCCGAGTGCATTTGCGCCGATGCCAAAGAGCGTAATCACGAAGATCGCGCGCGTGAGGCCATGTGCAGATGACAGCGCGCGAAACGCAACGAACAGAGTTGCCGGGATGTAAGACCACGCTGCCGCTGACATATACTCGCCAACCAGCGCGGCGACTTGCGGGTCCTGATTGAGCGTTAGAAAGATGGGCTCGGCTTGCAGCAGGAGTGGGACGACAATCGCACATATGATCAGCCCGACCCAAAGCCCTTGGCGCGCGGAGCGTCGTATCGGCCGGATCTGCCGCGCGCCCAGCGACTGGGCCACGATGGGCGCGACGGCAAGCAAGACACCGGTCGAAAACATCAAAAATGGATAGATAAGGCTGACGGCCAGCGCATTTGCGGCGAGTTCTTCCGGGCCGAGGCGGCCAGTCATGACGACGTCGGTCGTATGCATTCCGATCGTTGCAATATTCGCGGCGATCAACGGCCAGGCGAGCGCGAGCAGAGCCTTCAACTCCGAGGTTATCGCGTCTTTTCGAGGTGTGACTGTCGCCGAGACTGTCATTCAGTATCACTTTTAAGCCCGTGCAGGTCCCGTCCTACACGCACGATCGGCATTCGTCGAATGGGCTAAAACGGAAAGGTGACTGTCGTTGTCGAACGCGCTGTGGCATCACCAAAAAAATGAGTTGGCTGGTCCTCTTTCTTTCGTTCCTCGCGACAAGCGCTTCAGCGCTCGATTTGAACACGCGCCTGCCAGACGGTGATGTCGCAAGGGAGCGAACCGGCGACGTTCGAGCAGCGTGGTATGTCGGCCCGACCGAGCGGTACGCGCACGCGGTCCTGGGTGACGGGATCGAAGCGGCAGGCCTTATGGTCCGCGATGACAATGGCGATGAGCAGCGGATCGTTTTGCCGCCCAACGCTGTTTTTGAGGATTTGACCCCAAGAATCGTGGACCTTGACGACGATGGGTCATCCGAGATTGTCACGATCCGGTCCACGCAATCAGGCGGTGGAGCAATCGCGGTTTATGGCCTCCGAAACGGCCGCTTAATTGAGATCGCGGCAACTCCGGAAATCGGGATCCGAAATCGCTGGCTGAACCCGGCTGGGATCGCGGACTTTGACGGCGACGGTGTGAAAGAAGTCGCGGTTGTCCGAACCCCACACATCGGCGGTACCCTACAATTCTGGTCGTTTCAGAATGGTCGAGCAAGAAAGGTGGCCGAGCAGTTTGGCTTTTCGAACCACGCCATCGGTTCGAGAGCGCTCGATTTGTCCTTTGTTGCCGACGCCGATGGAGATGGCGTGGATGACCTCTTCCTTCCAGACACGCGGCGCCAAATGATCATCGCGGTCAGCGTCAAAGCTGGCGAGGTGGTCCGTTTGAAGCAGGTCGATTTATCCTCGCAAATCACAGGAAACCTGACAGGATCCCGAAGGGCAAAAGGGATAGCGATACGCGTTCCAACCCGCGCAGGGGACGAAATTGTAAAGTTCGACCCCTGACGGGGTTCTTGAAGGCCCTAAACTCCAGTTTCCAAAAGCGCTTGGATCGCTTTAACGGAGGTCTGGGCAACGATGCGACCGAGTTCTTGTTCACCCTTCAACATGATCAAGGTTGACCGACGAGGCACAGCGAGCTGCTGGCGAATATCGCTCTGGCGATGTTTGTCCCAGTCCACCCGAACGAGCTGAATGTTTCGATATGCAGGGTTTTCTGAAACGAGCTGTTCGATGACACGGGCCTGACGACGGCACGTTCCGCACCATTTCGCTGAGAAGTCCAAAAGCACAGGTTTGCCACTGGCCTGGAGCGATTTGAGGACCTTCGGCGAATACTCAACAGCGCCTTCAAGCGCGAGGCTGGGCGCTGTGAGGGCTAGCGTTGCGCCCGCGGACAGAAAGAGAACGTCCCGACGCGAGGGCTTGGATAAGTCTGTGTATGATTGTGTACGGTTCATAATTATCCTCATTGTATTCAAGCGTTTTCAACAGGCGACCAAGACCGTCACCACAAAGCACTAGAGCGCGACTGAAAGATCAGTGAGCCAGGTCGGTAAGACGTCCAGGAGGACGGCATCTAGGATCTTGTGAACGTCGAAGAAAATCGCGAGCCCGACCAGTACAAGCGCGACGCCGGTAATGGGTTTGACCTTACCCGCGATATTGCGGAGCGCTGCCTGGCGTTTCCGCAAAATGTCCTGCGTTCCATAGGCCAACGCGATAATCAGTGTCGAAACGCCCGCTGCGAAAGCCATCATGATCGCGGTCGCCCAGAGCAGGTTTTCGCCCGCTGCGGCGAGGGCGATCGCACCGCCGAGTGTCGGTCCGATGCAGGGAGACCAGACCGCGCCCAAGAGGACACCGGTGAAGAACTGACCGGATAGTCCATCGTTTTGCTGCTCGCCGATTTTGTGGTCTGCAGACGATGCAAGGCCAGCAGATACCGTCACGAAACTCTCTGAAAGCCTTGGGACAAGAAGGACAAAGCCAAACGCGATCATGACGAGGGCCGCAATTTTCGCAATCGTCTCTTCATCGATCCCCAGGGTCGGGCCAACGGCGGAAATCCCGACGCCAAGCGTTACAAATGCGACCGACAAACCGGCGGCGAGCGCGAGGGGGCCGCGCGGATCGTTTCGCAGAGCCGTAACGATCACAATGGGCAAGAGGGGAAGGACGCAAGGGTTTATGAGGGTCAAAAGCCCTGCAATGTAGCCAAACAGGATGTCCATGGTGCCCAGCGGTTAAGGTGTCGCTCGTTTTGGCATTTGGCACCGCGATGGTTACTCGGCAATTCAGATGCCATCAAACGTCTGTGAAGAGCGCCTCAATGACGCCGACGCCGACCCGAATATCTGGTTCAGTCGACTGCGTTTAGCTGTTCGGCCAGATCATCGAGTGACGTTGCAACGAAATCCCACTCCTGAGCCGGTTCAAGGTCAGTAGACTGGCTTGGCCCATATTCCGTGCGTCGTGGAATAAACGCCGTCTTCAATCCAGCCATTTTCGCTGCTGCCAGATCGCTGTTGTGGGCGGCAACCATCATGCACCGTTCAGCCTTGAAGCCGAGCATCTTGCAGGCCTTGGTATAGGCGCGTCTTTGGGGCTTGTAGTGGCCGGTGACCTCTGCGCCTAGGATTGCGTCGAACGTCATCCCCGTATGACGGGAGAGGTCAACCATGAGTGCAATATTGGCGTTTGATTGAGCCGCAGTCGCGCGCTTCTTCTTCAATTTGGCTAGGCCCGCGGGAACATCAGGCCAAGGATCGAGCCGATGCCAGATGCGGTTTAAGTCTTTCCGGGCGTCTTTGTTCAGATAATCCAAGTCGAAATCGATCAGAACTTGATCAAGATTTTCGCGGTGGAGTTTGTCGAGCGGGATAAAATCTCGCTCGCCTGACCGGACCCGCTCCATGGCGGGTTCATACAAGGCTCGCCAAGCATCCGCAAACGCGAACCAGTCAGCGTCGCCACCAATGATCGCTTGCGCGTCTCGAGCAACCGTCGTGCGCCAATCAACAAGAGTCCCGAAGACATCAAAGAGCAGTGCCTTAATTGCCATTCGTCGGCCTTTCAAAATCGCGGGCCGCCGCTATAACCCGTCATCGTTTTATCGGCAATTCTCTACCGTGGTGTGATCCGTGGCCGGACCTCAACTTCATCTCGATCGTAGTTTTGATGGCGAACCGGGCCAGCCCGTCCAGATCGCGCCTGGCGTCATCCGGATAACAGCACCGAACGCCGGTCCCTACACCTTTCACGGCACCAACACGTACCTCCTCGGGCAAGACACGATCACGATCGTGGACCCCGGTCCAGATGATGCTCGGCATCTCCAGGCGCTGATACGCGAAGTGAGGGGCCGGACGGTGGACGCCATTGTCGTCACCCACACGCATATCGACCACACGGAATTGCTGCCAAAACTCCTGAGGCACATCGATGCGCCGATTGTCGGATGTGGTGTCCACAAAGCGGCCCGACCATTGGCCGAGGGCGAGACGAACGCGCTTGATGCGGCTGGTGATCGCTTATACGCGCCAGATGAGCAGCTTCGAGACGATGATGGACTGCACGTCGAAGATTTAGAGTGGCGCACGATCGAAACCCCCGGCCACACGATGAACCACATCTGTCTCTTCGATCCAAACTCCGGCACTCTCGTCAGTGGCGATCACATCATGGCGTGGTCGACTTCGATAATTGCCCCACCAGACGGCAAAATGTCCGCCTACATGCAGTCGCTTGAGAAACTTCTGCCGCTCAACATTCGAGAGTGTTGGCCAGGTCATGGCGGCCCCGTGAAAGATCCCTCGACGTTCATTCGCGCGCTCATTGAGCATCGTAAAGGGCGAGAGCAAGCCGCGCGACGCGCGCTCGAGAAGGGCCCGCAGACGATCGCAGAGATGGTCCCGTCGATTTACATCGGCTTGGACGAGCGATTGGTTGGGGCCGCACGCCTTTCGCTCTTTGCACAGGTCGAGGATTTGGTGGAGCGAGGAGAAGTGACCACAGAGGGGCCTGTAAAAATGGATGCGATCTTTAGGCTGACTTAAACACGCGTTCGGGCGCGAGCACTTGCCTGAAGTTTTTCGAAAAACAATTGGATCCGGCGGGCATTGGCACCGAGGTCATGCTCACCAAATCGGGATGCCGAACGCATGTCGACACGCACAAAGTCGGCGCCTTCCGACAGGCGTACAAGAACATCATCCTTGAACCCTGCGATGAAGGTTGTTGCTGTCGCCTCTATCGTAATTTGACGCGGCTCGTCCGGTCTCAGACGTTTCTGAAGAACTTGCCAACCCTCAGCTTCAATCGCCTCATCGATAATTGTGCGGGCGGTTTCAAAATCCAACTCCAAACGGAGCGGGACGATTTGAGGATAGCCCTCAGTCTGTTTTGGCCATGTGCCTTCAACATCGTAGCCAGTTGACGCGCCAATGCTCTGCCTTGTTGCCTCAAGCACGACAAACTGAGGCACAAGCACCGGGTCCGTTGTTACGTCGTTCAAAAGCGGTCGGGATGTTCCAAGATAGACGGCGTATGCACCGGGTGACATCACCAGTGCAGCCAGAACTGCGGCGGATACGGCACGGGCGACGCCTCTCCCGCCCACGCGCCAAATGCGCAGAAGCGCAAAACCGGCGAAGAGCAATCCAATGAATGCGAAGAGAAACGCCGACGCGACCGAAATCGTGAAAGCGGCAGAGTCGATCACACCCGTTCTATGAAATAACGTTGCAAGCACGCCGACCGGTACGGAGAACGCAGCCGAAATCCATCCTGCGCGAGCAGAACGGGAAAATCGCGCGTCGAGCGCTGCGACGTCAGGAGCTCCGGCCCAAAGGATCCCGTCACGTGACATTAGGTTTTCACCCTAGGTCCCCGGAAGCGTGTAATCGGCAAACTGCTCACGCAGTGCCGTTTTCTGAATCTTACCGGTTGCTGTATGCGGGATTTCATCGACGACCGCCATGTCGTCGGGCATCCACCATTTCGCGATCTTGCCGGTCATAAACTCGAAAACCTCCGCTTTCGTTGGTGTTTCGCCTGGTTCGGGAACGACGACAAGGAGTGGGCGCTCATCCCACTTTGGATGAGCGATGCCGATCACTGCGGCCTCGTGAACCTTCGGGTGACCAACGGCGAGGTTTTCTAGATCAATCGATGAAATCCACTCACCACCGGATTTGATGACATCCTTCGAGCGGTCAGTGATCTGCATGTAGCCTTCTGGATCGATGGTCGCGACATCGCCAGTATCAAAGAAGCCCTCTTCATCGAGAATTTCGCCGCCTTCGCCCTTGAAATATGCCTTTGCGGTGGCTGGGCCGCGCACCTTGAGGCGGCCGAATGTCTCGCCGTCCCAAGGTTGCTCATTCCCGTCATCATCCGTGATCTTCATCTCGACTGAGAAAGGAGCGAAACCTTGCTTCTCTTGGATATCGAGCTTCTTATCCGCATCGAGATCGGCATAGGCAGGTTTCAACGAACAAAGGGATCCGAGCGGGCTCATTTCCGTCATCCCCCACGCGTGGATAACCTCTACGCCATATTCATCTTGAAACGCCTTCGTCATGGCGCGAGGGCAGGCTGACCCGCCGATCACCACGCGCTTCAGCGTCGAGAGCTTTTTCTGTTCTGCCTTCATGTATTGCAGGAGCATGAGCCATACGGTTGGAACGGCCGCTGTTACCGACACCTTGCCCACTTCGAGCATTTCATAGACGGAAGCGCCGTCCATTGCGCCGCCGGGCAACACCAGTCCGGATCCGCACATCGGGGTCGAGAACGCCAACGACCAACCATTTGCGTGGAACATGGGAACGACCGGCATGACGTTGTCCCTAGAAGACAAACCGAGCATGTCGGGTACGGACGCTGCCATGGCGTGAAGGACGTTTGACCGGTGGGAGTAGACAACGCCCTTTGGATTTCCCGTCGTTCCCGACGTGTAGCACATACCCGCGGCAGCATTCTCGTCGAGTTCGAGCCAATGAAAATCACCGTCTTCCGCGCTTATCCAAGTGTCATAGGCGATCGCATTCCGGAGCGTTGTGTCCGGCATATGGGCGTCGTCGGTGAGAATGACGAAGGTCTCAATCGTCGGCAGTTTGTCTTGCAACTTTTCGAGCAGCGGAACGAAAGTGAGGTCCGTCAGCATCACGCGGTCTTCCGCGTGATTGACGATGTAGGCTATTTGCTCCTCGAAAAGCCTCGGGTTGACCGTGTGGTAGATGGCGCCGATGCCAGTAATCCCATACCAGGCTTCGAGATGCCGCCATGTATTCCAAGCGAGTGTTGCGACGCGATCCCCTTCACGTATGCCCAATCGGGCGAGCGCTTGGCTTACGCGGAGCGCGTTCTGGCGAACGTTTGAATAATTGGTCTCGTGGATCGGACCTTCGACGGACCGAGAGACAATTTTCTGAGGGCCGTGATTGGTCGCCGCGTGATCAATCACTCTATGGATCAGGAGCGGCCAATCCTGCATTAAGCCATGCATGGTCGTTTCCACCTTCGCGCTTTTTCGGGCGTTGTGCGGTAGAAATCGGTTTGTGTCCAGTTGGACCGCGTTAGCTCAGTCCGTGTCCATGATGGCTTGGAATGCGACAAGGCTCACAAGCGCAGAGCAGGCACCGGCAATCCAATAGCGGTGCCTGATAATTCCAAGACCGATAACCAGTGCAAGGCCCGCAATACGGTCACTCCACCACCATCTGTTCATTGCTCGACTGGCTTCAAGCCGTCTGAGTTGAGAAGGTGAAATAGGCGATCATCCAAAGGATCGCGTAGAGTGTCAGCCACGACACGCGACGGCGGCGGTCGGCGGCGGTCAGGAAGAAGTCGGTATTATAGGTTTTGATTTTGGCCCATTTGTAAAAGAGGAAGCCAAACAGCAATCCAGCAAAACCGATCGCTAAAAAGCCGAGATGACCGAGCACAAGGAGTGGCGAGCCCCACGCCATGCCAGCACCAGCAAGTGGTAAGAAGGAAAGGAGAGCCCAGACCGAAAGGGTGGGTGCGGCGGCACCGTAGATGACAATGCCGCGAGCGTCTTCAGAAAGCATCTTTGCCTCATGTGGTTATTCGGGAACGTTACGTCTGCGGGTGCAATGCGGATGAGTGCAAACGGGCTGTTCTTTCAAAATTTCAGAAATTTCTGAAAATCAATCCAGATGTAGAGTGAGATGGCATGGCCGTGACGTGTGCCTGACGGGAAGGGACGTTCACGCGGTAAGAGGTTTGGACTGCTTGAACGTTTTTAAATCTCGCCGATGGGAGACGTTAACATTTAACACGATTTCAGATGGCGGCGTTAATACGGTTTCTTGGGTGGCGTGTGAAACATCGGCGCTAGATCGTCGAAAAGTGGGAGTGTTCGTTCATCTCCATTGGCGTGATCAAACCTTCGCATCCAGGGAGTTGACGGTTCGAGTTCACCTGATGTCGTCCACTCGAAATATCCAAGCGCACCTGCTGCTGGCACCGGCTCGCAGGGCGTCGGATTTTCAAGGACAAGTCCAGCTTTTCCGCCAAACCACTCGCTATCGGACTCTGTAATGATGTCCATAACGTCCACCGACCCGATGATCGCTCGTCTCGGCAGATTGGTCGGATGCGGGCACCTCACTCCATGCTTTTCGAGCCGCCACAGACCCCATCGGTATTCCTTTTCTGTCATCCCGATCGACGCATGGATTGCAATCCGACGGCAATCCATTTTTCCGGCCTTGATTGCGCCGAGAGATCGATTTTCGATGATTTTTCCGCCGTGGATGATCGCCCACGCCCACGGTTGGCGAACAGAAAGTGCAAGAGGCGGCAAGTTTTTCATGCCCAGAAAGTAGGGCACTGCTCATGAAAGCTAGAGCATCTCCCTTCAAAGCGTTCGCTTTGAAGATAAGAATATACGATAAAACAAAGACTTAGAACACCAGCGCCGTTTGCGCTGAACGTGAAGATGGTCTAGGTGCCCCTTGGGAGGTTACCGCCCGTGACGCGCTTCCAGGATTGATGTTTTCTGGTCGGCTGCTGAAAAGCCCGTCTGGTAAGCCCTTGGAAAGGCCTGCCGTGCGGAAGCATAGTCACCGGGCGATTGGCGCGCGGCGACGTCATCATCGATTTTGATTTCGTCGAACCCACAGGCCTCTGCAAATGCCGCCTGATCGGCAATCACATGTCCTGTTGCGCGAAGGGTGCCGGTGAAGCCCATCTTCTTGATACGTTTGGCTAGGGAAAACCCACGACCGTCTGCGAACGAAGGATACGGAATAGCGATTAGGGAAATGTCGTCTAAGTAGTCTTCTAAAACGGCCGGGTCGATATCGTTCGTAATCGATATGCCGTGCTTGTTAGTCGTCCTTGATGCTCGGAGTTCGCGAAAAACCTCAAACGGAACAATGACGCCCCCGTCCGGCAGGCCCTCCGGCACCGGTGCCATTTCCGCATCCGCAACGGTGACCCAGGTATCTTCGATCTCAGTTCCGTCTCTAAGCAGCATAGAGCGCCTCTTTGAATTCACGGACGCCCACGCGGCGGCATGTTTGGAGGAACGTCTCGTCATCTTGCCGAATAGACTTGTAGTGGTCGACGAGGCGCCCAATCGCTTCAGGAACTTCGTCGGCACCAAACCCTGGCCCAGTGCGCTCGCCGAGCGCAGCTGATTCGGTCGCGTCCCCGCCGAGCGTGATCTGATAGCTTTCAACGCCGCCCTTCTCGAGACCCAAAATCCCGATATGGCCGACATGGTG
>JBCCMK010000051.1:0-17631 GCA_039026395.1 Pseudomonadota bacterium | reverse complement strand
CCCATCTCGACGATTTGGACCCGTGTAATTCGGATCGACTACGCGGCGCCGACACGGTCCAAAGTATCGATCAATGTCGATCCAGACCCGCGGTCTCTTCTCAAGTTTGACCTTCCGCTGGCGAAAACCGGCGATGTTCAGTGGCCAGGTGATAAGTTCATCAACGCCGCTTTGAATGGCCCGCATCACGCGCTTCTTGCTCGGATCAACAAGAACCTCGATCACGGGGATCCGAGAAAACACCGGGTTTCGACGCGAACGAATATACCGGACGAGGTCAGAACCGAAACCGCGCTCCGCGCGGCCACTTACGACGATAAGATCCGTAGTGAATGATTCGAGATGGCGCATGGCCGCCGCAGGCGAGCGCACCATCGTGATCTGCGACGTACCAATGCTCCGAACGATTTCTCGAAGGAGTCTGAGCCGTTGCTCATCAACATCGACGACGAGCACACGACTAATTCCGCGAGGGGCAATTTTGTAAGTCTTGGCCATAATCTCAAGGTTCCGAGCAATACCGCGCCAAACATGGCGAGAAACCGTTGATATTCGGTGTAAAACAGCAAGTGAGAGAACGCGGAAAGCCGGATTTTTGTGGTTGGCACACTTGAGGTCGTTTGGTATAGCCCGCGTCGCGTTCCCCGGTAGCTCAGTTGGTAGAGCAAGCGGCTGTTAACCGCTGGGTCGCTGGTTCGAGTCCGGCCCGGGGAGCCAGTTTTCCAAGCAATCTATCTTTATTTCGCGCCGATTGCCGCCAGAGCCGCTTCGGCCACGGCGATATCTTGGTCAGGGCTCCCTGAACCGACCCCAATGCCGCCTAAAATCTGCCCGTCGAGATTGATCGGTAGTCCACCCCCAAGGCGGGTGATCTCGTTCTGTGTGGCAGCTGCGATCGCAGGACCGACAGCCTCAGGAATATTGGTCGTCGGTGCACCGATTGACGCCGCGGTCCTCGCTTTTGATCGAGCGCTTTTGAGACTGAGAAACTTTGCGCCGGTCATGCGAAGTTGCCCAAGGGTCTCTCCGCTTGCATCGACAATGACGATGCATTGCGGTTGTCCGATTTCTTCCGCCTTCGTCGCAGCTGCTGCCAGCATCTTCAGGACCGCACTATGCGTTAAGATCAGCGACGCCTTGGTATCCATTTTAGAGCGATCCAATGGGCGAGACGCCGTTCACGTTCAAAAACGCTGAGTAAAGCGACGTCGTACCGCAAATGAAAAGGCGGTTCAGCTTCGGACCACCAAAGCAGACGTTTGCAACCATTTCCGGGATTAGAATCTTTCCGATGAGTTTGCCCTCGGCGTTCAAGCAGTGAACACCGTCTGCCGCCGACGTCCAAATTCGACCGTCCCGGTCAAAACGAAAGCCGTCAAACAGCCCCTCGGTACATTCTGCGACTGCATCTCCACCACTCAGAGTGCCGTCTTCGTTCACGGTATGACGTCGAATGTGGCGCGGTCCATTCGGGTCATGGGTCAACCCGGTATCGGCAATGTAAAGAGCGCTTTCGTCCGGCGAGAACGCCAGCCCATTGGGCTTCATATAGTCGTCGGCAACAATGCGGATATTTCCAAAAGGATCGACGCAATAGACGTGACAGGCACCGATCTCGCTCTCCGCACGGTCACCTTCATAGTCCATCAGGATCCCGTAGGAGGGATCCGTGAACCAGATCGAGCCGTCGGACTTCACCACGACATCGTTCGGCGAGTTAAGGCGTTTGCCTTGGTACTGATCCGCAATGACAGTGATCGATCCGTCGTGCTCTGTTCGGGTGACACGTCGCGCCAGATGTTCGCATGTCACCAGCCTCCCTTCCCGGTCGACCGTGTTACCGTTTGAATTGTTCGAGGGCTCACGATAAACCGATACCGATCCATCCGTTTCGTCATACCGCATCATGCGATTGTTCGGGATATCCGACCAAACAAGATAACGCCCCGCTGCGAACCAGACTGGTCCTTCGGACCATCGTGCGCCCGTCCACAGTCTTTCGACGCGGACATGACCGATCAGGCATTCACCAAAGCTCGGGTCTAGAACCTCAAATCCCGTGCCCTCGATTACTCCGTACATCGGCGATACCCCCCTTAAAATGATCGCCAGGCCGCATGACACCCCAACCTGGATGAGGCAAGCGGTTTCCAGGATGACGAGGGTCTGCGCCCCAAATTGCCTGATAGGTGTCGACTGCCATCCCACGCTTTTGGAGCTGGACAAAAACCGCGATCAGGATCCCCCACCAGAGCATGATCGACACCCACATCCAAACCGGCGCATTCGCCTTCCAAAGGCCAGTCATGATAACGATCGCGGCAAGGGCGAGAGCGCTATAGCCGAGCGTTTTGTGCAGAGTTTCAAACGCGCGCCGCCACGGCGTCATGTCATAATGGTGGCCGTGCAGACTTCCGTCGCGCGCAGGAGCGGTCGGCCCGCCTTTTGAGCCGCGAAACATGCCCAAAAGCACCTGCAGTGCGAGCGACGCGAACAGCAAGAAGCCAAGCCAGTTGTGTAGGCCCATGGCATCACGCTGCACTGGCAGGACAAAGGCAAGCGCGCACAGAGAAAGGATGATGACGATGGTTTGGCCCATCCAATGAGCGCGCCACCACACCTGACTATCACACTCTCGCGGCCAGTCTTGACCTGGCAGTATCTTGAAGAAACGCGCGATCACCACAGCAAGTGGGGCAAGCACGCCCCAGGCGATCACCATGAAACGACCATGCCACGAGATGGCGACGCTAACATCATGCGCGCGGCTGGGATCAATTGGCGCCAGCAGCCACTCCATCAGCCCTGTCCGATCATCCTTGCCCCATCATCCCTTGACCGCTCCGGCCGTCATGCCTGTGATGATTTGACGGGAAGCGAAGAGCGTGAAGATGATCGGCGGGATGGCGAGAAGCATGCCCGTCGCCATAATCGTACCCCACTCGACGTTGAACTCGCTCATATTGTTCACGATGAGGATGGGCACGGTCTTCGTGTCGCGATCGGATAGCGCAGAGGCAAGCAGGTATTCGTTCCAGGCGATGCGGAAGGTGAAGATAGCAGCTGCCGCCAAGCCCGGTTGAATGAGCGGCAGCACAACCTTGAAAAACACCTGGAATGGCCCCGCCCCGTCGACCCGTGCCGCTTCTTCCAGGCTCCGTGGCACTTGGACGATAAAACTCTGCAAGATCCAGATCACGAATGGCAGGTTCATCGCGACATAGATGAGAATAATGCCCGAGTGGGTCCCTGAAAGACAGACGTCCCCTCGCCCGCCGAATGTGTCGCGAATATATCCGCCGACGAGCCCATCGCGGTCGAGGCAGAACTCATTGTTCCAAAGGCCGAAGACGGGGACCAGCAGAACAGCCGGCGGCACCATGCGAACCATCAAGGTAGTGAGCGAAACTGTGTCGCGTCCCATAAAGCGGAAGCGGACAAGCGCATAAGCCGCCATGCAGCCAATCACAAGCGTGAGCGCCGTTGAGATCAACGCAATTATGATCGAGTTGATGAACGCTCCGCCAAATTTGAGGGAGCAGAAATCGAGATGCTCCGGCTCGTACCAGAGGACGTCACAGAGTGCCGTCTCGTAGTTGCGGATCGTCGGAAAGAAGAGAAGCCCTGATGTGCCGCTGATGATGTCAACGTCGAGCTTGAACGAGTTGACAAACATGAGAAGCACTGGGCCCACAGACATGAAAACCAGGGCTGCGAGAAGCGCATAGAACGCCGGGTTTTGTTTTTCGTGCTGCTGATCCATCAGGAGTCATCCTCCGCTGCCGCTCTGACTTTCGCAGCGCGCACCTCCTGCCATCGGGTGAAGGCAAACATTCCAAGAGTGAGCGCCAGGAGCAGGAGCAACAGATAGTTCGACATGGCCGCCGCAACGCCCAGTTCGCGGAACTCCGTCGCGGTCCTGGAGATACGAAGTGCGAGGATTTCCGTCGAAAGACCCGGCCCGCCCTCGGTCATGACCAGGATCACTTCGAGCACCTTGAACGCATCGATGAGACGAAGGAGCCCAGTCACGATCAAGACCGGCATCATGAGCGGCAATTTAATGTGCCAGATCTGCTGCCAGGCCGTTGCGCCGTCGATGCGGGCTGCCTCCAGAGCAGATCGCGGCAAAGACTGAAGTGCTGCGAGCGCAAGAATGAAAATGAACGGCGTCCATTGCCAAATATCGGCGATGATTACGCTCATCAATGCATGCTGACCAAGCCAATCAACGGTCGGGAGCCCGAGCGATTCGAGCGTTCTGTTAAATGTGCCGACGGTTGGGTGATACATGTATCGCCACATGAGGCCGACCACGACGGGCGCGATCATCATGGGCAGGATAAACATCGTTCTCAGGAACGACATCCCGCGAATATTGCGATCCAAGAGTAGCGCAAGGCCAACGCCAATCACCATTTCGAGCGTCACAACGAAGAACGCAAAACGAAGCGTGACGGAGAGGCTTTCAAAGAAGTTTGGGTCGTTGAGCAGCGTGACGTAGTTTTTGAGACCAACAAACTCAGCTTCACCGATCGTTTGGCTCGGGTCCCAGTCCCGAAAGCTGCCCCAGATCATGTATCCGAGCGGATAAAGAAGGGCGATCGCCATGATGATCGCGGCTGGCGCCATGAACATGTATGGCGTCATCGAGTTTGCGAGTTGGGTGCGTTTCCGACGCGTGGTGTTGGAAACGGCTCCGGTCTCGAATGTGGCGGTGTTGGCCACGCGCTCTTCCTGTCTTCGTTTGATGTGGAGGTTGAAAGAGGCGAGCCTAGCGGCCCGCCTCTCCCGTCAGAACATCAGTTCCAGGTGTAGTAACCGGCCTCTTCCATGACAGCGCGCGTGCGGTCAGCAACGCCATCGAGAGCCTCTTTGATGTCCAGATCTTCGGTCAGAACCTTCGACATCGTGGTGCCGATATCGGCGTTGATCTTACCCCAGACCGGGATAATTGGACGCCAGTCGGGGTCAGCAAACTTCAGCGCTTCACCGAAGGTCGAGGAGAACGGGAACTTCTCGTTCAAACCTGGGTCTTGGTAGGTTGAGAACCGCGACGGGTTTCCGCCTTCCATCGCCACTGCGAGGTCGCCTTTTTTCGACGTCAACCACTGCATGAGCAAGAATGCTGCTTCTTTGTTCTCGGCATTCTTCGGAATTCCGATACCGAAGCCACCGGTTTGCGAACCGCGACGAACACCCATCGGATGCATCGCATAACCGACATTACCGGCGACAGATGACCGCGATGGGTCTTCAAAACCGGGCATGAACGCGATTGAGTCGAGGAACATTGCCGCTGTCCCGCTGGAGAACGCGTTTGCAGCTTCCGCCGGACCGAACGCCATCGCACCCTCAGGACCACAATCCACGATCTGCTTCAGCGCTTCCGCAGCGGCGACACCAGCGTCATTGTTGATGATCGGCTGCCACTGGTCGTCAAACACCCGCCCACCGAGAGGTGCAAGGTGCAGAAGAAAGGCGTGGCTCGCCTGGTGACCAGACGCCGCGCGAGAGGCCATGCCGCCCATGCCGGGCTCAAGTTCTGGAATTTTGCACGCGGCATCCAGAAGCTGCTCATACGTCTCTGGTGTCGCAATGCCATGCTTTTCAAAGATGTCTTTCCGATAGGCCAGAACCGACGTTTCGGAACCAAACGGAATGCCGAAAAGCGAACCGGTTTTCCCCGGCAGATAGCCTTTCGTTCCGCCCGCAACGCCAATGTTCTCAACGTAGCCGTCGATGAGGTCTCCCGCATCATAGTTGGGATCAGCCAGCTTCGGGTTCATGAAGTACTTGGCGAGGTTCTCGAGCTGATCGGCAAATACGTAATCAGCCTTGGAAAACACGACGTAAGAGATGAGGTCGTACTCGCCTTCGTCTTGAGCGAGTTCCAGCGTCTGACGCTCACGCATCTTGAGATATGGAAGCTGGTCGACTTCGACTTCAATGCCCGTTTCCGCCGTGAATTGCGGCAGAACTTTCATCGCTGCATTGTAGTGCGGGTGCGCCGGGAAATTCACGACAACGGTCGTACCCTTGTAGTCGGCATAAGGATCAGCGAGAGCCGTCCCTGCCATCAGCGATACAGCTGCTCCTGCAATCGCTGTTTTCTTGAGTATGTTGAGCATTCCGTTCCTCCCTTAGAATTGGAATTTGCTAGTGCAGTGCTCTTTCCGTCTCACGATCGAAGAGGTGAACACCGCTTTGGTTGACTGCGAATTTGAGGGTTTCGCCGAGGCCGACAGGCGTTTCAGAATTCAATTCGACCATGACGGTTTCGGTGCCGCAATTGCACAGAAGCACGGACTGGGCGCCGATATACTCAGAGACCTTCACGTCGAGCGACAACGCTTTGTCAGCGGGCGCTTCAGCGTCGAATCGCAGATCCGAAGGCCGAATGCCAAGCGTTATCAAATGGTGGTTGTGTGTCTTGGCGGCTTCAGCAGTTGCGCCTTCAAGCTCTAATGCGAACCCCTCGCCCAGGACGAAAATCCGACCGTCTCGATCCTCGATCTCGCCTTTCAAGAAGTTCATCGGCGGCGACCCTAAAAAGCCCGCGACGAATTTGTTTACCGGGCGTTTGAAGAGCTCCTCCGGCTTACCCTGCTGTTGAATATAGCCACCGTGCATAACGACGATTCGATCTGCGAGCGTCATTGCTTCGATCTGATCGTGGGTCACGTAGATCATGTTCTTCTCGACTCGCTGACTCATGAGCGCGAGTTCGGCCCGCATCTGACCGCGCAGCTTGGCGTCAAGATTCGAGAGCGGCTCATCAAAAAGGAAAATCCGGCTGTCCTTCGCGAGCGCCCGCGCCATCGCGACGCGCTGCCGTTGACCGCCTGACAGAGCACCGGGCTTGCGATGGAGGAAATCCGTCAAGCCGACCATGTCGGCGACTTCACGGACTTTCTTGTCGATCTCAGCCTTTGGACGACGGGCGAGCCGCAGCGCAAATGAGATATTTTGCGCGACGTTCATGTGGGGATAGAGCGCGTAATCCTGGAAAACCATGGCCAGATCACGCTCTTTCGGTTCGAGATGGCTGACCGGGTCATTGTCGACAAAGATCTCGCCGCCCGACACCGACTCAAGACCCGCAATCATGCGCAAAGTCGTGGATTTGCCACAGCCTGACGGTCCAACGAGCACGGTGAACTCGTTGTCTTCCATCTCAAGTTCAATGCCATGGAGGACTTCGACGTCTCCATAGCGCTTCACCAGCTTTTCGAGACGTATCGTTGGCATGTTCCCCCCGTCTCACTTTTATTGTTACCGGTCACACTAACAGCGGAAAGCGGGAACACAAGCGCTTTCCTTAGACCGTGTCTAATTGTTTAATCGGCTAGCGTCTGGAAGCTATCGTGTGGAGCCCCGAAAGGTCAGCGTCGCAGCGACCGGGATATTGTGTGGCGTAACCGACGCCGTTGCCTCTTGGTCCAAGAGCTTTGACAGCAAGCGCCCGGTTTCGCGTCCGATGGCGATCGGGTCGATCGAGACAGTCGTGATCCCTGGCGTAGAAAATCGCGACACCTCAAAATCACCGAACCCGGCAATACCAATATCGTCGGGCACTTTGATTCCAGCACTGGTCAACGCGGAAAGTGCGCCGAAGGCTGGCGCGTCGGAAACACAAAAGAGGCAATCGATATCAGGAAAACGCTCCAGCAATTGAGGAGCGGCTTCCGCACCATCTTCAATCGATAATGGCGGTAGACCCGTCATGACCAAACGATGCGTGGAGAGCCTAGCGTTCTCCATCGCCGTTTGCCAGCCCCTTCGCCGCGCAGCTCCACGCGTCCAAGCGTCGTCCGCCTCGCCGAGGAACGCGATGTTCCTGTAGCCCCGGTCGATCAGAGCATTTGTGAGCGCTGCCGCCGCGTCGTGATTTGAAAAACCAACCGTATGCTGGATCGGATCGTCTGGCCGCTCCCAAAGCTCAATCACCGGCACGCTCGCATCGCTCAAGAGCTGCATCGTGCGATCGGTGTGACCATCATAGGACATGACGATCGCTTCCGGTCGACGGCGGATCATCGCCTCGACGATTTGCTCTTCGCGCGCGCTTGAATAGGCCGTGTAGCCAAGGAGAATCTGCTGTCCGATAGCCTCCAACTCTTCCGTCAGCGCTTGGACTGTTTCACCGAAGTGAAGGTTATTCAATGATGGAACGAGGACCGCCACGAAGCGCGAGCGCTTGGTCGTCAGGCTTCCGGCAAGCTGGTCCGGGACATAATTCATATCCCGCACGACCTTGAGTATGCGATCGCGAGTCTCCGGCGACACGGGGCTATCTTCCCTCAGAGCGCGCGATACCGTCATACGGGAGACGCCGGCAGCTTCTGCCACGTCCCGCATGGTCACGGGAGGTTTTGGACTACGTTGCCCGGACATCAAGAATCAGAGCGAGGCGGTGATGCCGCCATCAACGTAGAGCGTGTGCCCATTGACAAAACTCGACGCTGCCGACGCGAGAAACACGCAGGCGCCAACAAGCTCCTCAACCTTGCCCCAGCGACCGGCAGGCGTGCGTTTTTCCAGCCACGCGGAAAACTCTGGATCGGCCACGAGCGCGGCATTCAGCGGCGTGTCGAAATAGCCAGGCGCAATTGCATTGCATTGGAGTCCGTGCTTCGCCCAATCGGTCGCCATGCCCTTCGTGAGGTTGCCGACCGCGCCCTTCGTCGCCGTGTACGGCGCGATGCCTGGTCGTGCGAGGGCAGTCTGGACAGACGCGATATTGATCACTTTGCCCGAACCCCGTTTGATCATGTGGCGGGCAACGGCCTGACCCACATTGAAAACGCTTGTGATGTTCGTCTGTAGGAGCTTTTCAAAAGCGTCAGGCGGAAAGTCTTCGAGCGGCGTCCGGTGCTGCATACCCGCGTTATTTACGAGGACATCAATCGCGCCATTCTCTGCCTCGAACCCATCCACTGCCGACTGAACTGCCGCATGGTTGGTGACGTCAAAGGCGAGAAGGTGCACGGTCGCGCCCTCGCCTCTTAGAGATTCAGCGGCTTTATCTAGTTTTCCTTCGTCGCGACCATTCAAGACGATCGATGCACCCGCGACCGCCAGACCTTTCGCGAGCGCAAATCCAATGCCTTGCGATGATCCGGTCACCAGCGCTGTTTTCCCGTCCAATGAAAATAAATTTGTCATTTCAGCCGCTGGCCTCCCCGAAATTTTTTGCCGTGCTCTTTTTTGGCGTCTTATCTGCTCCAGCCGAAATCAGATACCGAAAACATTTTCATGGGTCAGAATTTCGGTGATGTGTTACGCGATCGCCGTAAGTTCTAACGAGAACAAGAAAAGAGATTTGGGGATGAGAACGATCACCGCGCATGCCGCAAAAGACCTGCGGATCGAAGAACATCCGGTTGAGGATTTAGCGCCCGGCCAGGTTCTCATCGACATGGAGGCAGGTGGGATCTGCGGGTCTGATCTCCACTATTACAATCATGGCGGCTTTGGCGTCGTGCGCCTCAAAGAGCCGATGATTCTCGGCCATGAAGTCGCTGGACGCGTTACCGCTATCGGTCCGGACGTTGATCAATCCTTGCGTGGTCAGAGGGTGGCAGTGTCCCCATCCAGGCCTTGCGGGGGCTGCATTTATTGCGCCAGAGGGCAACAAAACCATTGCATGAACATGCGGTTCTACGGCTCTGCCATGCCATTTCCACACATTCAGGGCGCGTTTCGCGAGCAACTCATCGCCGATGCTAGCCAATGCGCGCCAGCCGGAGATTTGAGCGCCGGTGAAGCCGCGACAGCTGAGCCATTATCGGTGGTATTGCATGGCGCAAAGCTCGCTGGCGATCTGGCTGGTAAGCGGGTTCTTATCACGGGATGCGGCCCGATCGGCCTCCTCGCTGTTCTGGTCGCCCGCGCATCAGGCGCGGTGGAAATCGTCGCGACCGATGTCACGGACTTTACGCTCGACATGGCAAGAACATGCGGGGCCGACGCGACAGTGAATGTCATGGAGGGGTCTGGTGGGCTCGACCATTTTGCGGCTGGCAAAGGGCACTTCGACGTTCTTTTCGAGTGCAGCGGGAACCAAAACGCACTCGTCGGCGCCATCCCGACACTCCAACCAGGCGGAACAATCCTTCAGCTTGGCCTCGGCGGCGACATGACCCTTCCTGTCCAAGCCATGACGGCGAAGGAATTGGTCATGAAAGGTTCGTTTCGTTTTCATCACGAGTTCCCACTAGCCGTAGAGATGATGCGATCCGGTCGCATCGACGTGAAACCGCTGATTACTCACACGATGCCTCTCAACAAAGCGGTCGACGCGTTCGAATTGGCATCCGATCGAACCCAGGCCATCAAGGTTCAGATTGCCTTTGGTTAGCCCCCTCGCCTTCTTTCGGGACTTGTCCCGCGCCGGTTTCGGCCAATAACGGCTACTGAGACCCATTCTAATTTAGCCGGATGCCGACGCCCCATGACCTTTGCTGCTACGATCGAAACTGTCGCCTCGCTCGAAGACGAAAGTGCCTCAGCAGCGTTTGGACCGTATTTTCAGATCGCAGACTACACCCTCCGGCTTTTCTCCGTTTTTGACGATCTCAAATACGACCGCGCCGACGCTGACATGCTGTCTCCCGCAATGCGCAATCACGCGATGGAGAAGCTCAAGGCTCATGGTTTCAAACAGAAGTCGGGCAATGTCCTTCAACATACGGAACGAGACATCCGTTGCTTCATGCCAAAGTCTCACGCGCTTGGGGCCTCGCCTTTTGACATCACGCGTTACACACCGCGCCGCCCGCAGGACTTTTATGTGCTCACGCCTACGCAAACCGCGTGTCAGTACATCGACAATTATCCGCATGAAGACGCTGTCAGTCGCATCCGTACACTCGTCACCAAGCAGCCGATCAACCTCTATCGGCTGATGGACTACCTGGAACACAAGCCGGCGCACCAGGACTTCATGGCCGCCATTGGCCATTTGAAATACGTGCAACGTCAGGCGGTCGAATCGGAGCCGCTCTGCCGCCGACGGGCGTTGGGCTAACCCAATCCAGAACTTAATGACCGATTAATCCAGCTTGGCATGGGCTGCGTAGGCGTCCACACAACACGTCTCACTGGTCAGAATGTCACTCCCGATCTCCGCTGATCCCAATGCGCCAATAATCGTCTGGTTTCGCCAGGATTTGAGGTTGAGCGACCATGAAGCTCTCACCGCTGCTTGCGAGAGTGATTCACCGGTCATCCCGCTCTACGTCTGGGACATATCCGGAAAGTCGCGCGAGCTCGGTAGCGCGAGCCGATGGTGGCTTCATCATAGCTTGGCGGCGCTTTCAAAGGATCTTGACGGCCATGGCTCGAGGCTTGTCATCAAGCGCGGTGAGCCGCTCGCAATTCTTCGAGACATAATCAAAGAGACCGGAGCGAGATCAGTCTTCTGGTCTCGTCGCTACGACGCCGCTGAACGCGATATCGATGCGACGATCAAGTCGGCGCTAAAGGACGAGGGCATCAACGCAAAGAGTTTCGCGGGGCACCTCCTTCGCGAGCCCTGGACGGTTCGTTCGAAATCCGACACGCCGCTCAAAGTCTTCACGCCGTTCTGGCGGGCCCATTCAGCCAATCTGGAGCCGGGTGATCCCCTTCCGGTGCCGAAAATACCTGCAGCCATGACGAATGTGCAGTCGCTGACGCTAGATGACCTCGACCTGCTACCGAGGAAGCCCGACTGGTCGGCTGGCTTTACGCCAGTGTGGGCCCCCGGTGAAGCTGGCGCACGCGAGCGACTCAATCAATTCCTGGAAAATGTCCACGCATACGGTGATCTTCGAAACCGACCGGACATTGAGGGCACATCACGCCTCTCGCCACACCTTCGATTTGGTGAGATCAGCCCGCGCCAGGTTTGGCACGCGGCGATGAAACATCCACAGAGCGAAGGCAGGAGGGTTTTCCTTTCCGAAATCGGCTGGCGCGAATTCTCTTACAACCTCTTGTTCTATAATCCCGATATCGGGCGTGAGAACATCCAGGAAAAATTCGACGCCTTTCCGTGGCGTGAGGACAATGCCGCTTTGAAGGCCTGGCAGCGCGGAGAAACGGGGTACCCCATCGTTGACGCGGGCATGAGGCAACTCTGGCAAACCGGTTGGATGCACAACCGTCTCCGGATGATTGTCGGCTCTTTCCTTGTCAAACATCTGCTTCTGGATTGGCGCGCGGGCGAAAGCTGGTTCTGGGACACGCTGGTCGACGCCGACCCCGCAAGCAACACTGCGAGTTGGCAATGGATTGCCGGCACAGGTGCCGATGCAGCGCCCTATTTCCGGGTGTTTAACCCCATGACTCAGGGCGAAAAGTTCGACCCAAACGGCGAGTTTGTGCGGAGATACTGCCCTGAAATTTCTGACATTCCAGTGAAGACAATCCACAAACCGTGGGAAAGTGGCCCACTTTCTTTACGTCAAGCAAACATTACACTTGGCGAAACCTATCCAAACCCTATTGTCGATCATGCTTTCGGACGGCAACGCGCACTCGATGCGTTTCAGTCGCTGAAGAAAGCGTCCTGATCGCGCCCTCCGCGACCGTCAACAAGGATACTGGACTTCATGAAAATTGCCGTAGTCGGGACCGGAATTTCGGCCCTATCCGCCGCGTGGGGTCTCAAAGACCGGGCTGAACTGGTCTTTTACGATCGTCGCTCGCGGCTCGGCGGACACACGGCAACAGTCGACATCGACTATGACGGCAGGCCGCTGTCGGTCGATACCGGTTTTATCGTCTACAACACGCTCAATTATCCGAACCTCACCGCGTTCTTCGACCTCCTCGGCGTCAAAACCGAGTGGAGCAATATGAGCTTTGCCGTCTCAACCGGCGGCAGAAAGCTCGAATGGTCTGGCGATGGGCTAGGCTCTCTGTTTGCTCAAAAGCGGAATTTCTTCTCGCCATCTTTCCTCTGGATGCTGCGCGAGATCATGCGCTTCAACACGAAATCGCATCAGGACCGCAAAGCCGGGAAGACCGCGGGCCTGTCACTCGGTGACTATCTAAGCAAGCGCAGGTTCTCAAAGAAATTCGCGGAACAGTACTTGGTGCCGATGGGCGCCGCTATCTGGTCAACCCCGCGCTCTAAAATGCTCGAGTTCCCTGCGGAGTCGTTCATCAGGTTTTTCGAGAACCATCGGCTCATCAATTGGAACCGCCCCGAGTGGCGTACGGTTTCCGGCGGCAGCCGTTCGTACCACACAAAAATGCTCGAAAAGATCGGTGGCGAAGTTCGCGGCGGTTGCGCGGTGACACGCATTGAGCGCAAGGCCGGTCGCGTCGACGTGACCGACGATACAGGTCGCACGGAGACCTATGACCATGTGATTATCGGCGCACACAGCGATCAGGCACTCGCCATGCTCGCGGACCCGTCAGACAAAGAGCAGAGGCTCCTTGGTGACATCCAGTACCGTCCCAATACCGTCTATCTCCACCGCGATCCGGCTCTCATGCCTCAGCGCAAAAAGGTTTGGGCGTCGTGGAATTATATGGAGGACAAGCGCCCCGACGATCACAGCGATGTCTGGGTGTCGTACTGGATGAATCGCCTGCAAAACATCTCCGACGATTACCCGGTTTTCGTGACACTCAATCCGCCACGCCCACCAGCGCCCGAACTGACCTTCGGGATATATGAGTACGACCACCCACAGTTCGACAAGCCCGCCCTGGAGGCGCAGAAGGCACTTCCTGCTCTCCAAGGTGAGCGAAACACGTGGTACTGCGGCGCCTATCACGGGTATGGGTTCCACGAGGACGGCATGGTCTCCGGCATCAAGGTCGGCGAGGCCCTCGGCGGTCATTACGAGTGGCGCGGTGACCAAAACACAGCCGTCAAACGCCTGGCAGCCGCCGAATAAGGCATGGATACGCTCGCTGACCTCGCACCAGCCGCGACCGGAGAATCGGCGCCAAAGCCGGTCGTGGAGCCCGGGCTCTATGTCGGCGAGGTCATGCATGCGCGGCTCACCTAGCCGGATTCCACGTTCACCTAACGGGTCTTCTCACTCCTGCTCTATCTCGACCGGATCGACGAGACCTGCGCTCAAACCTCGCTTCTCTCACGCAATCGCTGGAACCTCGTCAGCTTTCACGACAAGGATCACGGCCCGCGCGATGGCAGCAACTTGCGAGCCCACTGCGACGCGCTGTTTGCTGAAGCGGGCGCACCGCAACCTGCAACGATCCGGCTCCTCTGTTTTCCGCGCGTACTCGGCTACGTTTTCAATCCGCTTTCGATCTACTACGCGTTCGACGAAGCAGGCTCGCTCACGGGACTGATCTACGAGGTGCGAAACACGTTTGGCGAGATGCACAGCTATGTCGCGCCGATTGAGCCCGAGCATTGGCACGACACGCTGGTGAAGCAAGAACGCAATAAAATCTTCTTCGTCTCGCCGTTCCTCCACATGGATATGCGGTATCATTTTACCGTAAAAACACCAGGCGAAAAGCTGCGGTTCAAGATTTTCGAAACCGATGCCGATGGGCCGGTTCTGCTCGCGACCCACCACGCCGCATGGCAGCATCTCACAACGCCACGGCTTCTGAGCGCGCTCGTCACGCAGCAGTTTAACGCGCTTAAGGTTATCAGCGGCATCCATTGGGAAGCCGGAAAACTCTGGCTTCGTGGCGCGCGCTATCACCGGCGCGGAACGCCGCCACCGCCCGCGAGCTTTGCGGATAACCCGCGATGACAGTCTTGCCTCGCCGGTCTCGCCACCCTCATCCTTTTTCGTATCGACGCGATATTCGGAGTTCGTCGTCATGTCACTAATAACCGTTACGCCTGAGACCCTCAAAACCGCAACCGAAGGGCTGCCAATCGGGCTCAAGACCGCGATATCGTTTGCAACGAGAATTCGGGTTGGATCGATACAGGCTATCCTTCCTGATGGACGCGAAATCCTCATCAAAGGAGATGTGGCAGGCCCAGAGGCACGGATCACGATCCATTCCCCTGCCTTCGCGACGCGCACCATGAAGCGTGGCGTGATCGGTGTTGCTGAAAGCTATTTGGCTGGTGATTGGTCGAGCGACACGCTGACGGAGTTCCTTGAGGTTTTTTGTCGGAACGCAAGTCTCATACAGTCACTCGCGAATGACCGCCCCCTCCTGCAGTTCTGGCTGAACATCAGCCACTGGTTCAACCGCAACACAAAGCGCGGCTCGAAACGCAATATCTACGCCCATTACGACCTCGGCAATCGCTTCTATTCGAAGTGGCTCGACCCTTCGATGACCTATTCCTCTGCGATCTACGATCACCCGGAAGAAGACCTCTCAAATGCGCAGCGCCGAAAGTATGAGAGCCTTGCAAAGCAGATCGCCCTCACCCCGGATGATGATGTCCTCGAAGTCGGTTGTGGTTGGGGCGGCTTTGCCGAATTCGCAGCCAGCCAGGTCGGCGCGAAGGTCACCGGCATCACGATTTCGAAGGAGCAATTCGATTTCGCCCAGAAACGCATCTTTGAAGCCGGACTGAACGAAAAAGTCGATATCCGGCTTGAGGACTATCGCGACACTCAAGGGCAATTCGACAAAATCGCTTCAATCGAAATGTTTGAAGCGGTCGGCGAAAAATACTGGCCGACCTATTTCAAGATGCTGCGGGACCGGATGAAGCCCGGTGGCAAGGCGGGCATCCAGGTGATCACCATCCAAGACGAGATGTTCCCGCACTATAAACGACGTCCGGACTTCATTCAGAAATATGTCTTTCCAGGCGGCATGCTCCCGTCGCCGTCAGCACTCAGAAATGTCGCCAGCAAATCGGGCCTCGCGCTGAGCGACGAAAAGATTTTCGGCCTTGATTATGCGCGCACACTGGCGGAATGGCGGGACCGGTTCTTTGCTGCGTGGCCCGAAATCAAACCGCTCGGCTTCGACGATCGCTTCAAGCGGCTCTGGGAATTCTATCTCGCTTACTGCGAAGCAGGCTTTAAAGCAGGAAATATTGACGTCCGTCAGGTCGTCTACTCGCACGCGTCTTAGGGGCCGGACCGACATAGTGCCGATGGCTCCGCTTTCGCGAACGGTACTTCTTGCTTACGCGCTACCCGGCGTGCCGTTGGCGATGCTTTCGCTCCCGGTCTACGTTTTCGTTCCGCAGGTTTATGCAAGCACATTCGGCCTTTCGCTTGCGGGGATCGGTTTCGTCCTCCTGACTGTCCGTCTCTTCGACGCGATCACAGACCCTTTCGTGGGTTATGTCTCAGACGCCTTTGAGGTTCGTGGCGAACGCCGACGTCCCTACCTCCTGATCGCCATCATTCCCGTCGTGCTTGGCACGTGGATGGTCATGCGACCGCCCGGGGAACCCGGATATCTCTATCTCGCTCTCTGGTCGGCGGTGCTCTCTATCGGATGGACGCTCGCCATCATCCCCTACAATGCCTGGGGGGCGGAGCTTTCGCAGGATTACGCCGGGCGCAACCGTGTAACGGGGTACCGAGAAGGGCTAGTCGTTGTCGGGACGGTGATCGCTGCATCCCTACCCGCGGTTCTACCGCCGCTTGGGCTCGAAGGCGAAGCCGCGGTCCTCGCGGTAATTGCGCTCATCGTCGCGGTAACCGTGCCCATCACGTTCATGATTGCAATATTCGCTGTACCAGAGCCGCAGAACTTTTCGTGGCGAAGCATTGCCTGGCGCGAAGGGTTGGGCGTGATGCGCCGCAATGGCCCGTTCAAACGCCTGATCGTCGCGTTCGTGCTCAATGGTTTTGCCAACGGCTTACCCGCAAGCCTCTTTCTCTTTTTTTCGGCGGACGTCTTGCAGGCTGGCGCCGCACAAGGCCCGCTTCTTCTGCTCTATTTCGTCTGCGGAATTCTCGGGATCCCGCTCTGGTTCCGCGTGTCGAGTGCCGTTGGCAAACACCGCTCTTGGTGTTTCGCGATGATCGTTGCATGCGCCGCGTTTATCTGTGTGCCGTTCCTGGGCGCGGGAGACATCATCCCGTTTGCGATTATCTGCGTGATCACAGGTCTAGCGCTTGGCGCGGATCTAACGCTGCCCGCATCCATGCAGGCCGACGTGATCGATGCCGACACGGTCGAAAGCGGTTCGCAGCGCTCAGCGGTCTATTTTTCGGCGTGGAGCATGGCAACGAAGATCACCCTGGCGCTCGCGGCTGGGGTCGCGCTCCCGACCCTCGACCTCTTTGGCTACGTCCCAGATAGCGGTGGCACTGATGGACTGTTCGCGCTCGCGATACTCTATTCGCTCGTCCCCACGCTTTTTAAGCTCGCGGCGATTGCTTTGATGTGGGGGTTCCCGCTTACGGAAGATGCGCAATCAAACCTTCGAAAGCAGATTGAGCAGGGGCAGCCTGCCTAATCGGTTTTGTCTTTCCAACCGGTCGAACGCGACACAAAGGGAAAGTAGAGCCAGTGCGGCAGAAGCCGCAGGACCTTCAATTGGTATGTAAACCGGCGTGGGAACGTGATCTCAAAGCCGCCACGGTCGACCCCTTGCACGATCCGATCCGCCGCATCGTCGACTTCCATGAGGAACGGCATCGGAAATTCGTTCTGGTCCGTCGCAGGGGTTCGAACAAAACCTGGGTTGATCACCCCGATCGACACACCGTG
>JBCCMK010000050.1:0-18466 GCA_039026395.1 Pseudomonadota bacterium | reverse complement strand
GCGAGAGATATGCACGGGGGCAATGGCATTCAGGAAGAATATCATGTGATGCGGCATGCCCAGAACCTGGAAACGGTGAACACCTATGAGGGGACGCACGATGTCCACGCTCTCATTCTGGGTCGCGCACAGACCGGCATCCAGGCGTTCTTCTAGATCTTCGGGACAAACCTCTCATGTCAGGCGCTCCCGATGAGATTGCCGATGCCTACAATCGCGCGCTTGCTGATGAAAAGGCGGGTCGAATAAGCGACGCGATTGACGGATATAGGTTCGTCTTAGAGCGCGATCCGAGCGATCAAGGTGGCGCTATACTGCGCCTCGCGGGGTTGGGCGTGGACCTCGGTCCGCAAAAAGCGCCAGATGCCTATGTCGCGACACTTTTTGATCAGCAAGCAAAGACGTTCGATGAAACCCTCGTGGAGGACCTCGGCTACGGTGTACCGCTCCTTATGCGATCTTGGCTGGATCGGCATCATCCCGGCCGGTTTGAAGCACTGCTTGATCTGGGCTGTGGCACAGGCCTTGTCGGCATTTCGCTTGCCGACCTCGCAGAGTTCGTTGTGGGCGTCGATCTAGCTGAAGGTATGCTCGCGGAGGCGCATCAGCGGCAGGCCTATCATGAACTCTATGAGGCTGAAGCCGTTGAGTTTTTGGAAGCTCTTGAGCCCGAAGGTTTCGACATCATCACGGCTGCCGACGTCATGCCCTACATTGGTAACGTAGAGCCGTTCATGTCAGCTGCGGCAACTGCTCTTTGCTCCAATGGCATTCTGCTCGTTTCCACCGAGGCCCTACTCGAGGATGCTGATCGAGATTATAGAGTTGGAGCGACACAGCGGTTTCAACACCGGCTTGGTTACATCGAAAGTGTGGCCACTAAGGCTAGCCTTCAACCTTTGGCTTCTGAAGAGATCGTGGTGCGGTATGAGGTCGGCAACCCAGTTCCTGGCCACCTGATCGGGTTTCGAAAGACCGGTTAGTAAGTCGCACGCCCGCCCGAGAGGTCGAAAACAGCGCCAGTCGTGTAAGAATTCTCCTTCGAAACGAGCCACAGCACCATCGAGGCCACCTCCTCGACTTGCACGAACCGCCCCCTTGGAATTTTCGAGAGCATATAGTCGATATGCTCCTGCGACATCTGATCGAAAATTCGCGTACGCGCAGCTGCAGGGGTAATACAGTTTACCGCTATATCATGGCTGCTCAGCTCTTTGCCGAGTGACTTGGTCAGACCGATCACCCCCGCCTTGGATGCGGAGTAGGCGGACGCATTTGGATTGCCCTCTTTCCCCGCGACCGAGGCGATGTTCACGATGCGACCGTAGCCACGCTCAAGCATGCCCGGAACGACAGCTCGATTGACAAAGAAGGTACCGTTTAGATTGATATCGATGATTTGACGCCAGGCGTCGATCGGATAATCGGCAAGTGGTGCGTTGGGTCCGGCGATGCCAGCGCTGTTTACACAAATGGATACAGAGCCGAGCGTTTTGTTGGTCGCCTCGGCAGCTGCATTCACAGATCCTGGGTCGGTGATATCGACCGAGAACGCGCGAGCGTTTGCTCCACTTGCTCGGAGTGTCGCCGCAGTCTCGCTGGCAAGCTCGTTATCAAGGTCCCAGATAGCAACGGAAGCGCCTGCATTCGCAAGGGTTTCTGCGACAGCGGCACCTATCCCTTGCGCGCCGCCAGTGATTGCCGCGGTTTGACCACTCAAATCAATCGCAACCATGTCTTCCCCCTTTTGCTCCGCCTTAAGGTATCAAATGCGTACACATCTGGTGTGCCCTGTGGTCTGTTTTCACAGTTCATATCGCGGCCCTTATGTGAACACGCAGACCGTTTGATCGCCAGCGGTACATTCTAACAATGTCGCATGACCATTGTGCTACACGCTTAGCACTGGAGGTTCCGACGCCTACCTCCACGGAGGCTCTAATATGCGCTACGCCCTTTTTTTCACACCGCCGCAGGATCACGCTGTCACCAGAACGGCTTCAAAATGGCTCGGTCGAGATGCCTTTACAAATGAAACCATAAGCTACCCTGACAGATCAGAGGCACTCGTTTCTGCCCCGAGGAAGTATGGATTTCATGCGACGCTGAAGGCGCCATTTCGATTGTCTGCCACGACCTCAGAAGCGGAACTGCTCTCCGCCGTAAAAGACTTTTCTGACCAGCAAATTCCCTTTGAAGTCGCGCTTGAAGTCGGACAAATCGGACCGTTCTTTGCCCTGGTAGAGGCAGAAACAAACGAAACGCTTTCGCGCCATTCTCAAAATGTCGTCCAACATTTCGACCCGTTCCGGGCACCGCTCAGGCCAGATGAAATGAAACGGCGTAAGCCTGAAACGCTATCATCACGCCAGCGACGGTACTTGGAGCGTTGGGGTTATCCGTACGTTTTCGAGGAATTTCAGTTTCACATGACGCTGACAGGGCCAGTTGGCTCCTCTGAAGCTGACCCGATCAAAACACAACTCAAAACTCTATTTGATGGACTATTGACGGCTCCAATGCGTATCGATGCGCTCTGTGTCTTTGTGCAGCCTTCACCTGATGCACCGTTCACTGTGCTTCAGCGATCACCATTCCAAGGCGCCTGATGTTGGGATCGATATGACCGAAGTCGTCCTTCGAAACGCGAAAATCATTGGCAGAACAGAGGCCTTTGATGGCGCTGTAAAGGTGGCGAACGGTCTGATTGACGATGTGAGTGCGGGCGCCACCGAGATGGGCCAGGACATGGAGGGTGACTATCTGATCCCCGGTCTCGTCGAGCTTCACACCGACCATCTGGAAGGCCACTACATGCCGCGCCCGGGCGTGCGGTGGAACATGAAAGCGGCAATCCAGGCGCATGACGCGCAAATCGCCGGATCCGGCATCACCACCGTCTTCGATTGTGTCCGGCTCGGGTCCGATGAGGATCGGGGGTTCCAAGGCGAAGAGGTCGCGGGGCTGGCGCAATCAATTACCGATGCACAAGACGAAGGGCGTCTGCGCGCTGAACATTGGTTGCATCTCCGCTGCGAGGTCTCAGCGGATAACGTTCTCGATCATTTTGACATGTTGAAAGACTTGCCGCGTGTTCGGCTCATGTCTCTGATGGATCACGCTCCCGGCCAGCGGCAGTTCGAAAACATGGAGCAATACGATCTCTATTATAAAACGAACGCAGGGCTTACAGAGGAACAATACCAAGCCTTTGTCGCACGCCGGATTGCAGCTTCCGAGACATACTCCGATAAACATCGCCGCCTTCTGGCTTCGCACGCGAAAGAGGCGGGTATTTCAGTTGCGAGCCATGACGACGCAACGCTTGAACATGTGAAAGAGGCGAAGGGGTTTGGCGTCGCCCTTGCAGAGTTTCCAACGACCTTTGAAGCCGCGCTTGCATCGCATGAACAGGGAATGTCAGTCTTGATGGGCGCGCCCAATGTCGTTCGTGGTGGATCGCATTCGGGTAATATCGCGGCTAAGGAACTAGCCGAGGCAGGCGTCCTCGACGTGCTTTCATCGGACTATGTTCCAATCAGCCTCATCCACGCGCCGTTTATTTTATCGGACACTGTTGAGGCTATCTCGCTTCCCGATGCCATTGCACTCGTCACCGATACCCCGGCTCAAACGGTTGGTATGACGGATCGGGGCCGCGTTGAGCCTGGTTTAAGCGCCGATCTTGTGCGCGTGCGGTACAAGGATGGTGTGCCCATCGTTAGAGCCGTTTGGCGCCAAGGTGAACGCATTGCGTAGATGCTCAAAATTCGACGCTGTGGCCCCTTGAGTGCCAAATGACTGGACCTGTGTCGACGCGCGGGCTTGATTGAACCTTTGTATTGGTGTGCCAATGGGTGGCTAGCATCGCACGGAGGTGAGCAATGTCCGAATTTCCATCAACAGCACGTGTCGTCATCATCGGCGGAGGCTGTGTCGGCGCCTCGGCGCTCTATCACCTTGCAAAGGCGGGCTGGAGTGATTGCGTTCTTTTGGAAAAGAACGAACTGACAGCGGGCTCCACGTGGCACGCTGCTGGGAATATCCCGACCTTCTCCTCCAGTTGGTCAATCATGAACATGCAGCGCTATTCCACCGAGCTTTATCGCGGGCTGGGCGAAGCGGTCGACTACCCCATGAATTATCATGTCACGGGCTCGATCCGGCTTGGCCACTCCAAGGAACGCCGCCAGGAATTTGAACGTGTGATGGGCATGGGTCGCTATCAGGGCATGGACATCAACTTGATGTCGCCGAGTGAAGCGAAAGACATGTATCCGTTCATGGAGATGCATGATCTTGAGGGCGTTCTGTACGATCCCTATGATGGTGACATTGACCCCGCGCAGTTGACACAGGCGCTTGCAACTGGAGCGCGCAAGCTCGGTGCCCGGATTGAGAGGTTTTGTCCAGCGACCGGCGCACGGCGAGAAAACGATGAGTGGGTGATCTCAACGCCGAAGGGTGAAATTCGCTGCGAATATGTTGTGAACGCCGCCGGTTACTACGCTCGGGAAGTTGGCAAGTGGTTCGGTCGCGATGTGCCGATGATGGTGTTGAGCCACCAATATCTACTCTTTGATACGATCTCCGAGATCGAGGAGTGGTCTGGTAATAATGGCGGTAAAAAGCTTCCGCTCCTTCGCGACGTCGACTCGTCTTATTACCTTCGTCAGGAAAAATTTGGCCTGAACCTCGGGCCGTATGAGCGGAACTGTAAGGCGCATTGGATCACTGACGATGATCCGTTCCCGGATGATTTCAGCTTCCAGCTGTTCCCAGACGACCTTGACCGGCTCGAATGGTACGTGACCGACGCTATGGAACGCGTCCCGCTCATGGCCGAGGCGAGCCTTACCAAGATCATAAATGGGCCAATCCCATACTCGCCTGACGGTTATCCGTTAATTGGGCCGATGCCCGGCGTTCCAAACGCGTTCGAAGCTTGTGTTTTCACGTTCGGCATTTGCCAAGCCGGCGGAGCGGGCAAAGTGCTGGCCGAGTGGATCACAGAAGGCTCGACGGAGTGGGATATGTGGTCGGTTGATCCGCGCCGCTTTACTGGCCATTGCGACGAGGACTACTGCATCGCGAAGGGCATGGAGGTCTACGGCCATGAATATGCGATGCACTTCCCGCATCACGCATGGCCAGCCGGACGCGACAAGAAGCTTTCGCCCATCCACGACCGCATCGTTTCAATGGGCGGCCAAATGGGCGCCTACAATGGGTGGGAGCGGGCGAACTGGTTCGCAAAACCGGGTGACGACACGTCCGAAGAGGCGACGCAGACCTGGTCTCGTTCCGGCCCATGGGAGCCACGGGTAAAAGAGGAATGCGAAGCGGTTCGTGACAGCGTCGGCCTACTCGATCTACCTGGCTTCTCGCGTTTCCGCATTGAAGGTGCGAATGCTGCGGGCTGGCTCGACAGCCTGGTTGCTGGGCGATTGCCGAAGGTGGGTCGCATCTCGCTGGGATACTTCCCAGATGCACGCGGTCGGATCGTCACCGAAATGTCCATTACCCGACCGGCGGAAGATCGTTTCTATCTGATCACAGCCGCGCCCGCTCAATGGCATGATTATGAGCTACTGAAAAACGCTCTGCCGACCGATGGATCGGTGACCCTGCAGGATATCACTGATGAGTATTCCACGCTGATCTTGACCGGGCCAAATTCGCGGTCGGTACTGACCTATCTTTGCGGTGCCGACCTCAGTCAGCCGTGGTTGAGCCAGCAGTACACCGAGATAGACGGGGCGTGGATCGCCCTTTCGCGGGTCTCGTTTGCGGGTGAACTTGGGTGGGAACTTCACCTTGAAATCGAGAACGCGGCGAAGGTCTATGATGCTGTAACAGCTGCTGGTGGGCCGCACGGACTGAAACCCTTTGGTATGTTCGCGCTTAACTCGCTCCGACTTGAGAAAGGCTATCGCGCGTGGAAGGGTGATCTCTCTACCGATTACACCTTGCTCGAGGGTGGGCTCGATCGCTTCATAAAACTCGATAAAGAGGCGGAATTCCCCGGAAAACAAGCGCTTCTTGTCGAAAAGCAGCGCGGCGTTTCCAAGCGCTTTGTGACCATGACCATTGATGCCGGTGAGTATGATGCGCCGTATATGTCGACGGTCTGGGCTGGCGATGAGGTTGTCGGTGAAACCACGTCCGGTGGGTGGGGCTACCGGGTGAATAAATCAATCGCGCTCGGCATGGTGCGCTCGGATTTGGCAACGCCCGGCACAGAGCTAGACGTGGAAATCTTCGGAACCCGCCATGCGGCCATGATCCATCCGGATCAACCGCTATGGGACCCTGAAAACGCACGTCTAAGGGCGTAGCGCAAATGATCCCGTCCCACGCGCGAGCAGTCATCATCGGCGGCGGTGTCATCGGCACGTCCGTCGCCTACCACCTGACAAAGATCGGCTGGACTGATGTCGTCCTGCTGGAGCGCAAGCAACTTACATGCGGCACGACATGGCATGCCGCCGGTTTGATTGCGCAGCTGCGATCGTCATCGAACATGACCAGGCTCGCCAAATACTCCGCGGACCTCTACGGCACGCTTGAGCAGGAAACCGGACTGGCGACCGGGATGAAGCAGGTTGGTTCGATCTCCGTCGCGCTGACTGAGCATCGTAAAGAGGAGCTTTTCCGCACGGCGTCCATGGCGCGCGGGTTTGATGTGCCGGTTGATGAACTCTCACCTGATGAGGTGAAAGACCGCTATCCGCATCTCAATATCGATGGGGTGAAAGCTGGCGTTTGGTTGCCGACGGACGGGCAGGGGGATCCTGCCAATATCGCGCTCGCGCTCGCGAAAGGCGCGCGACAACGCGGGGCGAAAGTTATCGAAGGTGCCAAGGTCACTGGCATAACCATAGATGGTCGTCGTGCTTCCTCTGTATCGTGGGAAAAGGATGGCGAAATTGGCGAGATCACCGCTGATCATGTCGTCAACTGCGCCGGAATGTGGGCGCGTGAAGTCGGAGAGATGGCGGCTGTCAACGTCCCACTTCACGCTTGCGAACACTTCTATATCGTCACGGAAGCAATCCCTGAACTGACGCAGATGCCCGTGCTCCGCGTGCCGGACGAGTGCGCTTATTACAAAGAGGATGCGGGCAAATACCTCCTCGGCGCGTTTGAGCCAAATGCGAAACCATGGGGCATGAACGGCATCCCGGACGATTTCTGCTTTGATGAGTTGCAGGAAGACTTCGACCATTTCGAGCCGATCCTGGAGCGCGCCGTGAACCGGGTACCTCTTCTGGAGAGCGCTGGCATTCACACCTTCTTCAACGGGCCGGAGAGCTTCACTCCCGATGACGCCTACAATCTTGGGCAATCATTGGAGGTCGATAACTTCTGGGTCGCGGCGGGCTTCAACTCCATCGGTATCCAGTCCGCTGGGGGTGCCGGCATGGCGCTCGCAGAATGGATGGATAAGGGCGAGAAGCCGTTTGACCTTACAGACGTCGACGTTGCTCGCAACCAGCCCTTCCAGGGCAACCGGCACTATCTTTTTGAGCGTTCTAAAGAGACGCTGGGCCTTCTTTACGCAGACCATTACCCTTATCGGCAGAAAGAGACCGCGCGCGGCATCCGTCGGTCACCGTTTCACAGTCACCTCGACGGTATCGGCGCTGTCTTCGGCGAGACAGCTGGATGGGAACGGGCGAACTGGTATGCGAGGCCCAACCAAAAGCGCGCTTATGAGGACGATTGGGCAAAGCAGAACTGGTTCGACAACGCCGCCGACGAACACAGGGCAATCCGCGAAAATGTCGGTTTCTACGACATGTCATCCTTCGGCAAGGTGCGCGTTGAGGGGCGCGACGCCGAAGCGGTGATGAACAAAATCTGCGGGGCGGACATGTCAGTCCCGCCGGGCAAGATCGTCTACACGCAATTCCTCAATACTATGGGTGGTATTGAGGCTGACGTCACCGTTACGAGATTGTCTGAGACCGCTTATCTTGTGGTGACGCCAGCAGCAGCGCGCCCTCGCGACCAAGCATGGATCATGCGACATGCGGGTGACGCAAACGTGGTGGTCACCGATGTGACCGCAGGCGAGGGGGTGCTCGCGGTGATGGGCCCCCGCGCACGCGATCTTCTGAAGGCTGTTAGCCCGAACGATTTCTCGAACGAAACGAATCCCTTCGGCACGGCGCAGGTGATTGAGATCGGCATGGGATACGCCCGCGCGCACCGCATTTCCTATGTCGGCGAACTCGGGTGGGAGCTTTACATCTCGTCCGATATGGCGGGTCACGTCTTTGAGACAATCTGGGAAGCCGGAAGGGAGTTCGGCCTCAAGCCCTGCGGTATGCATGTGATGGACACGTGCCGGATCGAGAAGGCGTTCCGGCACTTCGGCCATGACATCACCAGCGAAGATCACGTGCTCGAAGCGGGCCTTGGGTTCGCAGTAAAGACCGCGAAGCCAGACTTCATCGGCCGCGAGGCTGTTCTTCGAAAAAAAGAAGCAGGCCTCGATCGCCGAATGATCCAATTCAAGCTGAAGGAGCCAGAGAACTTTCTCTTTCACAACGAGCCCATCGTCAGAGACAGCGAGATCGTCGGTCATTTGACGTCCGGCGCATATGGTCACCATCTCGGCGGCGCGATTGGCCTTGGTTACGTTCCGTCCAAAGGTGAAAAGCCGGATAGCGTTCTCGCTTCGACCTATGAAATCGAGGTTGCGGGAACGCGCATTTTGGCGGAAGCTTCACTCAAGCCGATGTATGACCCGAAATCGGAGAGGGTGAAGGTCTAGCGGCTCGGACATTTCATGAGACTGCTTGGGAGGGCAGGGGCATGACAGACGAAGTTGCAACCGAGCCGACAAGACGCGTCGGTCGATCTGGCGGACGCAATGCAAGGCGTGCGCTTCGGTCAGCCCCGCTAGCGGAAAATTTGAGGCCGGTGAGGCCCGGCTTGCCAGGCGGCAAGCTCAAGGTTCTTTCAGACGCTGATACCCAGCGAATACACCACGCAGCGCTCAACGCTTTGGAAGAGATTGGGCTTTCCCAAGCCCCTCCGTCCGGCGTGGAGATCTTGACGAACGCTGGCGCAATTGAAGGTGATGATGGCCGTATACGGTTTCCACGTGCGCTCGTGGAAGACATGCTCGCGATCGCTGGACGCAACATCACGCTGCCCGCGCGCGATCCGAAACATGATTTGCATCTGACCGGATCAAACGTGCATTTCGGCACGGCTGGCGCAGCGGTCCACATCGTGGATGTGGAGACCAACACTTACCGCGATTCCACTGCCCAGGACCTCTATGACGCCGCGCGCATCACTCACGCGCTCGACAATGTCCATTTCTTTCAGCGGGCCATGGTGTGTCGCGATATCGAGGATAATCTCGAACTCGATCTGAACACGATCTACGCCAGTTGCTCTGGGACGATGAAGCATGTCGGCACGTCGTTCGCTGACCCGGCGAACGTGGGACCATGTGTGGAACTGCTCCACCGGATCGCAGGAGGTGAAGCGGCGTGGCGGGCGCGTCCCTTTGTTCTGAACTCGAATTGCTTTGTTGTCCCGCCGATGAAGTTCGCCGAAGAAAGCTGCCGGACAATGGAAAACTGCGTCCGCGCTGGGATGCCCGTCTTGCTTCTGTCAGCCGGTCAGGCGGGGGCAACGGCGCCAGCACCTATCGCGCTCGCTATCGTGCAAGCGGTGGCTGAGTGTCTCGCGGGCCTTGTCTACGTGAATGCGATCGCACCGGGCCATCCAGCCGTCTTCGGGACCTGGCCGTTCGTCTCCGACCTCAGGACCGGTGCCATGTCGGGTGGCTCAGCCGAGCAGGCACTTTTGAGCGCTGGATGCGCGCAGATGCACCAGTTTTATGATCTGCCGGGCGGGGCGGCCGCGGGGATGACGGATTCAAAGCTTCCGGACATGCAGGCCGGGTGGGAGCAGGGCATCACGAACACGCTCGCAGGGCTTTCCGGCCTCAACATGGTCTACGAATCAGTCGGCATGCACGCCTCGCTCCTCGGCTTTTGCATGGAGTCTCTCATTCTTGGGGATGACGTCATCGGACAGGTGCTGCGGACGGTCCGAGGGATCGAAGTGAATGATGAGACTACCTCCATCGATGCGATCCGAGCGGTGTGCCTCGACGGTCCAGGACATTACCTGAGCTCCGAGCAGACGCTGAAGCTTATGCAGACGGAGTACATTTACCCCGAGAGTGGCAATCGCATGAGCCCGAAGGAGTGGGTCGAAGCGGGGCGGCCCGATCTGATCGAGCGGGCAACGGAGCGTAAAAAAGCGATCCTCTCGTCCGAGCCCTCAAAGATCGATCCGGTATTGGATGCAGCGATCCGCCAAGACTACCGCATCCATTTCCACTGACTTCAAACACCGCATCGTCACCTACCCGAGAAACGCTGCGGTGGGCGACATCTCCAGGTGGAGTTCCGATCCCGAGTACGGGTTCGCCCGCGCAACGTCCTCATTGAGCACAGCGCCGACCCCTGGCTCATTCGACGGAATCACGGCGCCGTCTTCCCAATGGATAGGTCTGTCGAGAAGGTCGGCATAAAACCCACCAAACTGTTCGATACTCTCAAGGATGAGGAAATTCGGGATGCATGCCGACACCTGAATGTTGGCGAGCGCCGCAACCGGACCGCAATAAAGATGAGGTGCGACCTGAGCATAACGGACTTCTGCAAGTGCAGCGATTTTCTTAAATTCGAGAATGCCGCCGACCCTCGCTATCGCCGGCTGCAGGATCGAAGCGGCGGACGTCGCGAGAACGCGTTCGAACTCGAATTTGGTAGTAAGTCGCTCTCCTGTCGCGATCGGTACAGACGTAGAGGCAGCGACTTCCGCCATCCGCTCCGGCATATCGGCTGGCGTCGGTTCTTCGAACCACAGCGGATCATAAGGCTCAATCCGCCGCGCCATGCGCTTGGCACCAGAGACGGTAAATTGGCCATGTGTGCCGAACAGGAGGTCCGCCTTGTCGCCTACGGCCTCCCGAAGGCTCCGACAGAACGCTTCTGATCTATCAAGGTCTTCGATCGACGGTTGGTGGCCGTCATAGATCGTGTAGGCGCCTGCTGGATCGAACTTCAACGCGGTGAAGCCCTGTCTCACGTAGTCGAGGGCTCGCTCCCCGGCTAAAACAGGATCATTGTAAATCGTTGGGCCATCAACGATGGCGTGGGCGTCTTCGTCCTCGGGGTAAATATAAGTGTAGGACCTCAATCGCTCACGGCATTTGCCGCCAAGAAGATCGTAAATCGGCTTTCCGGCACTTTTGCCGAGAATGTCCCAGCAGGCGATCTCTAATCCCGACAACACCGCGACTAAGGATGGATCGGGTCGTAGGGAGTATCCGCTGGCGAAAGTCAATCGCCAAAGATGTTCGATGCGATGCGGGTCGGCTCCTTCAAAATGCCGTTGAAAGACGTCCTCCGTCATACGTTTCACGACCTCTGGCCCGAACGTGGCGCAGTAGATCTCGCCATAGCCGACGATGCCGCAGGCTGTAGTTAGCTTAACGAAGATGAAGTAGCGCCCGCCTTTGCGGGGTGGTGGGTTCCCAACAATGAAGACCTCGAGGTCCCTGAGCTTCATAGCGGTGCCTCCGCGGACCAATCAAAGCGAACCACGTTGCGAAGACCCTCTCCACGGCGCGTCGCGTTGAGGGCATCATTGATCGCCTCAAACGTGAATTCGCGCGTGACCAGCTCGTCGAGTTTGAGGCTTTTGTCGAGGTAGAGCTCTGTCAGTCGCGGGATGTCTTCTGACACCACGGCACCGCCGAACTTCGATCCAATGAGTGATTTGTTGGCGGAGGCTAACGTCAACGGATCGATCGTGATGGAGGCCCCGACTTCAGGCATGCCAACGAGAGTAACCGCCCCTCCTGGCGCTAGAAGGTCGACGGCGCTTTCTATCGCTTTGCTGGATCCAACGCAGACAAAAACGTGGTCGAGACCCCGACCATTGGTTGTATTTTCAATATGGTCTTTTACCCCGCCTGTCTTGGGATTGACGTGTGATGTTGCGCCGAACTCGGTGGCCAGCCGCAGCCGATCGTCGGACATGTCAATTGCCATGATCTCTGAAGCGCCGGCGATCTTTGCCGCTTGGATGCAATTCATTCCGACACCGCCCGCGCCAATGATCGCGACGCTCTGACGGGCTTTAACAGGTGCCGTTCGGGCGACTGCGCCATAGCCGGTCAAAACTGCGCACGAAATGACCGCCGCAGATGACCACGGCACTGTCTTTGGTATCGAGACGACCTGGCTTTCATCGACCAGAGCGTATTCGGCAAAGGCACCGGTTCTAATCCCCTGGAGGACTGGCGTTCCGCTTTCATCGAAGAGGATCGGACGGTGGTCTAATTCGGTGCTGCTTGTGCAATCGATTGGTCTGCCGTCCGCGCAGTCACCGCAATTGTGACACGCTCGAGCGAGCGTCACACAGACGCGGTCACCAACCTGGACCCGGCTTACCGCATCGCCAACCGCCTCGACGATACCCGCAGCTTCGTGGCCGAAAACGGCAGGCCACGGTGTTGGCCATTCGCCATCAAGAAAGGCGATATCCGAATGGCAAATTGCAACGGCGGCGAGCTTGACCTTCACCCCCTTTGGTCCGCCATCGCCGAACGATAGATCCGCTAATTTTAGCGGCTCGCCGACGCCATGCGAAATCGCTGCCTTCATCACCTGCCTCATGCGTTTGACTTTTTGCGCCGACACTCCGCGATGCTGCGTGGTCTGTAAATGCGCGCATGGTCGAATTGTATCAGATAGTGGGTGCTGTTCATCCTCGATCGGAGTGAATGGAGAAATTAGCGATGCACTACGGCTATATCGGACTTGGGAACCTTGGAGGTCACTGCGCGCAAAACATGCGCCGGGCGGGGTTTGACGTTTCAGTATTCGATGCAAAGCCTGAGGCGGCTGACGCCCTCGTCGAGGACGGTATCACGGTATGTGGCTCTGCTAGTGATGTAGCGGCGACAGCAGATCACGTCATCACATGCCTTCCCAATCCAGCGGTCAGTGAGAGAGTGCTGGATGAAATTTTGCCGAACATGTCGCCGGATGCAACATGGATCGAAATGTCGACCAATGGTCGCGATGAAATAATCGCCTTTTCAGGAAAAGCCGCGGAATTCGGTGTTAGGACGCTCGAAGCGCCCGTCACGGGTGGTGTTCATCTCGCGGCCGTCGGGCAGATGACAATGCTTGTCGGTGGTGATGACGATCTCGTTGCGCTCCATACGCCAGCGCTCATGGCTATGGGAAATGCGATCTTTCATATGGGTCCGATCGGCTCAGCGTCGATCATCAAAGTCATCACGAACATGCTTGCGTTCATCCACCTCAAGGCGACCAGCGAGGCTTTAATGCTGGCTAAACGCGGCGGGCTTGATCTCGGCCAAGCTTGGCATGCGATTAAGGCGTCGTCCGGTAACTCGTTCGTCCACGAGACTGAAGGCGCGCTCATCTTGAACGGCTCTTACGATATTGGATTTTCGATTGACCTTGCGCTGAAAGATCTAGGCTTTGCTCTGGGGTTTGGTCGTGAATTTGGTGTTCCGTTAGATCTCGCAAGCGCGACAGAGCAAACATACGTTGCGGCGAAGGCAGCCTATGGCGGGCTGGCCGAATCGCCCGAAATCGCAAAACTCTTGGAACATCTGCTGAATACCGACCTTCGAGCAGACGGATTTCCGGAAAAGTTAACGATCGAGACCGCGGGCTGAGCTGTCGTAGTTGCCCAAACGTAAATTCGCGTCAATTTAGAACGATTGTTAAACGCTCATTAACTCCTCTACGGCAGTAAGCACCTCGTTGGAAACAGCCTTCGAGAGTGAGTGACGTGTTCGACGAAATGCCCGAAAAGTTTGACATCAACGCCAAGTCTGAAGCGGAGATTGCAAAGGCAGGCGAACTCATCGCCGAAGCCTACGCGCTACAACTCAAGGCCGCTCAACTTCGGGAAGCATCAGCGAGATTGCGCGCGACGTCTCAGCTGAGGCGTGAGTTTAGCGCCGCAGCCGCATAACGAGCGCTCTTTAAGATGTGAGCCGAAGGTCGAGTTTCTCATCGGCATTTGTTGCGACCTCGAGGCCGTCAATCTCTGTTGCGATCGCTTCAATTGCCCGTCGGTTGAACGGCTTGTTGACGAAAAAATCTGCACCCGCGTCGAGCGCTTTTTGCCGATCGTAGGGGTCTTCTGAACCGCTGCAAATCCCAACAATCGCATCCCCGAAACGTTCATCGGCACGAAGCGCTTTGACGACCTCGCTGCCATCGGTAATCGTCAGATTGAGATCAACAGCGATAATGCCTTCCTCACGACGCCACCGTTCGAGACTGTGGGTTTCAGCGAAAAAAGCATCCGCTGTTTCATAGCCGCGATAGTCGAGGTTTAGATTTTCGCGCTTGAGAACCATTTTATTGATGAAGTGCTCATCAGCCGAGTCATCAATAAAGTGAAGTTTCGTCAAAGGTTTAGCCATTTTCCAGCGCCCTTTCGGCCGGAATTGAAACAACGAAAGAAGCGCCGCCGAGGGTCTTGGAGTCTTTTATCTCGATACCGCCACCATACTGTTGGGCGATGCGTTGGCAGATGGATAAGCCCAAGCCGACACCTTCAATGTCTTGCTGCAGTTGAAGCCTACGGAACACCTCAAAGACCTCATCGCGCTGTTTATCCGGTATGCCTGGGCCATTGTCCTCAACCGTGTAGGTCAATGCCCTGCCAGTTTTTTTGCCGGTCACCCTTATGACAGGTGTGTCTTTGTCGTTGAACTTCAACGCGTTGACGATGAGATTTTGAAAGAGCTGCTGAAAGTGCACGCGTGCGCCATACAAATCGGGGAGTGGGCCAAGCGTGACATCGGCACCGCTATCAGCCACCGCCAGAGATGTGGCCTCGACAACCTCAGCCAGAAGTCTATCCATATCAATGCGGTCATACGCGATCTGTTCATCGATCCGCGAATAGGCGAGGAGGCCGTTGATAATGTTGCCTAAACGGCTGGTATTCTTGCCAATTCGCCCAATGAGTTCATCCCGTTCAGCTTCATCAATGCTGGCCTCAGGATCGAGAAGCAATGACGTCATGGATTCGATCAGACGAACGGGCTCTTTGAGGTCGTGGGAGCAGACATAGGAGAACCGGTTGAGTTCCTCATTCGACTTTGCGAGTTCACCCAGCGTAATTTTCAAATCAGATTCGCGCTGACGATCCTCCGTCACGTCCATAAAAACGCCGAAGACGGAGGTTGAATTGCCTCCACCGTCGACGGTTACTGTTCCAATGGAACGCGTGACGCGCACGCCGCCATCCGAACGGACAATTCGTGCCTCGAACTGGAAACTCTGTGCATTTTCTACCGCGTTTTGAACGAGGTCAGACACCATTTCTCGATCGTCGGGATGGTAAAAATTGATTGCTGTTTCGACCGTTGGTTGGACTGCGGTCGGGTCCACGCCGTGAACCTCATAAACTCGATCAGACCAATAGAGGGTCTCATCGAGGAGATCGATCTTCCAATAGCCAAGGCCAGCCAGGCGAGCAGCCTGCTCAAGTTGTGAGCGGTTCTCGTCGATCTGAATCTCAGTCTGAAGCCGATCGGTGATGTCGACAATTGTTCCTGTGAAGCGTTTTGGCTCTCCGTCTTCGTCGAACGACGCCTGTCCACGCGCTTCGATCCAGACGTAGTCGCCGTCTTTCTTCTCTAGCCGATAACGGAGATCATACGGGGCTTTGCCGTTGAGGTGCGCATCTACAGCGTCACGAACGCGTTGTGTGTCTTCTGGATGGAGACGACTGTAGAACGCATCGTCTTTACCTGAGAATGTTGCCTCATCGAGGCCGACGATGGACTTGAAAGTATCAGACCACCACAGATTATCGTTTTGTATATCCAGGTCCCAGAGGCCGATCTTTGCGGCGTCGACCGCGAGGCCAAGGCGCTCTTCACTCGTGGTGAGCGCAATCTGCGCTTCGTGCTCAGCGCTTATGTCTTGAGCAAGCAGATAATTGAGCCGGTCATCGTTTTCTTCGTCATCCACGATGAGTTGGCTGTAGCGAATCCAGGTCATCCGCCCATCTTTGAATGCAAACCGGCCGACCCGGTCGATGACGGCCTCGCCACTCTCCGCAATCTGCTCGTCCTGCGCCTTCAGGTCGTCGGCTGTCTCTCCTGCAAAGAAATCGAGAAAGTTTGTGTTCTCGATCGCTGCTTCATCGGCGCCCAAGAGCGTTCGGCCCGCGGGATTGGACTTAATGAGCGCGCCATTCTGTTTTCGAACGAAGATTCCTTGCGGAATATTGTCAAAGATGAGCTGCAACTCGTCGCGGGTTTTCTTCAACTCGCTGGTGTTGTCGGTGACCAAGATGATGGCACCGCTGACTTTTTGGAATTCGGTCACGTTCGGTACGACCGAAACCATCGCGTCCATTGTTGCGGTCTTCACCTGGCGATCGACACGAATGTTCTTGTTAATTGCTTCGTTTGCCAACTCGGCGATGTCGGGGAAGCCCACATTTCGCTTGATCGTGCTGAGATGCGGTAGTTCGAGTTGAGGATCGATCTGAAACAGCGTTTCAGACGCGCGACTGATATGAACGATGTTGAGGTTTCGGTCGACGACGATTAGCGGAGACCCAATGTTCAAAAGGATGCTCTTAAGGCTCTCATTTAACAGCCGGAGTTCATGACTGCTGACCTGCAGTTCCTCGTTGACCGTCGAGAGCTCTTCATTCGTTGATTGGAGCTCCTCGTTCGACGTTTCTAGCTCTTCGTTTGTGGACTGGAGCTCTTCATTGCTCGACTGCAGCTCCTCATTGAGCGCCTGTAACTCCTCGTTTGAGGTCTCAAGTTCTTCTGATGTTTGCTGAAGATTGGTTTGGGCAATTGCGAGTTCGCGCCGAAGTTCATCATTCTGTTTGACGATATCGGAGCTCTCGAGCGTCTGATCGCGTTCTCCTTCCTCGGTGTCCTCATGCCAAGAGTGAATAATGGCAAGCGCAAGGACGTCAGAGTCTGGGCCGCTATCAATTGGATAAACTGAGACACGCGTCCGTTTCGTTGGATCCTCTTCGTCGCGATGCGCAATTCCTCGTCTCGTGGTCTTCTTTCGAATCACGATTGGCACGGCGGAGCGAATGTCTTGGCCGTAGGGCTCTTTCAGAAGGTTTGAAATGCCAAGCGTGAGATCGCCACTTCCAACCTCAATGTAAGGATTCACGTTCCCGTAGGCCCGTTTGAGATGGAGATCTGCACCGACGAGAAAGCCGTCTGGGCCAATGGAGGCGACGAGGGAGTCAAACCGGGCATTGGCTTCTGTGAGTTCGCGTACGTCAGCACTGCGTGTCCCGGCCTGTTCCGGTGATTTGCGTGTAGGCGTTTGAAATGCAGACGGTTCAGTGGAGAGGAGATTGTTTCTCACTGCGCGTTTGTAAAAAATGTGGCGCTCTTGGTCCGCAGCGCGAAAAAGGTTTTCAGCGGCAGATGTCGTCTCTGATTTTCCGAGGAAAAGTATCCCTTGGTTGACCATCGCGTAGTGCAGGCGCGCGAGAACTTGAGCCTGAAGAGACGATTGGAAATAAATCAGAAGATTGCGACACGCGACCAGATCGATTTTGAGAAATGGCGGATCCTTTGTGACGTCATGTACCGAGTAGATCACGCGCTCTCGGATCGCCTTCTTGACGACGTAACCAGTCGGCACTTTGTCAAAGTACTCCGGTACGAAGTTCGCGGGGATCGCATCAAGGAGCGGCTCGGAGTAAAAGGCCCGCCGCGCCTGCTCAATACCGTCGCGATCAATGTCGGTTGCAAATAGCTGTACCTTGCGGCGACTAAACTGGTCTATCCCGCCCAGTTCGTCAGCAAAGAGCATGGCAATGGAATAGACCTCTTCGCCCGTTGCGGCCCCAGGGACCCAGACGCGAATGGGCTCGTGATCTGGTTTCTGATCGATTATTTCGCGAATGAACGTGCGGAGTGAATCGAACTCGGCGGGGTCGCGGAAAAACGACGTGACCGAGATGAGGAAATCGCGGAAGAGCGCATCGACTTCTTTTGGCGATGTGCGGGCGATCGAAACATAATCTTCGATCTCGCTAACACCGATCGCGGCCATTCTGCGTTCAATCCGGCGTTGCAGCGTGGCCGCCTTATAATAACGGAAATTGACGCGCGTCTGGTTGTGGACGAGGTGGATGAGTTCGGACACCCCGTCGAGATGAACGGGCGTATCTTTGAGTGAGGCCAGGTCACGTCGCCGCTCCAGGATCATGCCGAATTGGGCGCCAATCTCTTCTGGCGACATGACAATATCGACCGCACCTGATTCGACTGCAGCGACCGGCATACCCGAATACTTTGCTGTGAGGTCGTCTTGCGCGATCACAATCCCGCCTTCTGCGCGCACCTCACGAACGCCACGCGATC
>JBCCMK010000049.1:0-18601 GCA_039026395.1 Pseudomonadota bacterium | reverse complement strand
CCGTCACCAGGCAACGCGCAATCAAACGCAGCAGTTTGAGCGGGCGAGTTCAGCGAGCGCGCGTGCTGCTGCAACCTTCATGTCTTCATTGATGGTGGTTGCCTGAACGTCGAGAGCGCCGCGGAAGATGTAAGGAAAGCCCAGAACATTGTTCACTTGGTTCGGATAGTCGGACCGACCGGTCGCCATGATCGCGTCGTTTCTGATTTCTGCGACAGCTTCTGGCGTGATTTCCGGGTCTGGATTGGCCATGGCGAAGATGATTGGGTTCTTCGCCATCGATTTCACCATCTCAGGCGTAAACGCGCCGGCGACTGACAAGCCAAGTGCAACGTCGGCGCCGCGCATGGCGTCTTCCAATGTGCGATCGGATGTCTCAACTGCATGGGCAGATTTCCATTGGTCCATCTTCTCGGTGCGGCCTTTGTAGATCACGCCGGTGCGATCGAGCATGGTGACGTTTTGATGGGGCACTCCCGTTGCCTTCATGAGCTCCACGCAAGCGATGCCTGCCGCCCCTGCGCCATTGCACACGACTTTGATGTCCTTGACGTCCTTGCCGGTTAGATCGAGCGCATTGATCAGCCCGGCAGTTGAGATGATGGCTGTGCCGTGTTGGTCATCGTGAAAGACCGGTATGTCCATCAATTCGCGCAGGCGCTGTTCGATGATGAAGCAGTCGGGTCCTCGAATGTCTTCAAGGTTGATGCCGCCAAAGGACGGCCCCAGGTGTTTTACCGCGTCGATGAACTCATCAACATCCTCGGTTGAGACCTCAAGATCGATTGAATCAATATCCGCAAAGCGTTTGAAAAGGACGGCCTTTCCTTCCATCACCGGCTTTGAAGCGAGTGCCCCCAAATTACCCAGGCCGAGAATTGCGGTGCCATTTGAGATGACCGCCACCATGTTGCCCCGCGCCGTGTAGTCGAAGGCGCGGCTTGGATCTTCCGCGATCGCCTTCACGGGAACCGCGACGCCCGGCGAGTAAGCAAGCGACAGATCGCGTTGCGTCGCCATGGGTTTTGTCGGCGTCATCTCCAGTTTGCCCGGCTTGCCTCGCTGGTGGAAGGCGAGCGCTTCCTGGTCCGTGAAGGTTGGCCGCGCGCCGGCAGACTTCGGTTTATCCATGATTTTGCCCTCCCCAGGCGGGTGCTTCGCCGCTTTTTTCAAAGCGTAGACGTCCGTCATCCACTGCTCAAGCACTGGTTTGGCAACGCAGACTTTCTGCTAGTCTCAGCCTTTGGTAGGCTCACGGCTATGTCCGAAGCTGCCGAAAAATCGAGTGAAGCTGCGCCTAGTTCGCCGTCCAAAGTGACGCCGATGATGGCGCAATACCTTGAAATTAAGGCCGCAAACGCGGACTGCCTTTTATTTTATCGCATGGGCGATTTCTACGAATTGTTCTTTGACGACGCGGTTGAGGCCTCTCGCACGTTGGGGATCACGCTCACCAAGCGCGGTCACCATCAGGGCGAAGACATCCCCATGTGCGGCGTGCCGGTGCATTCGGCGGACGACTATTTGGAGCGTCTGATCCAAGCCGGATATCGTATCGCCGTCTGCGAGCAGACAGAGGACCCGGCAGAAGCCAAGAAACGGGGTTCCAAATCGGTCGTGCGCCGCGAGGTCAAGCGGCTGGTGACGGCTGGCACGATCACGGAAGAGAACATTCTCGCGCCCGGTGCTGCGAACTATTTGGCAGCGCTCACCAGTGACAAGACTTCTCCTGAAAAACTGGCAATCGCCTGGTGCGACCTATCCACCGGCGAGTTCAACGTGATCGCGACGAGCGAAGCATCGTTGATGGTTGATCTTTCGCGCATCCAGCCGTCCGAAATAATCGTGCCTGAAAGTTTCGAAGCGCTCCCGCGGCTCAATGAGTGGGCCGATGAAAACCGCATAGCGCTCTCCATTCGGCCTAATGGCGATTTTGCGTCCGTGACGGCATCGACCCGGCTCTGCGACTATTTCGGCGTCAAAATGCTTGACGGGTTTGCGCAGTTCACCCGGCCGGAACAGGCAGCGTCCGCGGCCATTATAGCCTATCTCGAACGCACCCAGATTGATGTTCGCGCGCCGCTCTCCCCGCCGAAGCGCCAATCCGACGCGGCCATCATGGCGATCGATGCCGCGACCCGGGCCAATCTCGAATTGGTCAAGACATTGCGTGGTGAAACCCAAGGGTCGCTGCTTGCCGCGATTGATCGCACAATCACCTCTGCGGGACGGCGCCGCCTGACGCGAGACATTATGGGTCCGCTGACGGACGCCGCGCTGATTGCAAAACGTCACGATGCCGTCGATGGCATGCTCGCTGCGCGAACGATCATGGATCGAATCCGTATGGCCTTGAGGGGCATGCCAGACCTCTCGCGTTCCCTGTCGCGTTTGGGCCTTGATCGCGGTGGCCCGCGCGATCTCGGCGCACTGCGCGCGGCCCTTCAGACCGCGAACGAACTGGTTCAGCTCACAGACGCCGAACCGTTTGCCGCAATTGCGCTCGTTGACGATGTGAGGCGCTCGCTCGCCGGCGTGACGCAAGATCTGGAGAAAGCACTCGACACAGCGCTCAATGATGAATTGCCTCTCCAGGCGCGGGACGGTGGCTTCGTGCGATCCGGGTTCTCAGAGCCGCTCGACGAACAGCGTACGCTCCGCGATGATAGCCGCCGGGTCATCGCCGAGTTACAGGTGAAATATTCCGATCTGACAGCGGTCAAAGCGCTCAAGATCCGGTTCAACAATGTGCTCGGTTACTTTGTTGAAGTCGGCGCAAACCACGCAGCAAAACTGATGGAGGCACCGCTTTCCGAGACGTTTATTCATCGTCAGACCATGGCGAATGTCGTCCGGTTTTCGACCGTCGAACTCTCCGATCTGGAGGCGCGGATAACACAGGCTGCGGACCGCGCACTCGCCGTTGAGATGGCGGTGTTTGAGGATCTGCGTGCCTTTGCCCTTCGTGAAGCGCAAGCCCTTCAGGGTCTGGCCGATGCAGCTGCCGCGCTCGACGTGGTGGCCAGTCATGCGGCACTGGCAGCTGAGCAGAACTATGCTCGACCAAAGGTCGATGATTCAATCGCCTTTGAGATCGAAGGCGGTCGCCATCCTGTCGTTGAACAAGCCCTCACGGCGGCAGGCGATGCGGCGTTCATCGCGAATGATTGTGCGCTCGGTCCAGCCGAAAGTGATCCTGAAGACACGGGCAGGCTCTGGCTTCTCACTGGGCCGAACATGGCGGGTAAGTCCACCTATCTGCGCCAAAACGCTCTAATTGCCATCCTCGCACAAGCGGGCGGTTTCGTCCCCGCAAAGCGCGCACATATCGGTGTTGTGACGAGGCTTTTCAGCCGTGTCGGTGCGTCAGATGATTTGGCCCGCGGGCGCTCGACCTTCATGGTCGAGATGGTTGAAACGGCGGCAATCCTCAATCAGGCAGACCATCGAAGCCTCGTTATCCTCGATGAGATCGGGCGCGGCACGGCCACATTCGATGGCCTTTCGATTGCGTGGGCGAGTGTCGAACATCTTCACGCCGTCAACAAATGCCGTGCGCTATTCGCGACCCATTTCCATGAGCTTACGGCCCTCTCGTCGAAACTGGAGCGGGTCCGAAACGCGACGGTGAAGGTCAAAGAATGGCGCGGCGACGTGGTCTTTCTTCATGAGGTCGAGATGGGTGCCGCTGACCGGTCCTACGGTATCCAGGTTGCCAAGCTCGCAGGCCTTCCAACTCCCGTCATTGAGCGCGCGCGAGACGTGCTCGAACGCCTTGAGGCGGGTGAGCGTGATCGCGGACCGACGGCGATCATCGATGATTTGCCACTTTTTTCTGTCAAAGTCGCACCGCAGCCCGCTGCGAATCCGAAGGATGCCGCGCTGCGGGAGGCGATTGAAGCGCTGGAGCCTGACCACATGTCGCCGCGCGCGGCATTGGATGCGCTCTACGCGCTGAAGGCGAAGTCAATCGAGGACAGTTGACCGCGCTCTGCGGAGCCGTCAAACACGCGACCTATGAATTTGATGACCGACATCACGGCGGCATTTCCAACTGACGATGTGCGCCAGCAGCTCTCGGCATTTCACACAGAAATGCGGGAAAGCGAGCGCGACAAGAACGTCTTGGCGCTCCTGAAGTCGACGATCAAAGACGGGCGCGATGCGATCCGGGCTCGGCTCGAAGAGGACGGTCGCGGTCTCGCCTGTGCGAAGGATCTTTCCGCCCTTCAGGACGAGTTGATCCGCGTCCTTTTCGATTTCGCCACCACCTATGTCTATCCCTCCCGCAATCCGTCGAGCGCAGAGCGGCTCGCGATCGTTGCCGTTGGAGGTTATGGCCGAGGGACGCTGGCGCCAGGCTCCGACATCGATCTTCTGTTTCTGAGGCCCTATAAGCAGACGCCCTGGGGCGAGAGCGTGATCGAGTTCATCCTCTACCGGCTTTGGGACCTCGGGTTTAAAGTCGGTCATGCCACCCGCACGGTCTCGGAGTGCATCAAGCTCTCACGGAGTGACATGACAATCCGCACCGCGCTTTTGGAAGCACGGTGTATCGGCGGTGAAACCTCGCTCTTTGACGAATTCTGGATGCGGTTTGAGCGGGACATTCTCTATAACACCGCGCGGGATTTCATAGACGCGAAACTCGCCGAACGCGACGTGCGGCACAAGAAGACCGGCGAGAGCCGCTATGTCGTTGAGCCGAACGTCAAAGAGGGAAAAGGCGGGCTTCGAGACCTCCACACGCTGTTTTGGATCGCGAAATACTTCTACCGCGTGCGAACGATCGAAGAGCTGTTCGATATCGGCGTGTTTTCGCGCGCCGAGTACCGCGACTTCTTAAAAAGCGAAGACTTTCTTTGGGCTGTGCGCTGCCACATGCACTTCCTGACAGGACGATCAGAGGAGCGCTTGTCATTCGATCTCCAAGCTGAGATGGCAGCGCGGCTCGGGTATCGCGATGCGGCGGGCCTCGCCGCCGTCGAGCGCTTTATGAAGCACTATTTCCTGGTGGCAAAAGACGTCGGCGACCTGACCCGCATCTTTTGCGCGGCGCTCGAATTGCGCGAGGCGAAGAAACCGGGCGTCATTCAAAAACTCATGTCTCCACTCGGCGTTGGTCGCGAACCGGAACCGAAACCGCTCGGCAAAGACTTTGTCATCGACACGGGACGGTTATCGGTCGCAAATGAGAGAGTTTTCGAGCGCGATCCCGTCAATCTGATCCGTATCTTCGCAGTATCGCACCGGGAAGGCCTGCTCTTTCATCCAGATGCCCTGACGCTTATTCGACGCTCGCTCCGTTTGATCGATAAGGATGTGCGCGCCGACCCGAAGGCGAACCGAGCCTTCATTGAACTTCTCACCGATACCGAGAATCCAGAGCGCGCGCTTCGGCGCATGAACGAAGCGGGCGTGCTTGGGAAATTCATCCCCGATTTCGGTCGCATCGTTTCGCTCGTCCAATTCAACATGTATCATCACTATACGGTCGATGAGCATCTGCTGCGGTCCATCGGAGCGCTTGCCAAGATTGAGCGCGGCGAACTCGAAACCGAATTGCCGCTCTCGCACGAGCTCATCAGTCGGATCGAAAATCGAACCGTGCTCTATGTGGCGCTTTTCCTCCATGACATTGCAAAGGGTCGGCCCGAGGATCACTCGATCGCGGGTGCAAAGGTCGCCCGTCGCCTTTGCCCGCGCCTGGGGCTGTCTAAGGCCGACACGGAACTTGTCGCTTGGCTCATCGAAGAGCATCTGACCATGTCGAGCATTGCTCAATCGCGTGATCTTTCAGACCCTGCGACGATCGCGGATTTCGCCAAGGTCGTGCAAACGCCGGAGCGGATGCGACTTCTCCTCCTCCTGACAGTTGCTGACATTCGTGCGGTCGGGCCTGGCGTCTGGAACAGTTGGAAAGGCCAGCTTCTCAGAACGCTCTATTGGTCGACACTGCCGGTCCTCACGGGAGACGTTCCGGGTGCCAGTAGAGATCGGCAGGTGGCAAGCGCCCGCGATGCTCTCCAGCTTGAACTCAGTCATTGGACAAATGCCGAATTCGACGCCTATGCCGACCGGCACAGCGACGCCTACTGGCTCCAGACGACGCCGGTCCAGCGGCGTGAGCACGTCGATCTCTTTCAGGTGGTCGACGCGGCCGGTGATCGTTTCGTGCTTCAAGAGAGCACAGACGCGTTCCGCGGCGTGACCGAGGTGACCGTGATTGCACCGGATCATCCAACGCTTCTGGCGGAGGTGGCTGGCGCCTGCACAACCGGCGACGCCGACATTGTGAGCGCCAATATTTTTACGACGACGGACGGCCTTGCAATCGACATGATTGCGGTTCGCCGCCAACTGCCGGATGACGAGGAAGAACTCGAACGCGCGCGGCGTCTCTCGGCCCTCATTGAGGCGGGGATGCGCGGCGAGATCGCTATGCCAGATCAGGTGAAGCGCAAGACGCGACATGGTCAGCCCGGTCGGCTAAAGGCGTTTTCCATCGCGCCGGAGGTTCGCATCGACAATGATGTCTCAACCCAGCAGACCCTGCTTGAAATTTCGGGCCTCGACCGTCCAGGCCTCCTTTATGACCTGACGACGGCGATCGGTACGCTCAATCTCAATGTCGCCTCTGCGCATATCGCGACGTTTGGCGAGCGGGCGCTTGATGTCTTCTATGTCACCGACCTGACGGGTGGGAAAATCCAGACAAAAGCGCGGCAAACGCGGATCAAGAAGGCACTTTTGAAGGTGTTTGGTGAAACCGAAAAGCCGCGCAAGAAATCAACGCCCAAGGTGGCGGCTGAATGAACCTTGCCCGCGCGTTTGCCACCGTCGGCGGCTCAACGCTCCTCTCTCGGATTTTGGGTTTTGTGCGCGATATTTTGCTCGCTGCGGGCTTTGGTACGGGGCCCATTGCGGACGCGTTTTTTGTGGCCTTTCGGTTGCCTAACCTTTTTCGACGCTGGTTTGCAGAGGGTGCCTTTAACTCCGCTTTCGTTCCGCTTTTTGGCCGACGTTTGGAGGAAGAAGGGAAGGATGCGGCGCACTCTTTTGCCGAGGAGGCGATGGCCGCACTCGGCTTCACAGTGCTCGTGTTCTCCATCCTCGTCATCGCTGGGATGCCGCTCGTCATGGTCGTGTTCGCGCCCGGCTTCGTCGACAACAAAGAGCAGTTTGATCTGGCGGTCCTCCTCACCCAGATCACCTTTCCCTACCTCTTTTGCATGGCGATAATCGCGCTTCTCTCTGGGCTTTTGAATGCGACCGGACGATTTGCTGCGGCGGCATTTGCGCCTGTTCTCTTGAATATCGTGTTGATCGCAGCGCTCGTTTTTATCGGCCTCAGCGGGCTGAATGACACGCCGAATGGCGCGACTTGGCTGGCGGGTGGCGTCGCCTTTGCTGGGCTCGCTCAACTCGCTCTTCTTTATGTTTCGGCGTCGCGGGCGGGCTATCGGCTTCGCATTCGACGGCCACGACTCACGCCCGGTGTAAGACGCCTGATCGCGCTGGGCATTCCGGGGATCATCGCCGGCGGCGTCACCCAGATTAACATCTTTATCGGCACCATCATCGCGACGCTTCAAGACGGAGCCGTGTCGTTCCTCTATCTCGCTGACCGCGTCTATCAATTACCGCTCGGCGTGATCGGCATCGCACTCGGCGTGGTGCTTCTACCCGATTTGACCCGGCGATTGCGAAGTGAAGGGGATGCAAGCGCGAACGCCAGTCAGAATAAGGCGCTCGAATACGCCATGCTCCTTACGCTGCCGGCCGCCGCCGCCCTTGCAACGATTGCAGAACCCGTCGTATCGGTTCTGTTCGAGCGCGGCGCCTTTACAGCCGAGAGCCGTGTCGCGACGGCGGCAGCGCTTCAAGCCTTTGCGTTTGGGCTCCCAGCCTTTGTGCTGATCAAGGTTTTTTCGCCCGGCTATTTCGCCCGGGAGGACACCAAAACACCGATGATTTTTGCGGCCATCGGCGTTGCAATCAACATTGCCGGGAGCCTCGCGCTTTTTCCGTTTATCGGCCATGTGGGGATCGCGATCGCTACCTCGCTATCGGCCTGGGTGAATGCCGCGCTGCTGGCTGGGCTGCTTTTGAGCCGCGGGCATTGGGTGCCAGACGGGGCGGGTATCAAGCGAACGGTTTTGATGATCGCGTCCAGCGCGGCCATGGCAGGCGTTCTTTACGGCATCGCTTCAATCGTCGGTCCTCAGTTGGACCCAACAACACCGGACGTTCTGCGCTTGCCAATCTTCGCTGGTCTCATTGCGGCTGGCATTCTCGTCTTCTTTCTGGTCGCTCACCTGACGGGTGCTGCGAGACTCAACCAGATCGCGGGCCAGTTCCGCAGGCGCTCTGCGTAACGACAAAGAACAGAACCAGTTGAACCGGACTTGAGCCTTTGCCATAAGGCGCGGCGTCTTTCCTGACATACAGGGTCCTGACCCTAAGAGATCAAAACGGAGCCCGGTGATGTCTCACCACCCTTTGCGCGTCTTTTCCGGCATGCAACCAACCCACGCCCTTCATCTCGGCAACTATCTGGGCGCGATGGTGAACTGGGTGAAAATGCAAGACACCCATGACTGCATCTATTGCGTCGTTGATCTCCATGCGGTGACGGTGTTTCAGGACCCGGAAGAACTCGCGAGCAATATCCGTGAGGTCACAGCGGCTTACATCGCCTGCGGGATCGATCCGGAGCGGTCCATCCTTTTCAATCAGAGCCAAGTGCCCGAGCACGCAGAACTCGCCTGGGTGTTCAACTGCGTGGCGCGCATGGGTTGGCTCAACCGCATGACGCAATTCAAGGAAAAGGCGGGCAAGAACCGCGAGAACGCCTCGGTCGGTCTCTTTTCTTACCCAACGCTGATGGCGGCTGACATTTTGGCCTATAAGGCGACGCATGTGCCGGTCGGCGAGGATCAAAAACAGCACCTCGAACTGACGCGAGACATTGCGCAGAAGTTTAACCTCGACTTCGCGGACTCCATCGGAAAAAACGGCTACGCGGCGGAATATTTCCCGGTGCCGGAACCCTTTATTACCGGTCCAGCAACACGGGTGATGTCACTCAGAGACGGCACGAAAAAGATGTCGAAGTCTGACGCGTCTGACCTTTCACGCATCAATCTGACGGACAATGCCGACACGATCGCGCAGAAGATCAGAAAGGCACGCACTGACCCTGATCCTTTACCGTCCGATCCTGACGGGCTGAAGGATCGCCCCGAAGCGGAAAACTTGGTCGGCCTGATGGCCGCCCTCACCGATATGTCGAAAGAGGCGGTACTGAAAGATCATGCAGGTGCGCAATTTGCTCAATTTAAGGGCGATTTGACGGAAGCTGCGGTGGCTAAATTGGAGCCGATCGCCGCCGAAATGAATCGTCTTTTAGGCGATCCATCGGCCATCGACGCCGTGCTCGCCAAGGGTGCCGAGCAGGCCTCAGCGATCGCGAGCGTGACGATGCGCGAGGTGAAATCGATCCTGGGTTTCGTCTCCCGGTGACGCCAAACCGGTTGCGTCTGACGAGCTTGCTTGGCAGCATGCCCAGATGAGCCGCATTCGTCGAAGCAGTGAAGCGGGCCACACGCGAAAGTTTCTGGTCGTCGTCGATAAGACCCCGGAATGCGAGCGGGCGCTCAAATTTGCGGCGCGCCGGGCGGCGCATTCGGGCGGTGGGTTGACCATCCTCGCTTGCATTGAGCCGGTGGATTTTCAGCATTGGATGGGTGTTGAGAAGATCATGCGCGAGGAGGCGGAAGACGCGGCCCGCGCGCAGATCGATCGCGCCATTGAACAGGCGAAGGCCACCATCGACATCGAGCCTGAGACGGTTTTGAAAGAGGGCACGCCCGCCGAAGCCGTCCAGGAATTGATTGAAGAGGACCAAGATATCGCCATTCTCGTTTTAGGGGCGGGGTCCGATAAGGACGGTCCAGGTCCCCTCGTTTCACTCTTTGCGGGCGGTCGCGCATCCGGATTTGCGATTCCGGTCACAGTCGTACCAGGCACGCTCTCGGACGAAGAGATCGAAGCGCTGTCCTGACCCTAGTCCTTCTCGGTTTAAACGATGATGCGAGTGGTCCCTTTTAATTCTCGTCCGTAGAAATTATATCTGCGGTACACCCGACACCGCCCTGCACGAGAGACCGTTGTCATGTTCATCCAAACGGAAGCGACACCCAATCCCGCCACGTTGAAGTTCCTGCCCGGCCGTCCGGTGATGCCGGAAGGTGCGCTTGACTTCCGCGATCCGGGTGAGGCGATCAATTCGCCTTTGGCGACGAGCCTCTTCGCGATCGACGGCGTCGAAGGCGTGTTTCTGGGCTCAGACTTCATCACCGTCTCGAAGTCGGATGCGGAATGGCAGCACTTAAAACCGGCTGTTCTTGGCACGATCATGGAGCACTTCATGTCCGGTGCGCCGGTTGTGAATGGCGACGATATCGCCATCAGTGTTCACGGTGAGAGTTATGACGAAGCCGACGAAGAGACCGTCTCGACCATTAAAGAGCTGCTTGATACTCGCGTCCGCCCCGCTGTGGCGCAGGATGGTGGCGACATCACCTTTCACGGGTTCCGGGACGGGATCGTCTATCTCCATATGAAGGGGGCGTGCGCCGGATGCCCGTCTTCGACGGCGACGCTCAAGCACGGAATTGAAAATCTCCTCCGTCATTTCTTGCCGGACGTGACAGAGGTCCGTCCCGTTTAAGCCTGGTTTCCCGGTCCTGACCGCTGCGCACGCTCGCGATTGATACCTGCGGGCCCTTCTGCGCGGCTGCAGTTTTTTCGGGCGAACCCTTGCCGGGCAACGCGCTTTCGCAACGGACTGAACCGATGGCGCGCGGGCACGCGGAGCGCATTATCCCGATGATAGGTGAATGCCTCGACGAGGCAAATCTTAAGATCGGTGATCTCGATCTCATCGCCGTCACGGTGGGGCCGGGCTCTTTCACGGGTGTGCGGATCGGCGTTGCAACGGCGCGGGGCCTGGCATTGACCGGTAAGGTTCAAGCGATCGGCGTCATCACGCTGGAAGCCCGCGCGCACGCAATCGCCATTTTAGAGACGCCCGCGACCGGATTCGCACTCATGCAGGATGCACGACGGGGGCAAGTCTATCATCAAGCGTTCGATATTGGTGGGTGTCCCATCTCTGCACCAGAAATTCTCGATGAGACCGATCCGCGCGCGAGCGCTGCAACGGACGTAACTGGTGAGCCGCTCGACCTTTGGGCCCTGGCCTCTGTCGCCGTATCGAAGCGTGGATCTGTCAGTGAAGCGCCAAAACCGCTCTATCTCCGCCCGCCAGACGCGAAACCGCAGGTGGGTAAAGCGCTTCAAAGACAGTGATCACACGGGACGCCAATCCGGATGACGCGCTCGCGCTTTCTCGCCTCCATGCACGATGCTTCGAAAGAGCGTGGGATGCGGCAAGCTTCCTGAATTGGATCGAAAGCGAGCATCACGCTGTCATCGTTGCGAAGCGTGGAGAGGCTCTTGTCGGCGCCCCTTTTGGTGCCATCATCTGCCAAACTGCCGCTTTGGACTGGGATATCGTCACCGTCATAACGGATCCTGCCGCGCGCAGAAAGGGCATTGCGGCACAGCTCCTTGCCGACTTGATCGAACGAGCGAAGGAGACGAACGCCTCAATCACGCTGGACGTCGCTGCGGACAACATCGCCGCTCTTTCGCTCTACGAAGACGCAGGTTTCAAAGAGGTCGGCCGCCGCCGCGCGTACTATGCGACGAATAACAAACGGACCGATGCGCTTGTCCTAAAGCTCACTGTGCCGAACGCCGCGTGAATTACCACAGATATAGGCCTTCAATTACCGCTTTTGCGCCAGAAAAAGGCTACCCAAGCGTCATCAAACGCGTTACCGCTTGAGATAGGGGAAATGCATTAGGTTGAGATGTCGAGCGCGAGAGACCGCGAACACCGTCTATGACTACATCGTCCAGAACGAACAAAAAGACCGCTCTGATTTCCCGGGTAAGCTCCAACGCCCCGATGCCAATGAAGTCCAAGGCTGAGAACAGCACACAGGCAAAAGTCGCAAAGGGCCAAAAGCCCAACACCAAGACGGTTTTCATAAAGTCCTATGGCTGCCAGATGAATGTCTACGATTCAGATCGTATGGCCGACATCTTGGCGACGGATGGGTATCGTCCGGTGAATGAGCCGGATGACGCAGATCTCATCATCCTGAACACCTGCCATATCCGCGAAAAGGCCGCCGAAAAGGTCTATTCGGAATTGGGTCGCCTGCGAAAGCTGAAGACCAAACGGAAGTCCTCGGACGGTCGCGACACGACCATTGCTGTTGCTGGCTGCGTGGCGCAGGCCGAGGGCGAAGAGATCGTCGCGCGTGCGCCAGTCGTCGATCTCGTTTTCGGGCCGCAGACCTACCACAAATTGCCTGACATGCTGACCCGTCAGCGCGCTGGCGAAATCGTCGTCGAGACGGACTTCCCAGGCGACGAGAAATTTCAAAAACTTCCCATTGCGCAACCAGATGTCCAGCGGGCGCGAGGTCGGTCGGCGTTTCTGACGGTTCAGGAGGGTTGTGATAAGTTCTGCACATTCTGCGTGGTGCCGTACACGCGTGGTGCTGAACTCTCCCGCCCGGTCGACAAAATTCGCCATGAAGCGTACCGTCTCGTGGCGTCCGGCGTTCGGGAAATCACCCTTCTCGGCCAAAATGTGAATGCCTATCATGGTGAGGGCCCGGACGGGAAAACCTGGAGCCTCGCGCGCCTCCTTTGGGAGCTCTCCGAGATCGAGGGCGTCGAGCGGTTGCGCTACACCACGAGCCATCCGCGCGACATGTCGGAAGACCTCATCGCTGCCCATGGCGACCTTCCGCAATTGATGCCTTACCTTCATTTGCCGGTGCAGTCCGGGTCGGATCGAATTCTAAAAGCCATGAACCGCAAGCATGGGCGGGATCTCTACTTTGAGATCATCGACAGGTTGCGCGACCGGGTCCCGCACCTTGCATTGTCGAGCGATTTCATTGTTGGCTTTCCCGGTGAGACGGATGAGGACTTTGCCGACACCATGGACCTCGTTGAGAAGGTCACATTCGCTCAGGCTTACTCGTTCAAATATAGCGAGAGGCCAGGTACTCCCGCAGCTGACAAAACCGAACAAGTGCCGGAACCGGTAAAGAAGGAGCGATTGGCCGCCCTTCAAGCGCTCTTGCGGGACCAGCAATCTGCATTTCAGACAAGCCTTGTCGGGCAATCGTTTGAAGTGTTGTTCGAAAAACCAGGCCGCTATCCCGGTCAATTGATTGGCCGCTCGCCCTATCTTCAGCCGGTGCAGGTCGAGGCAAACCCTGAACTGATCGGGGAGATTATGCCGGTGACGATCACAGAGGCGGCGACGAACAGCCTTTTTGGTGCCTTTAAGGCACCGTCCAACACATCCGTTGCTCTGGAGGCCGCCGTTTGAGAGTCCAGTCGGCGCCACCTGGCGATGCAGAAGCCAAGGCCATTGTCGTATTTGAGAATAACCGCGTCGCGAGCGACGTGGTGGGGCAGTTCGATCAGCATCTAGCGCTCATTGAGCAACGGTTGCACGTCATCGCGGTGGCGCGCGGCAATCAGGTCACACTTTCCGGCACGATAGACGCGGTGGACAGAGCCACGGCGGCCCTGGAGACACTCGAAGATCGCGCAGAATCCGGTCAGCCAATTACGCTTGGAGATGTTGACGGTGCGCTGCGGCTCGCGCCTGAAACGACGCCGCGAAGTGCGGAATTTAAGCCGAAAAGCGGTGCGGCCTCGATCGAAACACGCAAGCGACTGATCGCGGCCAGAACGCCCAATCAGGAGGCGTTCATCCGAGCCCTCGTTGAGAACGAACTTGTTTTCGCAAACGGTCCCGCCGGCACCGGCAAAACCTATCTTGCGGTCGCCCACGCAGCGTCGCTCCTTGAGCGCGGCAATGTCGACCGGATCGTGCTATCTCGCCCGGCAGTTGAGGCGGGCGAGCGTCTGGGCTTTCTTCCCGGAGACATGAAAGAGAAGGTGGATCCGTACCTGCGACCGCTTTACGACGCGCTCTACGACGTCATGGCCGCGGACCGGGTCGAGCGGGACATTCAATCGGGCGTCATTGAAATCGCGCCACTCGCCTTCATGCGTGGCCGCACCTTGGCAAACGCCGCAGTGATCCTCGACGAGGCGCAGAACACGACATCAATGCAGATGAAGATGTTCTTAACCCGGCTTGGCGAGAACAGCCGGATGATCGTAACCGGCGATCCAAGTCAGATCGATCTGCCTCCGGGTCAAACCTCGGGCCTCAAGGAAGCCCTCAAACTCCTCTCCGGCATCGATGGCATTTCGGAAATCACATTCACCGCTGCGGATGTGGTTCGTCATCCGCTGGTCGCGAAGATTGTCTCTGCCTATGAAAAACGCGGACAACGCAGAAATGGCGCGGTCCCAGTGCTCGATGACACGACCGACGCCGATGCTGCTGAGGACATGAACACCACGCCCGAAGATGTATGACATCTCCGTTCAGTCCGGCGATTGGCCCGCGCTAGACCAGCTTGAAACCATTCTTGCCCGTGCTTTTGCGGCTTGCCGTGATCATCTTAAAGGGGAGCCACGGCTTAGCCGCGAGATTTCGGTTGTCTTTTCGAGCGATAGAGAAATCGCCGACCTCAATCAGGCTTGGCGCGGGATCGATAAGCCAACCAATGTCCTGTCGTTCCCCCAAGATGAGGCTGGTCAATCTGCTCGTCTAGAGATGGACTATCCGCTTGGCGACATCGTGTTGGCTGCTGAAACCGTCGCGCGCGAAGCGAAGGTCGCTGGCATTCCACTCGAACATCACATCCAGCACTTGTTCGTTCACGGGGTTCTTCATCTTTTGGGGTATGATCACGATGTAGACGATAAGGCCGAGGCGATGGAATCGCTGGAAATCAATATTCTCGCCACATTGGGCGTTGCAAATCCCTATCCGGACCTCGACCCTTCATCGGCGGGCAAAACAGAGCAAGTCTTGTCTTAGGCGACAGAACTTCGCAAATTATGGTTGGAGACAGTGAAAGATACAGTTGATTCGATGGCGACCAACGCTGAAATGCAAGCGGACGACGCGATCAATGGTCGGCACATGAATGGTGCCGCAGAAAATCCGGATGAAGAGGTCGGCGACAGTCCGGGTTCATTGAATGGACATGCCACGCCCGGAATCGCCGCATTAAATCGCGCGCCCCGGCTTTCAAACGAGACCTTTTTCGAGCGCTTGAAGCAGGCGCTTGGGTTTTCCCGGGAGACATCGCTGCGCGATGATTTTGCCGACGCGCTCGATGCCGAAGAGGTCGATGGTTCAGACCAGCAATTCACCGCCGAAGAGCGCGCGCTTCTCCGAAACATTCTCGGACTTCGAGAGCGACGTGTCGAAGACGCGATGGTGCCTCGCGCGGATATCATCGCGGTTGAGCAGTCAACGAAACTTGCCGAGATCCTCAATATTTTCAAAGCGGCCGGCCACTCTCGCATACCGGTTTACAACGACGTGCTCGATGAACCGGTGGGCATGGTTCATGTCAAAGACATCACCAACAGCATCACGCAGACCGCGCGGCTGACGAAGGCGGATATAGCCAAACGAAAGATACCGCTTCCCGGTGATCTCGATCTGAAAAAGGTCAAGCTCGATAAGGCGCTCTCTGAGACCCGCCTTGTGCGACCCGTTCTCTTTGTCCCGCCATCTATGCCAGCGCTCGACCTCCTAGCAAAGATGCAGGCGACCCGGATCCACATGGCGATCGTTGTCGATGAATATGGTGGCACCGATGGTCTGGTCACCATTGAAGATCTCATGGAGGAGATCGTCGGCGACATTGAAGATGAGCACGATCAGGACGAAGCGGATCTGATCAAAAAAGCCCGCGACGGCGGTCTCATTGTAAACGCTCGTGCTTCGCTCGACGATCTCTCCAAAGCGCTAGACATCGATCTCTTGACGCATGAAGCGGCAGAGGAAGTCGACACGCTGGGCGGTTTTGTCTTTTCGCTGATTGGGCGCGTTCCTGTGAGGGGCGAAATCGTCCCGCTGGAGGGTCCGTTCGAAGTCGAGGTGCTTGACGCTGATCCGCGACGGATCAAGCGTGTGAAGATCGTCAAGACTGCGGTCGCGCCCATTGAGCCGAATGAAACACCGCTGCCGGAGCCCACTCTAGGACGCTCAAGCGATGGGGCGCAGCCGAACGCATGATCGCCAGTTTTGCGTCCTGGGTGACGCTATCGTGGGGCTGGCGACGCCGGGGGGTAGCGATCGCCGCAGGGCTGATCACTGTTTTAGGCTTTCCGCCGTTTTCCTTTCCACTGGTTCTCTTCGTGACCTTCCCCGTCCTCGTTTGGCTTTTGGACGGTGCGTTAGAAGGTGATGGCGAAACCGCGCGTGTTCGGCGCATGCGACCGGCATTTGCGGTCGGATGGTTTTTTGGGTTTGGCTTCTTTTTGGGCGGCCTTTTCTGGATCGGTGAGGCGTTTCTCGTCGACGCTGCGGCCCATGGCTGGATGATGCCGTTCGCGGTCGCTGCGATGGCCGGTGGGATGGCGATTTTTTATGGCGTTGCTTGCTCGATTGCGCGTCTCATGTGGACCGAAGGTGCGGGGCGGGTTGCGGCCCTCGCGCTCGCCTTCGGCGTGGTCGAACTTGCACGTGGTTTCGTACTCACTGGCTTTCCATGGAATACGCTCGGCTATTCGCTCACCGCCTACACGGTCACCATGCAATCCGCAGCGCTTGTCGGCGTCTATGGACTGACCGTCTTTGCTGTCTTGATATTCGGCGCGCCTGCGACGCTCGCCGACGCTCAGCCTTCAAAAGGGTTTATCGTCCTCAACGGTGCTTTACTCCTCGCGATTTTCGGCTACGGCGCTTGGCGTCTCACGATCGATATACCTGCCAGCGACGACGAACCGCTTCGCATTCGGATCGTGCAGGCAAACATCGCGCAGGACCAGAAATGGTTGCCCGAAAACAGAGCCTCGATTTTTTCGACCTATTTGGATCTATCCCGGGGCTCGACCCGAGAGACGACTAGCATCGGCGATGTTGGAGACGCGCCGCCGCCGCCAGATATCATTTTATGGCCTGAATCTGCTCCGCCATTTCTTCTTGATCACGAGCCTGGAGCTTTGCAGGCGATCGGCGATCTCCTCCAGCCCGGTCAGCATTTGATCACTGGCGCGAATCGCGTTGAAGGCGCAATCGTTGGCGACGATTACACGCTCTTCAATAGCCTCTATCTTATCAGCGATTTTGGCGAGATCCTCGATCGCTACGATAAGGTGCGCTTGGTACCGTTTGGCGAGAAGGTGCCCTTTGAAGACACCCTGAAAAGAGTGGGAATCACCCGATTGGTTTCGATCCCTGGAACGTTCGATGCGGGGCGATCACCAAAACTGCTCGCAGATGCGCTGGTGCCGCCCTTTCGTGCCCTTATCTGCTATGAAATAATTTTTTCGGGAACACTACTTTCTGGACTTGAACGGCCGGATTGGATCGTAAATGTTACCAATGATGCATGGTTTGGGACGAGCATTGGCCCACCACAGCATCTTCATAAGGCGCGCGTACGTGCAGTAGAGCTTGGGCTGCCAGTCATACGTGCAGCAAATACAGGAATTTCCGCAATTATTACTGCAAATGGGGAACTATCGCAAAGTATCGAAGTGAATCAGCGCGGCGTTCTTGACGGGTTGATACCCGATATTTTGCCTGAAACAACGTACTCAAAAGTTGGGTTGATCATTCTTATTCCGATCTATATTTATACGCTACTTATTTGGCTTGTTGACGTCAGGCGGTCGTCGCGTCGCCAAATGCGTTAACGCACTGGTTCTGATTAGCCATTAATCCTAATGAGCGAACTCTATTCCATCACAACCCTAAGTTCGGTTATAGTTCCAGCAATCAGTCGTAAACACTCAAGTGGGGACATACGCACGGGATGGCGGGGTCAATTCCATGAGAGGACCAACACGTGACCAAACGTCCGAACCCAATCGACGTGCACGTCGGCGCGCGCGTCAGGTTGCGTCGTCTGCTTTTGGGCATGAGCCAGGAGAAGCTCGGTGAACAGCTAGGACTAACATTCCAGCAGGTTCAAAAGTATGAAAAAGGCGTCAATCGCATCGGCGCGAGCCGTTTGCATCAGATATCGGAAATCCTTTCGGTGCCGGTATCCTTCTTCTTTGAAGACCTACCAGGCCAGGAAACATCTGGTGCGGCAGGTGGCGTAGAAGAAGGTGCGTCCGCCGGATACATGATCGATATCATCAATACGTCAGATGGGCTTGGGCTCGTGAAGGCGTATTTAGAAATAAACGACCCGGTTGTGCGTCGACGGATTGTCGATCTCGTTCGGGCAATCGCAGGATCGCATGCGGAAGAAGCGCTCCTCGAAACAGGTTCGTAGTTTCTTGTCTACCCGCCTCAGATAAGGGCGTAGAAGCAAGAATTTAAAACTTGTACCGCTTGACCAGACGCGGGGGTTGTGTGACAACGCCCCGGGTTTTTTTTTATTTGGGGGGG
>JBCCMK010000048.1:0-19696 GCA_039026395.1 Pseudomonadota bacterium | reverse complement strand
GGCTTCCGAGCCCATTTCGTTCGGAATGATCAGAGGCTCGCCAGTTTCAAGATAGCTCTTGAGGCTTGCCGCGAATTCTGACCAACCGCGCGCGACCCCTTCTTGGCCCTCCGGGATACCCCAATGGAGAATGCTGAGGCGACACGCGCCCTCAAGCTGCTCCAACTCGTACGCGGTTGGTCAGAATTCGCGGCAAGCCTCAAGAGCTATCTTGAAACTGGCGAGCCTCTGATCATTCCGAACGAAATGGGCTCGGAAGCCTAGCCCCGCACCACTCTCAAACAATCGACCAATGCCCAACACCGGCGATCGCCGGTGAACGGGAGAGCTTTACCCTGGAAAGGACAGACCGATGACCACCGAGCTCATGATGCTCATTCTCACCACCATTCTCGCCGCCAGCCTTTGGATTCCTTTCATCATCGGCGTGAACACGTCAGAAGCACCGGAGGGCTTCGACCCCTTCGTCAAGCCGCCGAACTTTGAGGGGTTTCCGTTGTGGGTCCAGCGGGCCAGGCGCGCGCATCTCAACCTCATTGAGCAGTTCGTTCCGTTTGCCGTGATCGTGCTGATCGCACATACGCTTTCGGTTTCAACGCCGGTCACGGTTTGGGCGTGCATTGCGTTCTTCGCTCTCAGGATCGCCCACGCGGTCGGCATGATCACAGCCATCACGCGCATGCCCGCCCGCCCGATCATCTTCACCCTCGGCTGGGTAATGATCCTGCTCGTTGCCTGGCAGGTGATCGCGCACGGGTGAGGTTGATCACCCCCTTTTGTGATAAATTATCACATCTTGTTGTAAGTTCGATTGTGATAATTTATCACGTTTAGAGCGTGAAAACGATCAACATCAAGAAGAGCGCTGCGAAGCTCTTGGCTCGCGCCGCGAATGATGCGCCACGAATTCGCAAAACCCTTGATCGCTACGCTGAAACCGGTCACGGCGACGTCGCACCCGTGATCGGACAGCCTGGGATTTATCGAATGCGCGTCGGTGCGTGGCGCATCTTTTTCACGGAAGCCGTCGACCAGATTACAGTTCAACTGATCGAGAAACGCGGCGATGCGTATCGACGCTAGGAGAATACCATGACCAACACCTACCCCATTACGCTTGAGGATGAAGAGGCGGCGCTTGACTTCGTGAGCGCGGCGCTTGCTGCCAAGATTGCTGACAGCGAAGAAGAGACATTCCCGGCCGCCCTCGTCGACCGGCTGATCGCGGGCGAGCCAACTGTCCGTGTGTATCGCGAGTATCGCAATATGACCCAGGCTGATCTGGCTGCCGCATCAGGGATCAGTCGAGCGACGATTGCCCAAATTGAGCGCGGCGCGCAAACTGGCACCGTCACTGCTCTCAAAGCGATCGCATCAGCGCTCAATCTCACGATCGACGATCTTGTTTGAGAACGAAGCATCTCCCTTCAAAGCGTTCACGCTTTGAAGATAGGAATATGCGACTAAACAAAGACTTAGACCATTTGGACCGTTCACGCTGAACGTGATGATGGTCCAGACTCGACCACCTAAACGCAGCGCCCGCCGTCGACTTCCATACAGACGCCGGTGATGAACTCGGCTTCATCCGAACAGAGATAAACGGCGGCGCTTGCCACATCCTGCGCCGTCGAAAAACGTCCTAAAGGAATAGTCGAGCGGAAGGTTTCACGCATCTCCGGCGTGTCTTCACCGAGAAACATGGCCGTCAGGCCGGTCTCACCAACCACCGGATTGAGCGCATTGACCCGGATGCCCTCCGGCGCCAGTTCGACCGCCATCCCCTTCGTGATCGTGATCGCGGCGCCCTTTGTGCCATTGTACCAGACAAGACCAGGGCGTGGCCGAATACCAGCAGTTGACGCGATATTGAGGAAGGCCGCGCCCCGTTCCATCACCGGAATGGCATGGCGCGCAAAGAGGTAAAGGCTCTTCACATTGACCGCATAGACGCGATCGAAAACGTCCTCTTCGACCTCGATCATGCCGCCACGGCGGTGTGTGGTGCCCGCATTATTGACGACGATATCAACGCCGCCGACAGTCTCGATCGTCGCATCGATCAACGTTTTGACACTCTGATTGTCCGCGACATCAACCTCCGCAGCGATAGCCTTGCCACCGGCCTCGCTGATGAGACCAGCGACGCGATTGGCGCCGTCTCGATTGAGATCCGCGACAACGACCGTCGCACCTTCCGATGCGAAGCGAGACGCGATCCCTTCCCCGAATCCAGACGCCGCACCAGTTACAATGGCGCGCTTGCCTTCAAGCCTCATCAGCACTCCTCCCACACTCCTCGAGACGCCGGATCTGGCGTCCGGCTTCGTCAAAGTTACTGGGTGAGAGCCAGGTTTCAAAGCGCGCTTTCTGCGCGGGCCATTCATGATCGAGGATCGAAAACCAAGCGGTGTCGCGGTTCCGGCCTTTCACGACGACCGCCTGCCGAAACACGCCCTCGGGCGTCATGCCGAGCCGAATAGCGGCGCGCTTGGACGCGGCGTTTCCATTGTTGCACTTCCATTCATAGCGACGGTAGCCAAGATCATCGAAGACGTGACGCATCATGAGATACATGGCTTCCGTCGCTTGGGGTGTGCGCTGGAGTTTTGGCGAAAACGCGATCCAGCCGACCTCAACCACACCATTTGCAGGGTCGTCGCGGAGGTAACTCGCGACACCCCTCGCCTCGCCGCTCTCGATCTCGACGATCGCGAAAAACATCGGATCCTGGCTGTTGGCCTTTGCTTGGAATGCCGCTCGAAAGCCCTCCCACTCAGGAAACGGGCCGTCGGGCATATAGGTCCAAACCGCGCCATCGGGATCAAGATCGCGAAACTGCTCAAACATCGCCGGGCCATGTTTCGCGACATCAAGCGGCTCCATGCGCACCAGGCGCCCTTGCATCACATGGCGGCGGATAGACTCGCGCGGTGTCCAGTTTTCAACGGTTGGGCCGAGGGTCATGATGGCGCCTTCGCATTCTCTTTTTCCTCGTGTTAGTCCCCCCTCTGAACGCAGACAACGGATTTTCGAAATGGCAGCCCTTCAGACCGTCAAAGCCTTTGACCGCATCGGCGAAGAAAACGCGTTTGCCGTGCTGGCCCGCGCTGGTGCGCTGGCGGCAGAGGGCATGGACGTCATCAATCTCGGCATCGGTCAGCCGGATTTCCCGACGCCTGAAAACATCTCTGAAGCCGCGATCAAAGCAATTCGCGACGGGCATCATGGCTATACGCCCGCGACCGGGATCACATCGCTGCGGGAAGCCGTCGCTGCCGATATTCATGGTCGGGTTGGTGCGGAGGTCTCGCCCGATAATGTGCTCATCGTGCCGGGCGGCAAGGTGACGATGTTCTTGGCGATCCTCCTCTTTGGCGAGCCGGGCGCTGAGATCCTCTATCCCGATCCGGGCTTTCCCATTTACCGGTCGATGATCGAATTCACCGGCGCAACGCCGGTTCCCGTCCCGATTCGGGAGGAAAATGGCTTTGCGTTTTCGGCGGAAGAGACCCTTTCATTGATCACGCCAAAAACCCGGCTCTTGATCGTCAATTCGCCGGCAAACCCAACGGGCGGGGTCACACCCGCCTCAGAGATCGATCTGCTCGTGAAGGGGCTCGCCAACCATCCGCACGTGGCAATCCTCTCAGATGAGATATACGGCCAGATGACCTTTGACGGGCGGGAACATCGCTCGCTGATCACATACCCGGAAATCGCGGATCGGCTCATCCTCTTGGACGGTTGGTCGAAAACTTACGCCATGACCGGTTGGCGGCTGGGCTACTCCGTCTGGCCGGACCGACTTTACGATTATGCGCGCAAACTCGCGGTCAATTCATGGTCTTGCGTCAACGCGCCTGCGCAGTACGCAGCGCTTGAAGCGCTGACTGGACCGCAGGACAGTGTGGCCGACATGATGGCAGCGTTTGACGAGCGCCGCCACGTGGTGGTCAACGGCTTGAACGCGCTCCGCGGCTTCTCCTGCGTCATGCCGGAGGGCGCTTTTTACGCGTTCCCGAACATTTCCAAAACCGGCTGGAAGGCGAAACCGCTCGCGTCCCAAATGCTCGAAACCGAAGGCGTCGCGATCATCGGCGGCCCAGACTTCGGCATCCTCGGCGAGGGCTATGTCCGCCTTTCATACGCCAACTCAGTGGAAAACATCGAGCGCGCGCTCGCCCGAATGGCCAAGTTTTTGGAAACCGTGGAAACACCAGCGGCCTAAGGGATTTCCGCATTGCACCATTTCATATTGCAGTGCAATATGTCGCAGAACATGAGGTTTTGGACGTGGCTGGCCGCATCATCACAATCGCGCAACAAAAAGGGGGCGCCGGAAAAACGACGCTCTCCGCCCATCTCGCCGTAGCCTGGTCGAAACGGCGAAACACGTCCGTCGCGATCCTCGACACCGACCCTCAGGGCAGCCTTGGCCAATGGTTTGAAGCCCGCGAAACAGCACTTGGCGACGAAAAGACCGGCCTCGTTTTCAAAACCGCGTCCGGTTGGGGTGCCAGGCGCGAGGCGCGCTATCTCGCCCGCGATTTCGACGTGGTGGTCGTCGACACTCCACCCAAGGCCGACACCGACGCCAAGCCCGCCATCGAAGCCGCTGACCACATCGTGGTTGCGATCCAACCGTCGCCGATTGACCTTTGGGCGACGAAGTCAACGCTTGAACTGGCAGACGGCGAAAAGACCCCGGTTACCATCGTTCTTAACCGCGTTCCGCCAAGAGCCGCTCTGACGGCTGAAATGATCTCGGCCATGACCGAATATGGCAAGCGGATTGCAAAGACGCAGGTCGGAAACCGCGTCGCCTTTGCCGCCACCATGCGCCACGGGCTCACGGTTCTGGAGGTCGGACGCGCCAACAAGGCCGCCGACGAAATTGCAGCGCTCGCAAAAGAGCTCTGGAAAGTGCCGAAATCCTAACGAAGGCAGGGATTGGAATGTCAGACGGAAAATCCGAGGGATCGCAAATCGAGCCTCAGCTTCTCAGCATCGACGAAGTGCAACCCCTGAATCCCGAGCCGGTTCGCCGCCTCGATATTCACCAAAGTGTCGTCAATGAAAACGCAATCCTCAGCTTTGGCGTTGGCACGGGCGAGGCACATCCGATAGATCGCTTCATCCGGCTTGATCGTTCCCTCGTCGCCGGAAACGACAATGTCTCTAAATCGGGAAAAGACTGAAAACCGCCCTTTCGTGCGCTTAAACGTGTCCGCCGCAAAGTTTGTGAGCGCGTAAAGCGGCGTACCCGCCGCGTGTAGCTCCTCAATGATCGCTTCTGTGCCCGGGATCAGACCGGGCACAGCCTCATCCCACCGGTTGACAAACGTTTGGATCGTCGTCGCGTCTGCAGGAAACTCAGCAGTTCGTTTCGCGACCGATTCTTCCCAGGCCATTCCAGCATCCGTCCAGCCAAACCATGTCCCATTGATGACATCGCGGGATAGGCGCTCTGCCTCTGCTGCGTCGCCAACGATATCGTGCACCAACCGTTCAGGCTCCCAACGGACGATGACGCGACCAACGTCAAAAATTACTGTTTTCATGGGACGGAGTACCTTTCTGCGGGAGAATTTTGATGGGGCTCAATGTGCAATGCACAATAGACCGCTAGGACGTAAGCTGTCCTAACGATGGAGTGTGACATGAGCCATACACCGCATGAACTGGCAGATGAATTCCCCGAGAAGTAAGGGTCAAGACCCATTAATTTCACAGTCATGGCGCTCGATATGGCAAGAGATACAAGAAAAAGCTTGAAGAGCGGGGTCTTTCCCCCGGTCGAGAGCGTTTTCGCAGGAGATCGCCGCCAGATCGAGCGTCCGATAAGCCATTTCCGATCCACGCTTACGGGTTCTCATCGAAAAGCGACCGAACTTAGGTCGCTTTTCGATACGATTCGATCGGAAATGGCTCTGGATGAGGTGTCTTTGCACGCAGGCGTGCGTTCAAAAGCCTTGAAAACCAGTCGGTTTCCTTCGGCTTTTCGCCTTACCTGCGCACAAATCCATCCTCACCATGGCTGCGAAATAAATGGGTCTTGACCCTAAAACAAATCCACCTGTTGAAGATTTCCGACCCGCGCTTTGCAAACCTTGCGTCCGACTATCATGTCGTGAACCGGGAAATCCATCGGATCGAGACAGACGTCACACCGACTTCGGATGCCTATCTCGAAGACCTGAAAAAGCGGCGCCTTGGGCTCCTCGACACGATCTCGCCTTACCTGGTGAACTGATCAAAGCTTGCAATTCCAAACATTTGAGGATTTTCCTCCGGTCTGAATTTGGCCGGAGGACACTCAATGTCGGAAACACCGTGGGCAAACGCGTCCGCTCGGACCATTGCAGGCGAGGTGCGCGCCGGTCGCAAAACCCAAGAAGCCCTCGTCGAAGCGGCCGACGCGGTCGTCGCTGCACTTGAGAACGACGTGAAAGCGTTTGTCCACCTGGAAGAGGCGAGTGCGCGACGGGCGCGGCTTCAAGCCCAGGCAAGACATGATGATAGCCCGCTCGCTGGATTGTCCCTCGGCGTCAAGGACATTTTCGACACGTTCGATCTGCCAACGGAATATCTGTCGCCAATCTATGAGGGTCACCAGCCGAAATCCGATGCGACATGCGTCGCACAAGCGCGGGCAGCAGGAGCTGCGATCTACGGAAAGACGGTCACAACGGAGTTCGCGTCATTCTGGCCGGGGCCGACCTGCAACCCTCGCAACATAGAATATTCGCCGGGCGGCTCATCGTCCGGGTCTGCGGCGGCGGTGGCGGCGGGTATGGTGCCATTCGCGCTCGGCACACAGACCGGCGGGTCCGTGATCCGTCCTGCCGCGTTTTGCGGCGTTGTTGGCTATAAGCCGTCCTACAATTTGATCCCCGCAGTGGGTCTGAAGACGTTTGCCTGGTCCCTAGACACTGTCGGCATCTTCGCCAACCGTGTCGATGATGCGGAATTCCTCATTGAGGCAATGGTGGGCGAAACCTTTAGCACCGAAGCGCCTTCATCGCTCAAAGTCGCCTATTGCCGAACACCAATGGCCGACGCGGCAGACGATGAAACCTGGACGCATCTGGGCGCGATCTCAGACCAGCTTTCGAAAGCCGGACACACCGTCAAAGACCTCACTCTGCCTCGGATTATTGGCGACGCACATGACGCGCACAATGTGATCAATGACGGCGAAGGCGCGCTATCGCTGATGCATGAACGCACCTATCATCGCGATAAGATCTCAGATCGGCTAAACGCCATTCTCGACCGAGGCGCCACCTATTCGCCGAGTGATCATCACGCGGCGCAAAACACGTTCGCCGACGCGCGAGCGGCGCTTGAGGATGTGTGGCAGGATTTCGACCTCATCCTTGCACCAGCCGCGCCTGGTATTGCGCCCAAGGGCCAAACGACCACGGGCGATTCAGTGTTCAACCGGCTTTGGACCGGGCTCGGCGTTCCCTGTGTAACGCTGCCGCTTGGAACGGGCACCGACACTATGCCGCTTGGCGCTCAGTTCATCGCGCCATTCTTCAAAGACGCCGCCCTACTGGCCGCCGCGAAAGCGATCGAAGCCGCCATTTATCAGTCCTGAAGGAGCATGAAACCTGCAAGCGTTCGGAGGTTCATCGACGCACGAACGCCTGGCTCGCCAACCCGGTAGGCGGCGGGCAGATTGAAACCAACCCCTCGCTCGTCGACGCAGGCCTTTCGAAGCGCCGTCAACACGGATTGAGCTTCGCGCTCGAGTCCGTAGGTCTGGCACTGCATGGCGAACGAAAAATTACAACCAACGAGAACATCCGCCCGCTGCAACCCTTTGAGTGGCGCCCCGTTCTCTGTCACCGCGACGACGCCTTCGCTCTTTCCAGCGCCGAGGAAGGCGTCTCGGTAGATGGTGGCAAGCGCCTTCACCGCGTTCGCTTCCGGTACGACATTGCCAAGCCCTAAGCGGCGGGCCATCGCCGGTCCATAGAGCTGCTCTGAAAAGAGCGCGTTTCTGTATTGTCCGCCGACATCGAGCTTGTAGTGCGCGCCATTCCAGAGTTTGGCGTCAAATGAGGACTGCGCGCGCTTCAGCATGTCCTCCCAGATGCTCGCATATTGCGGTTCATCGGCCTTCTCCGCGAGCGCGGCGCCGGCTGCAAGCGCAGCCAGCCAAAGGCCGCCGCAATAGGCGCTTGGCCCCAGCATCGGAATATTATCGAAGGTCTGGTCGGGAATGCCGTCATTTTCGATCAGCCCATCATTGTCCTGATCGAACGTTCTCAGGTGTGAAATCGCAGCTTCCACAGCCCCGAAGACACGCTTGGCAAAGGCTTGGTCCGCATCCTTGGCGTCGGCCCAGGCGGTCAGAACGAAATGGCTGTTCAAATCCTTCCATCGACCAGAACCCTGATAGACGTATGCGTTCACCTTCGCCCAAGGATCTTCGCGCGGTTCGCCCAAATCATGGGGCGCAGCGCCACGCTTCAACCTCGGGAACACGGCATCGGACAGGAGGTGATGGCGCTGCGTATCGTCGGTCGCGATGACGGCATCAGCAAAGTCAGCCACCACCGACCGTGACGCTTCAGGCAGAAAGCCACGCACGGCTGAGGCCGCATAGCTCCAGAGATCGAGCGTGTTGTAGAGCGGGTAGTCCGGACATTCTATTATCCCGAAGCGGCTCGCTTGTTTCTTCGTGCTCGCCGTCCAAACCGTATAGCCTTCCATCAATGGCCCGAGACTGTTCGCGATGAACGCGGTCGAAGCCGGATCGAACGTTGATCGACGCGCTAAGGTTTCATGCTCGGCATCAATTGCGGCCGACCACATGCTCGACTTCGCAAAGACGCGCCGGGCGATATCAGCGGACGAGCGGCCCTCCGTGCCAAAAAGCTCCGTATAGCGCCGAAAACGCCGACGTCCTTGCCCAAATGCCACGACCGGGAAGTCCCAAACAATTGCGAATTCAATCGTTCGGCTTTGGCCTTGATCCAGATGACACTTCGCTGCGATGGCACCGCATTGCTCCGGCGCTTCATGCTCTGAAAACCCGCCACCGGTGACCCAGCTTTCGCGGTCGAGCCAAACTGTTCCGTCTTCGCGAAACTGCCTCCAGAGGCGTTCGGCATCCCAGCGCGGCGAAAAAGCGGGAACGCCGGAGATCTCAAATCCGAGCGCTGGTGAGACAGCAATCATGAGTTCGCCGTCCGTCTCGCCGAGCGTATCCTCGGCAGTCTCGCGACGAAATTTTACGCCCAGCACACCGTGGCTTTCGGAAAGCGCCGCAGATCGCCCAGCGACGGCATTCGCGGCCATATCGCCAGGAAACGCTGAGGCGCAACCGACGAGGTTTTCAAACGACAACATGATCGAGGCGTCAGCGCCGCGCGGGCCGGTATTTTCTAGTGTCGCTCGGAAGAGCCCGACCGGTAGGCTCATATCCAGTTCCGCGCCTGGAAAAATGGGAGAGATCTGCTCGATCGTTACGTCGACCGATTGACCTTCGGGCGCCGGATAATGATGCCAGGATTTCGGGAATAATGCAGAGTAGATCCCACCATTTGGACGGAAAGACCAGGCTCGCATCGGGCCTCCCTCGGGCGGCGGACGAAGCGCTGCCGCGTCGGGCCGGTTTGCGCCCTCTGCCTGTTGCCAGACGGCAAACCCGTTCGACGCCCTGTAAGTCGCCTCAAGATACCCGGTTCGCAGTGTCTGACGGGCGATACCGCCATGTGGGCCGCGGTTGAACGCGCCAGTCCCGACCCCGCCAAAGGGCACGCCAGCGATCCCGCCAAAATCGATCTGCTCGGGGATGAGTTTGGTTGGCGGATATTTGGGCGACCAAGACGTGGGGACCGTCCACGCCCACTCAGGAGCCTTTGGGCGCATATTACACCGCCATACTGTTCAACACTCAGACTGGGCCGTTGATTGATCGCCTGTGCGGTTGCGAGCCCCCCGCCAAAGCTTTTATCGTCGACCGTGGAGCGTCACACCATACCGGGCGACGGCGCGCAACACGTTTGGAATAGAGCGCATGAAAACGATCGTGATTACCGGCGCGGCGGGCGGAATTTCGCTTGCAACCTTAGACGCCATTCAGTGCGATGATCTCCACCTCGTCCTTATCGACCGGCAAGGGTCAAATCTGAGCATGGCTAAAGCTCGTGCCGAAGATCGAGGCGCCACGGTCACGACGTTTGAAAGCAACCTTGATGATCTCGAAGCCTGTCGAAAAGCAGTCGAAGGTCGACCAATCAATGGATTGATCCATCTGGCCGGTGTCTTTGAACCGGACCCGGAGGGCGCGACCGACCATAGCGTCTGGGACCGGGCCATCGCCAACAACCTTACCAATGCTTACGACATCAGCCACGCCTGCGTTGAGCAATGGGACCGTTCGCAAACCGGGCACATGGTTTTTGTCTCCTCCCTCGCCTTCAACCGCGGATCTTGGGAGCACGTCCCCTACGCGGCAGCAAAGGGCGGCATTGTCGGCCTGGTGCGCGCGCTCTCCAGGCGACACGCGCCAGATATTCTCGTCAATGCGCTTGCTCCGGGGCTCATCGACACCGGAATGCCCGCCTCACTAATCGCGGAAAGGGGGCTCGATCGAGTTGTGAAAGAGATTCCTCTGAAGCGAATAGGACAACCAGAAGAGGTGGCTTCGGTCATAAATTTCCTGATTGGCCCCGGTGCGAGCTACATTACTGGCCAGACTATCAACATTGACGGCGGCGTCATAAACAGCTGATTTCGCTTGTGAATTCTCATATACGCGAAACCACTGTCAGCATTTTCCCCTAAATTTTCAACTCAGGCTTGAAAACCCTGTGCAAAACAAACCTTGGCGCTATATGTCGCATAAGTTGAAAAAATGTCGCACCCTCAAAGCCAGCCAAGGAGGCTCTTGGTGTCCCCGACAACTCGACTTGGAATTGCTGATCCTGAGTTGCATGTTTTGCTCGTCGATGACGATCAAAACCATTGGTATATCGTGCGCGGCGCGCTCGATGCGTTGGACGTGCGATGCGACATGACGGCCTGCCCGAACGGCCAAGAAGCGCTCAACTATCTCCGGGATTCAGAAATTGCTGGAAATCTACCCGATATCATCCTTCTCGACCTCGTGATGCCACACATGTCAGGGCAGGAATTCCTGCTTCGTCTCACCGAAGATGACCGGGACTACAACGTGCCAATCGTTGTTTTGTCAGATAGCCCCGATGACATCGTCATGAAGCATCCCGCCGTGACAGCATGTGCCAGAAAGGCGGATTCCTTTGCCGGTATGATGCAGCTCGTGCGATCGATCCTTGCTTATTGTGACGGGCCAAACCCCGCATCCCATCAGCGTGAGGATGGCTGGGTGCTGAGCGGCGACCTCTCTGACACGGATTTCATTTTTAAGCGCTGAGCCCTCCAAACTGCGGCGCGGCGGAAAAAACACTCGCCTAACGCGATCAAGCTGATACGCTTTCGGAAAATTCGGCCGTAAGAGCCGAGTATGGGAGAGCGTTTCGAGCAGTGGCAGGCCTTCTCAACAGAGGGATAGACGTCCTTGCGGCTGTAAACAGCCGGGTGATGCCGTTCTTAGTGCGCGTCGCGTCCATCCTGATCTGGTCCATGACCGCGGTCGTGGTCGTTGGCGTGTTCTTTCGCTACGTCCTCAACAATTCGCTGCCCTGGGCTGAGGAATTCGCAATCCTCTCAGCCATTTGGGTCGCGTTTCTGGTCGCACCTCATGCTTATCGGACTGGCGGACACGTCGCGATCGAGTTGATCATTTCAGCGCTGCCGAATGCCGTGACGCGCGGCTTCCGTATCATTCTCAATCTCTTGGTGCTGTGGATCCTCTACCGCTTTTTCTTTGAAGCGCTGACCTTCGTTGAGCGCGGAAACTTCCAGAGAGCGAATACGATTCCCGTTCAGACGTCCTGGTTCCGGTCAATCGTGCCCCTATCGCTCGCAATGATGACGCTTGTTGGCGTTGAACTCATCTTGCGCGACCTTTTCGGCCTCATCACCGGATCGCGCGATCGGGACTTGCCGCATCTCCAGCCGGTGGAGCCGGAATAGATGTTTTCGCTCGCCTATTTCTGGATTTTCTTCCTGCTTTTGCTGGTCGGCATGCCGGTGGTTTTTGCGCTTCTGCTCGCACCGGGGCTTTCCTTGGTCATTGACGGGCGCGACGCGCAGTTCATGTCGAAACTGCTCTCCACCGTCTATTCGGGGATGTATTCATTCCCGCTAATGGCTGTGCCGTTCTTTATTCTCGCCGGTGAATTGATGAATTCGGGCGGGATTACGAAGTCGATCGTCCGGTTTTCATCTTCGCTGATTGGCCATGTGCGCGGTGGGCTCGCGCAGGTTAATATCCTATCATCGATCCTGTTTGCGGGGCTCTCTGGCTCGGCTGTCGCCGACACATCCGCACTAGGCAAGATGCTCATCCCGGCGATGCAGCACAATGGCTATTCTCGGTCATTCTCGGCAGCAGTAACGGCAGCATCCTCGGTGATCGGGCCGATCATTCCGCCATCGGGGATCATGATCCTCTATGCCTTTGTGATGAACGTCTCAGTCGCGGGGCTCTTCCTTGCGGGTTTTGTGCCGGGCCTCATGGTCGGCCTGGGGCTGATGGTCCTCACCTGGTACCTCGCGAAAAAGCGCAACTATCCCGTCGCCGACCAAAAAGCGACCTGGGGCGAGCGGGGCCGCGCCCTTTTGATCACGCTGCCCGCGCTTCTCACGCCGGTTATCCTACTCGGCGGCATCCTGGGCGGGGTGATGACGCCGACCGAAGCGGCAGCCATCGCCGCGGCCTACGCCATCCTCGCGGCGATCGTGGTCGGTGGTCGCAATTGGGAGCGGTTGATTTCGCCTGAAAACAAAGCGGACAAGATCTCGTTTGGCCAATATCTGAAAGCCATGCCGGGAGCGGTTTCGGACGTTGGAAAGACCTTGCCGCAGGTCGGCATCTCAACCGCGCTTCAGGCGGGCATCATCCTACTTCTCGTCGGCGCCGCTGTTACTTTTGGGTGGATCGTCACGGTCTCTGGGCTCGCCAAGGAAGCCGCTGAGTTCATTCAAGGCGTGACGGATAACCCGCTGCTTCTCCTCCTCTTCATCAACATCCTCCTCTTCGTCGTTGGTATGTTTTTGGACGCCGGTCCTGCGATCCTGATCCTTGGCCCCGTGCTTTCGCCCATCTTTGTCGGCGAACTAGGCCTACACCCCATCCACTTCGCGATCATCATGTGCGTCAACGTGACGGTTGGGCTCGCGACCCCGCCCATGGGACTCGTCCTCTTTGTGGCGTCGTCGGTATCGGGCGAAAAACTAGAGAAGATCGTCGTTCAAATCCTGCCGTTCTTGGCAGTCGAGGTGATCGTCATTTTTCTGATTACCTACTTTCCGGCGATATCCATGACGTTACCCTGGCTGTTCGGCTTCGCGCCGACATGGGAGCCGCCCTGGATGCCAGTAGCGGCGCCTGCCGGATAAGGCTAAAGTGAAGACAACCGGTCGAAAACGGCCACCACAGTGGAGGAAACCATGATCTTGAACAGACTTCTTTCAACCGTTGCAGCGGGTGCAGTCGCACTCGGCGCAGCGATCGGCTTTGCGTCGATGGCGCAGGCCCAAGAGCATACCGTAAATATCGCCTTCCTGGGCTCGCCGGAGGATGAGGATTTTGACGGCTCGATGGTCTTTAAGGACTATGTCGAAAGCCGTTCAAACGGTCGCGTCGCGGTCGAGATATTTCCGTCCGGTCAGTTCTGCGGCAATGAGGGCGAGTGCCTCGAAAACCTTCAGTCCGGCACGCTCCAAGTTTACATCACCACGATCGGTGGCTTCGGTAACGTCTTCGGCCCCGGACAGGTGCTCGACCTTCCCTACATGTTCGCGTCCGACCGCGTCGCAGAATGTGTCTTTGACGGACCCTTCGTGAATGAACTCCGGACCGGTGTTCTGGCCGAGGGCATTCCAATGCGCCTGATGGTCGTCTCTAACACGGGCGGTTGGCGGAATTTCTCGACCGTGAACAAGCAAATCCGGACCCCGGCTGATGTTGTGGGTCAGAAAATCCGCACAATCCCGGCTGAAATCCAGCAGGAACTCGTGCGGCAGCTCGGTGGCAACCCAACAGCCGTCGCCTGGCCCGAGGTCTACACATCGCTCGCGACCGGCGTTGTCGAAGGCACGAAAAACGGCGTCACGGACATCATGAACATGAAGTTCCCGGAAGCCGGCCTCAAATACATGACCCTCGACGGCCACGCCTATATGGGCGCGCTATGGTGGTTCTCCGAGCCAGAATGGCAGGGACTTCCTGACGATATTCGCAGCATCGTCTTTGACGGCTTCAACCACCTCAAGACCGTGACGCGGGCCTTCCCGATGCGTCGCCAGATCGAGGCTTATGAGCAATTCAAGGAAAATGGCGGCACGATCTACGTCCCGACCGCTGATGAAAAGCGTCAGTTCCAGGAAGCATCCTCTGGCATGCGCGACTGGTACACCGACAAGTTTGGCAGCGAATGGCTCGACAAACTCGACGCCGCTGTCGCGTCTTGCGAAGAATCACTTGCTGCAGACTTTGCCGCTGCAAACCAATAATCGGCCTCATTTCGAGCGGATAGCCTAAATTTGAGCGGATAGAAGGGGGCTTCCGAGCCCCCTTTTTTCATGGTTTGATCGGTCGCGTTTTGGAGTTGTCGCGCCCATGTCCCGCATCATGTGTTTCGGTGTTGCCGTCCACGATCTCATTTTCAAGGTCGAGGAGATGCCAAAGGACGCCGTCAAATACCGCGCGAAGGACTTCGCGTCCGTAGGAGGCGGTATGGCGGCAAACGCGGCAGTCGCGATTGCGCGGCTTGGTGGCCAGGCGTTTATCGCGACAGGGATGGGCGATGATGGCCCAGGCCGCGCGATCATTCACGACCTCGAGGAAGAAGGCATTGACTGTTCGCGCATCACGAAGATCAAGGGTGCTGTGTCTTCGTTGTCGGCCGTCTTCATCGACGATGAGGGCGAGCGGATGCTCGTCAACTACCGCGATCCAAAGCTCAATGATGGCATGCAGTTTGTGCCTGATGATCTGTCAGGGCTGACGGCTGTGATGTCTGACAATCGCTGGGAAGAGGCGACGGAGGAGTACTTCAAACGGGCGAAAGACGCGGGCCTGCCGCGCATTCTCGACGTCGATAAGCCGCCGCAAACGGTCGGTTCGCTTGGCCACGCGAGCCACATTGCATTTTCCGCGATCGCGCTCAGAGGGCTAAGCGGAAAGGACGACCTCGCCGACGGACTTCGCCACGCACGGCAATGGACGGAAGCCGAACTCTCAGTCACCGATGGGCCACGCGGGATCTACTTTCTCGCTGGCGACCAGGTGGAGCATGAGCCCGCCTATCCGATCGAGGCCGTCGACACGCTCGGTGCCGGCGATGTCTTTCATGGCGCATTGGCTCTTGCGGTTTCCGAAAACAAGGCGCATCACGACGCGCTCAGGTTTGCCTCCGCAACCGCCGCGCTCAAATGCATGCGTTTTGGCGGCAGCAGAGGCACACCGCACCGAGATGACGTAAACGCGTTCATGAAAGAATACGCGAAATGACAATGAGCGCCGGGAAATATTGGGGCTTGCGCCGCCTCGCCGACACACATGGCCGCTTTAAGATGGTAGCGGTCGATCAGCGCCCGCCGATCAAAAATCCGATCGCGAAAGTGCGCGGGACCGACGAAGCACCCTATGAGGACGTTGCCGAGTTCAAGGCGCTTTTGATCCGTGAACTATCAGCGCACTCGACCGCGTTGTTGCTTGATCCGCATTACGCCATCCCAAAAGGCCTGCGATTCATGGACCCTGGTAAGGGGCTGATCGTGACGCTTGAGGATTCGATCTTCGAAGAAACCGATGGCGGTCGCCTCTCGTCCGAAATCGACAATTGGTCGGTCGAGAAAATCAAACGCTTAGGCGGCGACGCGGTCAAGGTGCTTGCATGGTATCGGCCAGACTCGAGCGAAGCCGTACGGGTGGCGCAGCAGGACTTCACGAAACGCATCGGGGACGCCTGCGCGAAATACGACATCCCTTATGTCTTTGAGCTCCTCGTTTACCCGCTCGCGGACGATGCCGATCAAACACGCGACTATGTCGAAATGGGCGGCAAGAACCCAGACCACGTGCTGCGAAGCGTCGAAGAATTTGCAAAACCCGAATACGGCGTTGATCTCTTCAAGCTTGAGAGCCCGGTTGGCGCGGACGCGGTTCCAGGTGTCGGAAATGACGGCGCAGACGATGTCCAACCTATCTTTGACGAGATGGGAAAACTGGCCGGGCGCCCGTGGGTTATGCTGTCGGCGGGCGCTGGCATGACACCGTTCAAACACATCCTGACCCACGCCTATGCAGCCGGTGCATCAGGTTACCTCGCGGGGCGTGCGATTTGGTTGGACGCGTTTCAAGCGTTTCCGGATTGGAGCGCAATCGCTGACGGTCTTCGAAACCAGGCGGCCCCCTTCATGGTCGATCTTAACGCGCTGACAGACGCAGAAGCGACACCTTGGTTCGACCATGAGTGCTACTCGAGCCCGCCAGACATTTCCCCTGCTGATGCCGGTTTTAGAGCGGCGTATCCAGGATTTTGAACCGTGGCGCGCATCGGGATCATACCGCTCGCAAGGCCGACTTTTGATATCGCCTTTGCCCGCGAACTTGCCGAAAGCGCCATCAATCGCCTCTACGAACTCGGCCATATCTGTGTCTTTCCGGACGGGCCGAAATTCGAAGGCGTCGACCTCATCACCGACAACGATTTGGCATTCGCGGCGATCGATTCCTTCAAGAGCCAAACGTTTGATCTTCTCTTCATCCTACAAACGACCTTCACCGATGCCGAGGCGCTTTTGCGGATCACTGACGCAATCAAATCCCCGGTCGCAATCTGGGCGTTCCCAGAACCCCGCGCGGGCGGTCGATTGCGGCTCAACTCGTTTTGCGGGCTCAACCTTGCCGCACACGCGCTTGGCCGGGCCGAAGTGCCCTACAGCACGCTTTTCGCGCCGCCGGATGAACCGGCACTTCCGGGGTTGCTCGGCGATATTTTGGCAGGCTCGGGCGCCAATAGTGCCGCGCTCGAACCGGTCGCCTACAGCAATGACAACATGGAAATCGCCGGCGAAGTCGCAGATTCGCTTCGCGACATGCGCGTCGGGATCGTCGGCAAACACCCGCCAGGCTTTGTGACGTGTGCCTACGACACAGCGGTCCTGAAAGAGGACACGGGCATTAGCGTTGACGCGATCAGCCTCGATACGATGTTTGAGCGCGCAGATGCCGCCGACAGCGGCGAAGTCGAAGAAGCCCGGCAACACGTGGTCGACACACTCCAGGGCGCTGAGTTCCTGGATCAGAAATCTCTGACGCGCTCGATGCGCGTGTTGGCAGCGCTCGACTCGCTCCGGAATGACCGAGGTCTCTCGGCGCTTGCCGTCCGGTGTTGGCCAGAAATGTTCACCGAGTATGGCTGCGCCGCATGCGGTCCGATGGCGATGATGATCGGATCGGGCACGCCTGCCGCATGTGAAGCCGACGTCTACGGCGCTGTTACAGCGTTGATGTTGCAAGGGATTTCGAAAAAACCCGCGCTTTTGGTCGACATTGTCGATATGAGCGACGCCGATGACACAGGCGTCTTCTGGCATTGCGGCCTCGCGCCGACATCCATGGCCAGTTCGAAAACGCCGCCCGCCGCAGGCATCCACTCGAACCGTCGCCTGCCGCTCCTTCATGACTTCGCGTTGAAGCCGGGGCGCGTGACGATTGCACGACTGTCACAGTCGAAAAACATAGTACGCCTTGTGATCGGTGGCGGTGATATGATCGAAGCACCGAACAGTTTTTCGGGAACGTCGGGCGTCGTCCGGTTCGATCGACCGGTTGCTGACGTTCGGCAGCGCTTGCTTGATGAAGGATTGGAACACCATGTGGCCTTCACCTACGGCGAACATCGCGCGGAACTGGCAGCGCTCGCGGCGCGGCTCGATCTGCCAACACTCACACTCTGCTGAGGCTGAGAAATGCTGAACTACGCGATCGTCGGCGCTGGCATGATGGGCCAAGAGCACATTCGCAATCTGGCGCTTCTGGAGGGCGTCGAAGTGGCCGCGCTCGCGGAACCCAATGCGGACATGATGGAGAGATCATCAGCTTTGGCACCAGGCGCAAAACGCTATGCAGACCACCGCGATCTCTTGAGCGATGGCGGGTTCGACGCGGTGGTGATTGCGAGCCCGAACCAGACACACTCCGACATTCTCCTCGACGTCTTTGCCGCTGGAAAGCCGGTTCTGTGCGAAAAACCGCTCGCCACATCGAGCGACGAATGCCGCAAAATCGAGAGGGCGGCGGCGAAGTACGGTTCGCCGCTCTGGGTCGCGATGGAGTATCGCTATATGCCGCCGATCGCGCGGCTTCTGGAGCTTTCCCACGCGGCCATTGCGGGCAAACCGCAGATGATTGCAATCCGCGAACATCGCTTCCCCTTTCTTGAAAAAGTCAATGATTGGAACCGTTTCAACTCCAATACGGGTGGAACATTCGTCGAGAAATGCTGCCATTTCTTCGATCTCATGCACCTGATCACCGGCTCTGATGCGGTCCGCGTCTATGCCTCGGCAGGACAAGCGGTGAACCATCTCGACGAGCGCTATGACGGCAAGGTCCCTGACATTCTCGATCATGGATTTGTTGTCGTTGACTTTGAAAACGGCTCGCGCGCGATGCTCGATCTCTGCATGTTCGCCGAGGGTTCGCACTATCAAGAAGAGATCTCAATCACCGGGGCCAACGGCAAGATCGAAGCCTTTGTGCCAGGTCCCGGTCGGTTCCTTAGGGATGGCCATGATGGCGCCGGTCTGGTTGTCGTGTCGCCGCGCGAAACGCAGACACCGAAACACGAAAAAATCGAGATCGAGCAGAGACTTCTGGCCGCTGGCGACCACAATGGCGCAACCTATTATCAGCACGAAAAGTTCCGCGACGTTGTGCTCGGAAACGCGCGGATCGAGGTCTGTGTCGCCGATGGCGCGCGCGCGGTGAGGATGGGTGAAGCCGCTGAAATCAGCGCTAAAACCGGATTTCCGGTCCAGCTTCAATGAGCGGTGTCGCGATCATAGGCGCCGGGCAAGCCGGTCTCCAAGCCGCAGTCAGCCTGCGTCAGGGCGGTTATGGCGGTTCGATCGCGCTCTTTGGCGACGAGCCGCAAGCGCCTTATCAGCGCCCGCCCCTCTCCAAGAAGTTCCTCTCCGGAGAGATCGGTGCTGAGCGTCTCGAACTCAGACCGCAGCAGTTTTTCACTGAGAACAACATTACCCTCCACCTCGGCACGTCCGTCGCATCCCTTGACGTAACCGCCTCAGAAATCACGACAAATGATGGCAAGACGCACGCGTTTGAGCATGCGATCTTGGCAACCGGCACGCGGCCTCGGGCGTTGAACATCCCGGGTGCTGATCTCGAGGGCGTACTGACATTGCGCTCGATTGCAGACGTCGACCGGCTTCGCCCATCGATCGCTGAAGGCAAGAAAGCCGTCATCGTCGGCGGCGGCTATATCGGCCTCGAAGTGGCCGCCGTCGCGAAATCGCTCGGTCTCGATGTGACCGTGATCGAGACGTTTGACCGGGT
>JBCCMK010000047.1:0-19836 GCA_039026395.1 Pseudomonadota bacterium | reverse complement strand
GGGATACAGACCACCAGCGCCAGAGACCTTCAGCCCGACCGATCCGGCTTCCGCAATATGGAAGCTCAAACCGGATCGGCCTTCCACTGGATATCCCATTATGGTTACATAGAAACTGGCTGCGCTACCGGGGTTTCGTCAAGCCGCCTTTACTGCCGCAGCAAGATCTCTTTCGGCGGGAAATTTGTCAGACGGTTTCGTGGGAAGTGTAGTTTTAGTCATATCTTCACTATCGCGAACAGATAGACTGTTTTCAAGGCGCGGCGCGCGTCTTGGCATGCGCAAGACCGCGCGCCGGTCGCCTTAGATTAAAGCGCCATCACAAGCTGAGAGATGACGCGGGGTGGACGTCCGCCTTACTTGGAGGCGCGTGCCTCTTTTTTCATCGCGCTGGCATAGTGTGCAGCAGCAAGCGCGGTGATGCCGATGCCCTTATACTGCTCACGCAGCGCGTCTTCGGCTTCAAGCGTTTTCTTCTCGGTGAAGGGGCGTGATTGTCCCATCGGGGTCTTAAGTCCTTTTCGACCTGGTGTTTTCAAGACTTTCTGAACGTCGTGATCGACTGTGGCGGAACCGTGTCAAACCCACTTCGCTACGGTGAAAATCAAAGCGCAGAAACCTTGAGATTTCCCAGCGTTGTGAATCTGCAACAGCAGCTGTCCTAGGCCATGCAAAGCGTGAACCAACCCAGGATCTTCAGTCGTTAATTCGCGGACAAAGACTGTTTCCGAATGTGACTATATATGAGGCTGATGGTTGGCTTGAGTGGGCTTGGCTCTCACGAAACCGGCGTTTGCCGGGGCTGCGGCGGCTCGGGCAAGGATTGAGCCGCCAACCGCGTGGCGGTTTAGCCGGCTGCAACCTTGGTTGCGAGGTCGCGGTTGAAGAGTGACCGGAACGCCCGGTCGACCGAAATGTTCTTATCCATCAGGGCGGTCAGTGCCTCACCGCGCCAGCGCAGATAGCGTGTCCCGGGCTGCACAGTGACCGTTGCGGTTGCGGGCCGCTGCAGCAGGTGTGAAATTTCACCCAGAAAAACGCCTTGCGTGACGTCAAAGGAGCGATCGTGCCGGTTCACCTCGGCGCGACCTTCCAGCAGGAAGTAGACGCAATCCGGGCTCTGGCCACGCTCGATGATGGTCGTTGTATCTTCGGCCGTCACCCACTCCGCGAGCCTGAGGGCGCGGCGCAATTCACCCGGCGTTAAACCCTGAAAATGGTTCATCAGCTTGCGCTCATCGGCCGTCAGGCGGCCCGGAGAGCGCTCACGCAGGATGACAAAAATCATCAGAACATTTGTCGCCGCGATCAGCCCGTTCCAGAACACCGGTTCCCAGAGCGGCCCCGTCGCCTGCGACATATAGAAGATCATGAACAGCATCTGGCCGATGATCACCATGAACCGCAGCCGCACCTGATCGCGAAAGAGGTAGGCGAGCACCACCGTTATCGAGGCGAGATGGATGGTCACCGCTGGAAACGAAAAAATCGTCGTCAACGTCTCCATTGGATCGGCCGCGGCTGTCGAGAATTTTTCCGCGATGAATTGTGTCGCTGATGCGAAGGTGATTGCCATGGTTGAAGTCCCCGTACCCTGCGCCGCGTTTGGTCACGGCGTCATGTTATAGAGATGGTAACACAACCATGGCGGGTCCGTGACAGAGGTCACAAGGTTGTTTTTGGGATGAGGTAATCAGATGACCGACACTGTCTCTTACTTCCCGCATGTGTTTGAGACCCAGATCGTGCGCCACGATGTCGGCTCCTATGCCTACACGGTCGTGTTTCTTGATCCTGATATCGCCCCACAGCTTCCATTTGATCAGCATTCTCGTTTGCGCATGTCTGGGGAGATCAATGACATCCCGTTCGAGGCCGCCTGGCAACCGGTGCGCGGTCGGTACTACGCGATGCTATCGAAACCGGTGCTGAAAGCGGGTGATCTGGCTTTGGGCGATTGGGTCGAGGTGCGTTTCCGTCTTGAGGACCAAGAAGCGGTGGACGTACCGGCAGATCTTCGGCACGCCTTGTCTGCCGACATTGAAGCCCGGGATGCGTTTGACGCACTCACAGCCGGAAAGCGCCGGGGTCTTTCCATTTGGATCGACAGCGCCAAGCGAGCGCCGACCCGGGCCAAACGAATATCCGCCACACTTGATATCCTCCATGGTCGTGAAAAATACCCTTGGGAGAAGACCAAGAAGGGTCGGTAGCGCCTTTCAGCTCATCTTTGGCGCATATGCCGCTTCAGTTTCCCGATTGCAGTCTTTAAAAGTCGGGTGTCGCTAGCGAGCCGTCCAATTTCACCGTAGAGCATCGCGCATAAACTTAAGCCGAGGTTGAGGACTCATACTCCTGGTGTGTTTGACGCCGTTTCGACGTCCGATGGATGGGGCAGATTTGATCGCCTGCTGTGTTGCAAGACCTTGAAAGTCAGGGAGACTTCCTGCGGTCTTGCGCCGTGCAGGCAACCAAATCTTCGCCCACCAAACGCACTAGGAATATGAGTTCTCAAGCTAAGCCGAGGGCGGGACCATGCGGAAAGGGCAGGATCGAAGGTTGCTGATCGGAGCGGCTGCGGTTGCATTTTTCGCTCGGTTCATCGCGCCCCCTCTGCCCGCCACTGCCGCGGAACGCAAACTCATTGGCTATCTGCGAACCAATTGGAGCCGTGATCCCTTTGCTTTCGGGTCATACTCCTACCTTACACATGGATCGAAGCAGGCGGACCGGGTCACCCTCGCCGAACCGATTGGTGATCGGCTTTTCTTCGCCGGGGAGGCGGTCAATCCGACGCGCAATTCCACTGTCCATGCGGCCTATGAAGACGGTGAGCGAGCGGCAAAGCGGGTTGCGGCGACGTCTGCGCAGTCGATCGGCATTATAGGCGCCGGCATGGCCGGCCTCTCCGCCGCAAAGGCGCTCACGGATGCGGGGCTGGCGGTCACGATCTTCGAAGCGAGGGACCGTATCGGTGGCCGGGTCTCGACCGATAATACGCTGAACGCCCCGCTCGATCTGGGGGCGAGTTGGATCCATGGTCTGCGCGGCAATCCGCTGACCGCGATGGCAAGGGCTGAGGGGATCACGCCTCAGCCCACCGATGACGGCTACATCATTCGGGGTGGAAATGGCCGCGCGATCCCGTGGCCGCTTGCACCGCGCTGGCTTTCAGACGTTGCCGAGATCCAGCAGCTCTATGCCGCCGATGCGGATCAGATCGATTTCGATGCCTATGACGATGTCGAGGACGATTATTCCGGCGGCGACGCGACGCTGCCTCAGGGTTATGCGTCGCTCCTTCCGGCGCTTGAGGGTCCGTATGAGGTGAAGTTGTCAACGCCAGTTGCTCGGGTTGGCCACGGTGCGTCGGGCGTCGAGATCGTGACCGGTAATGCGGGCACCTTTGGTGTCGACGCATGCGTCGTCACGCTGCCGCTCGGCGTTTTGAAAGCGGGCACGGTCGCATTCGATCCGCCGCTCCCGGCCGCGACGCAAGCCGCGATCGAAGCGCTCGGCATGGGCACGCTCGACAAGGTCTATCTGCGGTTTGAGGAGCCGTTCTGGGACCGGGACAAGACCTGGATCCTGACGCCGGAAAACGATCTCCCCCGCGGTCAGTTCAACCAGTGGCTCAACATGGAGCGGCTCGTCGGAGCGCCGATCCTGATGGCCTTCAATGGCGGCACGCCCGCGCTCGACCTTGCGACGCTCAGCGACGACACCGTTCTTGAGCGCGCCATGCAAACGCTCACGATGGCCTACCCCGGCTCGGCAGCAACCGACCTCAGATGATCTGGAACATGGCCAGCATGATCAGCGTATAGACCGCGATCCCGGCCGCGATCAGCGCTGTCTGGCTGTTTTTTGAAAGCGTCGCCTTGGTCATCTCCTTGGCTTGATAGATGAGTTCGGGCCACGTGTAGGAGACGAAATCGCCCTGGGTCATGAGGCTCGTGATTTTGCCATGGTCGTCGACGATCGGCACACGCCGAAACCGCTCATTCGACATGATCCGCAGCCAGTCGGCGATGTCGTCGGTTTCGCGCGCCACGCGCACTTCGCTGGTCATAATATCGCCGAGCGTGGTGGAGGCGGCGTCGCGGTTCTCGTTGACGAGCCTTTTCATGATGTCGCGCTCGGTGACCATACCTTCCGGCTTGCCGCTCGGGTCGACGATCACGGTCGAGCCATAGTTGAACCGCGACATTTCCTTGACGGCGTCGGCGACGCTCGCGCTCGCGGGGAAGGTGAGGGGCTTCGGTTTACTGGCGAATTCCGGGCGGTCTTTGATCTGCATGGCGGCGTGCTCCCTCTATCGGTATTGCCCGCAGCCCTCCGTGCCGAGAGTTCACCATCGGCAGTTTAGACCGCGTCTAACTCTTAACTGCGACATAGCGTCAAGCTCGAGGAGGGCAACCGGAGCGGCGTGCTCCGAAGTGGGCCGCGCCCGAACCCACACAAGGCCACGATAGCGGTTGACGTCGAAGGGCGCGCCAGGCAATTCCGGAGGAAATGCCGAGAGCGTCGCGGCTCACCAAGTGCGCCATCAGCAAATATCCGACTTGGTTTCGTCTCCCCGATGCGCGCAAATACTGGCATGAGCGAAGATGAACCGACAAAAGCCGAGCGGAAAGATCAGACCTATGCAGATCTGAACCCGTTCAAACTGCCGAAGGCGACGGATAAAGCGCCGCCTTGGGTGCGGGCGAGTTATGGAACTTGGGAAGTCTTCCGCGGTCCGGTGCTGTGGGTCGGCGGCCTCGTGTTCATCGGGATGATCGCGCTTGTCGTGGCGCTAAGTGCCTTTTCGCTGGTCAAAGGCTTTGCAGCGGAAGACCCATCAGCGGCAGTGCGAAATGTCGGACTGGTCTTGGCCGCCGTGGTGGGCCTGCCGTTCCTCATCTGGCGGACAATGAACCTCCAGCGGCAGACGAATATTCAGCAGGAGAGTCAGTACACGCAGCTTTATACCGAAGCGATCAAGCAATTGGGGGCAGGCAAGCGGTCGAAGGAATGGGTCAAATACGATCCAGGGACCAAGCGCGACGAGCCAGATCCTGACAAATGGGGCAGGACAATTGTCCCGTCTGACGAAGGCCTCGAACTGCGTCTCGGCGCGATCTACGCGCTGGAGCGCATCGCTCGCGAAAGCCGCAAAGACCATTGGCCGATCATGGAGGTGCTCTGCGCGTTCATTCGATCGAACCCGGTGAAGGCGGTGGATGTTCCGGAGATCGATGATGAGTTGGTTGGCGAGGCGTTGGCGTCAGCGCTTCAAGAACTGCGAGACGCCGTCGAGGCACTCCCGTTGCCGCCGCTCGACATCCAGGCGGTGATGGACGTGATCGGACGGCGGACACCGGAACAGATCGCTTGGGAGGACGAAGATCGGGAGAACAAGCTAGATCGTTCCCTAAATCTTAGCGGTGCCAATCTCCAGAAGATCGTCGCGTACCGCGGCAACTTCCAGCATGCGAATTTCGGTGTTTCGGATTGCCAAGGTGCAAACTTTGGCGAATCCCATTGCCAGGTTGCGTGGTTTGACTTAGCCCGTTGCCAAGGCACGCTCTTTTATGGAGCCCGCTGCCGGGGCGCATACTTTACTGGTGCCCGCTGCCAGGAAGCGAACTTTGGGCAAGCCCGCTGCCAGGGCGCATACTTTACTGGTGCCCGCTGCCAGGGCGCGAGTTTTAACCGTGCGCATTGCCTGCGCACGAATTTTACCGCGGCTCGTTGCCAGGGTGTTAGTTTTGCCTTTGCTCGTTGCCAAGGCGCTAGCTTTGGGGGTGCCCGCTGCCAGGGCGCGGATTTTGAATGGGCTCAGATCCAAGGCATCTACCTACTTGATGCGGAACTCGCGAGTGTAAAAAATGTCACTCAAGGCCAGATCGACGTAGCAATTGGAACGAAGAATATGGCTCTGCCAGATGGCATGTTGGCGCCAATGTTTTGGCCTCAAGGGTCTGTTGAAGGGTTGCTGGATTTGCACATAGCCATCCTCGACGGTGAAATCACCCCACCCTTCACCCGCGAAAAGGTGAAAGCGCTCTTCCCTGATTTCTATAAAGAGGAGGGGGAGTAGTTTGACAGTGGTTTATTTTAGCTCTTTGCGTCAGCAAAGAGCCGCGTCCGTCCCGCCCCAATGGGCGGACGCGTCAGGTGACGCTCTCCGCCCTCGGTCCGTCCGCGGCTTTTGCTCCAGACATAGATTTTAAGGCTAGGAGCGATGCTAGTTCTGGACCGCGCCTAACCGTGAGCCGCGACAGCGGCGAGGATAGGCGTTAGGCGCGAAAAAAGACTAGTTCTCTCGGCATTTCCTCTGGAATTGCCTGTCGTCCGACGCCGTCGTTCGCTTCGCTCTCTCGGCTTGGGCGCGGCTCTTCGCGTTACGAAGAGCGTCCCATGGCCAACAAATCAAGCGCAACGGGTTTCTACTGAGCGCCACGAGGCCCCGGGTCTTCGCCCGGGGCGAGGCAGCGTATCTTAGCCGTCCCGGCCTTGAGCCGGGACCTCGCGCAACGGGCTACTACTGAGCGTCCCGAGGCCCCGGGTCTCTGCCCGGGGCGGGGTAACCTATCTCCGTCGTCCCGGCCTCCGAGCCGGGACCTCACGGCCGCTAAAGCCGGAACGGATTAGCCGTGAGCGATATTACCTGAACCCCTCCTTCGTGACCCACGCCTCTGTCCGATCGAGCGCGCGCTCCAGCGCATCAAAGAGCGTGTGCATCTCGTCCTCTTCGATGATGAGGGGCGGGCAAACCGCGACTGTATCCCCGAGGTTTCTGAGGATCACACCCTCCTCAACCAGCATCCGCGTGCAGGCCGCACCGACGCCCGCCTTCGTGTCAAACGGTGCCTTGGTCGCCTTATCCGCGACCAGTTCAACTGCGCCGATCATGCCGACGCCGCGGCCTTCGCCGACCAGCGAATGGTCCCCCAATTGGCGGATGCGTTCCTGAAACGCGACGCCCATCGCTTTTGCCCGCGCCGGGATGCCGTCGCGCTCATAGATCTCGATCGCCTTTGCCCCGACGGCGGCTGCCACCGGGTGCGCGGCGTAGGTGTAACCGTGGCCGAAGGTGCCGATCTTTTCGCTCTCGTCGACCATCGCCTCATACATCCGCTCTGGCAGAAGCACCGCCGAGAGCGGCATATAGGCCGACGTCAGAGCCTTCGCGCAAGAGACCGTGTCCGGCTCGAAATCCATTGCCTGCGCCCCCCACATTTCGCCGAGCCGCCCGAACCCGCAGATCACCTCATCGGCGATCATCATGATGTCGTACTTGTCGCAAATCGCCCGCATCTTGGGGTAGTAGCCAGGCGGCGGAACGGTCACCCCACCAGCGCCGCCCACCGGCTCGGCGATGAAGGCCGCCACCGTTTCCGGGCCCTCCTGGATGATCATCTCCTCGAACTCGCGCGCCATGCGGTCGCAAAACTCGTCCTCCGTTTCGCCATCCTGTCCGAAGCGATAATAGTGGGGGCAAGAGGTATGGAGGATATTTTTGATCGGGAGGTCGAAATCCATGTGATTTGCGGGGAGGCCGGTCATCGAGGCCGAGGCCACCGTGACGCCGTGATAGCCCTTGATCCGGGCGATGATCTTCTTCTTCTCGGGCCGACCGATCGCGTTGTTGTAGTACCAGATCAGTTTGACCTGGGTGTCGTTGGCCTCTGATCCCGACGTGGAGAAGAGCACCTTCGACACCTCACACGGGGCAATCTCCTTCAGCTTCTCGGCCAGATCGATTGCCGGGTCGTGGCTCTTGCCGCCGAAGATGTGGGTGTAGGGGAGCTTCTTCATCTGTTCGGTGGCGGTCTCGATCAGCTCCTGGTTGCCGTAGCCGAGCGCGGTGCACCACAGGCCCGCCATCCCTTCGATCAGCCGCTTGCCGGTCGAGTCCCAGACATAGATCCCTTCGCCGCGCTCCAGGACGTGCGGTCCCATCTCGCGATGCTTGTGAAGCGGCGTGTAGGGATGGATCAGCGTCTCGACATCACGGGTCGCGAGGTTGGATAGCGGCGGCATGGCGTGCTCCCGAAAGCGGAAAATCATGGTCGCATTGGGTGCTTTTTTCGCAGCCGATGTCAAACGGTGATGTCGATCGGCCTCATTCGCGTTCGTTGCCGCGTTAATCCGCGTTAATGGTGCGGTTGGCGCGCGTTAATGTTGTTTAGGATTCACGCCCGTTTTTTAAGTCGCTTTTTCCATTGGGACGGCGGCCATCGCGTCGATCAAAATGTCCGCATCTGCCGGTCCGACATCGATATGGGTCACGATCCTGAGGCGGTGGGCGCCAACCACGGTGACCGTCACGTTCTTCTCCTTGAGGTGAGCGGCGGTCGTTCTCGCATCCGGCGCGGTTGGGCTGAGGTCCGCGATCACGATGTTCGTGTCGACCGGGAGCACATTTGCGATCTGCGGCAAATCCATCAGCCGTTTGCCGATTGACGTGGCAAGCGCATGGTCTTCCGTGAGGCGCTCAACGTGATTATCAAGCGCCCACAAGCACATAGCCGTCAGCACACCGGTTTGGCGCATCGCCCCGCCCCAGCGGCGTTTCAGGAGCCAGGCCTCGGCAATGAAGTCCTTGGACCCGGCAAGAACGGCGCCCACCGGGCAGGCGAGACCCTTGGTGAAGGCGATCCACACGCTATCGAAATCTTTGGCGTAGTCCTTTGCGGACACGCCCGTTGCCACCTGGGCGTTCAAGAGGCGCGCGCCATCGAGATGCGTCGCGAGGCCAGCGTTTTTGGCGGTTGTCGCGACGGCGTTGAGTTGGTCGACGGGCCAGACGGCGCCGCCTGCGAGGTTTGCCGTTTGCTCCGCCACTAGAAGTTTTGACCGTGGCGCATGCGCCGACCGCGGCCGCACGGCGTGTGCGACTTGATCAGGTGTCAGCATACCGCGCTCGCCATCGATCGGATGCATCATGACGCCTGCGAGCGCTGCCGGGCCGCCACTTTCTGCGAAAATAATGTGGCATTCACGCGTACAAATTACTTCGTCGCCCGGCCTCGTGTGCACCGCGATCGCAATCTCGTTGCACATGGTGCCCGACGGCAGAAATAGCGCGGCTTCCATGCCCAGAAGGTCTGCCACCCGCTCGTTGAGACGGTTCGTCGACGGATCTCCGTCGTGGCGCTCATCGCCGAGCGGCACCGAGAGTGCTGCGTCGCGCATCGCTTGGGGCGGTCGGGTTTGTGTGTCGGAGTAAAATTCGTGCATTCGATCATCGTCCTATTTTCCAGAATGGAACTAGAACGTTTCTGGAAAAGCACCAGTTCGATCTCCGGCAACTCACCCATTCTGCCACGGTTGAAATCGCCTGCTTGGCTCGCCCAAAGGCTTTGACTGGAGTTCAGACCGGTTTGCGAAATTTTTTATCAAGACCCGTTTCATAAAATAAAACATCCATGCTCGACTTTTAGGCAGCGGTGCAACCGCTACTCAGTCTTTTGTATACGGACTTTCCCTTACCTCTACGTCCTGGATTTATTGAGCGTTGGGGACGGGTATGCTCTCTATTCGAAACATCTTGGTTGGCGGCAATATCATCGCCACTCTCATAATCATGGCGCTCTTAGGTACCGTGATGTCTAGGGAATGAGCTGATTTGCAGTCGACGAGCAAGGCGGCGCAATCGGCCGCTGCTGCGAGCAAACTATCGCAAGCTGCAACTGAACTTTCGCTAGAGCGTTCGCTCACCCAGGTCGCTCTGAACCTAGACGATCCCATATCATCCGACATCAATGGCATGCTGAGTAATCAGCGTAGTCTTTCCAACTCCCTCTTTGATAATGCGCGGGAATTGATCCGAAACGGAGATCTCATGGACGATCGCCAGGATCTCGTTCGTCGCCTTGATGATCTTCTGGCGGAAATTGGGCAATTGCGCAGCGCAGCTGATCCAAAGATGAGTGTGCCTATTGCTGATCGCAACCCGACGATGATCGAAGGCTTACCGGTCGAATTCAAGGAACTCGTTCTCGGGTTTAAATCGCTTGCAAATGATGTTCGTCGCCATATGGCGGGAGTCGCACCGGACATTATCGCGACGGACCTCGTCGTTCAGCGCTCCTGGATCGTGCGTGAATATGGCGGCCGCGAGCGCACGATATTTGCGATCGCGACAGCGCGCCAAGAGCCGATCTCGCGCCAGGATTTAGCGTACATGAACATGAACCACGGGCAGGCTCAACAGGCTTATGATTTCATGTTCCGCGCCCGCGACAGCGAACTCTTGAGCGCTGACGTCCGAGCAGGCATCCGAGAGGTCGGCCGCAAATACTTCTCAGAGTATAATGCCCTTCGCGAGCAACTTTTCGAGGCGGCTGAGACCGGCAATTACCCGGTGGATTTCGAAACCTTATTCGGCCGGTCCGAAGAAGCGCTTCAAACGGCGATCAAACTCTTGAATACTGCAGCGGAGAGCAATGAAGCGCTCGTTCAAGATCGACTTGCATCGGCTCGAGCGAAGCTGATCGTCGAAGCAATAATCGCTGTCATCGTTGTTGCGTTCATCTCGTTCGCTGTTTGGTTCGGTGTCGTGCGTGTGGCACGGCCATTGACCGGCATGACGAAGACGATGGACTACATCATTGAAGGGCACACTGACATCGAGGTTGAGGGCGCTGATCGGACCGATGAGATCGGTAAGATGGCCCGCGCCGTTCAGGTGTTCCGAAATTCGATCGTCGAAAGCGAGGAACTGCGCCAGGAACAGAACTCGGAGCAATCGACGAAAGAGCGTCGCCAGCAGGTCATGGAAGACGCGATTTCAAAATTTGAAGCGTCTGCCGAGGCAGCAATTCATCGCATGTCGAAAGCCTCAGAGCGCGTGAACGGCTTGACCGAGTCACTGACATCGGCGGCAGACCGTACGGCAAACCAGTCGTCTGCCGTGGCTGCGTCCTCTGATGAGGCATCGAAGAACGTCAATACGGTGGCGGCTTCGGCGGAACAATTGTCTGCGTCTGTCAATGAAATCTCGAGGCAGGTCGGGGAGTCGGCGGCGATGTCGAGCCGCGCCGTGACCAGTGCCGATGAAACGACGTGTCGCATCCAATCGCTTGCGGATGCGGCGAACCGGATTGGTGACGTTGTTAGTCTCATCTCTGACATCGCCGAACAGACGAATCTGCTCGCGCTCAATGCCACGATCGAAGCAGCGCGCGCGGGCGAAGCGGGCCGCGGCTTTGCAGTCGTTGCGACCGAGGTGAAAAACCTGGCTGAGCAGACCGGGAAGGCAACCGATCAGATCAGCCAGCAGATCGGGACGATGCAGGCCGCCACCAGTGAAGCGGTTGATGCGATCGGCGATATCACCCAGCTCATTCGATCGATGGATGAGGTTTCCTCAACGATCGCGACCTCGGTCGAGCAGCAGGGCGCTGCTACCCAGGAAATAGCCGTCAATGTGCAGAGAGCCGCCGAAGGTGCGCAGGAAGTGACGCATACCATGTCAGAGGTGAGCACCGTCGCGGTCGAAACCGAAGAGGCGTCCTCGCAAGTCCTTACCGCGACTGTGGAATTGAACGATCAGGCGACCACTCTCAAGTCGGATATCGGACAGTTCCTCAAGACTATTCGAGCCGCGTAAAGCACCGCACTCTCGAAAGGTTTGGGTCCGATGGGCGCGATTCTTTAACGAAGTCTCATCGGACCCGTTCAACTTGTTGCGCCTGAACTAACGGCGCTCTCAACCCTTTTTGCTAACGTCCCTGAAGACTTGATGGTGTGGGTGATTACCGACGCCTTCGGGTTTTTGGGGACAGTTTTTTTGGGGGCATGGGTCATGGCGAGCATGGCGCTTCAGGCGATCGAGGGTGACAGAGACACTGTGGAAATTGGCGAGATTATATCGGTAACGGGTTCTCGTGCGCAGGTACTCATCCGGTCGCAAGCCCATACGTTTCAAGGTAATGCCGCTGAAGCCCCGTTCATTGGGTCTCTTTTGACCATCGACACCGGATCGACTGTCGTCATTTGTCTGATCACGTCGATGGCAAATGGAAATGCGAGTGGGAATGGTCTCCAAGATCGCATCATTGACGTTGAACTTTCCGGTGAGTTGAAGCGGGAAGTCGACGGATATCTCACTACATTCAAGCGTGGTGTTTCGATCTACCCCCGCCTTGGAGATAAAGTCTTCACCGCCGACCATTTCATTTTGCAGAAGGTCTACGAATTCAACAATAAACAGTGCCTTCATGTCGGGTCTTTGCATGTTGATCCGAGCATCCCGGCTCTTGTTCGCCTTGATGAGATGCTTGGCAAACACATGGCTATTGTCGGGTCCACTGGTACCGGTAAATCGTCCGGTGTCGCCCTTGTCCTCCGTGAGATCCTGACAGGCTATCCAAACGCTCATATCGTGCTTCTGGATCCTCACAACGAGTATGGGTCGTGTTTTGGAGACTGGACCGAGCGTGTCAGGACGTGTGACCTTATCCTGCCGTACTGGCTTCTCACGTTTGAAGAAGCCGCCGAGATCCTCATTGGTGATCAGGAAAGATACGCCGAAGAGATTGAAATTCTGAGGGAACTCATACCTCAAGCGAAGCGGATTTACGCAAATCCAAATGTCAAGAATTCGAGCCTGAAAGAGACATCTCTCGGCCTTGAGCGCTACAGCGTCGACATGCCGATTCCCTATCGGATCTCAGACATCTTGCAGCTCCTCGACGGCGAGATGGGCCGCTTAGAAAAATCGCGTGACATCAGCAAATTCAAGCGTCTCAAGGCCCGCATTAACACGATCACGCAGGATCCGCGTTATGCATTCATGTTTGGCAGTTCGGCCATGCAGGACAATCTCTCAGGCATCATCCAGCGTCTGTTTCGGATACCCGTTGCCGGTAAACCCATCACTGTCATCGAAATGATGGGGCTTCCGAGCGAGGTGGTGAACGTCGTCGTGTCGGTTCTTGCCCGCCTGACGTTCGACGTGGCGATGTGGAGTGAGGGTAAAGTTCCCGTCATTTTTGTGTGTGAAGAGGCCCACAAATACGTCCCGCGAAGCTCGGATCAGGGATTTGAGCCAACGAAGCGGGCGATCTCACGGATCGCGAAAGAGGGCCGAAAGTACGGATCGTCCTTGTGCGTGGTGAGCCAGCGGCCAGGCGATATCGACCCGACGATCATGTCCCAGTGTTCGACGATATTCTCGATGCGGCTCTCAAACGAGAGTGACCAAAAGATTATCGGATCAGCACTGTCCGACGCGAGCTTGAGCCTTCTCGACTTCCTACCGTCACTTGGAACACGTGAATGCGTCGTCTTCGGGGAGGGTGTCAGTCTTCCGACACGGATCCTCTTCAAAGAGCTACCGAAATCCGCTCTTCCGAACGGCCAGACCGCACGGTTTGCGACCGCGTGTGCTGAAGACATTGGCGATCTGAATGTGCTCGATCGCATTGTGTCAAAGTGGCGATTTGCCGATCGCGCTGGTTCGAGTGCCGGATTTTCGAATGGAGCGTACCAGGATAATTCGCGCGAACCGGAGCTTCCAACGTCCCAACGCGCAGCACCCGCTCGCCTCGAGATTAGTCAGCGACTGCATGAGAGCTTCGGCGATTTGATCCGTCCTTAGCCTCAAGGAATTCCGTCCTTAGATGGATCAATGAAGCGTCATAAAGGGCGTTCGAGCAAAGCAAGAGGCGTTAGTCCGTGACCGGGTGTTTGGGAGAAATGCCCTAACCGCGATCTTGCATCGGCTCAGCATTTAATGAGAGTGGTCAGACCGTAAATTGTCGGAGCCGCCACTCTTGTTTGATATCCTAAACCTCGCATCGATCGCTCTTGCGTTTGCAATCGTGGCGATCTCTCCAGGTCCAGCCAATCTTGCGGTTGCTACGGTATCGATGCGTTTAGGTCGTGACCAAGGTATGCTTTGCGCGTTCGGCCTGGCTTTGGGGCTTGCCTTCTGGGGGCTAGTCGCTGCGACTGGAATGGGCGCTGTTTTGGCGGCCTCAGAGACGGCTCTCATTGTCCTCAAACTTGGCGGCGCTGCATATCTTCTCTACCTGGCCTGGCAGTCAGGACGGGCTGCGACGACAGTTTCTAGTGTCGAGTCGACAGATCTCTCTGCGAAACGCTGGTTCCTGCGCGGTCTCATTCTGAACGTATCAAATCCAAAGGCTGTTGTTGCCTGGATGGCGGCGCTCTCCATGGGCTTGGGTGCCGATGATGGCGCGGGACAGCTTCTCGCTGCCACCGCCATTTGCATGGTCATCGGTCTCCTAAACTATGTCGGATACGCCTTTGTCTTTTCGCTAGATGGAGCAATGTCTGCATACCGGAGGTTTGGGCGCTGGGTGGACGCGGTAGCATCCGGGCTTTTCGCGGTAGCGGGATTAGGCCTTTTGCGTTCGGCGATCTCTCGCTGAGGACAAGATCCGGTTTCGGGTGGCATCCTGACCGAGCGCCGGATAGTCCGATGCGTCAACTCACCATCAAATGCGTCCGATGAACACCGATCCTATCCATCGCACAATGACCACCCGCGAATGGGTCATGCTCATTGTTCTGTCCGTTCTTTGGGGTGGATCGTTTTTCTTCGTTGAGATTGGCGTCAGAAACCTAGCGCCCGTCACGGTCGTGTGGATGCGCGTTTCGCTCGCAGCACTCGCTTTGTTGATCATCCTGCAGGCGAGCGGAAGAACACCGAAACGCCTTTTCCAGTTCTGGCCAGCATTCGCCGGAATGGCGATCCTCAACAATGTCATTCCGTTCATGGCGTTTGCCTGGGGTCAAACACAAATCGCCTCCGGACTAGCTGCGATCCTGAATGCGACCACGCCGTTCTTTACGGTCATCGTTGCGCACTTTCTGTTGCCGGATGAGAACGCGTCCTGGCGTCATGTCCTCGGCGTCCTCGTCGGTGTGATTGGTGTTGTGCTCATCTTCAGCGACGACCTGGGGATGGGCGCGACGGATAACGCGATATGGGGGCAATTGGCCTGCATCGGTGCCGCGATTTCTTACGGCTTTGCTGGATGGTTTGGGCGGCGATTCCGCCAACTGGACGTAACGCCGATCGAGACAGCTGCGGGTCAGGTTACGGCGTCGTCCGTGATCCTGCTCTTGCCTATGCTTCTTCTTGGTGCGCCAGAAATGCTGCTGTCTCAATCGCTTCCAGTTTGGGGCGCGCTGCTTGGCTTGGCTCTCGTCTCCACAGCCTTTGCTTACATTCTCTTTTTCCGAATTCTCGCGACCGCCGGCGCGACCAACATTATGCTCGTGACGTTTTTAGTCCCGGCGTCAGCCATTTTGCTCGGGGCGACTTTCCTATCAGAGACGTTGACTGGAACCGATTATGCGGGGCTCGTCGTGATCGGTTTGGGGCTCGCTGTGATTGATGGTCGACCTTTCGCTGTGTTCCGGCGGGCGCTTCAACGCTTGGCTTAGTTTCAATGAACAAAGAGCGTAGCGTGCGGCATTTTCCATAAAGCGAACTCGAGGGTTCCATCAGTTGAACCGAGCGGGCAGGGTGCCGAAAAACGAAAAAGGGTCCGACATGCGCTCACTCTCCTTGGCTGTCCTCGCTCTCAGTCTATCGACGATCGCTTTTGCCGAGCCCTATGGCGGCGCTGACGGCATTCAGGAAAACGCGCTTGGCTGGTGGATTAACTGCGAAGCTGAACCAGACCGGACCTGTCGCATCGATGCCAACTACGCCTTGTCCGAAGAAGCTCAAATGATCATCATCTTTGAGCGGTCAGGCGAACCCGATGCGCCGTTGACGCTCGGGTTTTACCCGATTCCCAAACCGGAAATTGGCGGCAAGGTCAGGCTTCGCGTGCCGGACGAAGACTACGGCATGTTCGGGACGATCAAGCACATCCCGGACAATGGCGAGATTCGCTTTTCAGGTATCACACTAGACGACAACCTCGTTTCCGCAATCACGTCGGGCGAGGAGTTGCAGGTCTCGGTTCAGTACTTTGGCGAAAATGATGAAGAGCTTACGTTTGATGGCTCGCTGCACGGGCTAACCGAGATGTTCATTTTGATGGACAATCACCAAGGGCGTATCGGTCGCGAAGATGCGGTTGTCGCAAGAGGTGGACGGGCAGCGAATTCAGGTGATTTCCGGTTGAGCGCGATAGGGATCGAGCCACTTGAGGGCGATGACGGCACAGAATACGCGGATCAAAGCAACACGTTTTCGCAGGAGGCCGACGAAGGGTTCTCACAATCGTCCTTTGATCAATCAAACGCCGAGCCCGCCGGTCCGGTCCTGTCCGAAGGTCGCGTGCCATTGCAAGAAGGGAATCCGTACCCGCCGGCTTGGCTCAGTGATGCGGTTTTGAACGCCAATGTCGCCGACGCCGGTTGCCCCATCGGTGACTCGGCTGGCGACATTCTCAAATATTCCGTTTCGCCTTTTATGAGCATGTATGAAATTCCATGTTTCCTCGCCGCATATAATGGATCTTCGATCTATGTGCTGGAAGCGGAAATAGACGGTCAGACGTACGCCTCGACGATGAGCTTTGCGCTACCACCACAGCGAGGCGGTTCTGAAGAGTTCGAAATTTCAAATGCGTCTTTCGACACCTCGACGTCCAGGCTGACCTCTTTTCACAAAGGGCGAGGCATCGGTGATTGCGGGGTCTATTCGATTTACGATCTCGTCTACGCGGAAGGCGATACGGTCGAATTTCAGCTCGTGGAGTATCGCGAGAAGGAAGACTGCGACGGGATCGCAACGCCCTTTGAGCAATATCCGCTAGTCTGGTCACGCTAACGTTCAACGGAAAAGCCGTGACATGAGTCACTAGACGCAATTGCTCCCGACCGCTTAAATCTTGCGGGAAGTTGTAGGGGGTATCGCGTCATGAGTGCAGCATCCGACAGTACGAGGCTCAGACAGAATCTCGCACGCAATATGGCGAAGCCGCCAAAGTCGGTGCCGCTTCCCGATCCAGCGAAAAAACCGAAAAAATCTGGCTTCTTTGGTGAGATACTCTCCAAAGTCCGCGAGAAAGTCGTCCTCACTGTGTTGGGTGGCGTTCTAACCCTTCTCGTTATGGATCTCGGGCGGCGTGAGATCCGGGCTTATGACGAGAACCTGAACGAGACACGCGCTGCGATCGCAGCAGTTCGCGAGGAATATGCAGAGATCCGCCAGACCGCGAATGCGCTCAACCTTGGTCGGCGCGGCCACATGCAAAACCTTTATAACCACTGGAAAGGCAGCGACTTTGAACGGTGGATGCAACGCTACGAAAGGTATGAAACCGACATCGCCGATTGGGGTGCCGCGATGGCCGATGTCGATCGTTCCATCCGGAGCTTTGCTCAATGTACGGCGCGCGCGCGCGGTGAAGATCCGATCTTCTCTGAAGAGCAGCGAGAGAACCTTCTGGTGCGGATGAAAGCAGCAGAACGCGCCTCACGGGATCGGTTTAAGGACCGCGTTTCGCTCTCCCCACCCATCCCAACACGGCAATGGGCCTATATCGCGAAGGACGCAAACTTTTGTCCCTCTAACCTCATGACCGGCCGTGTCGCCCCCTTTGACGGCGGCAAGAACGCGGACGATCCAGATGATAAAGGTCGCATGCTCACCGGTCGTGAGGGCCTTCAGTCAGCGCACTATTTCTATAGGCGCTTTAATGATGGTCCGTTCATGCAGTGTGTTCGCGATTTTCAAGAATTTCGGGACGACATGGCCGGTGCCTGCTTTCGTGCAGACACACTTTCTGAGCGGACAGCCTGCCTAAAAGAGGTTCGGGCGAATTTCACCGCGGACCGTTTCTGCGCGGCAGAAGATATCCAAGATCTAAGGGCAAGCGAGACGGAACTTCTGGACGCCGATATGCGCTGGATTGCGGGTGAAGTGATCTTGCGGGCGTCTGTTCGACCAAATGCAATGAACGCATGTGAGGCGACGCTTGGTGGATGGCCGCGTCGCTTCGGTCATACCTGCGAAAAACTGCTAGCCGAGGGGGCGTGAAGTCTCGATTAAACCGGGTAATCTCAACTTGAATTGTCTTGTTTTTGGCAATCCCATTGTTCATATCGGCTTGAATGTCGTCGCTGTCATCGATTAGCCGCACATCACAAGACAGTCCCTGCGTTATCGGCTACAACGCATAAAATTTTTCGGTAAAGTACCATGGCTCCCACAAATCAACCGCGCCGCACGCTTGTGCTCACTGGTGCCTCTCGTGGCATTGGACACGCGACTGTCAAAAGGTTCGCGTCTGCTGGATGGCGTGTCATCACCTGCTCTCGAATGGCGTTCTCCGAACACTGCCCATGGGACGCTGGCCCGGAGGATCACATCCAGGTCGACCTTGCCGATCCGGCAAACACCGAAGACGCGGTCAATGAAATGCGTCAGCGTCTGGAGGCGGACGGCGGTGCCCTGAATGCACTCGTCAATAATGCTGCGATTTCGCCAAAACTGGAGGATGGCGGCCGGATGTCCGGACTTCAGACCGAGCATGCCGTATGGGAGCAGGTTTTTCAGGTGAATTTCTTCTCAACCATCATGCTGGCTAGAGGTCTGGCGGATGAGTTGCGCCGGGCTCAAGGGGCGATTGTCAACGTTACGTCAATCGTAGGCTCTCGGGTCCATCCCTTTGCCGGTGCCGCGTATGCAACGTCGAAAGCAGCGCTGTCCGCGTTGACCAGGGAAATGGCTCATGATTTTGGGCCGGATGGTGTTCGTGTTAACGCGATTGCACCTGGCGAGATCGACACCTCCATCCTGTCGCCAGGGACTGAGAAAATCGTCAGTCAGATCCCGATGCGTCGCCTTGGGAAACCAGAAGAAGTCGCGAAAATCATTTATGCGCTTTGCAGCGAAACAACGTCCTACGTGACGGGCGCTGAAATCCACATCAATGGTGGCCAGCACGTCTAGGCAAAGTAAGCATCAACCGAAGTGGCGCGCCCCTAAATAGCCCATCGTGGCGCAAATCGCGGTCAGCGTCGTGCCCCACGTTAGATCGACCATCGTCATTTTCACCGGCCAATCGCGCAGCGTTGCGAGGTTGGTGAAGTTATACGTTGCGTAGCAAAAAAAGCCGAACAGCGCCCCATTGAGTGCCGCGGTCGACACGGCGCCTGATGCAAGCGCTGGCCGAACGGCGAACCAGACAATCCCCGCGATATAAACGAGATAAAACAGGACGGCGGCCGTCATGTTGAACGGGTCGGCGATCAGATGGGAAAGCTGGTCCCGGTAGAAGGATTTGGCGACAAAGCCGAGCCAAGCGATATCGACCGCAAAAAACGTGATGGCGGTCGCCACGTAAGCAATGATCAGGCTCATTCGGGTCTCCAGATTGATCCTGAGACATCTATAGCGATCGCAACTCAAAGCAAAATCGCACCAGAGCGGCGAGAAATACAACTTTAAAGAGTAGTATGAATTCATATGCTCTTAATAGTTGATCTCTATTCTTCCGTAACGAGATGCCTCCAACGGAGAACGAGATATGGGCGAGATCGAATTTGATGACGAGATGTCCCGCATGGGTCTCGACCCACACGCGCAATTTCTTGACGATATGCGAGAGCATATTCGGTACGAATTTCAGCCCATCGTGCACGCTCAAACCGGCCGAGTGTTTGGACTAGAAGCACTAATGCGCGGCCACGATAAGCTTGGCCTCGAAACTCCAATTCAGTTTCTCGACAACCTCTATTATCGTGGTTTGTTGCTCGATGCAGACCTGATGCTTCGCCGCGTGGCGATCAATGCGTTTGCCACGATGGAACGGTTTGAAACGTGCAAATTGTTCCTCAATGTTGATGGTCGGACGTTAGAGAGCGATGGATTTCTGCTAGCGGAAACGGCCGACATCGCGTTTC
>JBCCMK010000046.1:0-22753 GCA_039026395.1 Pseudomonadota bacterium | reverse complement strand
TCCCCTGTCCAAGCAGGACATCTGCTTCTCTCAACTTACCAATGATCGCTTCAGGACTATAGCGCTTCCTCGACATTACAAACTCCTCTGCCAGTCAAGTATAATACCTCAAACTGGCTGCGGATCAGGGGGTAAGGTCAATGGAGGCACTTGCCGAAGCGACTGAGGGCCTTTTGTCCATGGATGTCATTCGCACCAAGTTTTCCGAAGCGGAATATGAAATTGGTTTGAATAATGGTCTTTTGGATATTCTCGAAACCCAGGCCAACTGGGTTGTTGGCAAGGGATTAGTTGAAGCTGAGCCATCGCGCGAACTGATTGTGAACTATCTCGCGACCGGTCCGCTTGAGGCGGTCGATGCGTCACGGATCACTCTGAAATAGACCAATGAAAAGGATGGGCGGCCCCGTATGCGGGCCGCCTCAAAGCTTACATGGATTTCGACCGCCTTACAGCTTCAGGTGCGGCGTTGGCACCCGATGTGCTCTTGACGCAAAACGGCGTCAAACGCGACTGGGCTATCCAGTTCGAAAATACTCTCATAACAAAAATTGGCCCTGCATCGGAGTTTGCGAACACGACCAGACTGCCGGGTCGAGCCATTGTGCCTGGCTTTGTCGATGCCCACACGCATGTGGGTCAGATCTTCGGCAAGGCGCTTATCGGCGGCGAGCCCGCACAGATCTGGCGACGTATTTGGCATCCGATGGAACGGGATATGGACGAGGAACAGTCCTACCTGTCGGCAAAATGGGCATTTTGGGAGGCTTTGCGTGGCGGCTTTTCCAAAGTCGTCAATTACGGACTGAACGGACTGGAGAAGAACGCTGGCGTCCATCGCGCGGCAATAGAAACTGGAATTCGTCTGGTCTCAGCATGCGGTTTGGATGAGTTTTCCGGTGATGTCGGCACAGGACATGGCAACAAGGAATGGTCCGAGATTGAAGATGTGATCCTCGCTCACATCGAACAATGCGAGGCTGCGGATACGATTGCCCCATCCGTATGTTGCAGTTCCTTCATGGGCAACACACCAGAGACGCTGGCGCGGCTCTCGGGGCTTTGCGCAGAAAAAGGTATCCTGCTGCAAATACACTCCAACGAGCACTTTCCGGAGGTGCATGAGGCAATCCTTCGGCATGGTCTGCGGCCAACAGAACTCCTACACAAATATGATGTGCTAGGGCCCCACGTCTTGCTGCACCACACCACACTGGTTTCCGAACCCGAAATTGAGATGATCATAGAGAGCGATACCGCCACCTCCTACAATCCGCTTGCGAGTGTCTGGAAAGGGAATGCTGTGGCGCCGGCGATGCGGTTTGCCCAGCGCGGAGTACGGTTTGGAATGGGATCCGACACTACCTCTGCGGATGGGTTCAAAAACCTAATGGCGGCGGAAGCCTGTCAGCGGATCGAGCATGGTTTACCAGTTGCAGACTTTTCCTGCGGTGCGGCATGGACATGGGTCGATGCAGCCACGTCCAATGGTGCAGCTGCCACCGGCGGCGCGGGCGATCATGGTGTGCTTGATGTGGGCTACAGAGCAGATTTTTTGATTCTCGATATGATGGCTCCAGAATGCCTGCCAAGCCACGATTTCGAGTGGGAACTCGTCCGCTACTACAACCGAGACCAAGTTGACGCAGTCTTCGTCAATGGTCGCTTGTGCATGGCCGAAGGAAAACCCGTCGGCTGGGATACGGAAGAACTTCGCCAAGCAGCGCTGCCCGTAGCCGATAAAATTACCAGCGTGCCCGAAATTGTAAGATGCCATGGGGCATCTACCCATTATCGGCGCGCCTCAAACTAACTTATGCCGCGCGCGCGCATCCATGTCATTCCGACCTCTGCGCCCGATGACTTATCCGGTCTAAAAGCGCTGATTAATCAGGGAGAATTGATCCCTGAGAGTGTCATTGCGATCCTCGGGAAAACCGAAGGAAATGGATGCGTAAACGATTTTACGAGAGCTTTCGCGGTGTCAGAACTCAAACGGTTTCTCGGACCGGCAAGCGACGGCGTGACGATGGTCATGTCCGGCGGAACAGAAGGGGGCCTATCGCCTCATCTCGTTACTTTTGAAGTGCTACAGGAATTTGGCGATGGTCCTGCGATGGCAGTTGGGTCGACAATCACTCGTGACCTCTTGCCATTTGAAATAGGCACTTTTGCGCAAGTCGAATGCGTTGCGGAGGCCGTAAAAGCCGCAGTTGAATCTGCCGGCATTGCGCAAAAGAGCGATGTGCATTTTGTCCAGATAAAGTGCCCGCTTCTGACAAGTGAGCGCATCGCATCCTCGACAAAACCAACAACGACGAACGACACTTTGAAGTCTATGGGACTATCTCGGGGCGCGTCGGCACTGGGCGTGGCACTGGCGCTCGAGGAGATAGACGCCGCTACAGCAAGACGCGCACTATTCGAAGATGATCGCCTTATTTGGTCAGAACGAGCCGGCACATCGGCCGGGGTTGAGCTGATGGGCCACGAGATCCTTGTCCTCGGTATGAGCGCATCGTGGTGCGGTCCACTTGCGGTGGATCATGCGGTGATGAAGGATGCAATTGATGTTCAGTCGGTCCTCCTAGCCATGACTCGATTAGAGGTTCCTTCTGGAAGAACTCTCCGCGCCGTTTTTGCCAAGGCTGAGGCATCAACCGATGGGCAGATACGTGGCCGACGTCACGTCATGATCGACGATAGCGATATATCGTCGACACGACATGCCCGTGCATTGGTGGGTGGTGCTCTCGCTGGCCTTTTTGGTCGGACCGATCTCTTTGTCTCTGGAGGGGCTGAGCATCAGGGCCCGGATGGCGGCGGGCCGGTCGCTTTGATTGCGGAGCGCTAAACAGTTCTTCGAGATCATAAAATCGAAATCGCACGTGCAAGAACCGATGGCTAGGTTGAGCACTCATTCAAGTCCAGGCAGTCACGACTGAAAAATTGGCGGCGGATCGCCACCCGATACGATCGATTGGCGAGAAACTAACTTTCAGCACTCGCACTCGTTTCAGTGGTAACCGCCTGGACTTGAATGAGTCCTCAACCCAAAGGGTTATCGCGTTTGCGCTGCCGCCTCGATGGCAATCGCTGTTTCGGTCACACTTGGCGCCGGTAATTCCCGCTTCAGCGTGATGAGCCGCAAGGTCGCCTTTTCTTCGACGCTCAACTTTACCGCACTCACTGCATGATCCCGGTCGCAACGATCGAGCCCGGTGTTGACGCAGGCGTTTTCTTCAAACTCACCGACACAGGTTTCCATCACCGCGCGGTAACACATGCCCAACTCCGTATCGAACGGTTGCGCGTTCGCGGTCGTAGTCAAACCGGCAAACATGGCGAGTGCTGCGCCGATCTGGATCATCGGTCGAATATGGTTTCGTATGTCAGTGTCGCGTTTCATCTTATCCCCCTTAAGCAGTCGTCTTGAGCGGATCTCGCGCTCTCATGACGTGGAGTTAAGGTTCGATGCTCGCGTGTGCTGTGTCGCGGGTCACAGGTCCATCAGGTTTCGCACCAGATCCCATCCGATCAGGCGCACCCCGTTTAACGAGACGTGAATGAAGATCTGCTACTGCGTTAATCGTAATGAACGTTAACGCGCTTCCAAGCAGCATTAACGCCACCAGCGTGAACGCGACTGGTGTGTTGGCGCGTGCGCAGAATTCAGGCTTGGAGAGCTCAGCGGGATCACTCGAAACGAAGCGGCCCGTGACTGGCACCGAGCGAGCCGAAAGCCAGAAACCGACTTCAGCGAACCCAGAAGGCCTCTCTGAATCCGAGAAGAGACAGGTCGACAAACTCAAGCAACGCGACCGTGAAGTCCGCGCCCACGAGCAAGCCCATGCCAATGTCGGCGGCTCATATGCTGGCGCGCCGCGCTATCAGTTCACGCGCGGACCCGACGGCAAGTCTTACGCAACGTCCGGCGAAGTGCAGATTGACATCAGCCCTGAACGCGAACCTGAAGCGACGGTCCGCAAGATGGATGTCGTGATTGCGGCTGCACTCGCGCCCGCCGAACCGTCGTCACAGGATTATGCCGTTGCACGCCAGGCGCAAGCCCAAAGGACCCAGGCCCAAGCCGAGGTTCGCGAGCAGCAACAGGCTGAGTTGAACGGCGAGGACGAAGAAGGTGGTGCAATTGATAGCCGCGATCTCGGTGGCTTACTGACCGATCCAAATGCTGAGCCCGATCAAAGCCTTAGCCAGGTAGCGACCGAGGTCTACACAGCCATCCAAGCGAACATCTTCAGCGCCTAATGCCGCTCCAGAACCGCGTTCTTCCAGATGGCTCGATCGTCGCCATTCCCGATCGCGGTGGTTGGATGGGGAACCGCGGCGGGCGCATTCACGATCCCAAAACGAGAACACTTCATCCGAGCCGTCGCTGGGCATCCAAGCGTTGGATCACGTGCAAGCTCTCATTTAAGAACCGCCAAAGGGCCGTCATGGGACGGAGTTACACCGAACTCTTCTTCTTCGATGAAGCCGTATCTTTTGCGGCTGGTCACAGGCCCTGCTTTGAGTGCCGCCGTGACGATGCAACGGCATTCCAACAGGCTCTAAAGGCAGGCGGTTGGAGCGATGTGAGCGCCGATACCATCGATCAACACCTTCACGCAGAGCGCACTTCGGAGGGTAAGACTGTTAGCGTGTCGGGTTTTCGCGCGCTTCCCGTGGGAACTATGGCAAGACTTAAGGATGGAACGTTTGCGTGCGTTTCGGCAGAGCGATCCATTGTCCGCTGGTCATGGTCGAAGGGTTACCATCAATCTGAGATCAAGTTTAATCAATCACTCCAACTCCTTACGCCACTATCGGTCATCATGGCGCTCGAAAACGGCTACCAAATGCGCTGGTAAACCTCGCTCACTCTCAGACTTTGATACATACACTCAAGAATACGGAATGATTGGCTGGAGGAGCAGGTAAAACTCCGGAACTGGCGTAATATCGACAAGGTTCACGTCAAACCGGACCGTTGCGCCGGGCGCGACGCTCCCCTCTCGGAACTGAAGCCGATCGTAAGGCTCCGCATCCCGCTGTAAAAATTCAAAACGATCCGACAGAAACGGTCGGCTCGCAAACATGCCCGGTTGATCGAAGGAAAGGCCGTCAGAAAAGACGCTCGGCTCTTCCTCCACCTGCTGGAGTTCGAAATCGAACCCTACCCAGGGCCGATCCGTGTCATTTCGCACGATGAAGGTCACGGCTTGCGAAAACACATCGGGGCGAATGGCATTCAAATAAATGTTCTCGCCGGAATAGCCGCTCCGCACGATCAGAAGCGCTGGTCCGGCATTGAAATAGCTCTGAGAGACGATGATTGGGTCGGTGGATTTGCCTGTTCCCACCACCGATGAGATGGAAAAACCGCCGCGTTCATCGCTGAATGTGGCCCGGTTGCGGTCTTCAGCCGCGGCTGGCGCCACAAGAAGAAGCGCCACCAAAAGGAAATGCCGTTTTAATCCGACCCGCCTTATCATAGGTAGAACATAGCGCGCGCGCCCGAAATCGTCAGCGCCAAAACCGCATCTGCCTTGGAACACCGCCTCCATGTCGACCGCAGACATTGAAAACGAGAGCATCGAGACGCTTACCTTTGGTTGCCGCCTCAACACCTATGAAAGCGAGGTGATGAAGCGCGAGGCAGCAAAGGCTGGTTTGCGCGACGTGGTGATTGTCAACACATGCGCGGTGACGGCTGAAGCGGTGCGGCAGGCGAGGCAAACGATCCGCAAAACCTACCGCGCCGATCCCGATCGCCCGATCATCGTGACGGGCTGCGCGGCGCAAGTGGATGCCGCGAGTTTTGCGGAAATGCCGGAAGTCTCAGCCGTCCTCGGCAATGACGAAAAAATGCGCGAAGACGGATATCGCGGGCTCGCCTTTGGCGTCGAAACACCGGAAAAGATCCGGGTCACCGACATAATGACCGTTACCGAAACGGCCTCGCACATGGTGAGCGCTTTTGCCGGGCGGTCGCGCGCGTTCGTTCAAGTGCAAAATGGCTGCGACCACCGCTGCACCTTCTGCATCATCCCCTTTGGGCGAGGGAATTCCCGTTCCGTGGCCATGGGCGCCGTCGTCGATGAAATTCGCGGCTTGGTCCAGAACGGCTACCAAGAAGTCGTGCTGACCGGCGTCGATATCACGTCCTATGGCAGCGATCTTCCAGGCCAGCCACGGCTTGGGAAGCTTGTTAAAACCATCCTCAAACATGTGCCGGACTTGAAGCGTTTGCGGCTGTCATCGATCGATTCCATCGAAGCTGATACTAACCTTTTCGATGTGATCGCAAATGATGACCGGCTTATGCCACATCTGCATCTGTCGCTTCAGGCGGGCGATGACATGATCTTGAAGCGCATGAAACGGCGGCACCTTTCAGCCGACGCAATTTCGTTTTGCGACCAGGTGCGTCGGCTTCGGCCAGAGATCGTGTTTGGCGCCGACATTATTGCGGGCTTCCCGACCGAAACCGATGAGATGTTTGAGAACTCGTTGCGTATGGTGGAGCGGTGCGATCTGGCCCATCTTCACGTCTTTCCATTCTCCCCACGTGAGGGGACACCGGCTGCGCGCATGCCCCAGGTCAATGGGCGCTTGATCAAAGATCGCGCGCGCCGCCTGCGCGAAGCGGGCGCTGCCGTCTACCATCAGACACTTCAGGCGGCTGTGGCAAAAACGGCTGAGGTCCTGATCGAGCGGGATGGCTTTGGGCACACCGAAACATTCCTGCCGGTGGAAACAGCCGGAACGCCGGGTCGGATCGTGAGCGTCGAGATTGATGGCGTCACAGGCGACCGTCTGACCGCAAAGCTTCGCCGCGAGGCAGCCTAATGGCGGAAAAGAAACCGGGTCTCTTCGGGCGCCTGTTTGGGAAGAAAACCGAGGAGACGGTTGAAGAAGTTCCAGGCGTTACCGAGACGGCTTCCGACGAAACCCTGATCGCCCCGGATATCCCGCCTCAGTTTCTCGACCCTGAGCCGAATATCGAGCCAGAGCCAGAGCCAGAGCCAGAGCCAGAGCCAGAGCCAGAGCCAGAGCCAGAGCCAGAGCCAGAGCCAGAGCCAGAGCCAGAAATCGTTCCGGACGAACCCGAGGTCAAATCGGAACCCGCGCCAGAGCCCGAAGATCCCCCGAAGAAAACGGGCTGGTTTGCGCGTCTGACGGGTGGGCTCGCTCGTTCGTCCTCGCAGCTTGGATCATCGATCTCGTCGATCTTCACGAAGCGCAAGCTTGACCAGGCCATGCTCGACGATCTGGAGGATGCGCTCCTCCAGGCCGACCTCGGGCTCGAGACAGCCATGGCCATCACCGAAGCCCTCGCTACAGACCGGTTCGATAAGGACATCGCACCTGACGAGGTCAAGGCCGTGCTCGGCGCCGAAGTCGCCAAGGTGTTGGAGCCTGTCGCTCAACCCTTTGAGATTGACGAAACAAAGACGCCTTTCGTGATTCTGGTGGTCGGTGTGAACGGTGCCGGCAAAACAACCACGATCGGCAAACTCTCATCGAAATTCCGCGCCGAAGGTCGCTCAGTCATGATCGCGGCGGGCGACACGTTTCGTGCCGCTGCCATTGAGCAGTTGAAAGTCTGGGGTGAGCGGACGGGCGCGCCGGTCATCTCAGGCAAGCAAGGCGCTGACGCGTCGGGTCTTGCCTTCGACGCACTTGAAAAGGCCCAGGCCGCAAACACCGACATTCTCATGATCGATACGGCAGGCCGCCTCCAAAACAAAGCCGAATTGATGGCCGAGCTCGAGAAGATCGGACGCGTGATCAAAAAGAAAGACGAGACAGCACCCCATGCGGTCCTTCTCGTTCTAGATGCGACTGTAGGCCAAAACGCGCTCCAACAGGTCGAAATCTTCGGTAAGACTGCGGGCGTGACTGGCCTTGTGATGACGAAGCTTGACGGCACGGCAAAGGGCGGGATCTTGGTGGCGATTTCCGCTAAGTACAAACTGCCAGTCCATTTCATCGGGGTCGGAGAGGGCGTCGACGATCTCCAACCTTTCAACGCCGACGATTTCGGCAAAGCCATCGCCGGTTTAGCGGAACAAGAGCCCTTTTGAATGAACGATACGACAAAGAGCCAAGAAAACCCGATCCTGAAGCTCGCGCTGGAGCTCGGACCGCTCGTTCTCTTCTTCTTCGCCAACAGCCGATACGGCATCTTCACGGCAACAGCGATTTTCATGGTCGCTATCACCATTTCGCTCGCCGTCAGCTATCTCCTCATGAAGCGCATTCCCGTTATGCCGCTCGTCTCAGGCGTGGTCGTCTTGATATTCGGGGCGCTGACGCTCTGGCTTCAGGATGATCTCTTCATCAAGCTCAAACCGACGATCGTGAACACACTCTTTGGTGTTGTACTGCTTGGCGGTCTCGCCTTTGGCCGTTCATTGATGAGGATCCTATTTGATCAGGTTTTCCAGCTGACCGAAGAGGGCTGGAAAAAGCTCACCTTTCGCTGGGGGCTTTTCTTTCTGTTTCTCGCCGTTCTCAATGAAGCGATTTGGCGGACCCAGACGACGGACTTTTGGGTCGCCTTTAAGGTCTGGGGCGTCATGCCGATCACTATTGCGTTCACCATGGCGCAATTACCGCTGATGACGAAGCACGCCGTTGAGGATGAGCCGGCTGAATAGCGGCTTTTTGAGGCATTAACTCTCAAAGACGACAAGCAAATCCTTTGCATCGATCTGGGCGCCGATGCCGACGCAAACCTCATCGACTGTGCCTGCGCTTTCGGCGTGAATGGCCGTTTCCATCTTCATCGCTTCGATCGAGAGGAGCACATCACCCTCTGCCACTTTCTGACCCGCCTTCACCGCGATCGTTGAGATCACGCCCGGCATCGGTGCGGCAACATGCACCGGGTTGCCGTCTTCAGCCTTTCGACGGGCCTCACGAAGCCCAGCCGCGGCCCTATCAGGCACTTTGATCGTGCGTGGCTGACCATTCAGCTCGAAGAAGACTTTCACCATGCCCTCTTCGTCGGTGTCACCGACGCTCAGGCAACGCACAATGAGCGTCTTACCCTTCTCGAGCTCGATGCCGATCTCGTCACCCGTTTCGATCCCATAGAAATAGGTTGGCGTGGGCAAGACGGCTGTCGGGCCATACGTGTCTTGCGCCTTACGGAACTCCGTGAAAACCTTCGGATACATCAGGTAAGAGGCGAGTGCCTGCTCATCCACATCGGCGCCAATGGTCTCAGCGACCTCAGTCCGGACTGCCTCAAGGTCAGCGGGTTTGAGAAGCGCTCCAGGCCGTTTCGTCACCGGCTTTTCACCCTTCAGCACCTTTTTCTGAATAGCCTTCGGCCAGCCACCCGGCGGTTGACCGAGATCGCCGCGTAGCATCTGTACGACCGAGTCAGGGAACGCGACGTCGCGCTTCGGATCTTCCACATCAGCGCGGGTGAGGTCAGCAGAAACCATTGATAGAGCCATGTCGCCAACCACCTTCGACGACGGTGTTACTTTCACAATGTCCCCGAACATCAGGTTCACATCGTGATAGGTGCGGGCGACCTCGTGCCAGCGGGTTTCCAGCCCGAGCGAGCGCGCCTGCTCCTTCAGGTTCGTGAACTGACCACCGGGCATTTCATGGAGATAAACCTCTGACGCGCCGGACCTGAGATCACTCTCAAACGCACGGTATTGGGTCCGCACGGCCTCCCAATAAAACGAGATTTTACGGATCGCCTCCGCGTCGAGCCCCGGGTCGCGTTCGGTACCCTTCAGTGCTTCAACGATAGAGCCCAGGCAAGGCTGCGAGGTGAGCCCTGACAGCGCGTCCATCGCGGCGTCAATAGCGTCTGCCCCGGCGTCGACGGCTGCAAGCACGGTTGCCGACGCGATCCCCGACGTATCATGGGTATGGAAGTGGATCGGGAGCGCGATTTCATCCTTTAGCGCCTTGATCAACACCCGCGCTGCGGCGGGCTTGAGGAGCCCGGCCATGTCCTTGATACCGAGGATATGGGCGCCTGCCGCTTCCATCTCTTTGGCAAGCGCGACATAGTATTTTATGTCGTATTTCGCACGGTCCGGATCGAGGATGTCGCCGGTATAGCAGATCGCGCCCTCGCAGAGCTTGCCCGCTTTACCGACCGCATCCATAGAAATGCGCATGTTCTCGACCCAGTTGAGACAGTCGAACACGCGGAAAAGATCCATGCCCGCTTCGGCTGCGGTCGCCACGAAGTGCTCGACCACATTATCGGGATAGTTCGCATAACCCACACCGTTCGATCCGCGGAGCAACATCTGGGTCATAATGTTTGGGGCGCGCTCACGAATAAGCGTGAGACGTTCCCAAGGGTCCTCAGTCAAGAACCGCATAGCGACGTCGAAAGTCGCTCCACCCCAGCATTCAAGCGACAGGAGCTGTGGGAGCGCCCGGGCATAGGCGGGCGCGATATCCGCGATATCACGGGTCCGCATGCGGGTCGCGAGCAAGGACTGGTGCCCATCGCGCATAGTGGTGTCGGTAACCAGAACCTGTTTCTGGTCGAGCATCCACTTGGCGAATTTTTCAGGTCCGAGTTCGGCTAGCCGATTGGCAGTCCCTTTTTCTGTTTCGCCGATGTAGCGAGGCACCTCTGGCTTTGCTGCGTCGGCTGGCGGTTTCGGTCGACCCTTGACGTCCGGATGGCCGTTCACGGTGACGTCTGCGATATAGGTCAAAAGCTTGGTCGCCCGGTCGCGCCGGTGGGACACCTCAAAGAGCGCAGGCGTCTCGTCGATAAACCGCGTGGTGTAGCGATTTTCCTGGAAGTCAGCGTGTTCAATGACGTTTTCGAGGAAGACCAAATTCGTCGCCACGCCGCGGATACGGAACTCGCGGAGCGCCCGGTCCATCCGCTTGATCGCCTCCATATAGGTCGGCGCCCAGGCGGTGACTTTTTCAAGCAGCGGGTCGTAATAGCGAGTAATGACCGCGCCCGAATAGGCCGTCCCACCATCGAGCCGAATACCGAAGCCAGTCGCACCACGATAGGCGGTGATACGCCCATAATCCGGCACGAAATTCTGCTCAGGATCCTCCGTCGTGATCCGGCATTGGAGCGCGTGGCCATTAAGGGAGAGGTCGTGCTGGGCGGGCACACCAGACTGGTCCGGGTGACCAATACGCCCACCGTTCGCGATGCGGATTTGTGCCTTGACGATGTCGACGCCGGTCACTTCTTCAGTCACCGTGTGCTCCACCTGGACGCGCGGATTGACCTCAATGAAATAGAACTCGCCGGTGTCGGCATCCATGAGGAACTCGACCGTGCCAGCATTCCGATAGTCGGCAGCACGCGCAAGTTTCAGCGCGGATTGGCAAAGACCGGAGCGCTGTTCAGCCGAGAGGTAAGGCGCTGGCGCGCGCTCAACGACCTTCTGATTGCGCCGCTGCACCGAACAATCGCGCTCGAAGAGATGCACGATCTCGCCGTGGTGATCGCCGAGGATTTGAACTTCCACGTGGCGCGCGCGTTCGACGAGTTTTTCCAGATAGACCTCGTCCTTACCAAAGGCAGCCATCGCCTCGCGGCGCGCTTCGGTCACCTCCTTTTCCAGGTCCTTGGCTTCGCGGATCACCCGCATGCCGCGCCCACCACCGCCCCAGGACGCTTTGAGCATCACCGGAAAGCCGACCTCTTCGGCCATCTTCGCCGTTTTCTTCTTGTCTTTCGGGAGCGGTGGCGTCGCGGGCATCACCGGCACGCCGACAGAGACCGCGAGGTCGCGTGCGGCAACCTTGTTACCGAGCTTGCGCATCGTGTCCGACGTCGGCCCAATGAAGGTCAGGCCCGCCTCGGCGCAAGCGTCCACGAATTCGGGGCTCTCCGACAGAAGCCCATAGCCCGGGTGAATAGCGTCTGCGCCGGATTCCTTTGCGACGCGGATGATCTCGTCGATCGAGAGATAAGCCTCAATCGGCCCGAGATGAAGGTCCGGTCCTCGTCCGATAAGATAGGCTTCGTCGGCCTTGAAGCGATGGAGCGCGAGGCGATCCTCTTCCGAATAGACCGCAACGGTGGCGAGGCCCAATTCATTCGCGGCTCGAAAGACGCGGATCGCGATTTCAGAGCGGTTAGCAACGAGGAGTTTTGTGATTGGCACCGGGAACCTCGGCGAGAAAAACGCATTCCTCGCCGTTATCGCGGGCCTATCCCGTCCCGTCTACCCTTCCGGTCGTATTATTGTAGCCCAGGGTCCTGAACCTCAAAAATCAACCTCAGTGGCCTTCCCGCTTGCAACAGCGCGCTCGACCGCAACTGCAGCCGCCGCCAAGTCCTGCAAACCAACGCCGGTACCGTCAAAGAGCGTGATTTCATTTTCGGATGTGCGACCAGGCGCTGTGCCGTTGATCACCGCGCCAATTGGCGTGATGTCATCGGCTTTCATCAGACCTTGAGCGACCGCGTGTTGCGCCTCGCCAAGCGTGGTGGATTGGGCAATTTCATCGGTGAAGGTTTTTGACGCCGCAACCAAGGCGGGGTCGACCTCTTGCTTGCCGACAGTGTCTGTGCCCATGCAGGCGATGTGCGTGCCGGGCTTGATCCATTCTTTCATGACGAGCGGCTCGTGTGCGGATGTGATGGCTATGATCACGTCCGCTTCGGCACCCAGCGCCTCGCGCTCGAGCCCTTCAAAAGCGATCCCGTGCTCCTCGGCGACGGCTTGGAGCCCCGCCAGCATCGACATGTCAATGTTCCACGCGACGATCTTTTCAAACGAGCGCTGCTCGAGCGCGGCCCGCAATTGGAAAGTCGATTGATGCCCCGCACCAACCATCCCAATAACCTTGGCGTCTCTTCGAGCAAGATGCGCGATCGAAACTGAACTTGCCGCCGCCGTGCGCACTGCTGTCAGGTAGTTCCCACCGACAAGTGCCTTGGGGCGCCCCGTATCGGGGTCGAATAGCACCACGGTAGACTGGTGATTGGTCAGCCCCTTTGCTGCGTTATTGGGCCAATAGCCCCCAGACTTGAGCCCAAGCGCAAGGCCCGCTTTATCGAAGCCCGATTTGAAGCCGTACAGCGCATCCTGATAGCCGAGCGCCTCACGAACGACCGGGAAATTCCACGCGTCACCGGTTGCCATAGCAGCAAAGACCGCCTCAACAGCCTTGAATGCGTCTTCTCGGCCAAATACGGCTTTACAGGTGTCTTCGGTGACGATGAGCATAGTGGTTTCCTCGCGAAGCTGCGCGGATTGAGAGGCGCTACGATGTTTGGGAATAAGAGTGAGGCGCGGTCTGTGACCGCGCCCAGAGGTCTTGAAAACTAGTAGGCTTTGCCACGGGCTGAGACCGGCCAAACGGTCTCGACCTTGCCGTTGCGGACACCGACATACCAGTCATGGACATTGCAAGTCGGATCACAGTGGCCCGGCACGAGGCGGAGTTTATCATTGACCTTGAGCGCGCCGTTCGGGTCGGCGATGACGCCGTGCTCGTCGGAGCACTTCACATATTCAACATCGTCGCGCCCATAGATGAACGGGAGGCCCGAATCAACAGACTGCGCCTTGAGGCCAGCATCGCAGATGGCCTTATCGGCTTTCGCGTGGCTCATGACCGAGGTCAAAAGAAAGAGTGCATTCTCCCACTCATTCTCGTCGATCCGCTTGCCGTCTTTGTCGAGAATACGACCATAGTCAGCGTCCATAAAGGCGTAGGAGCCGCACTGAAGTTCGTTGAAGACGCCGGAATTGCTCTCGAAATAGTATGATCCCGTGCCACCGCCGGAGACGAGTTCTGGCTTCAAGCCTTCCGCCTCAAGTGCGGTGACGGCCTCTTTCACCATGTCGATGGCGATCTGGGTTTTACCCTTGCGATCTTCGTAGGAGTCCATGTGTTGCATGGCGCCCTGATAGGCCTGGATACCCGTGAATTTGAGGTTGGGGGCCGCTTCAATGGCTTTCGCTATAGCGACGACATTTTCAGCGCCGATCACACCGCAACGGCCAGCGCCCACATCCATCTCGATGAAGCACTCAATGGTCGTGCCGTGCTTGACTGCTGCCGCTGAAAGTTCCGCGACATTTTCCATGTCGTCGACGCAAACGATCGTGCGTGCGCCGAACTTTGGCAGGCGAGCAAGACGATCGATCTTTGCCGGGTCGCGCACCTGGTTCGACACGAGGACATCCTTGATGCCGCCGCGCGCAAAGACTTCTGCTTCAGAAACCTTCTGGCAGCAAACACCGACGGCGCCGCCGAGCTTTTCCTGAAGCTTCGCGACATCCACCGATTTATGCATTTTGCCGTGGATGCGATGGCGCATACCATGGGCGTTTGCATAATCACCCATCTTCTTGATGTTGCGCTCAAGCGCATCGAGATCGAGGATCAGGCAGGGCGTTTGGATTTCGCTTTCGTCCATGCCAACACTGGCTGGGACGTCAAAGCCCACTTCCATGTCATCGGTTACTTTAAACGGTGCATTCATCGGTCGTCCTCCACCACATCAATAGAAAATCAGGTGTTGAGCCAGGGCAGCTTGTTCAAGTCCACATTCCCGCCCGTGACAATAACGCCAACACGCTTGCCTTCAAAGAGCGGTTTGTTTTTCAGGATCGTCGCGAGCGGGACAGCGCAGCTCGGCTCCATCACGATCTTCATGCGCTCCCATGTCAGGCGCATAGCTTCAACGATCTCGTCTTCGGTCGCCAGAAGTATATCTTCGACATGGTTAGAAACGAAGTGCCACGTCAGGTCTTTAAGTGGAACTTTCAGTCCATCAGCGATTGTTTTCGGAGCATCATCCGCGATGATATAGCCTGCCTTGAACGAGCGATAAGCGTCGTCGGCATTTTTGGGCTCCGCTGCGTAGATTTTGACGTCCGGCGCGATGGTCGAGAGCGTCAAACATGACCCTGAGACCATGCCCCCACCGCCGATCGGGGCGATGACGCAGTCAAGGTCAGGCACATCCTCGTGCAATTCCTTGGAGCATGTCCCCTGACCCGCAATGACGCGCGGGTCATTGTACGGGTGAACGAATTCAGCGCCGGTTTCAGCCACGACTTCCGCAAACACCGCCTCACGCGACGAGGTCGATGGCTCGCATTCGACGACTTTCGCACCATAGCCACGCATCGCGTCCTTCTTGGGCTCAGGCGCCGTGCGGGGCACCACCACTGTGACCGGGATCCCACGTTTGCCCGCAGCGTAAGAGAGCGAGAGACCGTGATTGCCGGATGAGTGGGTGGCGACGCCCTTTTCGGCCTGTTCGTCACTCAGGCTAAAGACAGCGTTCGATGCGCCCCGGGCCTTAAATGCGCCCGCTTTTTGAAAGTTCTCGCACTTGAAGAAGAGTTCAGCCCCGGTGAGCGCATTAAAATAGCTCGACGTCAGGACCGGTGTGCGATGGATGTGAGGCTCGATCCGCTCATGTGCGGCGACCACGTCCTCGTAGGTCGGGATAATCTGGCCATCCGTTGCGCGCAAAGGTGCGTTCATAACTCCATCCTCTCCAGTTTAGCCTCAGGCCGCCCGCTTCATCCGTGCGTTTGCCGCATGCGATGACCGATAGAATTCCTGGGCCGCCGCAACGCCGGAGCCCATTTGGATCGATGCTCCCATATCGGACAATACCATTTCGGCAGTCGCAATCCCCGAAAGCGCCATCACGTCGGTCAGCTGACCCAGATGGCCGATCCGAAACGCCTTCCCAGCCAACTGGCCAAGGCCCGCGCCGAAGGCAACTTGATAGGCCCCAGCGGCATGGGCAACGACAGCATTACCATCAACGCTCTCAGGAAGAAGGATGGTGCTGACGGTATCTGAGTAAAGGTGTGAGTCTTTTGCGCAGAGGTCAAATCCCCACGCAGAGACAGCGCGGCGCACGCCCTCAGCGATACGATAATGCCTTGCAAAAACCGCCGGAAGCGTCTCGGCTTCAAGCATGCCGATTGCGCGGCTCAGACCTTTGATGAGCGCAACCGGTGGCGTGTATGGATAACCCCCATTTGCGTAGTTCGTCGCCATGTCACCAAGGTCGAAAAAGCAGCGAGAGAGTTTTGCCGTCTTCGTGGTCACCAGCGCTTTCTCACTGAGGCACAAGATGCCAAGACCAGGCGGCAGCATGAAACCCTTCTGGGATCCTGTGATCGCGATATCAACGCCCCACTCGTCCATCCGGAAATCCATCGACCCGATGGATGAAACACCATCAACATAAAGCATTGCCGGATGGTTGCTTGCGTCAATGGCCTGGCGAACCTGGCGAATATTGCTGCGCACGCCAGTCGCGGTTTCATTGTGAGTAACCAGAACGGCTTTGATGTCGTGCGACCGATCAGCCGCGAGGATTTCAGCGAACGTATCGGCTGGAGCACCGAGACCCCAGCCCTGCTCGACGACCATGACGTCCAAGCCATGGCGTTCGCACAGATCAATCCACTTATGGGAGAAGACCCCATAACGCGACACCAAAACCTTATCGCCTGGTGAGAGCGTGTTGGTGATCGCGGTTTCCCAAGCGCCAGTTCCTGTTGTCGGAAGGATAAACGCCGTCCCGGTTTTTGTTTTGAAGATCCGTTTCACGCCTTCAAGAGTCGGGTGAAGAAGCTCGCCAAACGCGCTAGAGCGGTGATCGATCGTCTGGACATCGATCGCGCGACGAAGCTCGTCCGGGATGTTTGTTGGCCCTGGAATAAAGACGGGGTTAGGCGTGTTCACAGCGGCGTCCTCCTCAAGGGCTTCTGTTGTTGCGAAATGTGTACCCTAACCAGATTGTCGCAACAATTTTTTTGAAAAAGTATTTCGAAAATCTTCCAAATCGTGTATCATATTGAAAACATGTTACTTTTTATTTTTCACGCGTGTTTTTGATTGTTTCTTTCTATTTGAAAGTCTCTTTCATCTCGTCATTTTTCGAAAGGATCACCGGAACAATGGAGGGAAATCGCAGCCGAGGCCGCCCGAGAGGCCAAAAGAAAGAGGGACAGGGTTCAGTCGCGGCCCTGGAAAAAGCGATCACGGTTTTGCAGGTCCTTTCGCGCGCCAAGGGGCTGTCGCTGACCGAGCTATCCCAACGCGCCGATTTGCCGACAGCCACTGCCTACCGGATCCTCACAACGTTGGAAGCCAAAGGGGTGGTTCATTTCGAAGACGCAGCACAACTCTGGTCGATCGGCATTGAAGCCTTCAGGATCGGGTCCGCGTTTTTGAGCCGGACGGACATATTGGAAGAAAGCCGCCCGGTTATGCAGGCGCTGAGCGCAGAGGTGAACGAAACGGCAAATCTCGCGATCCTAGATGGAACTGAGGTCGTTTTTGTCTCACAGGTGGAGACCGATCAGCCGATCCGGGCCTTCTTTCGTCCAGGCACGAGGGGACGGGTCCACGCTTCAGGAATTGGCAAGGCTTTACTTGCTTTCTCGGAAGAAAGCGTTCGAGAACGCATCGTCTCTTCCGCCCCGCTGGACAGCTTTACGGAGACGACAATCACAAACCGTGAAGCGTTGAAGCTGGATTTGTCCGCGATCCGCGCCAGAGGCTTTGCAATCGACAATGAGGAGCGCACTGTCGGCATGCGATGCATAGCAGCGCCGATTTTTGATCAATCGGGACGCCCTGTTGCAGGTATCTCCGTATCCGGACCTTCAGTTCGGATGCCGGTTGAGAGCGATGACAATATCGGTGCTGCAGTGAAACGAGCGGCTAGAGAGATTAGTCAAGCGATTGGCGGCACGCCGCCCATGCCAAAAGGGCTCTAAGCGACGTTTTTCTCTTCTGCAGATACCGCCTGTTCCGCCATTTTCGCAGACAGCGAGCCGATGCCTGCGATTAATTTCGGTAACCTGACCTCGGCAATCTCACGGCGATTGTCAGGGTCACTCTCTGCAAGACTTCGGACGATCCCGCGAAGGGCCTTCATCTCTTGCTCCATCTCCTTCAGGAGCGCGTCCATGTCGCCATGGCGACCATGACTACGATCGGCGATGTCATCGAGCTTGAATTGAACTTGATGGACGCCGTGATCGAGGCGCTTCAGACCGGCTTCGATGAGCAGTGTCAGCGCTTCAATTCCGCTCTCTTTTTCTGAGCCCTGTGGCTGGGCTGCCGACGAAGTATCTAGTTTTGCCACTTGCCCCGAAAGTGCAGTGACCGCTTCGACGATACCGGTCGCTAGTCTGCGGTTATCGGTGACGAGATCGTCCAGTTGCTGATTGACCCCGGAGTTTTCCTTGAGATTGGCGATTTCGCCGCGGACATGATCAAGCCCACTCTCCAACAGCGCGCTGAGTTCGTCATGCGACGAAACTTGCACCTTTGAGCTCGCATCAAAGCGTTCTGTGACTGCACTCGTGGTTATCTGGAGGCTTTCCGCAGCGTCCGAAAGGGACGACAGCCGTGTCGCTATGCCGTCGAGGCGGTCCGTGTACGAGGCGTCGCGATCAGCCATTGTGCGAGACAATGCCTCCAACTCGTCGGCAACGACTGCCTCGATGGCCTTCAGCCGCGCTGTCAGGTCAGCATCCTGCGTCTGGGCAAGGCTCGGCAACGCCTCTGCAAGGGTTGCGATGTCGGCCTCAACCCGCTCAAGCGGCTGCTTAATCTCAGACTTCAAAGCATCAAGCGCCGGTGATATCGCGTCGACAAGGGCCGTTTGGCCAGCGGATTGCTCACGAAGTGTTTTCAGAACATCTTCAGCATTCTTGTCCGTGTTGTGCGCGAATGCGGCAAAGCCATCTGCCAACCCTCTAAGATCTTGACGGTGGTTGCTGGCCTCTTCTGCCATCTGACTAATCGCGCCCGTGACGTCATTTTCCATCACGGTCTCTACGCGCTGAAGCGAGGCAGCAAGCGTTTTAAGCGCGCTTGTAACAGTGTCGTCGGGCTCTGACCGGAGGTCAGCGATGTTATCTGAGAGCTGATTGATCCGATTGACGATCGTCTCAACAGCGTCCGCCGTCTTTTCATCTGATGATTGTCCCGCATCATCCGCCCCCAGCACCTCTCCCTCAAGATCGGCGGAGAGTTTTTGCGACGCCGCATGTTCAAATGCGAGATGCATTTCATCGACCAGTGGCCGTATAGCGGTCGGCACGCGTTTTGGCTCTGGCACCATATCGTCGACGAGCAACAAAGCGCTCTCGGTGCGGATTGCACGCAAACACGCAATGAGGGGTTCGATCGCCACATCGGACTGACGACGCCGACGCCGGATAACCAATCCGCCCGCAACCAAGCTCGCCGCAAGTGCGCCGGTGAAAAACGTAAAAACTGGAAACGGGATCGAGATCGCCCCTGTGCCGTGCGCTTCGCTACCCGCTTGTGCGATCATTGCACGGAGCTCTGGCGCGTAGCGCACGGTTAGCAGAATGAAGATTGCCGCCACCGCTGCGAACGCCAACACAACCGCGATCTGATGCGGCGAAGGTTTGGTTTTTGAGACAGAAGGACGTGAGGTCTCATCACCAGGATCGTCGACCAAAGCGGGCATGCGCGTAACCAGATTCCTTTCAATCTGGAGTTGCGTTAAATGCAACGCACTCGCCGCGAACAAGGCCCACCACGCGTTAACGATCGGTTAAAGACCGTTCCATTTTTGGAAAACGAGCCACAACTCGCCTCCAAGGCGGCGGTTGCACGACGGTCGCGTCAATCTTCTAAGACGCGTGCCTCCTCGGGCAGCATGATCGGGATGCCGTCACGAATGGGGTAAGCGAGTTTTGCCTTTGGGCTGATTAACTCCTGGGCATCGCGGTCATAGCTCAGTGTTTCCTTGGTCAACGGGCAGACCAGGATCTCTAAAAGCTTTGGATCAACGGAACCACTGCCCACACGTCTACTCTACTGAAGCTGGCCCGACGATTCGACGTCGGTTTTGTGGAGCATAAGTTCTGTCATTGCGACTAACATATCCGCCCGGGCTTTTATGCTCTCGGCCTCGAGAAGCGCCTGCTTTTCGCGCGCCCCGAACGGGCTCATCATGGAAAGGGCGTTAACGAGCGACTCATTGCCAGCTCGGCTCACGCTCTCCCAATCAGCGTCCATATTGTTGGCTTCCAGATAGTTCTTGAACGTCGAGAGAAGAGCGTCGCGGTCGACTTCGTCCTCGTTAAGTCCCTCTGTCAGATCGTCGCCAAACCCGTCAGCGGATATTCTGCACTGCCGATAAGGCGTCATGACCGTCAATTCTTCCTCGATCTTGAAGCGGATCACGCCAGAAAGCGTGATAAGGTATCGGCCATCATCCGTTTCTTGAAAGCCTGTCACTTTTCCAAGGCACCCAGTTGGACAGAGGTCCACGGCATTTTGCGGCGATTCTGCGATGCGTGGCGAGGCAAGTGCTGCTGCGGGCTGCACCATCCCAATCACCCGGTCGCCTGAGAGAGCGGCGTCAACCATTGCAAGGTAACGCGGCTCAAAGATGTTGAGCGGCATTTGTCCCCGCGGCAACAACAAAGCCGCCGTAAGAGGGAAAATGGGAATGTAGCTTGGGATTGCGTCGACTGAATCGTAAGCGCGTGGCCTTGACATCCAGGATCCACCTTTCGCGGGCTTGCCGCGACGGTGATCCGGCGCGGCTATGAAAACAGAAGCGAGGAAAGCTGACGACGCCCAGATTTTGTCGCGTCGTCGGTTGGCCCCCAGGCTTCGAAAAACCTGAGAAGCTCTTTCCGCGCTGCCTCTTCGTTCCAACTGCGATCCTGGCGAATAATTTCAAGAAGGGCGGACACCGCGTCGCGCTTATTTCCCTGGGCGTTGCGGATTTGCGCGAGCGTAAACCGGGCTTCATGATCGGCAGGGTTAGCTGCGAGTTTTGCTTCCAATTCGCGGGGATCACCCAGTTTTGAAGCCTCCTCAGCGAGCGACAGCTCGGCAAGAGCCGCTGAAAACGCTGTGTTTTTCTGCGTATCGGGCGAGGCCAGGTTTGCAGTTTGGAGCGCGCGGTCAAGATCGCCTGATCGCGTGAAGCACCGGATTAGACCGCCAAGCGCGTCTCCATCCTGCGGATCCTCCTGGAGAAGAAGGCCAAAGATTTGTGCCGCTTCGGAAAGAGCTTTTTCGTCGAGAAGCTGCTGCGCGTGTTCCAGCGCATCATCACGCCCGCCACCGCCACCCGGTCCTGCAATCTTATCGATGAATTGCGCGATCTGCGATTCTGGTAGCGCGCCCATGAACCCGTCGATCGGCTGACCATCTTTAAAGGCAAAGACGGCCGGGATCGATTGCACACCAAGTTGACCCGCAATTTGTGGGTGCTCGTCGATGTTCATTTTGACGAGCCTCACGCGGCCTTTGGCTTTTGTAACCGCAGCCTCAAGGGCTGGTGTTAATTGCCGGCATGGCCCACACCACGGCGCCCAAAAATCCACGATGACCGGAACATCGCGCGATGGCTCAACGACATCGGCAACAAAGGTCTCAGTTGTGGTGTCTTTAATGAGCGTGCTGTCGCCGCCGCTGGCCGGTGCTGACGAGGATCCTGTGCCCGTTGTCGCTGTCCTGCCGCCGCCAGGCATAATTAATCCGCTCATGGATCAAGTCCCATTTCGTGTCTACCGCAGCCGCCTTTAGCCAAGCGCCACGATGTCCGGTTTGTGGCCACAGGCGGCAATGAATTTCAGCACATCGTCACGTGCAATCGTTACCGTCGTCGTATTGACCAGCGGGTGATAATTCAAGAGGTCGTGTTCCATCATCGCCGCGTCAAGGATCACGTTCACCATGAGATCGGTGTCGTTGATGAGCGCGAACGGCGTGACGGCACCTGGCAAAACGCCTAACGTTTCGTAAAGAAGATCAGGTTTTCCAAAGGACAATCGGGCTGACCCAATGTGTTTTGGGAGCGCTTTTAAATCTATCGGCGTTTCTTCAAGCGTTACCACGAGCCAAAGCGCGCCTTTTTTATCCTTTAAAAACAGATTCTTACAGTGTCCGCCCGGAATTTCACCGCGTAGCGATCGCGACTCTTCCACGGTATGCAGCGGCGGGTGATCGTGGCGCTCAACCGCGATACCGAGTTCGGCAAATCGATCGAAAAGCGCGTCGGGCGTTACAGGCATTTTTCGGCTTTCGGATGGGGATGAGGCTTTCCATCGACCTACCGATTTCGTTCAGCTATTGCAATCACTGCGCGCTTGCGTCATATGCCATTCAGGAGCGCGGGCGTAGCTCAGGGGTAGAGCACAACCTTGCCAAGGTTGGGGTCGTGAGTTCGAATCTCATCGCCCGCTCCAGATTCCCACACATAAAGACCGCTATTTGATTGATTATTTGATTGATTTGAAATCGTTTTTCAGATCGACTCCATTTGATGGCGTTGCGAACCGCGGATCTCGTGATAGAAATTGCGTAACGATTGGTGCAATGATTAGGTTTCCCGCGTAACGCGTAACCTAGATCAGCATCTCCTTCGACGTCGTGATCAATGGAATTGTGTCCGCCGCATTCCGCGGGAAATTGGCGACCTCGATGAGCGTGCGCCGGTCATCCAGACATCCCTCAAACGACTGATCTTGCGACAGCGCGGCAGATACGAGATGGCCTTGCGCGTGCCGATTACGTGATTTTTTTTGCCTATCATCGGCGGCGCGAACTTACCACGCACCGTTTGTTCGCGGGTTTGGAGCACTGTCCTTCCCCCCTAAAGCTGGGCCACTACACTGGGATTGATAGGGGGATGAGACATGGCGAGGAAGCGACACACAGACGAAGACGTCCTGAAGCTGCTGCGTGAGATTGAACTGAAGCTGTCCTCTGGCAGTGATGTGGC
>JBCCMK010000045.1:0-23735 GCA_039026395.1 Pseudomonadota bacterium | reverse complement strand
GCCGTGGGTGTTGGAAATTTGCGAGGAGCTGCCCCTAGTACGAGAGGACCGGGGTGGACGCACCTCTGGTGGACCTGTTGTCGTGCCAACGGCACAGCAGGGTAGCTATGTGCGGACGGGATAACCGCTGAAAGCATCTAAGCGGGAAGCCCCCCTCAAAACCAGATTTCCCTTGAGAGCCGTGGAAGACGACCACGTTGATAGGCTGGATGTGGAAGTGCAGCAATGCATGAAGCTGACCAGTACTAATTGCTCGATTGGCTTGATCTCTCTCATTTATCAATACCCATCCGCGCATAACCCGGAACGGCGCCAGCCGTTACGATAGGTCTATGCGCGAAGAAAGACCAAATTCTTCATCCCCATTCCGATCAACACGCGATAATGGCCTGTCGTTTGACAGCCTGGTGATTATTGCGGAGCGCCCATACCCGATCCCATCCCGAACTCGGCCGTAAAACGCTCCAGCGCCGATGGTACTGCATCTTAAGGTGTGGAAGAGTAGGTCGTTGCCAGGCTTTCCAACGGCAGGCCTTTTTCGTTTTGGCGTTTTCGTCTGTACAGCCTCCCGTGTCTTGAAAGACAGTGTCGCGGCGCCCCATTGAGACGCCGCGAAGCACAGATCAACATCATTCTTCAAATTCGCTAGACCCAGCTTGCTGGGACATAGGCATAAGCATCCCCTGAACGGACAAAGCGTCCAAAGCCGGGGAATGGTACGTGGGTTGCGGCGATCAGGCTATTATCTGCAATGGCCCGATCGAATACCCGGCGCCTGGAAGCGGCGGCAGTTGTGGGATCCGTATCAAAGCCGAAGCCGACATCCGGCAGTGCCGTGTGAAGAACCGAACTGTGTAGAGTGTCGGCGATCATCAGGAGTTCACGGTCCCCGCCGTCAATGTGCACCAAGGCGTGCCCTGCCGTGTGGCCAGGAGAAAGTTCGAGCGTTAAACCCGGCGCAACTTCTGTTTCTGACGCGACCCGCCGGATACGATCGCCGTAAGCAGCGTATGCGGCCTGCGCCAACTGAAAAAGGCCCTGCGCCTCTGCGGGTGCTTGCGCCATGATGCCGGCGTCGCCCCAGAAGCCATACTCCACTTCCGTCATAACGATTTCAGCATTTGAGAATACGGGCTCGCCGCCCTTCAGGAGGCCGCCGATATGGTCCGGGTGCGCATGCGTAACAATGACGAGATCAATGTCAGCTGGCGCCACACCCGCAGCAGCCAAACCGTCGAAGGCGCGTCCAAGACCCGGACCTAGAATATCGAGATCCCCCATCCCTGCATCAATGAGGATCGTCTGCTCTTCAGATTGTAGGAGAAAGGCATTGATCGGTGCTGGTAGAGCGTCGCCAGCGATCCCACCAGCCGCGAGCGCCGCATCGATTTCGCTTGCGTCGCCGAAGAACATGTTTTTCTGGAGCGGCCCCATACCGTCAAAAAGCGAGGTGATGCGGTACCGCCCAAGCGGAGCGTCAAAGAGAGCGGGAGCGCTTCCACTCTTCTGTTGGGCATTTGCTTGAAGCGAGTTTGTTGTCGCGAGCACAGGTGCAGCGAGCGCTGCAGCTGCAAAGTTTCGACGGGTTATCTTAGACACGAAAAATCTCCTCTATTTATATCGTACACGAATTAATCGTATCCGAATTATTCAAAGTCAACCCTTTCCTGCATTCGTCAAACCTCCTATTTTCGGATGTGATGGATGATGAAGACACATTTGAAGATCTTAAAGAGCTGCTCTGTTTCAACGTTTACTCGCTGAATCGGAGCTTTGGGCGTTACTACCAAGCGGCATTCTCAGAAACCGGGCTGACCTATCCAAAGTTCGTCATCCTCATGGCTTTGGAGGCTGACGGACCGTTGTCCGTGTCGGACTTGTCGACCAAAGCCGGAGTCGAGGCAAACACACTATCGCCCATCTTGAAAAAGATGGCTGAGTTTGGCGCGATTACGCGAGAGCGGGCTCCTGACGATGAGCGCCGGATCGAACTCACAATCACGAATAAAGGCCATGACATCTTAAAGCGCGCACGAAGTGTCATTCAGAAAGGCTTCAGTGAACTTGATATTGACGCTGGAAAATTGCGCGAAGCCCTTGGGTTTTTGGAGACCACGCGCGACAAGGTGGATACGGCAAAGCCGCCAAAACTCAACTTTGACGGTATTGCCTAGCCGACCGCAAAGCCCGTCATTGCTTGCGAGCGGTTGTGCTCGTCGCCCTTTTCAACCATACTTAACGTTGCGGGAGGCGCCGACGGGAGACAAGAACCATGGCACGATTGCGCCCTCACTCCATTTCATCCTCTATCATCGGTTTAGCGTTAGCTGGTGGGATCTCTATATCGCTCGCCCAGGAAATCACGGTCGGGCCGATTGACCCGAACCAGGGCGCACCAACCTTTGTGCCAGGCGAATTGATCGTAAAATTCCGTGACGATGCGCCAACCGAGACAAACATTCCCGCTTTAAATGCGGCGGGTGTTCAAAGACGAGCCGGACCAGATGGCTCGATTGTCTTCACCTTCCCCTCGGTCAACGATCCGACGGTTGAAAGCGTTCCAGGCACTCAACCTGCCTTTGAACTTGAATCCGGTCCTCTGCCCGAGGGTACGGAAAGCGTCGGGACCGGTGCCAATCTCGACGACATCATTGAGCAACTCGAAGCAACGGGTTCGGTCGAATATGCCGAGAAGAACTATCTCCACACTCCGCATGATGGGCCGCCACCACCGCCTTTACAGGCGCTCATCCCTGATGATCCACTGTTTGACCAACAGTGGCACTTGAAGCTTCAAGGGGCTTCGCACGGCGCGAAAACGTCGCCCGGTGCATCAAACTTTGCAAAGCTTTGGCCGAAAAACGTTGGCAAGCGTGAGATTGTCGTTGCCGTTCTCGACACGGGGATCCTGTTTCAGCATCCAGATGTCACCGGTAATCGTTTGATGCTCGACGGTTATGATTTCATCTCAACCGCGTTCGTCGGCAATGACGGCGACGGAAGAGACCCGGACGCTACCGACGCGGGCGACGCCGTTGACCCGGATGAGTGCTTCACTGGGTCCTTCCGCCGTGGCAATTCCTGGCACGGCAGCCACGTCGCGGGGATCTCGAGCGGAGCGATCAGCGACAACAAGAACGGTATCGCAAGCGGCGCTTGGGAGGTCCGAACGCTGCCGGTCCGTGTCCTTGGCAAATGCGGCGGTTTCACCAGCGACATCAATGACGCGATCCTCTGGGCCGCAGGGTTACCAGTCCAGGGCGTGCCCGAAAACCGTACGCCAGCGGACGTCATCAATATGAGCCTCGGCGCAGGTGTCTCCTGTCGTGCATCCACCCAGTCCGTCATCAACCAGGCCGTCGCGGCTGGTGCCACGATCGTCGTGTCAGCAGGAAATAGCGCAGTTGATGCGTCGAATGCGTCGCCTGCGGGCTGTGACAACGTCATTTCTGTTGCTGCTGGCGATGCGCGAGGACAAATCGTTCAGCGCTATTCGAATTTTGGCCCGCAAGTCGACATATTGGCGGCAGGTGGTGATCTTGCGCGGGACGATGATCGCGATGGCAACCCAGACGGTGTCCTCAGCCTCGTCGATGGTGGATATGCCTACTATAACGGGACGTCGATGGCTGCACCACTGGTTGCGGGCGCAGCAGCTCTTCTCCTTTCCATTGACGACACGCTGACGCCAGCAGCGGTCGAAGCAAAGCTAAAGGCAACCGCAGATCCTCGCAGTACCGCTCAGTGTCCGCGCGGCTGCGGCGCTGGATTGTTGGACGTAAGTTCGTTTTAGAGCGCGCGGAGCCTTCAAGTTCTGCTAGATTTGCGACATGCCAAAGCTTGCTGCAAACCTAACAACGCTCTTTACGGATGTTCCCTTCCTCGATCGCTTCGAACGCGCCGCGCGCGCTGGTTTTGAAGCGGTCGAGTTTCTCTTTCCGTACGCGCATACGGTTGACGAGATCGGGACGCGTCTCGAGGACCACTCACTCGATCTGGTTCTGATGAACATGCCGCCCGGCGATTGGGACGCGGGTGAGCGGGGGATGGCGGGGCTGCCCGGTCGGGATGACGAGTTTCGTCGGTCTGTAGATACGGCCTTGCGCTACGCCAGGGACCTTAAATGCCCGAATGTCCACTGCATGTCGGGTATGCGCGACGAGAGCATCGCCCTTGATGCGCAGCTGGTCGTCCTTGTGAACAATCTCACATTCGCGGCCGACGCGTGCGCTGCCGATGGGATCACGATGCTGCTTGAGCCTCTCAATAGTCGCGACGTTCCTGGCTATCTCGTGAGTACGACCACGCAGGCTCTTGATCTTATCGATCTGATGGGGCGGCCAAACACTGGCCTCCAGTTCGACGTTTATCACGTGCAAATCATGGAGGGCGATCTCGCGCCGAGGCTTGAGCGGTTGCTCGATAGGATCCCTCATATCCAGATCTCAGACACGCCGGGTCGGCATGAGCCGGGTACCGGGGAGATCAATTATCCGTTTCTGCTGAGCCACTTAGATCGGATCGGCTATCGCGGTTATGTTGGCTGCGAATATAATCCTGCGTCGACCACTGAGGCCGGTTTGGGCTGGGCAACCACCTATCTGAACTCTGACTAAGCCACTCGATCTGAAGCAGGAAAAAGAACGAACCGCGTGCCTCCCATGTATCCAGGTAGGCGTATGCAGGAAGGCGCAGCGCTTCGAACGTCGTGTTTGACGAAACGCCTTACGTCGCCCGCTGGATCAAGAACGATCGATCGTAGATCCCCTCAAAGACGCGCGCCTCGCGAGAGGTCGGACTGACAGTTGAAGCCGGGTCCATTGGCAGCCCGAAACCGGAAAGGTGGTATCCTCGGCCGTCAGCATCCGGCGCCAAATACCCGGCCGCTGACATGAACTGCCGCCGAGACGCGTCAAAATAGGGCGAAAAGCCCGACGCTCGATTGCGCGCGCGGAACTCCCGGCCATTCCCTTCGCCGACGAGCGTTAAGAAGTCGCCTGGCCGCGCCCGAACGTTTTGTAAACGCGTTCTGCCAATCACGATGCCACTTCCGCTGTTGCCGACTTGGCCTGATATCGAAGACGCACCGTCATTTCCAAGAACGACGATCCGTGTCGCGATGACGGATTGGCTGCGCCAAATGCCACTGACCGCAATTCGACGGCCCGGAACCAGATCTTGCCGCGATACAGACGAACCGTTTGTGGCTTGAAGGATGGTTTGGGATGCGAAAACGATCGGTGTTCCGAGCACGCGCAGGGGACCACCTGTGCCGCCGAGCCCGTCAATGCGGCCAACGAGCGGCAAGAACCGCACCGCTTGCCGAGGTGTGAGATCGTTTGACGTTTGAGCGCCGGTGACAAAGAGCGTGTCGCCCAATGAACCGGCGAGGTTCGGCTGGCCCGCTAGTGCTGCACGGACAGCCGGAATACCTGACGCAAGCCTGCGTCCATTGATCGTCGGTGAACTGGCGTTCAGCACCGGACCGAAATAGACGCCGGTCCCGCCAATGCCGCCTTCACTTTCGTCACCACCATTCGACGCGCGAGCAACAAACGGTGCGCACAAAAAACCTGAGGCAGAGCCAAGGAGAAGCGATCGACGGGAAATCATGACCGATCACTTTCATCTTCCGAATAAAAGAAGACGCCGAAGCGGAACCGGTGACTTTTTTCTTTCGGTTCGCTTGCGTCTTTCGATGTCTTCTGGTGGTCGAGCGCTTTTGCGTTGATATCGAGGAGCGCGTCCATGGCTTGTTTCTCGACATCCGCTTTGAGGGCCGCGACCGCGTCCGCTGACAGGTTGGAGTAAAACACCGCCCGCTCAAGGAAGCGTTCCTCGCCATCGTTTAAGATGTTCGAAGTGGCAGCCGCAAGATGGTCATGCAAATTGTTTTCAAAGAAGCGAAGCGTCTCCGCCTCGTCATTTGAGGGCACATATGCGTCGCCGATCAATTCGACTGCGTCGCTGTCGACGTCGAATTTTACAACGCCCTGCGTGATAAGCGCATCGAGCACTGTTCTTGGGCGAACGTCTGAGGCGACCGACTCGACCAGGGCGTTGAAACTCGCGGCGCCGTCTTCTCCCAGCCGGGGTAAAACCAAACCGCCTTCGCTTCGAAAAGCAGGATCAGCCAGCCAGCGCGCGATGACTGTCGAGAGCACGCTGTTTCGCGTGCGGGATTGAGCATCGCTATCTGCTTCGCGGAGCGCTTTGACGTCTTTGCGATGGACGCCGGTCAAAACACTGATTCGGCTGTCAGTGAGAGGTTTGCCATCCACCGAAAACGTCGCCGCTTCCTCGACCAAGACTCGCTTCAGAATAGATACCGTTTGGTTGAGGGGCACGCCGAGTGCGATCATCGCACGCGCGAGCGGGCGCAGGATCTTGTCCAACGCCTTTTCAAACAGCTCTGCTTTCGTCGCCCCGCTCAAGAACGTCTCCTGAGACCAGCCGTTAGGCTCACTACCATCCATAACGGAAAATATGATCCGTGTGAAATATTCCCACGTAACAGTACGTATCTACGCGAACATCAGACCACAAGGGACCGATTGCCGCGCGGATTAACGTCACAAAAGTGGGGTTAAAATTGTTGAAACTTCAAGGGAAGCGAACTCAAATGCTTAAGAAATCCATGGTCGCAATCGCCGCACTCGCGGCTTCGCTCGCATTAACCGCAGCACCATCCAAAGCTGCATCCATCGTTGAGACCGCCCAACAGGCAGGTCAATTCAACACATTGCTTGCAGCAGCCCAGGCCGCTGGCCTCGCGACACCGCTTGCAACCTCTGGCCCGCTGACGGTGTTTGCGCCGACCGATGAAGCGTTTGCCGCGCTTCCTGCTGGCACGGTTGAAAACCTCTTGAAGCCAGAAAACAAGGATCAGCTCGCTGCGATCCTTTCGTATCACGTTCTCCCGCGTAAGCTGACATCGAACATGCTGCCGGGCCGGACCATCCACGTCAAAACCATCAAGGCTGGCGGTGATCGTCTTCTCGCTGTGACGAAATCAGGTGGTGGCGTCACCGTCGACAATGCAACCGTCGTTGCAGCTGACATTGCAGCCGACAATGGCGTCATCCACGTCATCGACACGGTCATGCTGCCGGATAGCTAAGTTGATCTTGGCTGAGAAAATCAAAAGGCCGGGCAGTGTCCCGGCCTTTTTTTAGACGAACGCGAAGACGAAGGCCGCCCAAGCGATAGCGATCCCAAGCGGTATCCAGACCGGCGGCCCCATGATCGCGAGCCACGCGATGAAGATGAAGGCTGATCCCAGGAGCGAAATAAACAGCCGGTCGCCTCGCGTGGTGTCGATTGCGAAAACACCACGACGCGGCGCGCCGCCCGCTGAACCGAACTCCAACAGCCCCATCGTCGTGATTGCGGCGATGATGAACAGGAAAAACGCGGCGGTTGCCCGCGTCCACGCCATCCATGTGCCAAGCGGCTCGGTCCACCATTGGGCTGAGAACATTACGGCGTCCTGCATGGCGAGCCCTTTTTACTAAACCCGCCCGAGGGCAAAGCCCTTGGCGATATAATTGCGCACGAAATAGATAACGAACGCGCCCGGGATGATCGTGAGCGTTCCCGCCGCTGCTAGGAGCCCCAGTTCATAGCCGGAGGTCGACGCTGTTCGGGTCATCGTGGCGGCGATGGGCTTTGCGTCCACCGCAGTCAGAGTTTTTGCGAGCAGCAATTCGACCCAGGAAAACATGAAGCAGAAAAAGGCGGCGACGCCGATCCCGGCGGCAATTGTTGGGATGAAGATTTTGAGGAAGAAGCCCCAGAACGAGTGGCCGTCGACATAGGCTGTCTCGTCCAGCTCTTTTGGCACGCCGGACATGAAGCCCTCCAATATCCAAACCGCGAGCGGGATATTGAACAGGAGGTGCGCCATCGCGACCGCCACATGCGTGTCGAAGAGGCCGATCGCCGAATAGAGTTGGAAGAACGGAAGCGCGAAGACGGCAGGCGGCGCCATGCGGTTGGTGAGCAGCCAGAAAAAGAGGTGCTTGTCACCTAGGAAGCGATACCGCGAGAAAGCGTAGGCCGCTGGTAGCGCAACGGCGATTGAGAGTGCGGTGTTGATCGACACGTAAATCAACGAGTTCACGTACCCCATATACCATGTCGGGTCGGTGAAGATCGTCACGTAGTTTTCGATCGTGAAGGTCTGGGGAAAGAGCGTGAATGATCCCAGGATCTCGTTCGTCGTCTTGAACGACATGTTCACGAGCCAATAAATCGGCAGCATCAAAAATAGGATGTAGAGGATCAGCGCGCCGCGCGAGACACTGCGCATCTCAGTTCTCCTCGTTTCGCATCATGAGAGTGTAGAACAGCCAAGAGAGAAGCAGGATCACGAGGAAGTAGATCAGGCTCATGGCCGCGGCAGGTCCGAGATCAAATTGGCCGAGCGCAATCTTGACGAGATCGATTGAGAGAAGTGTCGTCGAGTTGCCAGGGCCGCCGCCGGTTAGAACCGAAAGCTCGGTGTAAATCATGAACGAATCCATGAACCGCAAAAGGACCGCGATAGTGAGCACGCGTTTCAGCTTGGGGAGTTGAATGAAGCGAAAGATCGCCCAAGGTTTCGCGCCGTCGATCTTGGCTGCGTGATAGTAGGCGTCGGGGATCGAGACGAGCCCAGCATAGGCAAGCAGCACAACCAGCGACGTCCAGTGCCAGACATCCATCAAAATGAGCGTGAACCACGCATCTCCGGGCTGTCGGGTGAAGTTGTAGTCGAAGCCGAGCGCATTCAAACTACGACCCAAAAGGCCAATATCGGGGAGCGCGAAGATGTTCCACATCGCGCCGACGACATTCCACGGGATGAGAAGCGGCAGTGCCATCAGGACGAGACAAACGGGCACCCAAAAGCCCTTGCGCGGCATACAGAGCGCAATCGCAACGCCAAGTGGAATCTCAATCGCGAGCACCGAGAAGGTGAAGATCAGTTGGCGGACTAGCGCGTCGTGGAAGCGATCTGAAGTGAGCACCTGCTCAAACCACATGAGGCCCGCCCAGAAGAAGACATTGTCACCAAACGTCTCCTGGACGGAGTAATTGACCACCGTCATGAGCGGGACAATTGCGTTGAACGCGACGAGCGCAAGAACGGGAAGAACGAAGAACCATGCCTTCTGGTTGACCGTCTTGTTCATGCCGCATTGCCCGCGTTTTTCCCGCCGATGAGCCAACCGTCCGAGTAGAGGTGCGTGAAGGCCGCATCGAAAGCGAGATTGCCATCCTCAGCCGGGACTTCGCCGCCCTCCGGCACGAGGAGCTTAATCGTCACCTCGCCGTTTGCTGCGTCTTTCGTACGCGTGTCGACAATCCGGTGGCGGCCAGCGTCGCTTACCTTCGTAACGGTGACCGGGATGCCAGTTTCGGCGAATTTCACGAATTCTGGCCGAACGCCGACTTCGAGCGTATTGGCGTTTGCGCCCCCACCGTTCGCGACACCGATCTCGGTATCGGCGATGACGGCCTGCCCATCGCGCATCGAGCAGGGGAGAACATTCATGCCCGGCGAACCGATGAAGTGCCCCACGAAGGTGTGTTGCGGCTTTTCAAAGAGGTCCTGCGGTGTGCCGACCTGAACCACGACGCCGTGATTCATGACGACCACCTTGTCGGCAAATGTGAGCGCCTCGGTTTGGTCATGTGTGACGTAGATCATCGTCGTTTTCACACGCTGATGGAGTTCGCGAAGTTTCGAGCGGAGCTGCCATTTCAGGTGGGGATCAATGACGGTCAGCGGCTCGTCAAAGAGGATTGCGTTGACGTCAGTGCGGACAAGACCGCGCCCGAGCGAGATTTTCTGTTTGCCATCTGCGGTCAGTCCTGACGCACGCTGTTTCAGCATCGGGGTCAGGTCGGTCATTTCGGCGATTTCTGCGACCCGGCTGGCGACTTCGCCCTCCGGCACGCCGCGATTGCGCAACGGAAACGCCAGATTATCGTAGACGGTCATCGTGTCGTAGACGACCGGGAACTGAAACACCTGCGCGATGTGCCGCTCGTTTGGCGACATGTGCGAGACATCGGTCTTGTTAAAGAGGATCCGCCCGTGGCTCGGCTCAAGGAGCCCGGATATGATGTTGAGAAGCGTCGTCTTCCCGCAACCCGATGGACCAAGAAGTGCGTAGGCGCCGCCATCCTCCCAAACGACATCGAGCTGCTTTAATGCCCAATCATCGTCAGCGCTGGGGTTCGGCACATACGAATGCCGGAGGTCGTCGAGGGTTATTTCCGCCACGAGTTAGGCCGCCTTTTGCGTGGCTGCTGGTGCGAGGCGGGTGCCGTCCGGCATGAAATAGAATGCATCTGACACGTCGGCGTGAAAAGCGCTCGTGTCACCGACATTGTGCGGATGAATACCTGGTGCGAGCGAGACCCAATCGTTTTCGCCAAACCTGAAATGAGCGACGCTTTCGGAGCCAGAAAGTTCGGTGATGAGGATGTGCCCGTTGACGCAAACGCCGCCGGTTTGGCCAGCAAGCGGCACGACACGGTGCGGGCGTACACCGAGTGTATACTTGCCGTCGGCGCTTCCTGAGAATTCTGGCGGAACGGACCAGGGCTCCGACCCTTCCATGTGAAACTGTGCGCCGCGTTTTTCGATCGCCGCTCTGTTGATCGGCGGTTCGGAAAAAACCTTGGCGGTAATCAGGTCCGCTGGGTTGCGGTAGACGCGGCCCGTCTCGCCGAACTGCGTCACACGACCCTCATGCAGCGTCGCGGTGTGGCCGCCGAAAAGAAGCGCTTCGGTTGGCTCCGTCGTGGCATAGACAACGATGCACTCGCGGTCAGCAAACAGCTTTGGAAGCTCATCGCGCAGTTCTTCGCGGAGCTTGAAATCCAGGTTGGCGAGTGGTTCGTCCAGAAGAACGAGATCGCTGTCCTTGACAAGCGCGCGCGCCATGGCGGTGCGCTGCTGCTGTCCGCCCGAGAGTTCCGCCGGTTTACGCCCGAGCATCGGCGTGAGCTTCAAAAGGTTGGCAAACCGCTCGACGCGCGATTTGATCTCAGCGTCGGGAAGGCCAGCCACCCGCAGGGGAGATGCGATGTTCTCGTAGACTGAAAAATTCGGGTAGTTGATGAACTGCTGGTAGACCATGGAGACGTTGCGCTTTTGTACCGTCACGCCGGTCACGTCCTGGCCATTGTGCAAGAGCCGCCCGCCTGTCGGGCGCTCAAGCCCGGCCATGAGCTGCATAAGCGTGGTCTTTCCCGAGAGCGTCGTACCCAGAAGGATATTGAATGAGCCCGGTTCCAGCGTCAGCGATGTGGGGTGGATGTGAACATCGGCCCCGACGCGTTTCGCGATATCGTGTAACTCAAGCGTCATGGCCGAGAGTGCTACCTTTTGAAGTACAGGGCGCAGGTATGCCTCTTCCCGCTTTTTGGTGCGACTAAGACTTTTTTGTAAGCCGCACGCCACTGGTTCTGTTCACCAGGGGCCCCGGGTTGCCAATCAAGTCCCCCTGTGAAGTACATGGCGCGCCATTCGGTGTTATCGGTATTTTCGCGCCAGTTGAACCTGGCCTCAATCCGATAGGTTCTCGCGTCTGCGTCGACTCGGCACTCCATCGAAGAAGCGAATTCATCCCGCCGTTCAGCTCTTTTGATCGTACTTGCAATCTGTCGTTGCTTGACCCACTCCGATGCGTTGATCGGATCCGCAGTCATGATCGCTGCGGTAAGCCCAAAACCAAGCGTCACAATGCTGAGCCAAACAGTTCCTAGAGCCCGCAAACAAAGGTTTCGTTTCGGCATTGTTACGACCTTTTCAAGGTAGGTTTGAGGCTTGACAAGACGTCGTATATGGCTGTCGAACGCCATAAGTTATTGGGCTTTTGTTCTGGAGACCGGAGCAGGATTAGCGCCGGTCTCCATACCTTAAAAAGCGCCTTAATTGGCGTTCCAGCGAGCGACCAGATCGTCATAGTTGACGGTGATCCCTTCTGGCTTCTCATTGTCCAGCTTTGCTTTCGCGCCGCCATTTTCGAACCAGAAAGAGGCTTCCTGCGGCTCATTCAGACGTGGGCCACAACCGCCATAGGTGTTGTTGGCTTCGTCTGCACGCTGCATGCGGGCCATGATGGTGTCCATCTCTTCAGCGAGGCGGTCCATGGCTTCCTGCGGCGTAAATGCGCCGGAGTTCACATCACCGATTTGCTGCCACCACAGCTGCGCGAGGCGCGGATAGTCCGGCACATTAACGCCCGTTGGTGACCAACGCACGCGGTCAGGTGAGCGGTAGAACTCGACAAGACCGCCAAGCTTTGGTGCGCGCTCGGTGAAGCTTTCATGGTTGACCGTTGAGTCGCGGATGAAGGTGAGGCCCACATGCGACTTGCGCGTGTCGACCGTTTTGGACGTTACAAACTGCGCGTAGAGCCATGCGGCTTTCGCACGGTCTTCAGGTGTTGATGTGAGGAACGTCCATGAGCCGGCGTCCTGATAGCCGAGCTTCATGCCTTCTTCCCAATAGGGGCCGTAAGGCGAAGGTGCCATCCGCCATAGCGGGTTGCCGTCGGCGTCCACTGTGTTGTTGCCTTCTGACTGCGGAGCCACCATCGATGCGGTGAACGCCGTGTACCAGAAGATCTGCTGGGCGACATTGCCTTGGCTGAGTGCTGGCAGTGACTGGTAAAAGTCATAGTCAGCAGCTGCAGGCGGGGCGTACTGGCGAAGCCATTCGTCCCATTTGCGGATTGCATAGACCGCAGCTGGACCATTCGTGCCACCGCCGCGGGAGACGGAAGCGCCCGCTGGGTTGCACGATCCCGCTTCCATGCGGATGCCCCATTCATCAATCGGCACACCGTTCGGCAGACCCTTGGAGCCAGCACCAGCCATGGAAAGCCAGGCGTCAGTCATGCGCCATCCAAGGTCAGGCGCGCGTTTGCCGTAATCCATGTGGCCATAGACACGGACGCCGTCGATCTCCTGAACGTGGTTCGTAAAGAAGTCGGCAATGTCTTCATAGGCGGACCAGTTTACCGGCACGCCGAGATCATATCCGTAGCGCTCTTTGAACTGCGCTTGCAGGTCTTCGCGGTCGAACCAGTCCTTGCGGAACCAATAGAGGTTTGCGAACTGCTGGTCGGGCATCTGATAGAGCTTGCCGTCCGGACCAGTCGTGAAGGACGCGCCAATGAAGTCGTCCATGTCCAGACCAGGGTTCGTGACGTCGCCCCAGGAACCATCCATCATGTCTGTGAGATTGTAGGCCTGCTGTAGGCGCGAGTGCGTCCCGATCAGATCCGAATCATTGATGTAGCCATCATAGAGATTGCGGTTCGTCTGCATTTGCGTCTGAACGGCCTGGACCACCTCACCTTCGCCGAGCAGCTGGTGGTTGACCTTGATGCCCGTGATTTCTTCAAACGCTTTCGTCAGCGTCTGCGACTCATATTCGTGGGTCGGGATGGTTTCCGACAGCACGTTGATTTCCATGCCGGCGAAAGGCTCAGCGGCTTGAATGAACCACTCCATCTCAGCCATTTGCTCGTCTTGCGACAGCGCCGATGGTTGGAACTCTTCAGTGATCCAACGTTCTGCCGCTTCCATGTCGGCAAACGCTGGCCCCGAAAAGGCCAAAAATGCCGCGGACGCCACCGCGGCAAGGTAACGAGATTTCATTATTTCCTCCCAAAATTGCAGTCGCACTATCAGACTCCGTGAAACGAACGTCAACACGTATTTTTCGTTGCGAATTCGTCCTTCGCGTGAAATATTCTTTTAAAAATGAATGTTGTGCGCCCTTCATTCGAAAAAATCGAAAGTAAGTGAAACTTCTTAGGTTTCGTTTTTCATATGGTTCAATCTCACCTCACCTCACGTCAGATTATGATCATGGCGGCCGCTGAACGGTCGGGACGTGTGGACGTCGAGACCTTGTCGACGTCATTTGAGGTCACCCCACAGACGATCCGCAAAGACTTAAATGATCTTTGTGATCGCGACCTTCTTCTGCGCACTCATGGCGGTGCCGTTTACCCGCAAGGCGCATCGAACTTTGCTTACGTCGCGCGGCAGGGCCAAGCACCCGACGCAAAGCGCGACATTGGTGCCGCGGCAGCTAGTCTTATTGGTGATAACGCATCCGTCTTCCTCACCATTGGGACGACGACAGAGCAGGTCGCAACTCACCTGCGCTCCCACACTGGCCTGATGGTCATCACAAACAACCTCAATGTCGCAACGATCCTCGCTGACGCGCCATCCTGTCAGCTGGTGATTGCGGGAGGTCTCGTCAGGAAGTCGGACGGCGGGATCGTTGGAGAGGCAACGCTGGATTTCGTTGGACAGTTTCGGGTCGATTTCGCGGTCATCGGCGTCTCGGCGATCGATGCAGACGGAACGCTCCTCGACTATGACTACCGAGAGGTCCGGGTCCTACAGGAAATCATCCGGCTCGCGAGGCGAACGATTCTCGTTGCCGATGCCACGAAATTCGAGCGAAATGCACCGGTGCGGATCGCGAGCCTTTCCGATATCGACATTCTGGTTACGGACCGCGATCTGCCAGCACCCCTCGCAGAGTTCGCGGCGGCAAACGGCGTTCGGGTCAACATTCCGGCGCTTGCGGAGGCGGCATGACGGCAACTGAGGTGGACATCCTCGTCATTGGCGGTGGGATTAATGGCTGCGGGATCGCACGCGATGCGGTTGGACGCGGTTACTCGGTCTGCCTCGTTGAGAAGGGCGATCTTGCATCCGGTACGTCAAGCTGGTCGACCAAGCTCATTCATGGCGGCCTTCGATACTTGGAGCACTATGAGTTCCGGCTTGTTCGTGAAGCGCTGATGGAGCGCGAAGTGCTGTGGTCGATGGCGCCGCACATCATTTGGCCGATGCGTTTCGTGCTCCCACATCAAAAAGGCTTGCGTCCAGCGTGGCTCCTGCGTCTTGGGCTCTTCCTTTATGACTATATTGGCGGGCGAAAACTCCTGCCGCCGACCAAGGTCTTGAACCTGAAAACCGATCGAACCGGCACGCCCCTCAAACCAGGGTTTTCCAAGGGTTTTGAATATTCTGACTGCTGGGTGCAGGACACGCGTCTCACCATCCTGAACGCGCGTGATGCTGCCGACCGTGGCGCCGACGTCCGCGTCAAAACCGAGTGCATTGGATTGAAGCGCGAGGGCGGTAAATGGACCGCGACTGTGCGCGACGCCGAGACCGGCGTTGAGCAAACGATCAACGCAATGCTCGTCATCAATGCAGCTGGCCCCTGGGTCGATAACGTGCTTCGCCGCGCGGTCGGCCAGAATAACGCCCACAATGTCCGGCTGGTTCAGGGATCGCATATCGTGGTGCCAAAGCTCTTTGAGCATGACCGCGCTTATATCTTCCAGAACGCTGATGAGCGGATTATTTTCGCGATCCCCTATGAGCAGGATTTCACACTCATTGGCACCACGGATCGGGACTGGACCGGGGCTCCTGAGGATGTGGCGATCACGGAGGAAGAAACCGACTATCTCTGCAGCGCGGCGAGCGAATATTTCCGCGAACCGATCACCCCCGATCAAATCGTTTGGACCTACTCCGGCGTGCGGCCTCTCTATGATGACGGCGCATCAAAGGCCCAGGAGGCCACCCGCGATTACGTTTTGAAAGTCGAGGGTGATGCGTCCGAAGGCGCAATGGTCAATATCTTTGGGGGCAAGATTACGACCTACCGCAGGCTCGCGGAATCCGTGATGGAAAAGGTTGAGGGTGTTCTCGGAACGAAGAAAACAGCCTGGACGGCCGGAACAGTTTTGCCCGGTGGCGACTTCGGCGTGGACCGGCTCGAGAACCTCGTCATTGAGTTGGTTGTTGGGCGAGAGGACATCGATGAGGACATGCTTCGTCGTCTCTGCCGCAATTACGGGACTGAAGCGCGCGGCATAATCGGTGACGCGCGTGAGCCGTATGAACTGGGTATGCATTTCGGCGCAGACCTTTATGAGGCGGAAGTTCGGCATCTCATGGATCGCGAATGGGCGCGAACCGCTGACGACGTGCTTTGGCGGCGATCGAAACTCGGGCTAAAACTCTCCAAATCCGAAGCCGAAGCGCTTGACCATTGGATGGCCGATGCGCGACATGAACCGGCAGACGAGAGGATTGCGCGACCGGCGGAGTAGGGCTCCTCGGCCGCAGAACGGCGGAGGACATTATGCGCGAAATCGGACACTTTATCGGCGGAAAAACCGTCGCCGGGGCCAGCGGACGACAGGCTGACGTTTTTCAGCCCATGACGGGAGACGTGCAGGGGCAGGTCGCTCTTGCCTCCGCTTCGGAAGTCCGCGCCGCTGTCGAGAACGCAATCGAAGCACAGCCCGCCTGGGCAGCGACCAATCCGCAAAAGCGGGCACGCGTGCTGATGAAGTTCCTCGATCTGGTGCACGCGGAATATGACGAACTCGCTGAATTGCTTGCGCGTGAACACGGTAAGACGATTGCAGACGCCAAAGGCGATATTCAGCGTGGATTGGAAGTGGTCGAATTCTGCATCGGCGCACCGCACCTGATGAAAGGCGAGTTCACCGAAGGCGCTGGACCAGGCATAGACATTTATTCGATGCGCCAGCCCTTAGGCGTGGTCGCCGGCATTACACCGTTCAACTTCCCGGCCATGATCCCGCTTTGGAAAATCGCACCTGCAATCGCCTGCGGTAACGCCTTCATTTTGAAGCCCTCGGAGCGCGATCCGGGCGTTCCCATGCGCATTGCTGAACTCTTCATCGAAGCGGGTCTACCTGCCGGCATTTTGAACGTCGTCAATGGGGATAAGGAGGCCGTCGACGCGATCCTTGATGATCCGGATATTCAGGCAATTGGATTTGTCGGTTCAACGCCAATCGCGGAATACATCTACACCCGTGGTTGTGCGAACCGGAAGCGTGTGCAGTGCTTCGGCGGGGCGAAAAACCATCTTATCGTTATGCCAGATGCCGATATGGATCAAACCGTCGATGCGTTAATCGGCGCTGGCTATGGTTCTGCTGGCGAGCGCTGCATGGCGATCTCGGTAGCAGTGCCTGTGGGTGAAGACACGGCGAACCGTCTGATGGATAAGCTCGTGCCAAGGGTCGAGTCGCTCAAGGTCGGCCCGTCCACTGATATGGATGCCGACTTCGGGCCGATGGTGACCGCAGCTCAGGTCGAAAAGGTCAAAGGCTATGTGGACACAGGCGTATCAGAGGGCGCGGACCTTGTCGTCGACGGCCGCGATTTCTCCATGCAGGGCTATGAAGACGGATTCTACATGGGTGGCTGCCTCTTCGACCGCGTGACACCCGACATGAAAATCTACAAGGAAGAGATTTTTGGGCCGGTGCTTTCTGTCGTGCGCGCCCCGACCTACGAGGACGCGCTGAAGCTTCCGAACGAACATGAATATGGGAACGGTGTCGCGATCTTCACGCGTGACGGGGATGCGGCGCGTGACTTTGCTTCGCGGGTCAAGATCGGCATGGTCGGGATCAATGTTCCGATCCCAGTGCCGATTGCGTATTACACGTTTGGTGGCTGGAAGGGTTCAGCCTTTGGCGATCTCAACCAGCATGGCGCAGACGCTTTTCGGTTCTATACACGCACAAAGACCGTCACCTCGCGGTGGCCGTCGGGCATTAAGGACGGTGCCGATTTCTCCATCCCGACGATGAGCTGACACACCAAAAACGATGAAATTCGTTGTCGCAGGCGCTTTCGTCGCCATCGCAGTATTAACCGCGCTGACCTACGTTTTCGTCCAGACTGAGCAGCGAATGACTGTGGCTTTGATAGCGTTGCTCGTCGGCGTCATGGCTTATGGTTTGGCGCTGCGTTCCCGTGGAAAAAACTGAAATCCGTTCAGTCAACGTCTACCAGGCCGTTTGGGGTTGAGAGTGCAAATCTCAAACCAGCTTCGCCTTCGATAACGTCGGCGAGGTGAGCGACGCCGAGAGCATTCAGTATCGCGATCAGCTCATCCGGGTTCGGATGGGAGAGCACCACACGGTCGAGTTTGACGTCGAGGTCCTGCTGACCGGTGCTCGGGTGCGGTCCGGGCGACCACTCAATAAATGCTGGCAGGAGGCCGCCCATCGGCAAGCTCCCGTCGGCGGGTACGGTCAGCCTCCATGTGCGGTCGCCGCGACGGAAGAAAACGATCTCGCCGAGATCGATTTCCGAGCGCGCGACAGTGCCATCGAGATCTGTTGTGTTGACGACCCAGCACAAGGCTCTCGGCCTTTCCTTCAGTCGCGCTTGTGTCTTTGGATCATCGAGGGTGAACCAACGAGTGCGGCCCGGGTCCGGAGCTTCAGGATCAATCGCGATGAGTTCTAGGAAACGCTCATTGCCCGCCTGCATAACGCAATTATGCGTGCTCATAAGGTCGTGCTTTGAGCCGTTCGGCACCGTCACTCCGGTGAGTTTCTGCAGATAAGCAACGCCATCCCCGAGCGCATCAGCGCCGATTGCGAAGTGATCGATCTTGTTCACGAGGCTCATCTCGACCTCTCCATTCGTTAAAGACAGCCGTCAGTGACGAATGACGGTCATGCGGTTTTTGAGATATTCGCCGTACTGGCCGAGCGAAAAGATAAAGGTCCAGTAGATGAGGCCGACAAAAGCGTAAACCTCTAGATAGTATGGCGCCCACTCTCCGGTGCCGAAAGCGGCGCCAGCTGAGGCAAGGAGATCGAAAAACCCGATGATGATGACGAGAGCCGTCTCCTTAAATGTGATCACGACCATGTTGATCGTTCCGGGCAGTGCGTGTCGAAAAACTTGAGGTAGGACGATCAGAAAGAAGGTTTGCCAAGTGCTGAGCCCGAGCGAAGTACCTGCTTCAAACTGGCCCTCCGGTATCGCTTGAAAACCGCCGCGAAACACTTCGGCCTGGTAACATGCAAAAAAGAGGGCAAACGCGATGATAACCCGCCAGATTTTGTCGCCCTCGAGCCATTCTGGCAGCAGGAGCGGAAAAACGACCGCCGCGGTAAAGAGTGTCGCAAGCAGCGGGAGCGAGCGAACAAAATCGATCAATAAAGATGCGAAGATCCTCACGAGCCAAAGTTTTGAGCGCCGCATCAGTGCGAGCCCGAGCCCCATGGGCATGCCGAGGAGAACCACTGATGCAAAGAGAAAGAGCGTGAGCGCAAGCCCGCCCCACTGGTCCGTGGTGACCTGACGGAGACCGAGGAGACTCCCCTCCATCAAAAGGTAATAGGTCGTGAAGCCGAGCACCCACAGCATAATCAGTCGACCCGCCGTCCACGTGGCGGGGATGCACGAGACGATCACGGTTGCAATGATAGCCAAACACGCAAGTGTTGACCGCCAGTGTTCCTCAAAGGGGTAGAGGCCGAAGAGGATCAGCCGGTGTCGCGCGTCAATCACTGCCCAGCAAGCACCGCTGGCATCCGGGCATTGGTCGACATTTTCGACGGACCAGACCGCGCCAATCAGTGCCCAATTGATGATTGCCCAGACCGCAGAAGCAAGGATGCCAAAAACAATAATGGAGATTGCCGTGTCTCCAGGGCTGCCAAATGCGCGCTTCTTCAAAACGTCGAAGATCCGTTCCATCCGGCCATGGGCAAGAGCGACGGAAGTCATCTCAATGCCCCTTCAACTGCAGACGTGCGTTCAGCCAATTGACGAGCTGGGCGAGCGAGAAATTGATGAAAACGAAGGCTGCGACCAACAGAAAGATAAGCTCGAGCGTTTGCCCCGATTGCGTAATCGAGGTGGAGATCAGCATAAAGAGGTCGCTAAAGCCGATCGCGACGCCAATGGTCGTCGCCTTCATCATGAAAATCCACTGATTGCCGAGCGGCGGAATGATCGTGCGAAGCGCCATCGGCATTTTGATTTTCCACCAGACGGTCGCCTCCTTGAGCCCAAGAGCCTGACCCGCTTCGATGAGGCCGCGGGGTACCTCTTGGAGACCGCCGCGTACCACTTCGGCAATGTAGGCCGAGCCGTAGAGCGTGATCGAAATGATCATGGCAAGAAATTCGACTGAGACATTGACGCCGCCGCGAAACCGTAGGCCGCGCAGCTCTGGTATCGATAAGACGGTTTCGCCGTCCGGGATGAGAGCAAAGACTGCGAATGCAAAGAGCGCCAGCGTGAAGCCAGCCCACATCGCCACACGGATGGTTCTCGTGGTCGAACTAAACCAAGCAACACCGATCGCGAAAGCGGCTGAAGCAAGAACCAATAACGCAATCACCCCGACATTGAGATTGAGGACTGGCACCTCAAGGCCGCGATTGGAAAGGAAAACGCTGTCTGCGAAGGAGTAAGCTTGCCGCTGACCCGGCAGATGGATCAGCACCGCGTACCAAAATACAAGCTGCAGAATAAGCGGTATGTTTCGGAAAATATGGACGAAGCCGGCCGCGAAAGTCTGTAGCGCGAGGTTCCGATTGTCACGGAGCGTACCAATGAGGAAGCCGAGCGCAGTCGTTGTCAGGATGGCAAGGCCGCCCAGAAAGACGGTGTTCATAAAGCCGATGGAGAGCGTGCGCGCGTAAGTGTCGTCGACGGATCGCTCAACAAGGGAAAAGGAATAGCCCCAGCCGGTTGCGCGCTCCAAAAAGCCAAAGCCGCTGGTCATTCCCATGGCGTCTAGGTTTTGTTGCGCGTTTTGGACGCCGCTCGCGATCAAGAACACGACGAGCGCAACGAGAGCCGCTTGTATCGCGACCGATTGCGCGTTCACTGGCTTGCGCGGTTTGGTCATCGCATCCACCGTCAGACCTCCTTGCGCTCGGTCCAGGTGAGCACGATGCTCAGAACCGACTACCGTGCTCTAAAGTGACGCCACAGACCATTCGATACGGGCTGCCTTTGCTCGAACTAGGTCTGCAGGTTATAGGAAAGACGGGGGCGGTTTTTATCGCCAGCCCCCGACACTGCGCAGTCTCTCTATGCGCTTAGTCGATGATCGGCGTATAAAGCACCCCACCATCTTTCCAGAGCGCGTTCAGACCCCGGTCGAGCTTGTATGGTGAGTTCGCTCCAAGGTTTCGGTCGTAGACCTCACCAAAATTGCCGATATGAGCGATCACATCCTTTGCCCACGTGTCCCGGAGGCCAAGGCGCGAGCCCATGCCAGGGTCAGAGCCCAGTAGCCGAGCGACCGTCCCGTTCGGTGGATTGGCGGCCATATCCTCGACATTAGCTTGGGTGATCCCAACCTCTTCCGCCTTGATGAGGGCCGCGATCAGGTAATTCACGATATCGACAAAATCGTCATCGCCTTGACGCATGGCAGCAGCGATCGGGTCGGTGGACAGCTGATCGGAGAGTATCACATGCGCGTCGCCGTCTTCGATCTCGGTTGCCCGAAGCACCGCCAAGTTCGGCCCCCATCCGGCAAACGCATCGCAGCGGTTCGCGAGATATGCCGCGCGCAGTTCAGACTGCTTCTCATAGGAGATCATGGTGTGCTCGACGCCCGCTGTTTTTAAGTAGTCGCCAGCGATGCGTTCGATCGTGGTGCCCGCCTCTACGCAAATCGTGCCACCGTCAAGATCCTTGGCTTCGGTAACACCCAGTTCGGCGTGCGCCATGAACTGCGCAGCGCCTAAAAAATACGGAAGCGAGAACTGGAGACCAAGCTCGGTATCCCGGCCCATCGTCCAGGTGGTCGCTTTGATGATCAGATCAACATCACCAGACTGAAGCGCTGGAAAGCGCTGCGCCCAGCTTAGCGGGACGATCTGAACCTTCTCTGGATCGCCAAAAATCGCAGTCGCGAGCCCACGGCACATGTCGATGTCGAGCCCTTTCCACTCGTTTCGATCATTGACCTCAACGAAGCCGAAATAGCTGCCATTATGCCCGGAACAGAGCAGCGTCCCGCGATCCTGAATAGTCTTCAGCGTTGGGCTTTCGGCGTTTGCCAATGACGGGAAGGCCAAGGTCGCAGCCGTGGCGAGTAGCGCAAGTGTACGGAGCATGGGTCCCTCTATCGTTCTATATAATGAAACGTATGTTTCATATTACAGCATGAAAGGCCGTCTCGCGGTAGTCAAGTGACTTTGCTGTGCAAGCGGCGGAAAAGCAGGGCCGTCGGCAACACTTCCAAGAGCCTTTTCACGACGTCGCTTGAGGTGGCAGGCATTTACACAACGCTCCGCCAAATCTGATTTGCAGTGAAGGCGAGATCATAAACCTTCGACATCAATGCCCCGCGCGGCGCAGCCGCAACGTCTGTCATCGGCATCGGGAGATCGACGGGGTCCATTCCGGTTAAAAGATCAGCGATCGATTGGCCGAATAGCGTGCCGGTCGTTATCCCGCGTCCATTATACCCGATAGGGGTCCAGAGGCCGTCGGCGAGCTGGTGAATGCGGGGCAAGTGGTCAGGCGTCATGGCAATCTGTCCGTGCCAAGCCTCCTCAAACTTCACGTCGGCCAAGTCCGGAAAGAGTTTCTTGAGGCGCTTTCGCGCAAACGCTTGGGATATCCCACGCTCCGTTGAACCGAGCACCTTGCCCATCGACCCGATCAGAAGGCGGTTTTCCGCGTCTTTTCGAAAACTGAACATGACAGGAGCCGTGTCCCACATGCCTTGGCGACCCGGGAGGATGTGGTCTGCTGCTTCGCCGAGCGGCTCGGTCGACAGTTGGAAGTAGTGGATCATGGTGAAGGCGCCTTTCAGCCCGGGCCACAATGTGTCGGTGTAGGCGTTTGTTCCAAGCACGACCGCGCGAGCTTCAACCAAGCCTTGATCCGTGTCGACCAGCCACCGGGTCTCTTGACGGTTTAGCGAATTAACATTCACTCGGGTGGTGATCTGCGCACCCGCCGCTCGGGCAGAACGCGCCAACCCGCGTGCGTACCCCATCGGATTGATTGTGCCTGCGCGATGGTCAAGCAATCCGCCATGAAAAGCGCGGCTCCCTGTTAGTTCAGCGACCTGATCGCGGTCCAAGAGATCAACCGGTTCTCCCATGCGGTTCCATTCGGCATGCCGGTCTTTCAGGTCTTTAAAACCTGATGGTGCATGGGCTGCGTGGATCGTGCCCGTGCGGGTTGCCTCACAGCGGATCTGATATTTCTCAATCAGATCGAACACTACGCTTGGTCCATCGCCAAAACGCTTAAGGAACCGAGGGCCATAGGTCGTGCCAAGTGCCGTCTTGACCTTTGAGGGCGGTAGCCAAATCCCTGCATTAACAAGACCGACATTGCGGCCTGAGCCGCCGAAACCGATGTCGTTTGCTTCAAAAACGTGCGCATTCAGGCCTTTCAATGAGCAGTGCAGCGCGGTCGAAAGTCCCGTAAAACCACCGCCAACAATCGCAACGTCGACGACTTTGCTCGGCATGGGGTCGGCGTGGACGTGCGGCTCAGCCGCTGTGCGATCCCATAGCGATATGGATGCGGTGTCGGCCATGCTCTCCTTTAACTCTGCTCGCTCTCGACAGCGGTGAGGTTGCATGGGCGCGAAACGCGTGTCAACATAGGGAAAATATGTTCCATATGTTGACACGATAATGGATTCAAAACCGAAGCTTAGACGATCTTCCGCTGATATGGTCACCGAAAGCCGCAGGCGAATTGAGGAGATCGAGACGGATGATTTGATCGCTCGTCATGACGATCAAAACGTCGTGGTCGTTGACCTTCGAGACATTCGCGAACGGCAGCGAAGCGGCTATATCCCGGGGAGTTTTCATGCTCCGCGCGGCATGATCGAGTTTTGGGTCGAT
>JBCCMK010000044.1:0-24288 GCA_039026395.1 Pseudomonadota bacterium | reverse complement strand
GTTTGACGATCGAGATCATCTCTGGCGCCATCTTACCGTCGTCGAAGAGACGACCGACGCGTAACGCCCCCTGAAGACCGAGCGAAATCTCGGTCTGCATATCGGCGAGTTTCTTTTGATAGAGTTGGGTACCAGCCAGCGGCTTCCCAAATTGATGGCGGTCGAGCCCGTATTGGCGAGCGCGGAACCAGCAGTCTTCAGCGGCACCCATTACACCCCATGAAATGCCGTATCGCGCACGATTGAGGCAGCCAAACGGGCCTTTGAGACCCGATACGTTCGGTAGGAGATGCTCGTCAGAGACAAACACCTCGTCCATGACAATTTCACCGGTCGTCGAAGCACGCAGGGACAGCTTGCCACCGATTTTCGGCGCAGAGAGCCCTTTCATGCCTTTCTCGAGAACGAAACCGCGGATCGCGTCATCGTGCGCTTCTGATTTCGCCCAAACAACGAAAACGTCCGCAAACGGCGAGTTCGAAATCCACATTTTCGAGCCGGTCAGCACGTAGCCACCATCAACTCCCGTGGCGCGTGTCTTCATACCTGCCGGGTCTGAGCCCGCATCAGGTTCCGTCAGACCAAAGCACCCGACCCACTCACCAGTGGCGAGCTTGGGCAAGTATTTGTTGCGCTGGGTCTCATCGCCATAGGCATAGATCTGGTACATGACGAGCGATGACTGCACGCTCATCATCGACCGATAGCCTGAATCGACGCGTTCAATTTCTCGCGCGACGAGACCGTAAGAAACGTAACTTGCGTCAGCACAGCCATAATCATCCGGCAGCGTTACGCCGAGGAGACCGAGATCACCCATTTCTTCGAAGATTGACCGGTCCGTCTTTTCTTCCGCATACGCTTCCAAGACACGCGGTAGGAGCTTGTCTTGGGCGTAACCGCGCGCAGTCTCCATGATCAGCCGTTCGTCTTCGTTCAGCTGATCATTCAAGAGGAAAGGATCATCCCACTGGAACGCGGGTTTTGCTGCGGAAAACTGTTCTTTCGCGACGCTGACAGACATCAAATTCTCCTTGTGATCACCCGTTACATATCCTCTGCAAAGGGTGACTTAAAGCGAAAGGTTGCACCGCATGCGACCTCCCACCGCAGGCGCTTTGCCCGTTTTTTGATCGCGACCGTAAGTTGCACACCATTGCCGCAATCGGAGAGTTGGGTCTAACATCAAGCGCATGTGGTTGGGGAGCCGACCATTCCAACGGGAGAGGATACATGTTTTCAAGTTTGATGCGCCGATCGGTAGCGACGGCTGCGATACTCGCGTTTACGACATCGCTCGCAATGGCCGAGGTGGTCTACAACCGCGGTAATTCGGGCGACCCTGAGACGTTAGACCACCACAAAACGTCCACGGTTTATGAAGCCAACATTCTGCGAGATCTCTACGAAGGCCTCGTCATCTATGACGCGAAAGCGCAAGTCATACCCGGAGTCGCCACGGACTGGACCGTTTCAGATGACGGCCTCGTCTACACGTTCAACCTTCGCGAAGACGCGAAATGGTCAAACGGCGACACGGTCACAGCCGACGATTTCGTTTTTGCGTTCCAACGCATTATGGCGCCGGACACGGGCGCTAAATACGCAAACATTCTCTTCCCGATCAAGAATGCGGAAGCCGTCAATAAGGGTGAGTTGGAAGCAGCCCTGATGGGTGTCAAAGCGGTCGACGCGACCACACTCGAAATCACGCTGCAAAACTCAACGCCATACTTTATCGAGCTCTTGACCCACCAGACGGGACTGCCCCTCCACCAGGCGTCTGTCGAAGCGCACGGCACCGAGTTTACCCGTCCGGGCAATCTCGTGACGAACGGCGCCTACATGCTTGAAAGCTACACGCCGAACGACAGCCTGGTCGCGGTCAAAAACCCAAACTTCCACGCCGCCGACACGGTGCAGATCGACAAGGTCGTTTACTTCCCGATCGAGGATCGCGGCGCTGCCCTTCGCCGCTTCCAGGCAGGCGAGCTCCACTCACACAATGACGCGCCAACCGAACAGATGGCGTTCATGAAAGAAAACCTGGGCGATCAGCTGCGGATCGCGCCCTATCTCGGCAACTACTACTATGCCGTGAACCACGAGGATGAAGACCTCGGCAAACCCGAGGTCCGTCAGGCGCTTTCAATGGCGATCGACCGCGAGTTCGTGGCGACCGAAATCTGGGGCGATGCGATGGTCCCGGCCTATTCGTTTGTACCACCTGGCATCGGAAACTATGGCGAGCCTGCGTTTGCGGAATATAAGGGCATGTCTATGATCGATCGTGAAGATAAGGCGATCGAACTTCTGGAGGCCGCCGGATACGGACCGGACAATCCGCTCGAGGTGGAGATCCGCTACAATACGTCCGAGAACCACAAGAACACGGCGGTCGCGATTGCCGACATGTGGAAGCCACTCGGCGTAGAAGTCACCTTCCTCAACACTGACGTGACGACCCACTACGCTCACCTGCGTGACCGTGGCGACTTTGACGTCGCGCGGGCAGGTTGGATTGGTGACTACTCCGACCCACAGAATTTCCTGTTCATGGTCGAAAGCGACAATACGGGTTTCAACTACGCGCGGTACGAAAACGCGGAGTATGACGCATTGATGGACAAGGCAGCGGCGACCGCTGACCTTGACGAGCGCGCGACGATCCTAAAAGAGGCCGAAGAGATGTTCATGGCTGATCTGCCGTTCATCCCGATCCTCTATTATGGTTCCCTCAGCCTCGTGTCCGACAAGCTGAAAGGCTGGGAAGACAACATCCAAAATGTGCACGCCACGCGATGGAAATCCATCGAAGGCTGATCTGATTTCGGGCCGGCGGACATCTCCGTCGGCCCGTTTTTCCCGGAAAATTGTATGGGATCACTAGGCGTATTTATAAGTGGCGGAAATGGATGGCTAGTTGCTTCAGCTGGCCTTCTTTTCATAATGGTCAAAGTGCCATACGCGCGTGGCCGACTGCTCTCAGCGATCCCAACGCTTTTTATCATCATCACGGTTTCATTCTTCCTGATCCGGGTCGCGCCGGGAGGGCCGTTCAACCTCGAGCGCCCCCTCGAGGCAAAGGTGATGGAAAACCTCATGCGGATTTATCACCTCGATAAGCCGCTATGGGAGCAATACCTCATCTATCTGAGCAACGTGCTCCAGGGTGATCTCGGGCCCTCTTTCTTCTACCGCGATTTCACAGTCACAGAGCTCTTTGCCCAGGGACTGCCGATCTCCATTGAGCTTGGCGGCTACGCCCTGCTCCTGGCGATCATAGTCGGCCTAATCTTGGGCTCCCTTGCGGCACTCCGTCAGAACCAGGCGGCGGATTATTCGGTGATGGCGGTCGCGACGGCCGGCGTCACGATCCCGAATTTCGTGGTCGCGCCGGTGTTAACGCTTCTCTTCGGCGTATGGCTCGGGTGGCTACCAGCGGGCGGCTGGGGTGGTGGGTCATGGTCCCACAAAATACTCCCGATCGTGACGCTCGCCCTTCCGCAGATCGCTGTCATTGCGCGCCTGACCCGCGGCTCAATGATTGAGGCTCTGCGCTCCAACCACGTTCGCACCGCGCGAGCGCAAGGCCTCTCCGCTTGGTCAATCGTCGTGGTCCACGCCTTGCGCAGTGCGGTCCTACCGGTCGTTTCTTATCTCGGCCCCGCTGCGGCGGCCCTCGTTACAGGTTCAGTCGTCATTGAGACGATCTTCGGCATCCCAGGAATCGGACGATACTTCGTCCAGGGCGCCCTCAACCGCGATTACACGCTCGTCATGGGAACCGTCATCATCATCTCGGTTTTTGTCGTCCTCTTCAATCTTATCGTCGATTTGCTTTACGCGCTCTTTGATCCAAGGGTGCGGTACGACTGATGCTGAAACCGGCTTCCGACATAACAGAGGTTCCCGAAAAAGGCCGATCACTTTGGTCAGACGCCTTGTTGCGCCTCAGGCAAAACAAAGCCGCTGTTGCGAGCTTCGTCGTGCTCATTGCAATGACTGTCATCTGCATCGTCGGGCCGATGATTTCGCCACACGATTATGATGAGGTCTATCGGGATTTCGTCAAAGTGCCCGCCTCGCTCACGCCGTACCCGCGCGCAGAAGAAATCGAGCCGGGGGCAGAAGCCGCTTTACGTCGAGCGCGCGTCGACCTTGAATCAATTGAGTTCAATGGTCGAACGCTTAACATTCAAGTCTCGTCAAGTCGCGAAATCGATCCGCGGATCGTGCGCTATTTAGAACGGTCCAGTCTCTTTCAACACCCTGAGATCGACATCTCAGATGACGGCCTGTCGGCGACGCTCCTCACCGATGTATCGCGACACTACTTCCTGTTCGGCACAGACTCGAATGGGCGTGATCTCCTCACGCGGACCATGATTGCCGGGCGAATATCTCTAACAATTGGGCTTTTGGCGACGTTTGTGGCGTTGACGATCGGCGTCACCTACGGCGCGATCTCCGGCTATTTTGGCGGTCGCACCGACGCGATCATGATGCGCATCGTTGACATCCTCTATTCGCTTCCGTTCATCTTCTTTGTCATCCTGCTCGTCGTCTTTTTCGGTCGAAATTTCGTGCTGATGTTCATCGCCGTTGGCGCCATTGAATGGCTCGACATGGCGAGAATTGTGCGCGGACAGACGCTTTCCATCAAACGCCAGGAATATGTCCAAGCCGCAGAGGCCTTAGGCGTTGGCAATTCAGGGATCCTCAAACGCCACGTCATCCCGAACACACTGGGGCCAGTCGTCGTCTATATGACGCTCATGGTGCCGAAGGTGATCCTGCTTGAGAGCTTTTTATCCTTCTTGGGGCTCGGCGTGCAGGAACCCATGACATCCTGGGGGGTCTTGATCTCAGAGGGTGCGCGCAACCTCCAGGGAGCAACCTGGATGCTGACGTTCCCGTCGCTCTTTCTCGTCGTCACGCTCTTTGCCCTCAATTTCATCGGCGACGGGTTGCGTGACGCGCTCGACCCCAAGGACAGATGACAGAGCCCGTCCTTCAGATCCGCGAACTCGATGTTCGCTTCGATATGCCCGATGGAGACGTCCACGCGGTCAGAGGCATCGATCTTGAAGTCAATCGCGGTGAAACGCTGGCAATCGTGGGCGAGTCTGGTTCGGGCAAGAGCCAAACCATGATGGGCATCATGGGGCTTCTTGCCTCCAATGGACGCGTTACGGGCGAAGCGATCTATAGTGGCGCAAACATGCTGTCGCTCTCGCAGCGGCAATTGAATACCGTTCGCGGACGCAAGATCACCATGATCTTTCAGGAGCCCATGACGTCGCTTGATCCGCTCTATCGGATCGGCGCGCAATTGATCGAGCCGATCCGCCGCCACCAGGGCCTCTCTGGACCGAAGGCACGCGAGAAGGCACTTGAGTTCTTAAAGCTCGTCCAAATCCCTGAACCCGAGCGACGGATGTCGTCATTCCCGCATGAACTCTCCGGTGGTCAGCGGCAGCGGGTCATGATTGCGATGGCGCTCGCCAACGACCCTGAAATCCTAATAGCGGATGAGCCGACGACCGCGCTCGACGTCACAATCCAGGCTGAAATCCTGAAACTCCTCCGCGAGCTTCAAACCCGGCTCGGCATGGCGATCATTTTCATTACGCACGACCTTGGTATCGTCCGGCGCTTTGCCGACCGCGTGGCCATCATGCGGCACGGAGAAATTGTCGAGACGGGCGATGCGAAGGCCGTCTTTGCTAACCCCGGGCATGACTACACGCGCATGCTCCTTGCCGCCGAACCGGAAGGCACAAAAGACGCACTGACATTGGATGCGCCTCCCCTCCTTTCCGGCACTGACATCCAGGTCACGTTCAAAATCGGGTCAAAGGGGCTTTTCGGCGGCGAAGCGAAACACTTCACGGCCGTGGACCAAGTTTCGGTTAAGCTTCGAGAGAAGCAAACGATTGGCCTCGTTGGCGAGTCGGGGTCGGGAAAATCGACACTGGGACGCGCTTTGTTGCGGCTCCTTCCGTCCTCGGGTGCCGTGCATTTCGACGGTCGAGACCTGACGCATATTGACCGTGACACGATGCGCCCGCTTCGAAAGGAGCTGCAAGTCATCTTCCAAGACCCGTTTGGATCGCTTTCTCCGAGGCTGACAGTCGGGCAGATCATCACCGAAGGCTTGCTTGTCCACGAGCCGCGCCTTACAGCGCGCGACCGGGATCAGGCCGCGATCGACGCGCTTAAGACCGTCGATCTCGACCCGAAAATGCGCAACCGCTACCCGCATGAGTTCTCGGGCGGCCAGCGTCAGCGCATCGCGATCGCACGGGCCCTGATCCTGAAACCAAAAGTCGTTGTGCTTGATGAGCCGACCTCTGCCTTGGATCGCTCTGTTCAAAAGCAGATCGTGTTCCTTCTCCGCGATCTTCAGGAAGAGCACTCGCTCTCCTACCTCTTCATCTCACATGATCTGGCGGTGGTTCGCGCCATGTCCGACTACGTGATGGTCATGAAGGAGGGACGCATTGTTGAAGAAGGCCAGACAGAAGCAATCTTCACGACGCCGCGAGAGGCGTACACGCGAAACCTAATGACGGCCGCTTTTGGAAATGCCGGTTTTGACCAAAACCCTATGGCGTTGACCTGAATAACTCGCCAGTTTCGCTGCATCTAAGCAACACTAAAAAATATCCTGATGAAGTTGAGAGGATTGTGAGCTGCCGCCTCTCCACGCGCCGGACGCGATTCGTTAACAAAAGGTTAACGAGGAGAAGTTCAATGCAAGGGTTTGTTTCCAAACGTCGGTTCTGCATGGTCGCAGCGACCCTAACCATGATCGCGTTATCCGTCCCGGATGCTAATGCACAAACGACACCATCACCTTTTGTGTTTACGCCCGACATGAACGGATCGTTCGCCAGCGTATTTGCCAACTTTCAAACCAGCGCAGCCCAAAACAATGAAACGCTAGATTTCATATGTAACGGCAACACCTTGCAGCAAGTGAACTTTTTAGACAGCCAAGGGGGCATAATTTCGATTGGCACCCCTTCACAAACTGCGGCCTGCCCGAATGCGGGAACCGGAAATACCGGAAATACGGGTGGCAACACAGGAATGATGACTGGGGGTAACACGGGAAACAGCGGTTCTTTCGTGTCCTCCAGCAGTGAAGCCGCCGCCAATTATGTCGAAGAGGCATTCGCGGTGCGGACAGCGCAGTTTTTCCGCTCACACTCACAAATGGGAGCGTGTGCTTACGGTCCAATTTCATTTCCAAGTGGCGATACAATATCCACCAGCGGTGCGCCAAATGATGATAATGGCTTTACCATCTTTACCGGAACCAATGGTGTCACGACGAGCAATGATGAGCTCGATTTCACGTCACACGGGCTAGAGGGCGAAGTCGGCTTCAATTACGGATTCCCCAATTTCGGAATCGAAGTGGGCGCCGCCGCCACTTACAATACTTATGAATCGGACTTTGATGACGTCGATATCGGGGTAAATTCGTCCAGCATAGGCGGGACCGCCTATGCGTGTGCGCCGGACGTTAACGGCTTCAGCTTTTCGGGCTTTGGGAATTTTCAGGTCGGTACGGGTGAGTTCGAAAGCGCTTTTGAATCCGGCGATTTCTCGTCCACCGTCTTTGGCGGCGGATTAAACCTTGCGCGGCCGTTCATTTTCGGCGGCATCCTATTCGAACCTAACATAAGCACCTACTACTATCACATTCTGCTCTACGATATGGAGTTCGGTGGTGTCGGTCTGGAAGATCGTTCAGACGGGGGCGTTGGCGGGTCGGCCGGCATTCGGGTGCGCTCGCTCATTCAAAACCTGCTGGAGATCACTGACTCCGTCGATATCATTCCGAGCGCTTCAGCAGATGTCTTCTTTGACAGCAATAGCACCGGCGATTTCTCAGACAATGATGATCCAAACTTCGGCGTCTCGCTCGGCGCTGGTCTGGACGTGTTGACACCTGGTGGCTTCCTGTTCGGCATCTCCACAAATGGCGAATTTACCAACAACGGGTCCAATAGTTTCGGTATTCAAACGCGAACCCGTTTTACGTTTTGAGTTTAAACAGTTGCTGGGCATATCCTGGGCTTAAGCGCACCGCACTTCGGCGAGAATTTTGAGGAGATCGTAAACGGGCGCTCTTGGGCCTTCCAGCCTAACGGGTCTCACTCTAAACTGTTTTCATGATCGCGCTCCCGTCCTTGAAACGGCCTTCAAGCGAAGACATCAAGAGAACACTCTTTACAATCGCCGTAGCCGGTGTCGGCGGCTGGGTGGCGGCGCTCGTGGGTGTCCCACTTCCCTGGATGATCGGCGCGATGCTCGCGACCACGGTTTTTGCACTGTTTGCGATCGCTCCGGCTGGCATTGCGGTCCGCTCTCCGATGGAATTCCGAACCGTCATGGTCCCAGTCATAGGGGTCATGCTCGGATCCAGCTTTACACCCGAGATCGTGGAACAGATGGCGGGTTGGTGGATCACGATCACCGGCCTATTGGTCTTTATCGGCCTGTCATTGGCAACCATCTTCGTCCTTTACCGCCGAGTGTTCGGCTTCGATACGCCAACGGCGTATTTCGCAGCACTCCCGGGGGGCGTCATTGAAGCGGCGCTTTTGGGGGAGCAAGCAGGCGGCGATTCTCGGACAATCTCACTCATCCACTTCTGCCGCATACTACTCGCTGTCCTGACGATCCCAATTGCCATGCGGCTGATATTCGGTCCAGTCGGTTCGTCAGCGATTTCAGCAGACGCCTATGACACGGCACTCACGGCGCTGGACGTGCTTCTGCTGATCGGCGCTGGCATAGTCGGCTTTCAAATCGCCAAATGGCTAAGGATGCCCGGCGCCCCGTTGACGGGCCCTATGATCGTTAGTGCAATTGTCCACGTACTGGGTTGGACATATGCCACACCGCCGACCGTGATCGTCGTTGCCGCACAGATTGTGATGGGCGCCTCGCTCGGCGCGCGCTTTGCCGGCTACTCCATTGATCAAGCAAAACTTGCGATAAGAGCAGCGGCAGTCGGCGTCTCAATCATGCTCTTGATTGGCATCTCGATGTCGCTCGCGCTCCTGCCGTTCGTCGATGAAACGCTTACAGCGATGATCCTCGCATTTGCGCCTGGCGGCCTCGCCGAAATGAGTTTGATCGCGCTCTCACTCCAGGTCGGGGTCGCGTTTGTCGCTGCGCATCACGTCATCCGGATCTCATTGACGATGATCCTAAGCCCCATCGCCTATCGCATGTTCATCGACAAGGATGCCGATCTAACGCGATGAATGCTGGACGAGCCGCCCGAGGAATTGATCGCACGCGGCTAACTGATCGATGGCGATGAATTCATCGGGTTTATGGGCTTGGGCGATGTGACCCGGGCCGCAGACGACACACGGGATGTCCAGGTAGTTTGTGAACAATCCTGCCTCTGTACCGTAGGCCACTTTCGCGTGGCTATTTTTGCCAGCGAGATTCTTGGCGAGTGTGACGACGTCCGCGTCCGGATCGGTTTCTAAACCGGGCGCCTCGGCCTTCTCCGTGAATTTAAATCCCGTTTCTGGCGCGACCGCTTTCATTTTCGGCTCAAGCTCGTCTCGCGCGTAGGCTTCCACTTCGCTAATCAGCTGGCCATAATCATCGCTCGCGATCGTTCGAAACTCAAACTCAAACCGGCAGTATTCCGGTACGATGTTGAGGGCCGCGCCGCCTTGGATCGTGCCAGTATGTCCGGTCGAATGCGGAATATCAAAAAGCGAATCGCGCACGCCTTTGGCCGCCAATTCATCGGCCATGTCGCGGATCTTAATGATGACGCGGGATGCATAATCCACAGCGTTTACGCCCTGAGGTGCGAGCGATGAGTGCGCGGACTTGCCGGTCACCTCGCAAATCATGCCGCGTTTTCCCTTGTGACCGACGACAACTTCCATACCGGTTGGCTCGCCAATGATGGCACCGGCAGCCGATTGTCCGTTTGATTTGAGATCGTCCAGCAGGGTCCGCACGCCGACACACCCAACCTCTTCGTCGTAAGAAAACGCCAGATGAATGGGCTGCGAAAGTTCGGCGCGAGCCATTGCAGGAACAGCGGCTAAAACACAGGCAACAAAGCCCTTCATGTCAGCGGTCCCTCGGCCATACAGTTGCCCGTTTTGTTCTTTGATTTGGAACGGATCTGAGCTCCAGTCCTGTCCATCGACCGGTACGACATCTGTATGACCTGAGAGAATGTAACCGAGGTTTTCAGATGGCCCGATGGTCGCCCACAGGTTTGCCTTCTGGCCGGTCTCGTCGAACACGCGCCTTGCTCTGACGCCATGGGTTGAGAGATACGCCTCAACCCAGTCAAGCAAGGGCAGATTGGAGTTTCGGCTGACTGTGTCGAATGACACCAGTTTGTCGAGTATTTCGCGGCTGTTCATGCGGGTTACTACCATTCATTGACTGCTGGAAATTTCATCTCGCCCCGTCTTGCACGGCGAGCGGATGCTCGGATTTACCTCTTGCAAAGTCGGTTTGGCCTGGTGAGTATAACTACGAAGTTTCGCCGGGCGAGCAATGTTGACGTTCGGCGCATCAGGGAGAATTGCATGACCAAGACATATGGCACCTGCCTCGGTATTCTACTCGCAAGTAGTGCCGCACTCGCTGTATCGACCGCGCCAATCAAAGCTGCCGAATTGACGATCGGCTTGGCGGCGGAAGCGACATCGATTGATCCACACTTTCACAATCTTGGGCCAAACAACCAAATCGCCGCACACCTCTTCGACGCGATCGTCAATCAGGATGAAAATCAGCGTTTGGTTCCAGGTCTTGCAGTCTCCTGGCAAACGATCGACGATCTGACTTGGGAGTTCAAACTCCGCGAAGGCGTGACCTTCCACGATGGCTCGCCGTTCACCGCGGATGACATTATTTGCACCTTTGAGCGCGCGCCGGACGTGCCAAACTCACCATCGGGCTACGGCACCTATTTGAAGGGAAAAACCTTCGAAAAGGTCGATGATTTCACGATCCTGGCAAAAACGCCTGAGCCCTATCCGCTCATGCTCAACGACCTTTCAACAGTGCCAATCATTTCTGATGAAGTGGGTTGCGGCGCGACGACCGAGCAATTCAACGCTGGCGAAGCGGCGATGGGCACCGGCCCATGGAAGTTCGTAGAGTACGTGCCGGGCGACCGGATCGTGATGGAGCAAAATAGCGACTACTGGGGCGATGTTCCAGAGTTTGAGAAAGTCACACTGCGCCCGATACCATCTGGCCCAGCGCGCGTTGCGGCGCTTCTCGCTGGTGACGTGGACATGATCAATGGCGTCCCCACGACCGACCTCGCGCAGCTGAAGGCAAACGAGGATCTAGCCATCTCTGAGGGCGTTTCCAACCGCGTCATTTATCTCCACATGGATCAATTCCGCGAGAGCTCACCTCACATCACGGCGAAAGACGGGTCAGACATCAAAAACCCGCTGATGGACGTCCGCGTCCGGCGAGCGGTTTCCAAAGCGATCAATCGCCCTGCGATCGTTGAGCGCGTCATGGAAGGACAGGCGATCCCCGCTGGTCAGCTTCTTCCTGAGGGCTTTTTCGGCGTCTCGCCAAACCTTGAGCCCGAAGGATACGATCCGGAAGGCGCAAAAGCACTTCTCGCTGAAGCGGGCTATGCCGACGGCTTCAAAATGCGCATCCACGGTCCCAACGACCGCTATATTAACGACGCGAAAATCGTCGAAGCGATCGCTCAGATGATGACCAGGATCGGCGTTGAGACTGACGTTGAAACCATGCCGCGCTCGACCTATTTCGGCCGCGCATCCCGCGGCGCACCGGACGGCGGGCCAGAGTTTTCGTTCATTCTTGTCGGTTGGGGCGCGGGATCGGGCGAAGCGTCATCGCCGCTTCGTTCGCTAATTGCGACCTTCGACGCCGATAAGGGCATGGGCGCGTCCAATCGTGGCCGCCACTCAGACCCGGCGATCGATGCACTCATCATGGAGGCGCTTCAAACGGTCGACGAAGACAAGCGCGCCGCACTACTCGCTGAAGCTACGGACAAGGCAATCGGCGACAACCTGGCGATCATCCCGCTGCACTACCAGGTGAATGCCTGGGCATCGCGCGCGGGGCTTGCCTACACACCGCGCACCGACGAGTACACGCTCGCCTCAGGCGTATACTCCACTAATTAGTGGTGATGTCCCCCGGCTTATAAGTCGGGGGACCCTCCTACCGAGGTAAATGACGCGATGACGGTCACGATCATCCGCAGAATTCTGCAGAGCGTGATCGTCGTATTCGCGATGTCCATCATCGTATTCTTCGTTGTTAACGTCGTTGGCGACCCGGTCTATATGTTCGCCTCACCCGACGCGACCCAAGACGAAATCCAACGGGTCATAGAGCAATTCGGTCTCGATCAACCCGTCTATATTCAATATTGGCGCTTCATCTCAGGGGCATTCCAGGGTGACCTCGGAAACTCATACGTTTTCGGCGAGCCTGCGCTGAGGCTCATCGTCGAGCGCATGCCAGCAACGCTAGAGCTCGCGTTTTTCTCTCTCATTCTGTCCGTGGTGCTTGGCATTCCGCTTGGGCTCTATGCTGGCTTGAAGCCAGATTCGCCGATGTCAAAGACGATCATGGCGGCCTCGATCTTCGGCTTTTCACTACCGACTTTCTGGGTCGGGATCATGCTGATTATGCTGTTTGCCGTGATCCTAGGCTGGCTGCCATCCACCGGACGAGGCGACACGGTCACAGTGCTCGGCTTCGAGACGAGCCTCCTCACGCTGGACGGTCTTCGCCACCTCTTCCTGCCCGCACTAAACCTCGCGCTAATCAACATCTCGCTGGTGATCCGGCTGACGCGAGCCGGAACGCGCGAGGCTATCCATCAGGACTATATCAAATTCGCTCGGGCTAAAGGGCTCTCGACACGCCGCATCATCGGCGTCCATCTCCTGAAGAACATCATGATCCCCGTGGTTACGGTCCTGGGGCTGGAGTTTGGATCACTCATTGCGTTTTCAGTCGTAACCGAGACGATTTTCGCCTGGCCGGGCATGGGTAAACTCCTGATCGACGCGATCCAACAGCTCGATCGACCAATCATCGTCGCCTATTTGATGATCATTGTGCTCTTATTCGTGTTCATCAACTTACTCGTCGACATCGCTTATTCCGTCCTCGATCCGCGCGTTCGGTTGAAGGCGGCGTCGGCATGAACGTGATCACTGACGATGCCCAGGACGCTCAACCCACCGACGTCCCGGCCAAGGTCAAAAAGGACACACCGTTTCGACGATTCTGGTCAGAATTCACCGAAAGCAAGCTCGCGACGGTCGCGCTCTTCGGCCTCTTCGCAATCATTCTGCTCGCGGTTTTCGCACCCTGGATCGCTCCGCAAAACCCGTACGACCTCGCACAGGTCTCTATCCTCGATTCAAGGCTTGAGCCCGGTGAACAGAGCATGGATGGCTACACGTTCTGGCTCGGTACGGACGGCGCGGGTCGTGATCTTTTTTCTGCCATTCTCTACGGCCTCCGCATTTCGCTAACGGTTGGCCTCATGTCAGGCTTTATCGCCCTCCTGATCGGGATGGCGGTTGGCTTGGCCGCCGCATATTGGGGTGGACGTACCGAGAGCGTGATCATGCGAATTGTCGACCTCCAGCTCTCGTTCCCGGCGGTGCTGATCGCTCTGATCCTGCTCACGGTTCTCGGGAAGGGCGTCGACAAGATCATCATCGCTCTCGTGGTCGCCCAATGGGCGTACTACGCCCGAACAGTGCGCGCATCGGCGCTCGTCGAGCGACGAAAGGAATATGTCGAGGCCGCGACTTGCCTCGGCCTCACCCACAACCGCATCGTCTTCCGTCACATCATGCCGAATTGCATGGCGCCTTTGATCGTCGTCGGAACGGTGCAAACTGCGTCCGCGATCGCGCTTGAGGCGACGCTTTCATTCCTCGGTGTCGGCCTGCCCCAGACCGAGCCCTCGCTCGGCCTATTGATCTCCAACGGCTTCGAATACATCATATCCGGCAAGTACTGGATTTCAGTCTTTCCGGGCGTCGCACTCCTCGTCACGATCGTCTGCATCAACCTCGTGGGCGACCAACTTCGCGACGTGCTCAATCCGAGGCTGAAAAAGTGAGTGCCCATACCCTCACTGTCGAAAACCTGAAGACACACTTCTTCACGAAGGACGGCGTCGTTAAAGCCGTCGACGACGTGTCGTTTTCGGTGAACCCTGGCGAAGTCCTTGGTATTGTGGGTGAATCCGGCTCTGGCAAATCCGTCACTGGCTTTTCCGTTCTCGGGCTTGTTGATCCTCCCGGTCGAGTGGTCTCAGGTGAAATCCGCTTCAAAGGCCAAGACATCGCATCCGCTCCCGATACCGTCATGCAGGGTATTCGCGGCAACCGGATCGCGATGATCTTTCAAGACCCGATGATGACGCTGAACCCGGTGCTGCGGATCGATACGCAGATGATCGAGGCGATCCGCGCACACAAATCGGTCTCAAAAGCTGAAGCGATAGAGCGAGCCTACGCCGCGCTAGAGCAAGTGGGCATCCCCGCCCCCGGAGAACGGCTGAAGAACTATCCGCACCAGCTCTCGGGTGGGATGCGCCAGCGCGTCGCGATCGCAACGGCGTTCTTGAACGAGCCTGATCTGATCATTGCTGACGAACCGACCACGGCGCTGGACGTGACGATCCAAGGGCAAATTCTTTATGAGGCCCAAGAGCTTTGTCGCAAAACCGGAACGTCGCTCATCTGGATCACACACGATCTCGCCGTCGTCGCCGGGCTCGCCGATAAGATCGCGGTCATGTATGCCGGTCGGATCGTAGAAACGGGCCGCACGGATGACGTCATAGATGCCCCGATGCACCCCTACACGATTGGGCTTTTGAAGTCGGTGCCGAGCGCGAATGAGCGTGGGAAACGCCTGAACCAAATCCCTGGCATGACGCCGTCGCTTCTTGATTTGCCACCGGGATGCGCATTCGAGGCGCGTTGCTCCTACAGCGAGCAGGTTTGCCACCAAGAGCCAAAGCTCGATGAGCCAGTAGCTGGACGCGCGATCCGGTGTTTTCGTCCGCAAGGGCTTGAGGCTGCGCTGGCGCCATGACCGAACCGATCCTAGAAGCTCGCCAGATTTCAAAGCGGTTTGTAAAATCGCTCGACGCCGCTGAAAAAATCGCGTCCCGCCTCGGCGCCGACGTGAAGGAGGAGACGGTCCACGCCGTCGATGATGTTTCGCTCAAGGTCAAACAGGGCGAGGTCGTCGGGCTCGTGGGCGAGTCAGGTTGTGGCAAGTCCACGCTTGGGCGAATGGCAGCAGGGATCCTTCAACCAACTGAGGGGAGCATCCATTATCACGGCGCAGATACCGCCAAGCTCAAGGGCAAGAAGAAGCGCGACGCGATGCTTGCGATCCAGATGATCTTTCAGGATCCATACGCGTCGCTCAATCCACGCATGCAGGTTAGAGACATTGTCGGTGAAGCACCACGCGTGCACGGGCTCGTCAAACAGAACGAAGTCTCAGACATGCTGGACGATGTTTTGCGCAAGGTCGGCCTCGATCCATCGGTGAAGAAGCGCTACCCGCACCAGTTCTCAGGCGGTCAGCGCCAAAGGCTCGGAATTGCGCGGGCGCTCGCAGTGAAGCCGAAGTTTCTCGTTTGCGATGAAGCGATTGCGGCGCTCGATGTTTCGATCCAGGCGCAAGTCATCAACCTCTTCATGGACCTTCGCGAAGACCTTGACCTAACCTACCTCTTCATTAGTCATGATCTGTCAGTCGTGCAGCACATCTCGGATTGCGTCGTGATCATGTACCTGGGGCGGATCGTCGAAATCGCACCGACCGATGAATTGTTCGCCGACCCAAACCACCCCTATGCGCGGGCGTTGCTTGCCGAGGTGCCACGCCTTGACGAGCGAAAACGAGTCTACGCTCCGATCCGCGGCGAGGTCCCCTCTCCGCTCAATCCACCGTCCGGGTGCCATTTTCATCCGCGTTGTCAATTCGCTTATGATCGGTGCCGCGTCGAGCGTCCCGCGCTCAAGGAAATCGCGCCCAATCGCTACGCCGCGTGCCATCTGAATGACAGATAGTCTACCCGGCGTTTATCAAATCACGCGACCGACCGAACAGCTCGCGCCGCTCGTGCTCGACAGCCCGCATTCTGGAATGAGCAAACCAGACGATTTCGATCCCATCGTTGAAGAAACACTTTGGAAGGCGATGTGCGATCCTTTAGTGGATCAACTCTTCGGCGATGCGCCGTCGCTCGGGGCGCCCCTGCTGATGGCGCAATTTCCACGTGTCTATATCGACGCCAACCGCGCCGATGACGACATTGAACCAAGCCTCTTTGCTGGCTGGGACGGTCCATCCAAACCCACCGAGAAATCTGAATTGGGCAAGGGTCTATTCTGGCTCAATATCAAGCCAGACCGTCGACCGATTTACGCGTCTCCTCTGACCGGTGCCGAGATGTGGCATCGTATCAAACATTACCATCGCCCTTACCACGCCGCACTCAAAACATTGCTCGACCAGACACACAACCGCTTTGGTTGCGTCTACCACATAAATTGTCATTCGATGCGCCGCCTCTCGGGAACGATGGACAAGGAGGGGCCGGGCAAAGCGCGCGTAGACATTGTGATTTCCGATCGGGATGGCACGTCATCCGAGCCGGGTTTCGGCGCGTGTGCCGTCGAACACCTGCGCAATGGTGGTTTGACCGTCGCGATCAATGACCCGTTCAAAGGCGCGGAAATCGTTTCCCGATCCGGCGCCCCGGAAGAAAATCGTCATTCCATTCAGATTGAAATCAATCGCGGTCTTTACCTTGAGCGCGACGGTCTCACAGCGTCAAAGGACTTCCCCGACCTTAAAAACACATTGAATGACTGGCTTCGCGCGATGATCCGCTACGCAAAAGAGAAAACAAACGGCATTCCGGCGGTCTAGGGTCAGGACCCGTTAATTTCACAATCATGGCGCTCGATATGGCAAGAGATACAAGAAAAAGAACGAAGAGCGGGGTGTTCCCCCGGTCGAGAGCTTTTTCGATGGAGATCGCAGCCAAATCGAGCGTCCAAAGGATGAGATGTATTTGCACACAGGACTGCGTTCAAAAGCCTTGAAAACCAGACGGTTTCCTGCGGCTTTTCGCCTTGCCTGCGCACAACCCCATCCTCACCATGACTGCGAAATTAACGGGTCCTGACCCTAGAGCATTTCCATCAAACATTGGGTCACGAATTGCTGCCTCTCCGCTAGCATCCGATTGCTCAGACCGCATTTCGTGACGCTGTTCCTGATTCAACAATTGGTGAATTGCTCTAGTTCACGAAATCGGCGTTATCCGATAACCATCTCAACGTTCTAATCGGGTCGCCGCCTAGCAATGGCACCGAATACCCGACGGATTTGACTTGCCACCGGGCTAAATCAATCCGTACCGGGTGATATCCGTTTTCGATCATTGCAGCTTGAGCCTTTCTCGAGAGCAAAAAACGAACGAATTCCTCCGCTGCTGGCCGATTGTCTACGGACTCCATGATAGCAACCGACCTTACACGCGCGGGCACACCGTCTTCCGGGAAGTGGGTAGACAAGCCTTCGGCATTTAGTCCTGCGCGATGAACGAGTGGCGCGAGGCTGAGCGCGGCATCCGCTTGACCAGAAAGTACAGCGAGAAGGGCGTCGCGGTGACCGCCTTTTAGGCCATTATCGATGCCTGAAACATCGCGGATCATCTGAGCGATCTCAGGGGAAGCTTCGGACAAAGCCGCAAGCGTCGTCCGCGCGCTGTCTGATGAAGACGGGGACGGAATAGCGATACGGTCCGGTTTCACCACCCGCGGCAGATCAAGCCAGCGGGTCGGGGGAACGCCGTCGTCGCGCATGACAATCGCGAGAGGTGAAACCGAAATCCCGATATATTGATTGTTTCGACCCCGAGCAGCTTCAATCATGGCGATGTCGTCGAGCATATCGAGCGGCACGAGTCGATCGTCGATTATAAGTCGGGCCAACCGGGTTGCGTCTGACAGAATGATAACGTCGACCTGATATTGCGAGTTGTCGTCAGACCGTTGCTCGCGAAGTATGCGCGCATCACTACTGCGTAGCCATGCAACATCGACCTGTGGACAGACGGTAGCGAACATCCGCGTCAACTGCTGGATCTCGAGCGGGGGGTGAGACGTTGCGACCTTAAGCGGCCCAGAGGCTACGCATGTCGTTCCATCTTCATACGCTTCCGTGGCCAAAGCGGCGGACGTCACGCCAAAGCTCAGAGCGAGCACGGTACCAAGTGTCCTTAGTATGTCCGCATAGGTCGTCTTGATCGCGCGCAAACAGAAATCCTCTTCGAAAGATCGAGCGTAAGAGACCACAACGCACTTTCGATTTTCCTAGCGAACCCACCCAAACCTCGAAAAATAGCCATTCTCTCTTACGTGAGATGCCTTTTTCTCCCTTATTGAAGCCAAGGACTTGAAGATTTATGTCGTTTCAGCATATTCTTGATCGATATATGCCTCATGAGAACATACACCCATGAACATCAGAACCCTCTGCCTTGCGATACTCAGTGCGTCTGACACGACAGGCTACGATATTCGCAAGCACGCCACGGATGGCCCCTACAGCTATTTCATCGACGCGAGCTATGGCGCGATTTATCCGGCGCTCAATAAACTCGAAGGCGATGGCTGCGTGACGTTCCGGCTTGAGGCTCAGGACGGAAAACCAGCGCGCAAAGTCTACTCCATCACGGAAAAAGGGCGCGATGAGTTACTCAATTCGCTCGCGTCGCCGCATGCAAAAGACATCTTCAAGTCCGAGTTTTTACTCATTGCCATGTGCGCCGAGCAATTGCCACGTGACGTCATCGAGGCGGCGATCAAGCGACGGATTGAACATCTCGAGGCATCGCTGACCATGATTGAAAATGTTAGGGAGACAGCGGAGCACGAGGGCGTGCGGTGGGTGGCCAACTACGGTCTGCATTGCCTTGGCCATGATCTTCGCCACCTTCACAACACCAAAAACGAGATTCTCGCTGTCGCGGGGACCGATCGAGACAATGACAATGCGGTACCAGACCCTTCGTACCGCTCCTTCACCGCCGATGCGGCTGAGTGATTGAAAGGACAGACGATGCGTGGATCGCATATTTGGGCAACGATCATGACCATCGGCATTGTGGGCTGGATGGCGACTGGAAACGTCATCATTGGCGGTCAAGGTCCGGCAAACCCGGACGGCTCCCCCGTCGAAGAGCCAACCGCAGAACAGCAAGCTGCCGCTGAGCCATCTCTCTTTCGCGTGCAAGTCGAAAATATCAGCGCCGAGCCGCGGATCGCGACGCTGTCCGCTCGTGGCCAGACTGAAGCGCGGGACCATGTCGTTGTGCAGGCCCAGACCGACGGCCTCGTAACTGAAATTGCCGTTGAAAAAGGTGACCGGGTCAATGCTGGCGATCTGCTGTGCCGGATCGAAACCGGCGCTCGCGCCGCGAATGTTGCGAGCGCGGAAGCGGCATTTGCTCAAGCGCAATTGGATTTCGACGCTCAATCCAGGCTCTCAGAGCGGGGTTTCGCCGCGGAAATCCGAGTGAAGACAGCCAAAGCAGCGCTAGACGCTGCCCAAGCAAACCTCGATATCGCCAAGCTCGCACTTGAACGAACCGAAATAACGGCGCCGTTCTCCGGTGTCGTTGATACAGTCCCGGTCGAACTTGGTTCGCGTCTCGGTGTTGGAATGCCTTGCGCACAGATCGTCTCGCTTGACCCTATTCGCGTCGCGGTACAAATCTCTGAACGCGAAATCGGCAATCTCTCGATCGGCATGCCCGGTTCGATCGATCTCGTGGACGGCTCGGAGGCAGACGGCACGATCCGCTTCATTGCGCCAACCGCCGATGCATCAACTCGCACCTATCGCGTGGAGTTTGATGTTCCGAACCCGGATAACGCGATCCGGGCAGGCATGACGGCCGAGGCGTCAGTCAATCTCGACAGTGCTCTCGCACACCTCATTTCCCCGGCCTACCTGGTCCTCAACGACGCAGGAACAGTCGGCGTCCGGACAATCGGCGCGGAAAACCAAGTCGAATTCATGCCCATCACCATTGTGGCCGATACCTCTGAGGGTATGTGGGTTGCGGGCCTTCCATCGACTGTGACGATCGTCACAGTCGGGCAGGATTTCGTATCGGAAGGCCAGTCCGTCGAACCGGTCTTTGAGACCGCTGAAACAGCTCAATTATCGGAGATGTCACAATGAGTGGCGCCCTCGAAACGGTCCTTTCAAGGCCGAAAACAGTTCTCACAATGATGCTCGTCCTCGTGATGGGCGGCATCATGTCGTACATCGGGATCCCGAAAGAGGCGAACCCGGACATCGATGTTCCGGTGTTTTACGTTTCGATCGGCCAGCAAGGCCTATCGCCGGAAGACGGTGTACGCCTGATCGCGCGGCCCATGGAAACCGAGCTTCGATCGCTCGATGGCCTGAAGGAGATCACGACGATCGCGGCTGAGGGCCATGTTGGCGTTCTTCTCGAATTCACTGTCGACTTCGACAAGGACGAAGCGCTCGCTGATATTCGCGACAAGGTCGATGCAGCCCAGGCGGAAATCCCTGAAGAGGCGGATGAGCCGCGCATCATCGAAACGAACTTTGCGCTTCAACCGACGATTATCGTGACGCTCTCCGGAGACGTGCCAGAGCGCACGCTACACCGTCACGCGCAGCTCCTATCGGACGAGATTGAAGCGATCTCAACGGTTCTTGATGCCAATCTGAGCGGAAATCGGGACGAGATGCTTGAGGTCGTGATCGACCAGATGCGTCTTGAATCCTACGACATCTCACAGGATGAGCTTGTCGATGCGGTCACGCAGAACAACCAGCTGGTCGCCGCAGGTTTTCTCGATACAGGCAATGGCCGTTTCAACGTGAAGGTCCCCGGCCTCTTTGAGACCGTCAATGATATCTCGTCACTCCCGATCAAAGTCAGCGGTGACGGCGTTGTAACACTGGGCGACGTCGCCGATCTTCGGCGCACATTTGAAGACCCAAATACCTACACTCGGGTCAATGGCGAACCTGCGATCTCGATCCAAGTGCGCAAGCGCATTGGCACGAATATCATCGCAAACAACGCAGACGTCGTTGAGACGGTGAATAGTTTCACGGCGGATTGGCCAGATGCCATCAAAGTCGGCCTGATGCTCGACCAATCGAGCTTTATCTTTGAGGTTCTGGGCAACCTCGAAGCCGCCATCCTGACAGCGATTGCACTCGTCATGATTGTCGTGGTCGCGGCGCTCGGAATGCGCTCCGGCATTCTCGTTGGTCTGGCTATACCGACTTCCTTCCTTGTCGGCTTTCTGATCCTTTCCGTGCTCGGCATGACCGTGAACATGATGGTCATGTTCGGGATGGTGCTCACGGTCGGCATCTTGGTTGATGGCGCGATCGTCATCACCGAATACGCTGACCGGAAGATGTCAGAAGGCCTCGAGCGGAGCGAAGCGTATAAACGCGCGGCGAAGCTGATGCTCTGGCCAATCGTGTCATCGACCGCGACCACACTCGCGGCCTTCCTGCCGATGCTCTTGTGGCCGGGTGTCCCCGGCGAGTTCATGAGCTACCTGCCGATCATGGTGATCATCGTCCTTTCAGCGGCGCTGATGACCGCAATGGTTTTCCTTCCAACTCTCGGCATCGTGCTCGGTGACACCCTGGATGGCATTGGTCACCACGCGATCAAGATTGGGCTTCTTGTTGGGTTTGGCATCGGCGCATTTGGCGCTCACATGAGCCTGCAAAACGGCTCTGCCACAGCGCTTGCTGGCGTATTGCCACCGCCGGCGATCTATATGCTCGGCGGCATTGCTGGCATGCTGATGCTTGCCGCAGTGACAGCCTTAATCCGCTTCGTTGCCGGCCGAAATCGCGCCTATGACGACGACAAAACCGTCGAACCTGCCCTCACTGAGGACGGTCGCTTCAATATGAAGTCGGTCAAGGGGTTCAGCGGCCTGTACATTCGCCTACTCCAACCGGCTGTGAAATCGGTGATCGGCAGCGTTCTTGTCGTCGGTGCCGTCGTTTTCGTGGCGTTTTCCGTTCTTCAGGCGTTCACAGCTAACAATAATGGGGTGGAATTCTTCGTCGAGGAAGAGCCCGATCTCGCCATCGTTCTTGTGTCGGGACGCGGAAATATGTCCGCGCTCGAGAACCGAGATCTTATGATCCAGGTTGAAAGGGAACTTCTCAAGGTCGAGGGCATCTCAAACGTCATCCTCACCTCCGGCAAGGAAGTCGGCGGCGGCCAGCAAGAGGGCGTCCAGGACGCGCCACCGGACCAGATCGGGTCAGCAAACCTTGAACTCGCACCGTTCTGCTGCCGTCGGATGGCTGCGGAAATCTTTGAAGAAATCCGTGACCGAACATCGACGATACCGGGCATAAAGGTCGAGGTCCGCAAGGTCGAAGGCGGCCCGCCGACCGGAAAGGATCTTCGCCTTCAGATCACCTCCGACAATTATGACGAGCTAATCGAGGCAACAGCCCGCGTTCGCAATTTCGTCGAGTTCGAAATGGCTGATTTGCGCGATTTCGAAGATACGCGTCCCCTCCCCGGCATTGAATGGAAGCTTGATGTCGACCGCGAAGAAGCCGGTCGTTTCGGGACGGACGTCTCGACTGTAGGGTCCATCATCCAGCTCGTCACAAATGGCGTCCTCGTCGGCAAATACCGTCCGGATGACTCGGAGGAAGAAGTCGAGATCCGCGCACGTTTGCCCGAAGGCGAGCGGTCAATTGACCAGCTTGACCAACTCAAAGTCCGGACACCGAACGGTCAGGTTCCGATCCGCAATTTTATTGACCGCGAACCGCAGCCGAAGGTCTCATCGATCACCCGGCGTGATGGTCGCTATGCAATGGATGTAAAGGCCAACCTCATTCAAGGCGTGGCCGCGACGCCGGACGAGAAGGTCCAAGAGCTTGACGCATGGCTCAAGGATCAGTCTTGGCCTCAAGGAATCCAATTTCGGTTCCGCGGTGCTGACGAGGAGCAAAAAGAATCAGGCGAGTTCCTGATGCGCGCCATGTTTGGCTCGCTCTTCTTGATGTTCATCATCCTGTTGACCCAGTTCAACTCGTTCTACCAAACGTTCCTCACCCTCGCGACGGTGGTTCTTTCGGTGTTCGGGGTGCTGCTCGGCATGATGCTGACGGGGCAGAAGTTCTCAATCATCATGACCGGGACTGGGATTGTCGCGCTCGCGGGCATCGTGGTGAACAACGCGATCGTTCTGATGGACACCTACAATCGCTTCACCCGCGAAGAGAAGATGGACCAGATCGACGCAATCCTGCGTGCCGCGGGCCAGCGCCTACGGCCGATCTTGCTCACAACGGTGACCACGATTCTCGGTCTCGTGCCCATGGCCACTCAGGTGAACCTCAACTTCTTTGAGCAGCAGGTCATGGTCGGAGGCATAACATCGATCTGGTGGGTCCAGCTTTCGACAGCGATCATTTTCGGCCTCGCCTTCTCGACGGTGCTCACACTGTTCCTGATCCCGGCCACGCTCGCGCTGCCCATCTTAGTTGTTCGCCGGTACAAAGGCGTCGGAAACTTCGTCGAGCGGCGCCGCGAACGGCGGAACGAAATCCGCTTGGCACGCCGCCAGGCCAAAGAAGCAAAGACCGTGGAGCCCGATGCCGAGCCATCAGAACCGGAAGAGATCCCGGTCTACGGCCCACAACCGCCGCTACGCGAGGCTGCCGAATAAAGCAAAAATCCAAAGAGCCGCCTCGTCACGCGCGGCGGTTCTTTCCTTCCAACGATTGTCGGACGCATAAGCGTGAGGCTATAGACCGGGCAGAAAACCGGCGGACATCACGCAATGAAGCGTTTTTTCGATTGTTTAGCGTCAGGCGTAGGCCTCGTCGTCCTGTCGCCTGTTTTGCTTGGCATTGCGATCTTCATTGTTGTTCGAGACGGGAGCCCCGCCCTCTTCATTCAAGACCGCGTTGGGAAACGCGGTCGCATCTTCCGCTGCATAAAGTTCCGCACGATGCGCGTTGGAACTCCAGAGCAGGCGACTCACGAAGTCGGGACCGAGCCAATTACGCCGGTCGGCAAAGTCCTAAGACGCACCAAACTCGATGAACTGCCCCAGCTTTGGAACGTCTTCACCGGCGACATGAGCCTTGTCG
>JBCCMK010000043.1:0-24610 GCA_039026395.1 Pseudomonadota bacterium | reverse complement strand
TGACGGCCCCAATCGTCAGCATCACCCGCAAGTCTCGGAACCATTTCGGGATGAGACCGTTCTGTGCGGCGGCCAAATCCCAGACCAATTGTCCCGAGACTTGCGGGTGATGCTGACGATTGGGGCCGTCATATCGATGGCATTGCTGCTACCGGAGTTGGCCTAATACCCGCAGCGCATGGTGTGCCGAAAGAGGCGGTCCCTACCGCGCATAAAAACCTTCACTGGTTCGCCGCCAAACACCGGCTTATAGGCTCGGTCACGGATATCGAGACCGCCGGTAAGCACGCCAAAGGCTGGCATGACGAGGCGACGACCATCGGTCACGAAGCAGGACCGCCTGACGGATCGCCCACGGGCGCGGACCTTTGCACTCGGGTGAAGGTGTCCGCATATTTCACCTTCGCTGGCACAAGGAAATAGCCCCGGCTGAGCCGAACGCGGATGCGGCTCGTGGCGGAAGACGAGGCCCTGGAGCTCGAGCGTGTCGATCCATTCGCCCCCAACACCCGCTTGCGGTTCCGGGTCGTGATTGCCCGTCACCCAGAGCCAGTCCCGCCCGTCTTGAAGTGCACTCAAGGTTTCGCGATCGGGTGCTGCCATCCGCTCTCCGCCGAAGCGATCATGGAAATTATCACCGAGCGTGATCACCGTTTTTGGTTGCCACTCAGCAATGAGCGTACCCAGCCGCTTCAGAGTCGCCGCTGTGTCATAGGGCGGAATGAGAAGCCCACGAGACGCAAACGATGAGCCCTTTTCCAAGTGCAGATCAGAGACAATCAGCGTCTGCCGCTCTGCCCACCAGATTGCACCTTGAACCAGAAGCATTAGCCCGACGCCGTTTACCGCGACCTCGGCATGCGGGTACTCAACCTCATCTTTGCGGATGGCTAGCGTCATGTCAGGCGACGTCTCCCGTTTGGCCCATGCCACCCATGGCTTCGGCGATCAAATCGTCCTCTGTCTCGGCGAGGATGTCTTCCTGGGCCTCACCGCCGAAAATCGGCTCTTTGCCGATCTCCAGCATGACCGGCACCGCCAGCGGCGAGACGCGGTCGAGGTCTTTATGGATGATTCGCCCCTTCACGCGCGACAACATCTCACCCAGTCGCTTGATATCCAACTGCCCGGTCGCCGCATCCGTCCAGGTCGCCTGAAGGAGAATATGGTCGGGCTCGTGCTGCCGGAGCACGTCATAAATCAGGTCCGAAGAAACCGTCATCTGGCGGCCGGTTTTCTCTTTGCCCGGAAATCGCTGCTCGATCAGACCTGAGATGACGGCACAGGTGCGGAACGTTTTTTTGAGAAGATATGAGTCCGCCATCCAGGCATCGAGATCGTCGCCCATCATGTCTTCAGCAAACAGTTCACCCGGCGACATCTCTGATTTCAGAAGCGCGCCCATGTCGCCGATCGACCAGACGGCGAAAGCGTATTCCGATGCGACAAAGCCGAGCGGGCGAGCCCCTGCCCTCTCCAGGCGACGGGTCAAAAGCATGCCGAGCGTCTGGTGCGCGAGGCGACCCTCAAACGGATAGCCGACAAGGTAGTGCTTGGGACCGCGTGGGAAGGTTTCGATCAGGAGTTGATCGCGCCTCGGTAGAACGGAGCGCAGTTTCTGGATTTTCAGCCAGTCTTTCACCTGCCCCGGCAAAACGTCCCACGTTTTGGGCGACGCGATCATGCTCCGCACGCGATCGGCCAAGTACGTCGAAAGCGGAAACTTGCCGCCCGCATAAAACGGGATCATCGGCTCATCGTCGAAGGTTTTTGAGCAGATCGCGTCCTGCTCCTGGATGCCCTCGAGCCTCAACACGTTGCCCGCAAAGAGGAACGTGTCGCCGGGAGCAAGCTGTTCGAGGAAGTATTCCTCAATCTGACCGAGCTTGGGACCTGCGCGCAATGGGCCGGTGCCCGCGGCCTTCCGACCGAGCCGAATGTTGAGGAGTGGGAGTTCGACGATTGTCCCGACGTTCAGACGGTATTGCTGGGCGATGTTCGGGTTCGAGACCCGCCATTTGCCGTCTTTCCTCCGGCGAATGCGGGCGTAGCGATCATAGGTGCGAAGCGCATAGCCGCCGGTCGCCACGAAATCGACAGTCCGCTCAAACGTCTCCCAATCGAGCCAAGTGTATGGCGCCGCGGACCGCACCTCATCGAAAAGTTCGACTGCATCGAAGGCGTCCGCTACCGCCATGCCGAGGATGTGTTGCGCCAATACATCGAGCGCGCCTTGCCGGAGCGGCGGCGTATCCTGTTGACCAACCTTTGCGGCCTCGAGTGCCGCTCGGCACTCTAGAACCTCGAACCGATTAGCTGGGACCAGCAACGCTTTTGACGGTTCATCCATGCGGTGGTTCGCGCGCCCGATCCGCTGGGCAAGCCGTGACGCCCCTTTCGGTGCGCCAACATTGATTACAAGATCGACATCGCCCCAATCAATCCCAAGGTCGAGCGTCGAGGTACAAACGACGGCCCGCAGTTTGCCCGCCGCCATGGCGCCCTCCACCTTGCGGCGCTGCTCTGGCGCGAGCGATCCATGGTGGAGCGCAATCGGCAGATTGTCTTCATTGATCCGCCACAGCTCCTGGAAGATCAGCTCCGCCTGTGAGCGCGTATTCACGAAAACGAGCGACATGGTGTGCTTGCGGATCTCGTCGAGCATCTCGTTCAGCGCATAGCGTGCCGTGTGGCCCGACCAGGGGAGCCGCTCTTCGGACTTGAGGATCGCGAGGTTGGCTTCAGCACCGCCAGGCGCCACGACAAGTTCTGCTAGCGAGGGTTCCAGCTCCGTCTGTGGGCGCAGGAAGCGCCGCAGATCATCCGGGTTGGAGACAGTCGCGGACAGACCCACCGTCCTGAGGTCCGGGCGCAGCTTAAACAATCTGGCGAGCGCGAGCGACAGGAGGTCTCCCCGCTTCGATGTCACCATCGCGTGGAGTTCGTCGAAGATGACGGTCTTAAGATTTTTGAAAAACCGCGGCGCGTCAGAATTTGCCAAAAGCAGCGACACCTGCTCCGGCGTGGTCATCAGGATGTCCGGCGGGTCGCGACGCTGGCGCTGGCGTTTCGAACCGGGGGTATCGCCGGTCCGCGTTTCTGAGCGGATTCTCAGTCCCATTTCCGAGACGGGCGACTCAAGATTTCTCTGAATATCGACGGCAAGCGCTTTGAGAGGCGAAACGTAGAGCGTGTGAAGCGCCGTCCCGGCGGCACCCGCCTTTACCGGCCCACGCGCCTGGAGATCAATCAGGCTCGGCAAGAACCCGGCAAGGGTCTTCCCCGCGCCTGTTGGCGCGATTAGAAGGACGGATTTGCCCTTCTGCGCGCAACCGAGAAGTTCTAATTGATGCGCTCGCGGCGCCCACCCCCGCGCCTCAAACCACTGCCGGAAGAGCGGCGGTAACTGGCGATCATCGAAGAGGTCGGCTTGGTCGAGCATTGAGAGAGATTTTAGTGTTCAGCCACCGGATGCAATAGCGATCTCAGGTGCTATATGCCTCCTCATGACACCGGACCAACTTCTCCACCCGACAGAACGGGGGCTTTATTGCCCACCGGGCGATTTTTATATCGACCCGGTAAAGCCGGTCGATCGCGCGCTCATCACCCACGGGCACGCTGACCACGCCCGACCTGGGCACACAAAAGTGCTGGCAAGCGGCGAGACACTCCGCATCATGGCGGCACGATATGGCGAGGGATTTGCAGACGAGACGCAAGAGGCCAAGATCGGTAACCCCCTCTCGATCAATGGCGTAGACGTCTCCTTCTATCCGGCCGGGCACGTGCTCGGCTCCTGCCAGATCAAGGTTGAAAAAGGTGGTCTCTCGATCGTCGCGTCAGGGGATTATAAGCGCCGAAACGATCTGACCTGCGCGGGCTTTGAGCCGGTCCCGTGCACGGTTTTCATCACCGAGGCGACCTTTGGTTTGCCCGTATTTCGACACCCGGACGACCGCGGCGAGATTCAAAAGCTCCTGACATCGGTGCGACAGTTTCCTGAGCGCACGCACCTGGTCGGCGCCTATGCGCTCGGAAAAGCACAACGCGTGATCGCACTTTTGAGAGAGGCAGGATACGACGAAACCATTTTCATCCATGGCGCGCTTGCCAACCTTTGCGGACTATATGAACGCGAAGGCATCAGTCTCGGCCCGCTTGCCCCAGCGACGCTTGAGAAAGGCAAACAACTCCCATTCGCGGGTCGCATCGTCGTCGGACCGCCCTCGGCCTTCGCCGACAAATGGGCGCGCCGTTTCCCGGACCCGGTGTCTGGCTTTGCATCGGGCTGGATGATGATCCGCCAACGCGCTAAGCAGCGCGGCGTTGAGATGCCACTGATCATCTCCGACCATTGCGACTGGGACGAACTCACCGAAACGATTGAAGAAATCGCGCCGAAGGAGGTCTGGGTGACGCATGGACGCGAGGAAGCGATTGTGCGCTGGTGCGAACTTCAGGGCGTCGCGGCACGCCCGCTCAACATGGTGGGGTATGATGACGAAGGAGACTGAGATCGAGACGGATGCGCTCTCCGACGAAGCACCGATCGGACCGGTGCTCGACGCCTATCGCGACGCCTATAACGACTACGACGCGAATGCGCTTGCCGCCTGTTTCCTCTTTCCTGTCACGTTATGGCAGTTCGGGAAGGGTTTCGTCTTTGAAAACGCCGAGGATCTCGCCGAGAATATTGAAAAGGTACTCGATGCCTACGAAGAGGCGGGTGTGGTCGAGACGCATTATGAGGTCGCCGACTGGGTGGAGAGCGGTTCGGCGGCATCGGCCGTCATCGACTGGGACCAGTCGGACGCGAATGGCGAGACGGTCCATGTCTTTTCGTGCCTCACGGTTTTTGCCGAAGACGATAGGGGTGAGATGAAAATTACGACCATTGTGAACCTCTAAAGTGCACGCGTTCGCCGCCCTTCTCGATCGGCTGGTGCTGACGCCGCAGAGAAACGGCAAAATCCGACTTCTCGTCGACTACTTCAAAGAAACACCGGACCCAGATCGGGGCTACGCGCTCGGTGCGATCACCCGCGACCTCGATCTGCCTTCGGTGAAGCCAGCAATGATCCGGGGGCTCATTCAGGAACGCATGGACCCGGTGCTCTTTGCCTATTCCTATGACTATGTCGGCGATCTGGCAGAGACCGTGTCGCTCGCCTGGCCGCATCGACCGGGAGCAAACCGTGCGCCGGAGATTTCAGAGGTCGTAGAAACGCTGCTGAGAGTGTCTCGCCGCGAAGGTCCGCAGCGGGTCGCAGCCTGGCTTGACGCGCTGGATGCGAGTGGTCGTTATGCGCTTTTGAAGCTCGTCACCGGCGGCCTGAGGATCGGTGTCTCCGGACGTCTCGCGAAACAGGCGCTTGCCGATTTTGGATCGATCGACGTCAATGCCATCGAAGAAATCTGGCACGGGCTGGAGCCGCCCTATGTCAGCCTCTTCGACTGGCTCGAAGGTCGCGCCGACAGGCCCGAATCCGCACTCGCGGTCCCGTTTCGACCGGTTATGCTCGCGCACCCCTTGATCGAGAAATCGGAACGCGATCAGGAGACGCCGGACGCGCTTACCAACATCCTGCCGGACGCGTTCGCCGCCGAGTGGAAATGGGACGGCATCCGGATCCAGGCCGCCGTTTCGGGCGATGAACGGCGGCTCTATACTCGTACCGGTGACGACATCTCACACACCTTTCCAGATGTACTCGATGCGCTTGATTTCGAGGGCGCAATCGACGGCGAACTCTTGGTCATGAAGCCAGATAGCCAGTTCGAGATCGCGCCTTTCTCCGACCTTCAACAAAGGCTCAATCGCAAAACGGTATCCGCCAAAACGTTACGCGAGTTCCCAGCATTTGTGCGCGCCTATGATGTGCTCAACGATCGCGGCGAGGATGTCCGCGCGCTGACATTCAAGGAAAGACGGACCCGGCTTGAAGCGCTGGTTGGCGCATCTCAATCACCCCGTCTCGATCTCTCACCGCTCGTGGAATTCGACAACCCAACGCATCTGGCCGACCTTCGCGAAAACCCACCGCATCCGGCGATCGAAGGCTTAATGCTCAAGCGATGGGTCTCGGTCTATGAGCCCGGTCGCCCAAAGGGCCCGTGGTTCAAGTGGAAGCGCGACCCGTACCTGATCGACGTTGTCCTCCTTTACGCGCAGCGTGGCCACGGCAAACGCTCATCGTTTTATTCAGATTACACCTTTGGCGTTTGGAACGATGAAGGCGCTTTAGTGCCCGTGGGCAAGGCCTATTTCGGCTTCACCGACGAGGAGTTGAAAGAGATCGATCGCTTTGTGCGCAACCACACCATCGACCGTTTTGGACCGGTGCGCGCGGTCACAGCCGAGCCGAAGACGGGACTCGTGTTGGAAGTGGCGTTTGAAGGGCTCAATCGCTCGACACGCCACAAATCCGGCATCGCGATGCGCTTCCCGCGCATCAATCGGCTACGCTGGGATAAACCACCAGCCGAGGCTGACCGGATCGACACGCTGCTCGAGATGCTGCCCTGAACCATCGTTCAACAGGCGCGCTTGGTATCACTGGCAAATCAACTTATATCCTGACCAAGTGAGAGCGGAGGCGCAAGCGTGAGACGGTTTTTTGGCGGCGAGCCGCTCGGCGTTATCCTGCGTCTGATCATCCTATCAATCATCGTCGGCGTGATCTTCGCAGCGCTCAACATCGACCCGTTCGACATCGTCAATTGGGTGCAGGCGTTCGTAACGCGCATTTACAATATGGGCTTCGACGCGATCGAATTCGCCTGGGAGTACTTCCTTTTGGGCGCCGTGATCGTGTTCCCGATCTGGCTGATCTCGCGGCTTTTCGCGCGGTTCGGATCGAGGCGGGCGGACTAAGCGAAAACCGATGCAGCGCGATGGATCGTGGCGTGGCGGCGGGCCAGGGCGTCGATGTCTTTTGAATAGCCGCCCCCGATGACACAGGCGACGGGAATGCCGCGACGCCGCGCTGTATCCAGCACATAACGATCCCGCTCAAAAAGCCCTTCGTCCGACATGTTCATGCGTCCCAGACGATCGTCCCGGTGGGGATCAACGCCCGCATTGTAAAAGACAAGGCCCGGTTGGACCCGGTCAAAGAGGTCCGGAAGTGTCCGGCGCAAACAACCGAGAATATCCGAGTCGCTCTGGCCATCTGGTAGACCAATATCGATATCGCTTGGTATCTTAAGGCTGGGGTAGTTGCGCTCGGCGTGCATTGAAAATGTCACGACTTGGGGGTCATCAGCGAAGATCTCAGCCGTGCCGTCGCCCTGGTGAACGTCGAGATCGACAATCAGGATCTGCGCGTCGAACCCATCCGCCTGCAGAACGCGCGCGGCCACTGCAACATCGTTGAAGACGCAGAACCCTGCGCCCGTCTCACTGCGCGCATGGTGGCTTCCACCTGCCGTGTTACAAGCGACGCCATATTCAAGCGCGAGACGTGCTGTGAGCACGGTGCCACTCGTCGCCAATCGCGCGCGGCGGGCGACGGTTTCCTCCATCGGAAAACCAATTTCTTTTTCGATCCTGGGATCGACGCTCGCAGCCAGCACCTGATCCACATAGCCAGGGTCATGGGCGAGTGACAGCCAGCCACGCGGCGCTTCCGTCGGCTGGTGAAAGCCGGAAGACGCGACAATGCCTTCCTCCCGAAGGACGGCAGCGAGGCGGCCGAACTTCGCCATCGGAAACCTGTGGGCTTCCGGAAGTTCGGCGACATAGGCGGGATGATGGACTATGGGTAGCGGCATCATGCGAATTTATAGTCGTTCCAGGCTGAGTGTCAGGTGCGACCCGTCGAACCATCAGATTTAGGGCGCCCCACCCCGTGACCACTGCACCGCCGTCGGACGCTGCCGCGGACATCACGCATCGCCGCATTTTGTCGATCGCGCTGCCGATGACGCTCGCCTACGCATCAACGCCGCTTCTTGGGATCGTTGACACGACCATCATTGGTCGCCTGGGCCGCGCCGACCTCCTGGGCGGTCTGGCGATCGGCGCAATCCTATTTGATATCGTTTTCTCGACGTTCAACTTCCTCCGCGCGGGCACGACGGGTCTTGCCGCTCAGGCAAAAGGCGCTGGGAAAAAAGAAGAGATTGGAACGATCTTCTTCCGCGCGCTTAGCCTCGGCGTTTTGTGCGGCATTGTAGTTGTGGCTTTGTCCCCGCTGATCCTAAATGCAGGTCTTTGGCTCATGGGGCCGAGCGCAGAAGTCGCCGATGCGGTGACGCGCTACTTCGAGATCCGTGTTCTTTCAGCCCCGTTCGCGCTCGCTAACTATGCGATCCTTGGCTGGTATCTTGGCCTGGCGCGTTCCGGTGTGGCGCTCACATTACAAATCCTACTGAATGCGACGAATATCGCGCTCAACATTGCTCTGGTGGTTGGACTGGGACTGAGCATTGAGGGTGTCGCTTGGGGGACCGTTATCGCGGAAGCGATGACCGCTATTGTCGGCACAATCCTCGTTTTACGGCATCTCGGACCGGACCGGTGGCACTATCTCAGGGGCGTTTTTGAAGCTTCGCGGCTCGCCCCGTTTTTCGCGCTCAATCGGGACATCATGATCCGATCACTCTGCCTTGTCTTCGCGTTCGCATGGTTCACGCGCATGGGCACTGGGCTCGGCGAGACCATGCTCGCAGCAAACGCGATCCTCATGAACTTCTTCCTGCTTGCGAGCTTCATACTCGATGGGTTTGCAGCTGCCGCTGAACAACTCTCAGGTGAAATGTTGGGCGCGCGCCGCAAGCAAGCGTTCATACGGGCGACAAAGATCGTTCTCTTCTGGGGTCTTGGTTTCGCGACGGTTTTGACGATCCTGTTTCTGGCGTTCGGAGATGCCGCGATCGGTCTGATGACCACCAATGACGATGTGAGGAGCGCAGCCAGCAGCTTCATATTCTGGGCTGCAATCACACCGATTTTGTGCGTCGCGGCCTTTCACTTTGATGGCGTATTTATCGGCGCGACGTGGTCGGACGACATGCGAAACATGATGCTCGTTTCGACTGTGTCGTTTGTCGCGCTGTCGCTCGCGCTCGTACCGACATTTGGCAATCTCGGTCTTTGGATCGCCATGTCAGCGTTCTTCGCCTTGCGCGGACTGACGTTGGCCATCCGGTTCCCGGTTCGAGCGGCCAGAAGCTTCACCTAAAACTCTTTATCGGCCCACTCATCGACGGCGGTGCCTGAGAGCGCAGAGACATTCGCCACGCCTTCGCGCCTTACTGCATTGGTGAGCCCGACCAGGATATCATCCAGCAGTTCAAACCCGCCATAGATAAGACCGGTATAGAGCTGAACCAATGAGGCCCCAGCCCTCAACTTTTCGACAGCGTCAGCTGGTGTTGTCACACCGCCCACGCCGACCAGCGGCACCTTGCCTCTGGTTGCCCGATAAAACCTGGCGAGCATCACCGTTGAGCGATGGAAAAGCGGTTTGCCAGAGAGCCCGCCTGCTTCTCCGGCATGCGGTTCGCCAGTGATTGTCGCGCGGTCGAGGGTTGTGTTGGACACGATCAACCCGTCGACCTCAAAGCGTGTCACCGCATCCGCGATCGCATCAATCTGTTCGGCATCAAGATCCGGTGCCACCTTCAAAAGGATGGGCGGACCACTCTCGCCGCGCGCATCGATGACACCGCCTAAAAGACGGTCGAGATCCTCACCATCCTGAAGACCCCGCAGGCCTGGCGTGTTCGGCGACGAGACATTGACGGTGATGTAGTCTGCGATCGCCTTGAAGCGCTCAACACCCAATCGATAGTCCTCGACACGATCGGGAGAGTCTTTGTTGGCGCCGATATTGACACCCAGGACGCCAACGCGCGGGCGTCTCAACGCATGCAATCTCGCATCCACCGCGTCATGGCCGTCATTGTTAAAGCCAAGACGGTTGATGACGCCCGCCTGGTTTGGGACCCGAAAAACCCGGGGCTTCGGGTTGCCAGGTTGCGGGCGTGGCGTGACAGACCCCACTTCGGTGAAACCAAATCCAGCGTCGAGTAACTGAACGGGCACTTCCCCATTCTTGTCAAAACCGGCCGCCATGCCGACCGGATTGGGAAAAGTGAGCCCGAATTTCTCCACCGCAAGTGCCGGGTCATGGGCGCGCGTACTCCGAGGATAGAGCCCCATTCGGAGCGCTTTGATTGCCGCGTCATGGGCCTGTTCGGGGTCGAGCGATAGAAGAAGCGGCCGCGCCATCGCGGCAAGACCGCGCATCAGTCTGCGCCCAAATCTGGCACGATCGGAACGCCATCGTCTCCGAGCGGAAGTGACGTTACGGCTTTAGCAAGCCCAGTTTCTAGGGACGCATAAAGATGCGGAAAGAGCGCGCCACCGCGAGACGGCTCCCATTTGAGCGCGTCACCAAAATCCTCTGCTTCAAAGGACACGAGCGCTAAGTCATTCTGATTGCGAAAGTATTTTTCAGCAGTCCCACGGACTTGATTTGCGGACGAGAGATGTATGAAGCCGTCACGATGGTCATCTGGCGAACCGTCATATCGACCTGCCTTTTCCGCTTCTGCCCACTCGGCCCTGCTTAAAATCTTGTAGATCAGCACGCCAGGTCTCCATCTGGTCTCGGTTTTGCAGCGTTACAAATCGAGTACAGTGTCAGCGGAATTTCAGGAGAGATGCGAGGACTTATAAACAGGGAATTGCGTTTTTAGGTCACCATTCCTAAGATAGGAATGTTTATTTTCCGCATTTGAATAGCGTACATCCATGCTGAACCATCGTAGAATCTGGCGCGCAATCGACAAGTTGGCGCTTCGTCACGGCTTGTCATCATCGGCGCTTGCCAAGCAGGCTGGACTGGATCCAACAGCTTTCAACAAGTCCAAACGCATGGCGCGAGACGGACGCGAACGCTGGCCGTCAACCGAATCGATTGCGAAAATCCTGCATGCCACCGGCGAGTCGGTCGACACGTTCATGGCGTTTCTCGCCGATACCGATGTTGACACATATCGCCGCCCAATCCCGCTTTTAGGGCTCGCTCAAGCTGGAGCGGGCGGCTATTTCGACGATGGCGGTTTCCCCGTTGGTACAGGATGGGAAGAAATACGCTTTCCAAGCAAGGAGTATGAAAACACCTATGCTTTGGAGATATCCGGCGATTCCATGACGCCGGTCTACCGCGACGGCGACATTATCATCGTGGCGCCTGGCGAAGATGTCCGACGCGGCGACCGCGTTGTGGTCAGGACGGTAGACGGAGAGGTCATGGCGAAAATCCTGAAGCGGCAGACGGCAACAACCGTGGAGGTGGCGTCTTTCAATGTATCGCACGAAGATCGGCTGTTGCAGCTGCGCGACGTGGAGTGGATGGCCCGCATCATCTGGGCAAGTCAGTGATAAAATTGCCGACACTACGTAATGGGAGCGAAGTCCGAAAACCATGACTGGCATCGTCGTGAGGACAGTCTTGGTTTTAATCGGCTTCATTGCTCTCGCGGTGATTGCCGCGCCGTTCCTTGGCGAATGGGAGACCGCTTCAGTCGAAGAACAGGCCAACAGAACTGACGGAAGCCTTGAACCAGCTCCCAACATCGATGTTCCAGAAATTGTGGTCGAGGACACGCCACTTGCTCCCGTTAGCGATCCTTCCAACCTACGCGATGTGACACCCGACGGCGTAACACCAGCACCTGATGTGACCGGCGAGCTGACAAGGCTCTACGTTCCACCTCCGCCAAAACCAGATGTGCCGCCGCCACAAAAGACCCTCTTCCGAGTCCAGGTGATCGACCCCACGACATTGAAGGCAGGACGAGACACCATTCGATTGCGCGGCATCGAAGCACCGTCTCCAGAGACTGCATGTAAGCTCTCAAACGGCAACGCCGTTCCCTGCGTTCGGCGGGGAACAACAGCACTCCAACGCTTGATCCGGGGGCGAGCTGTTGTGTGCACCTATGGCGAGCGCGAAGATGAATTGATCCCGGGCGATTGCTCCGTTGCAAATCAAGATCTGGCCAAATGGCTCGTCCTTTACGGTTGGGTCATGCCGAGCGCGAGCGCGCCTAGTGAATTCGCCGAACTCCAGGATGTTGCCGAACGGGAAAAGCGTGGGATCTTCGCTGAATAGTCACGGCTAGACCATTCTTTTCGTGAGCCTATCCCGCATAACGGCATAAATGTCGCCGGAATTGGCTTCGACCGGGAGTGATTGCAGCCATCCTTCAATGTCCGCGGCAGTGCACCACTCGTCGTGGACGAAGCCTCGACCTTCTCCGACAATGGCATTGAACCGATAGTCGCCGAGCGCCGATAATCGCTCCAGGCTTCTCACCCCGACGTCTTTGCTGATTGTTGTGAACTCAAAAGAAATCGAAGCCGGAGTACTCGAGAGCCCCGACAGAACCCGGTCTTCAAATCCTTCGACGTCGATTTTTATGAAAGCCGGCTGTCCATGTTCAGCAATCATCGCATCGAGGGTAGTTGCCTCGATATTGACCTTAGCGTCCCAGACTTGACCGTCCCACGCGTCGACCCCACGCCCGGCGGCGATGAATTCCGGAGATGCGGTGGAGACTGAAGGATTGAGCGAATTAACGTGGAACTCTATCGATCCGCTTTCACTCGACACCGCCTTGGGTACAATCGTGACGGCATCGTCGTCTCGAAACGTTTTTTTGAGCACCTCAACCAACTGCGTTTGAGGTTCAACAGCCACGACCCGCGCGCCGAGCTCGCGAAAAACGAGGGATCTGTCACCCATATGCGCTCCGATGTCGAACGCCAAATCACCGGGATTTATGAAAGGGCGATAGAGATCAGCGAGACCCGCCCAATGCGCTTTGTTCGACCGATAAGTCCGCCACGATCTCGCAAGACCAGTAAGCGTCGGATCAGAACTCATTCGGCCGGGACGATCTGCCGATCTTCGCTGAGTGCAGGTCCGGAGAAGTCGTGAGGCGCGTGGCCGATCGCAGTGAGCCCTGGCAAATCAAGACGCAAAAGCTCAACGGGAGGATCGGTCTCTTCTGGCAAGCGCCACAGCGAACTGGACGCCGCAAGTTGGCCGGTATTCAAACCCGCCGACAGGAGTGCAAACGGTGCCGCGAGTAGCGGACCGAGGAAGACCGGCACCATGGCGAGAGCTGCCGCTGGCGGGACAGCGAGTGCGCAGGCAAGGCCGATCAAGCCAAAGACCGTTGGCATAATGAGCCAACGTACTGTCACGCCCACCGGCAAACCATGAACGTCGCGGCGCTGGGACGGCCAGGCTTTCGCGCGTCCGAACGGCAATCCAGCCAGGAAAACCGTGTGTGATACAGCCATTATCGGAGCGATGAAGGCGGCGAACACCATCTCGCTCACAGTACTGCCAAGAAGGCGAATACCGCCGCCAAACTGCCTGCGGCGTTCAGCATCGAAGAGGGCCGCCAAAACAGTCGCAATCTTGGGCGCGAAAACCATGGTCATGATTGTCGCGAAGACCGCAGCACCCATTTGGGGATCGACGATGGCGTTTACATCGTCCGCAGACATGAACCGCGCTGTGGCAATAGACATAAACGCGAGCCAAGCAGGCGACCCCACAAACATGAGGATCGCGAGCACCAGCTGAACACGGCTCATGGGGTGTAGTCCTGGTGCGTTCAGGAGCTTTGCGTATTGCATATTTCCATGGCACCAACGGAGGTCGCGACGGATGAACTCCAGAAGATCTGGCGGGTTCTCCTCGAAACTACCGGTGTCCTCCGCGATGACACGAACCTCGTATCTAGCGCGGCGCATTAGGGCGGCTTCCACTTGATCGTGGCTGAGCACCCAACCGCCAAGCGGACCGTTGCCCGGCAGTTTCGGTAACTCGCACGCCTCGATAAATGGCTTCATCCGAATGATTGCGTTGTGACCCCAATAGGGACCGCAATCGCCCTGCCACCAGGCACTACCGGTCGTGTAGGACTGCATGCCGAGGCGCATGCCGTACTGAAAGAGACGGCAAAATGCGCTCGCTGACGGCAAGCCGACGACGAGGCTTTGAACGATGCCGAGTTCACTTCGGCTTTCCATGAGCCGAACCAGTCGGGTAATCGCGGGCGCGGCCATGAAACTGTCCGCGTCGAGCGTGATCATGAAATCGTGGCTTGCGCCCCACCGTTCGCAGAAATCGCGAATATTGCCGGCCTTGAAGCCCGGATTGTCGGTTCGACGGCGATAAGTGATCGGAACTTTGCCATTGAAGCGACGAGTGAGCCCATCGACGAGAGCTTCTTCCGCTTCAGCGATCTCGCTGTCGTCCGTATCGCTGAGGACGTAGAGATGAAAACGATCGTTTACGCCGTGGGTCACGAGCGCCGAGAGCATTTCTGACAATTTACGCGCCAGAGGCTCGACATCCTCATTTCGAATGCAGGAGAGAAGCGCTGTCGAAGTGGTGAGCGGGGCGTCATCGTCGATCGCGCGAAGAGCTGGAAAAACGTACCCGGCGGGATCGTGTTTAGACCTCATCAGCCAGAGACCGATGAGGGCATTCCAGAACCCGATGGCTGTCCACGGCATGGTGATCGCGAACGGAATAATCATCGCCCAATCAAGCCACGTCAGGCCGCTAGGTGCGAGGGTCGCCAACATGAGGTAGAGCAGTCCCACGATCGAAGCCGCCACGAGCACCAAAAAAATGCTGCGCCGCAAACCAATTCGATCCTTTAGCGGAGCTGTTTTGGAAATGCGGTTGGAGGGGATTTGGGTAGGGGCGTGTGTGTGGGACGACATGCGGTCCATGCACTCAACCTTCGACGAATATTACAGGGCCTGTGATGGGTTCATATAGGCCGTATGTCACTCTGAACACGACATGAACGGCCAGAATATGGTGAAAAACAGAATTGTGATGACGATGATGATCATTGGGCCGAAAACGATGGCTACGCTGTCTCAGAAACGCGAGGAGAGATACAATTAAAGCGGACGCCCTTTGGTATATGGCGGCGGGAATGGCTGAGATCCGCTCGGAGCCTGTTGCATTGCAACAAGCTGGTGAAGTCATTGTTCAGGCACAGGCATCTGCAATCAGCCGCGGCACCGAGCGGCTCGTTTGGTCAGGTAAAATTCCAGCGAGCGAATACTCGAGGATGCGCGCACCATTTCAGGCCGGAGACTTTCCTTACCCCGTGAAATACGGCTACGCGTTCGTCGGAAAACTGCTTGATGCTAGCGGAAATCCGACGGATCGACGTGTTTTTGCACTCCATCCGCATCAGACACTCGCCTCCTTGCCGGACGAAGCTCTGACAGACATCCCCGAAACTGTGCCAGACGCGCGAGCATGCCTTGCGGCCAACATGGAAACGGCTTTGAACGCGGTGTGGGATGCAAAGGTCACGGCCGGAGAAACGATAGCGGTGATCGGCGGCGGGATTGTTGGTTGCCTTACAGCTTATCTTTGCGGGCGGTTTCCAGGGACGCGGGTGACCCTCGTCGATGTGGACCCCGAGCGGACAACGATCGCCGAAAGTCTAGGCGTCGAGTTCTCGAAACCTGAAAGCTGCCCACGCGATTGTGATAACGTCTTTCACGCTTCAGGCCACCCGAGCGGGTTGCAAACAGCCATCGACGCGGCGGGCTTTGAAGCCACGATCACAGAACTGAGTTGGTATGGAACAGCGAGTGTCGACGTCTTGCTCGGCGGAGCCTTCCACGCCAAACGCTTGAACCTTCAGTCGAGCCAGGTCGGCAGCGTTTCACCCCGGCAACGCGGACGTTGGAGCTATGCGCGGCGGCTCATGACCGCGCTCCAACTGCTTGACAATCCAGCGCTCGATGCTCTTCTCGCGCCAGCCATCGACTTTTACGATTTGCCCCGCCATCTCCCTGCCATCTTCGATCGGAATGGGCCTGCGCTCTGCCCGATTGTCCGCTACCCGGACTGACCTCATCCAAACGGAGCCCTTTTGCATGACTGCTTCCGCTGTTCACCCTCGATACGCCGTCGAAGTCCGCGATCACGTCATGATCGCACACAGTTTTGTCGGCGAGGTTTTCGGTCCCGCGCAGGCAATGCACGGTGCGACATTCATCATCGATGCCTGCTTCATGGCGGATGCGCTTGATAACAATAATATCGTCATGGATATCGGCCGCGCGCACGACGTGCTGAAGGCCATTCTTGAACCGCTTAACTTCAAAAACCTCGACGAAGTCGAAGAGTTCAATGGCGTGAACACTACGACTGAGTGGCTCACAAAGCATATTTTTGACGGACTTGCGGCATCGGCGAGAGCTGGCGCACTCGGTCGAGCCCCTGGTGAGATCAACGCCATTCGAGTGACAGTTTCAGAATCACATGTGGCCCGCGCCTGGTTTGAGGGCCCCGTTGGGTAAACCCCGTCGCCTGACCTTAGGCATTCCCGGATCGCTTGACCGCCCGACTGGCGGCTTTCGTTACGATCGCGAGATACTCGACGGACTGAGATCCCTTGGGTTTGAAGTGAACGTTCAGGACCTCGGGGATAACTTTCCATTTCCAAGTGGTCCGACTCTCAATCGACTGAATAAGGTCAGTCCTGAGGATGGAAGACAATTTGTTGTCGACGGCCTCGCGCTCGGCGTGATTCCGGATTGGGCGGAGAAATGGGCCGATAAAGCACCTCTGATCTCTCTTTTGCACCACCCGCTTTGTCTTGAAGCGGGACTTTCTAAAGAAGATCAAACCCGCTTCAGGGACAGCGAGCGGCGCGCTCTGACACACGCCCACCATGTCGTTGTCACCGGCAATTCAACACGGGCGATCGTCGCCGATTTGTTCAGCACACCCCTCGATCAAATCAGCGTGGTCGAACCAGGTTTAAGCGTCTCAACAGCTCACAATTTCAGCGGAGGTCGGATCAGATATATCGCAATCGGCGCGCTCATACCGCGCAAGAGATATTCCCTCATGCTCGAAGCTCTTCAACATTTACCGCCTGGAACGTGGACGCTCGACATGTTTGGCGAGACCGAGGCGAATCCCGAAGAGACGAAGCAGATATTTGAATTGGTGAGCAGCGGCGGTCTGTCTGAAGCGGTCACAATCCATGGCGCTGTCGACGATCTGACGCTCGACCAGGCGCGCGCTCGATCGCACATTTTTCTGTCGACCTCCGCCTATGAAGGTTACGGCATGGCGTTGGCCGAAGCCGTAGCAGCGGGGCTCTACCCGGTCGCGACGGATGCCGGCGCTGCGCGCGAGCTGATCCCTTCGGGAGCAGGTGCATGCGTACCGGTCGATGATGCTGCGGCGTTTCTGAACGCACTAAAGGCGGCGCACAATGCGGTCCGATCCGGCAATTGGAGACCGGCGCCTCAACCCCACCGGACCTGGGAGCAAGCGGCGAAAGAGTTCGCAGCCGTCTTGGATCGATTGCAGTGAGCGGGTTTTCAGCAGACTGGCTGACACTCCGCGAGCCATACGACCATGCAGCGCGAGACAAAGTGCTGGTGAAACGCTTTGCGAAAATCCTGAGTGGTTTAGACAAAACCGATCTTAGAATACTCGATCTTGCCTCTGGCACTGGTTCAACTGTGCGCGCGATCGCGTCTCAAATCTCGACAGACCATTTCTGGACTCTCACGGATTTCGACGAAGCGCTTCTCAAAGAAGCGGCTTCAGCCGCAGCGTCGCATGCGAACGTGGAATGCAAAAAAACGGATCTTTCGGCGACCGACGCGCTCTCTTTGGAGAGCTACAGCGCCGTCACCACGTCAGCATTTCTCGATTTGGTGTCTGAAGAATGGTTAGACGCATTCACAGCTCTGCTCACCGAAACCCCAAAACCCGTCTACGCCGCACTCTCCTATGACGGTCGGATCGCGTTTTCACCGGGTCACGACGCGGATGATGAGATCATATCACTGGTGAATGAACACCAGCGGACGGATAAGGGATTTGGTCCAGCGCTCGGCCCAGATGCGGGGGATTTTCTCTCGCGCCGACTTGGCGACAATGGCTGGACCGTCGAGACCGCGACGTCGGATTGGGTGTTTAAAGGGACCGACCAGAGGATCCAGGCCGAACTCGTCAAGGGTTGGGCTCAAGCAGCCCTTGAAACTGCGCCTGAAAAAGGAACCACCATCTCCGCTTGGCATGACGCGCGGCTCAATCAAATAAAGTCAGGCGCGTTGCAAACTCGTGTCGGCCATATCGACCTATTGGCCCACCCGCCAGAATAGATATTTTATTCGGCAGGCGCGGCACGCATTGGCGCTTGCGGCTCGGCAGGCTTCTTATCCGCTGGCTTCTTCCAAGGCGTCGACTTGTACCACGCCACCAAATAGGCGGTCGCGATAAGGAGTGCGTATCCCGCCAGATTTGCGATCGCAGTCGTGAGCACAGTGCGGCCAGCGAGGTCCAGCAACATTCCCATAGCGCGGGCCGCGACCAAACCCATCAGGAAGGTTGCAAGCGATTGTTGCCCGACCTTCCGGATTACCGAAACGACGGTCTGCCACAGTCCAGATCCTTCCAGGCGACGGCCACCCTCTCCGACCGCAATCCACGCAATGTAAGCGAGTGCGAGGAAATGGATGTAACGGAATATCCCAAAGAAGGTTTTGGAGACCAGCGGCCCGATTTCGGCCTGAACAGCCTGAACAACTGTCTGGAGTGGTGCAAGGGCCGGAACGGCTTCAAACAGGCGACGCGCCGGCACGCCATCACGATCCAAAAAGAAGGACATGACGAGGAAAACCGCTGAAACAGCGATCAGCCAACCTTTGACTGGCGGCGGCTTGATCCACCCGCGCATGAAGGCAAAGCCGGTGAAAAAGATGAGCTGCCAGGTAAACGGGTTGAAAAACCACGTGATGTTTTCGTTGAATGGCGCTGCCGGGAGGTTTAGCGCCGAAAACACCGGAATATCAATGAAGGCAAGCCACGGTTGGCTCACCAGCGCCCAAAGGCCCACGCAAAAGGCGATCGCCAGCCTCAGATCGATGGACTGCAGGCCGACCACGATCGGCAGCATCATCAAAATCACCAAATACATGGGCAAAATGTCGAAGTAATTCGGCACGTAGGTGAGCGTGAAAAGCCCGACCAATTGCGGCATCGGATCGTTAAAAAACGGGAAGAGATTGAGCTTGCCGACATAGGTCCCGTCGGTGTTCAGCCACATGTCGAAGAGGACGCTCATCGCTGCGATCACAAAGAACACGCCGATATGCGCCCAATAGACCTGCCAACACCGGTGGGCGACCCGCGCCGTTCCCATCCACCAACCGCGCGACACAAAAACGGCGCCAAATGCGATCGCTGACGCCATACCGGAGCAGAAAACAAAGATTTCAGTCGCGTCGGAGAATCCCCAACGCGCCGGAATCCAGAGCGTCCAGATATTGCCCGGGGTGTGCGCTGTGAAGATGATGAACATCGCAATGCCGCGGAAAAAGTCGAGCCTCAAATCTCGTTTGCGCGGCGGTGGCGATGGGTGCGTCTGTGACATCAGGATTTGTGCGTATCCGTGCGAGAACTACCGATCCCTTAAAACGCGGCTCCGACTGGCGCAAGATGCAACGGCTGAGCATTGCGCAAGGTGTTGAGAGCTGAGCGCTTTGAGTGGGCGTAGGCGTCTGTGCCGCCGCGCCGAGCTGCGCGGTGATCAAGCAGTGACTCCATCTCAAGATCCGCACCCGATCGCAGGCATGCCTCAATCGCTATTCGCTCAAAAACATCGCGCTGAGCGTGACTGCCGCCAACCTTCTGGAGCTGGTGCATGGACTTTGCCATGACCGCCGATGCGGTCCCGTAATCGCCAGCCGCAAACGCGGTCAGTCCGTAGGCCATTGGAACGCCCACGGAGCGGTCGACATGGCCAAGGTCATTGATGCTGCCAGCTGCCGTCTGGCGCATGGAGTGAAGCAGCTGCGTGGCGGCATCAGTTTTTGAACCGCCAAGGAGCGCCAGCATGTAGTGCAGGTCTGCAAAGGCGAGGCACTGATCATCAACCCGATTTTCAGCGATGACGGCCATCTCCTCCCAGCGGGTACCGACGTCGCAGCCCTCCAGCTGGAGGCGCCACAGCAACGAAGCCGCATTTGAGATGTCGCGGTAATCATCCGTATGAACCGGGCGAACTTCGGTATCATAGAGGTTCAAAACCGCGTCATGGTCTCCACGATCGAGATAGAAGAGAGCCAGATGCCACCACACATGGTAGCTGAAATTGTTGCAGTGCCGCCATGCCGCCTCTCGGCCTTCGAGCCAGCGGATACCGTCCAATGACGTGCCGCACATATCGTGAACGTGCGCGACGGCGTGAAGCCCCCACGCATCGTTTGGCTCCATGTCCAGTGCTTTACGGCCGGCGCGTTCCGCGGCCTCAAAGTCGCCCGTTTCTTCGAGGGCGAAGGCGTGGCATCCATGGATAAAGCCAGAAGCTGGGGCGTCGTCCTTGAACGCCTCGATCACGCCTTCGATGGAAGCCCGCATGCCTTGATTGTCGCCCATGACGAAGCGGATCGCGTGGATAAGCTTGACGAGGAATGCATCAGCCGGGCGGGTTGGCAACATCGCGTCCAAACGGTCCGCCGCCACAGAGCCGTGACCGTTTATCAGGTCACTCAAGGCTCGCAGAAGCGTGCGGTCGTACGCGTCCACCCCGACAAGATCAGCTTTTTCAAGAGCTTTCGCATGCGCGTCTGTTGCCGCGTCTCGCATTTCGCGGCGTCCCAGAAGTTGGCAGAAAAAGCCTTTGGCAACGTAGGCACGCACGCAGTTCGGATCGGCATCAAAAACCGCGCTCAGATGGTGAGGTGTCTCGGCGCCGTGCGATAGAAAGCCTCGGACTGTCGCATTCCAGCAGTTCAATGCCGCCATCGACGCGATCGAAATCGGATACCCAAATTCGTCAGTGTACTGTGTCATGCTAGGCCTTTGTTGATAACGGGTATCACGCAGCGGCGCAGGATAAGTCACAGACCGCTGTTACCCGTAGATTTAGCTCTTATGGTGGCCAAATCGCGTCAAACATCATGACGAAGAGTTGAATGTAACCTGAACGCTGTTTCATTCAGTCAAGTTAGCGCGGAAACGCTGCTTTTTGAGGGTCCATGCAAAACGTGTCGGAACGATCCACACAGATTTTGCCGATCACGATCGGCATGGCACTCATTCTTGCCGTGACGATCCTCGCTGGCGTGAACGGCGGAACAAAGCTCGCGCTCGCGTCTTTGATCGGCGCGTTCGCTGGCTTGGCGCTTTACCATGCCTCATTTGGGTTCACCGCGGCATGGAGACGGATGGTACGAGAAAAGCGCGGCGCAGGTCTCCGCGCTCAGATGCTCTTGATCGCGGTCACGATCTGCATCAGCTATCCGCTCCTCGCCTTCGGTCGGGATATCGGGATCACGGCGAACGGTTTTGTTTTCCCGTTCGGTATCGCCGCCGCGATCGGTGCTTTCGTTTTTGGAATAGGAATGCAGCTCGGCGGCGGGTGCGGGTCGGGCACGCTCTTCACAGCGGGCGGCGGTTCCACCCGAATGGTTGTGACGCTTGCCGCTTTCATCGCTGGGTCATTGGTTGCGACTGCACATCTGCACCATTGGAATGCGCTTCCAAGGTTTTCCTCATTTTCGACCGTGCGGGAGTTTGGCCTCGGCGTCGCGCTCAGCATGACGCTTGTCATCCTTGCGGCGATCGCTGCCCTTTCATTCCTGATTGAGCGACGGACCCATGGCGAAACGCAGTCTCTCGGTCAGACGCAATCATGGCGTTATGGCCCATGGTCGCTGGTCGCTGGTGCACTTGCGCTCGTTGTGGTGAGCATCGCGACATTGCTCGTGCTTTCCAGGCCCTGGGGGATCACATCGGCTTTTGCGCTCTGGGGCGCTAAAGTCGCGGTGGTATCTGGCGTTCCGATTGAGACGTGGCCGTATTGGACCAACCAGATGGCGCGGGTCGAGCGGAGCGTCTTTTCCGATGCCACATCTGTTATGAATTTCGGGATCATGGCGGGCGCGCTCCTGGCAGCGAGCCTTGCGGGCAAGTACGCTCCGAAGCTCTCCCTGTCATTTCGCGACGTGGCGACTGCAATCCTCGGTGGATTGCTGATGGGCTATGGCGCGCGCCTCGCCTATGGCTGCAATATTGGCGGCTATCTTGGCGGGATTGTTTCCGGCAGCCTTCACGGTTGGTGGTGGCTCGTATTCGGCTTTCTCGGAAGCATTGTCGGCACACGGCTTCGCGTTTGGACGGGGCAGGACCCAGACTTGAGAACCCAGACTTGAGAGCCCAGACCTGAGAACTCTGACCTGAGAACTCTGCCTTGGGAAAACGTGCTGTTCAGAAAAGCCCATCATAGGATCGCTGCGGCACACGGCAGGCAAGAACAGTGAAAACGTCACGTTGAAGTGCCGCCTCGGCCTCTGATCGAAGCGTTTCTTCATCATCGATCCAGACGCCACGCCCGCCCATCGCATCGGCGACCGCTGGGAAATCCGTTGCGCCGAAATCGACCCCAGAATTCGGAAGCTGCATCGCTCTTTGCTTCTTTTCAATAAGGGCAAGCGACGTGTCACAAATCACGCATATGATGACCGGAAGCTTCAGATCGCGCAGGGTCGCGAGATCACCGAGGATCATCTCGAGCCCTGCGTCACCGATGAAGGCAATTGTCGGGCTCTCGGGCTTCTTTAACGCGTGGCCAGCCGCGAGCGGGACGGCGCACCCCATGGTACAAAGCGCTGAAGATTGCAGCATGGTGCGCGGCTGGAAGCACTGCCACATCTGGCTGACAAGTATGCGATGCGCGCCAGAATCCGCTGTCGATACAGTATTGTCCGGCATTACGTTCCGCAGTGTTGCGAACACTTGAGCCGGCCCCCAGTCGTCAGTTGGCGCAAAGGCGCTTGCCAATGCGTCCTTCGTTTCAGCAACCCTCGAATGTGCCGGGCGCGTCGATGAAGGCGGGCCGAGCACCGTCAGCGTTTCCGCGACACCCGCATAAATGGTTTCGTCAATGCGGTGCATGCCGTGGGTTCGAACGGTGGTCGTGATCTCCACGACCTTTGGGTCCGCGCCCCATGGATCGCGCCAGCCAATCCGCATTTCGATGGGGTCGTAGCCGAGCACCAAAATGAGATCGCTCTCATCTAAGAACGGCAAAAGCGTCTCGTCGGCCTTTGGCGATAGACCGGCGCCACCAAGCGCGAGAGGCGAGCGCTCATCGACCAGCCCTTTCCCTTTGTAGGTCGTGATCAACGGCACAACCCAGGCGTCGCAAAACGTTTCTATGGCCGGCCCAGCTCCCTCATTCACAGCATCAAGACCAGCGACAGCGACGGGTTTTTCAGCGGTTTCAAGCGCTGCACGAAGGCTTTTGATCTCGTTTGGATGAGGCAGGACCGTCGGCCGTGGAGGCGAGGCGATCGGCATATCCGGCTCTTCAGCCTGCGCGACAGCAATCGGCAAATCAATGTGGACCGGACCTGGTTGGCCATCAAGCATGACCGCGATCGCCTTATCGATCACGGACGCGACGGCACCGGTTTCAGCACGAAAGCTCGCTTTTACAATCGGTCGGAGTAAGGCCTGATGGTCGAAAACCTGGTGGGTGTATCGATGGGCGACAGCGGCATCGACGGCACCCGTGATGAAGACGAGCGGCACGCGATCCTGCATGGCGTTCGCGACCGTGTTGACCGCATTTGCGACACCCGGCCCAACTGTGGCGACCAAGATCCCAGGAGCGCCCGTCGCATGCCATGTGCCCTCAGCCATAAAGCCGGCGACGTTCTCATGCTTTGTTAAATGAAACGCGATCCCCGCCTCTCGGAGCGCGTCGACAAGGGTCAAAACCTCACCGCCTGGAATGCCAAATGCGTCGGCGCAGCCAAGCGCTGCGAGCCGTCCCGCGATGATATCGGCGCCGCGTTTCATCATTCTTCTACTCCAACGACGCCGGAATTGACGAGGCTATCAACCGCCGCTTCATCCATTTCGAGGACAGATATTAAAATGTCCTTGGAATGCTGACCGACCCGCGGCGGCGGGCGGCGATAGCTCACCGGGGTTTCGCTCATCTTTATCGGATTACCAATGAGTTTAAGCGGATCAGACCCACCGACCGGACTTTCCATCTCGATGATCATTTGACGCTCAAACGCTTGCGGATCAGCGAACGCTTCCGGGATTGTGTTCACCGGGCCGCACGGTACGGTCACTTTCTCCAAGGCTTCGATCCAATGTGTCTTTGACTTCTTCGACGTCTGCTCCGCAATCAACGCCATCAACACGTGTCGGTTCGCGACGCGGTCCGTGTTTTTCTCAAAGCGGGGATCGCTTGACCACTCCGGTGCGCCAAGCGTTTCGCAGAGACGCTGAAACTGACTGTCATTTCCAACCGCAATGATAAATTCGCCGTCGGACGCCGGAACGGTATCGTAAGGGACAATCGTGGGATGGCCATTGCCAAGGCGCTGAGGCGTGTCGCCAGAGACGAGATACGCGGAACCCTGATTGATGAGCCACGCTATTTGCGTATCGAGAAGTCCAAGATCAATATACTGACCTTTCCCGGTTTTGTGCCGATGCTCGATCGCGGAGAGAATGGCGGCCGTCGCGTACATCCCGCACATGACATC
>JBCCMK010000042.1:0-24765 GCA_039026395.1 Pseudomonadota bacterium | reverse complement strand
GTGCTTTTTCTTCCATTGCACACGCCAATTTCTCTCCTTACGCTCGCCTAAAAATGAAGCAGCTATCGGTCAGCTTCCAAAGGGGGAGGCAAGCCAAATGGACGAGGCGTTAGGTCGGCTATCGCTCGACAACATCGAGTGGGTTGGGCACAGCCTTGTGCGGCCTGAATGCGCCGTAACACACCAAACCGGCTATGTTTTCGCGCCTGATTGGACCGGACCAGGCGGCGTCTCGGTAATCGGACCGGACGGAACAGTATTTAAACATCTTGCCCACAGTTCTTTTTTCAGGGTCCGACCGAATGGCATCGTGCTTGAGCCAGGTGGAACAATTCTCCTTGCGCACCTCGGCGATGAGACGGGCGGTATCTTTCGGTTGCATCCAGACGGTGGCGTCGAGCCGGTCCTTGTCTCGGTGGAAGGTAAACCGTTGCCACCGACGAATTTCATCTACCGAGAAGCGGATGGGTCGTTGTGGGTCACTGTTTCGACCCGAAAGTCACCGCGCGCACTTGGCTATCGGCCGGATGTCGATGACGGTTTCATCGTCAGGGTGGACGGCAAAGTGGCGACGATCGCTGCGGAAGGTCTTGGCTATACGAATGAATGTATCCGGCATCCGGAACGCAATGAACTCTGGGTTAACGAGACTTTTGGACGGCGGCTAACCGCCTTTGAAATCATCGGAAATCGGCTTTCGTCCCGCCGAACGATATGTTCGTTCGCGGACGGCGACTACCCAGACGGCCTCGCATTTGATGCAGACGGATGCGCATGGGTGACGTCCATTGTTTCGAACCGGCTCTATCGGATCTCGCCCGATGGCAAAAAGGAGCTCGTGTTGGAAGATGTTCCAGGCGAGAAGATCAATGAGGTCGAGACTGCGTTTCAGGCGGGCGAAATGGCGCGTCCCCATCTCGACACGCCATTCGGCGCCGTTCTGAAAAATATCTCAAATCTTGCTTTTGGTGGGCCCGATATGCGGACCGCCTATCTCGGTTGTCTTCTGGGAGATCGCATGGCATCGGTGAAATGCCCGATCCCAGGCGCACCCATGCCGTCCTATACCGTTGATATTTCCCCGCTTTTAGGCAGTCTGGGGACAAAAGCGGTGGAGGAGCAAAAAGGCCATGTCGAGCAGTCAAACCTTTCAGATCGCTGTCTTTCCCGGTGACGGGATAGGCCATGAAATTACACCACCCGCTCTTGAACTTCTGAGGCAAGTCGCAAAACGCGTTGGCGGGTTTGACTTTGAGTTTCGCACGATGGAAGCGGGTGCAGCGGCCTATAAGAAGTGGGGCGTCGCGCTCTCCGAAGCGTGCCGCCATTCGGCTCAGGAGGCGGACGCGATCCTGCTCGCTGCGATGGGCCTGCCAGACATCCGCTACCCGGATGGTACTGAAATCGTTCCACAAATCGATTTAAGGATCGCGCTTCAGCTGTACGCTGGTATCCGGCCAATTCGATCGATCCCAAATGTTCCGTCGCCGCTTGGGGACAAACGCGCAAAAGCTCTCGATGTGGTGCTCGTACGGGAGTCGACCGAAGGGCTCTTCCACGCCATGGGTGAGGGCCGTGGTACCATCGTTGATGACGCATATTGCGACGACACCATGCGCATCACACGGACCGGTACGAGCCGCGTTGTGGATGCTGCCTTCACCCTCGCGCGGCACCGCAAGGCGCAAGGGCTGCCTGGTCGCGTGACGTGTGTCGATAAGGCTAACGTATTCTCATCGCTTGCTTTTTTCCGACAGGTCTTCGACGAGCGGGCCGTAGAAAACGCCGATATCGTTGCCGATCACGCCTATGTGGACGCTATGGCGACCAACCTCGTTATGCGGCCTTGGGACTATGATGTGATGGTCATGGAGAACATGTTCGGTGACATTCTCTCCGATCTGGGAGCAGGTCTCGTTGGCGGTTTGGGCTATGCGCCATCAATCGACCTCGGTGACAAGCACGCCGTTTTCCAACCCTGCCACGGAACCGCGCCCGATATCGCAGGGAAGGGGATAGCAAACCCCACGGCAATGCTCTTATCCGCGGCTTTGATGCTCGAGTGGCTCGGCTCGAAACATGGGGAAGACAAGGCTAAAGAGGCAGGCGCATTGATCGCTGCCGCCGTCGACCAAGCCTTCATCAATGGCCTCATAACGCACGAGAACGGTGGGTCGGACGGTGTGAAAGAAGTCACGAATACCGTTTCTGAGTCTCTGAAAACCGTAATGATCTGAACATGTTACGCGTCGCGACAATTGGTGCTGGCTATTTCAGTCAGTTCCATCTCGAAGCGTGGTCGCGTATGGCTGATGTCGAATTGGTTGCGGTGTGTGACTCTGATCTGGCGAGGGCGAAAGAGGCAGCGAACCACCTCAAAACCGTCTCCACCTTCGATGATGCCCAGGCAATGATCGACGCGGTTAAACCCGATCTCATCGACATCATTACGCCGCCGCGCACCCACGAAACGCTGCTTATGTTGTGCGCTGAAGCGGGCGTTGATGCGGTCTGCCAGAAACCATTCGCGACGGATTTAACAACCGCAAAACGTTTAACAATATTAACGGAATCCGCCGGAATCCGCGTTAACATTCATGAAAATTTTCGCTTCCAACCGTGGTATTTAACGCTTCACGAGGCACTGAAGGCCGGTCGGATCGGGGATATCTTCCAGATCACGTTTCGGCTCCGACCCGGTGATGGACAAGGCGAATTGGCGTACAAAGATCGTCAGCCTTACTTTCGAAAAATGCCGCGTTTTTTGGTCCACGAAACTGCGATCCATTTCGTCGACGTGTTTCGCTACCTCCTCGGCGAGCCGACATCGGTTCAGGCGCATCTGACAAGGCTCAACCCTGCGATCGTGGGCGAGGATGCTGGCCTCATCATTTTCGAATTCGAGGGCGGCATCCGCGCTGTCTTCGACGGCAATCGGCTCGCGGACCATGTCGCCCGGAACCGTCGTCGGACGATGGGTGAGATGTTGCTTGAGGGGAGCGCCGGCACTTTGACGCTCGATGGCGACGCCAGGATCGCGTTTCGAAAGCACGGCGAAAACGAAACTGAAGAGATCGTCTATGATTGGGATGATATCGGCTTCGGCGGCGACTGCGTCTATCGCTGCAGCCGCCATATCGCCGACCACATCCTCTATGGCAGTCCGGTTGCGAACTCAGCGCGGGACTATCTCAAGAACCTCGAAATTGAAGAAGCGATCTACCGGTCGCACGAAGAAGGTCGCCGGATCGCGCTATCTGGTTGACGCCCTAAAGCTAGCGGAGCAAGAAAGACGCAAACGAAACCGAGAGCAAAGAGGGCGGGGATGAAACTTTTGAGATATGGCGCTGCAGGCGCGGAAAAGCCTGGAATACTCCACGGTGATGGCACGATCCGCGACCTCTCTGATCACGTTACGGACATTGCGGGTGAGGTGCTGACCGATGCCGGGCGTGCCAAAATTGCAGCGCTTGATGTTTCTGCACTTCCGCTCGTCGAGGGCGACCCAAGGATTGGCGCCTGCGTTGGTAGTGTCGGGAAGTTTATCTGCGTCGGGCTGAACTATTCAGACCATGCTGCCGAGTCCGGCATGGACGTTCCGCCGGAGCCGATCATTTTCGCAAAGGCAACCAGCGCGATCGTTGGACCGAATGACAGTGTCGAAATCCCGCGGACCTCGGTCGCGACCGATTGGGAGGTCGAACTCGGCGTCGTCATCGGCGCGACCGCGAAATATGTCGACGAGGCAGACGCGCTCAATCATGTGGCGGGTTATTGCGTGATCAACGATGTGTCTGAGCGCGATTTCCAGATTCGCCGTTCGGGCCAGTGGGTCAAGGGCAAGTCACACGACACATTTGGTCCGACCGGCCCTTGGCTCGTCACCCGTGACGAAGTGCCGGACCCGCAGGCGTTGTCGATGTTCTTGGAGGTCAATGGTCATCGCTATCAGGACGGGTCGACCAAAACGATGGTCTACGGCGTTGCTCACCTCATCCACCACCTATCGCAGTTCATGACGCTTCATCCTGGCGACATCATCTCGACCGGCACGCCGCCCGGCGTCGGCATGGGTGTGAAGCCGAACCCGGTCTATCTGAAGGAAGGCGACGTGATGCGGCTTGGTATCGAGGGGCTCGGCGAGCAGCAACAGACCTGCGTCGCGGTATAGTCTTCCCTTTTGCTTGCGGTGGTCGCGCAGTCGTCGTTCAAAACCGCATCCGTTTTGAAGGCAGACGCCTCACGTCATCCCGACAGCTTGGCGACCTTCTTCGACCTTGAGGGAGAAGTCGGTGCCAAGCCATTTGTCGGCGTCTGGCGTGGTAAGAAACGCGATCGCCTTTGCGACCCATTCCGGCGTGATGTGGTTCTCCCACGGGATCTGACTGACAGGGTTGATCCCGCTGTCGCGGATTTGCTCCTGCATCTCGGTTGCGACTGTTCCGGGCGAGAGGCCGATGACCCGCACGCCTTGTTCGTGGCCCTCCTTGTGGGCGACACCTGTAAGCCTCAATACCGCGGCCTTTGACGCGCAATAATGCGACCAGCCCTCAAGCGCACTGTTTGCGGCACCCGATGAGATGTTGACGATCGTCCCGCCGCCTTGGGCTGCCATGACGGGCATGGCGTGGCGGAGGCCGTGATAGACGCCCTTCACGTTGACGTCGATGACACCGCCCCATTCGGCGGGGTCGCTCTCCATGATCCGTGCGATCGGATCGATCAAACCGGCATTGTTGACAAGCAGGTCCAGCCGACCGGTTGCTTCAGTGGCTGATCGAACGAGCGCGGCCACCGCATCGCTGTCGGCGACATCGGTTGTCACGGCTTGCGCCTTACCACCCGCTGCACCGATTTCCGCCGCGATTTTTTCGATGTGTCCGGCGGATCGGGCGGCGATTACGACATGAGCCCCCAGCTGCGCCAGATATCGCGCGGTTGCCTCTCCAATGCCTCGCGATGCGCCGGTGATGATCGCGGTCTTGCCGCTAAGATCCGGGGTCGTCGTCATTATATCGTTCCTTGCTCGGGTCGTGCTTTGTCCGGCACTCATCATTTGATCGCGCAGTGAAACGCGACACTGAAGAGTGAAGTGGGGTGAAGGCTCTGGAGCTGCTCTGTGCGTTGCGGCCTAAGGGTCGCATTCGAGCCCACCTGACGCAATATGAGGATTTCCGCGATGGACTTCCATTGATCCTTTGCCGACTGCCGCTTTCGCATTAGCGCATTTCCACCCGAAATTGGGTCACGAATTGCTGCCTCTCTTCCCGGGTATGCGGGCCTCGAACGCATTTCGTGACACTTCTTCGATTCATCATTTGGTGGAATTGCGCTAGAAGGCACCAAACCTTCAAACAAATCAGCGGCGCACATCTATGGCACGGCAATTCATATACTTCATGCAAGGCCTGACGAAGACCTATTCAGGCGGCAAGAAGATCCTCGAAAATGTTCACCTGTCCTTTTACCCGGACGCTAAGATCGGCGTTTTGGGGCCAAATGGTGCGGGTACATCCACGCTTTTGCGCATCATGGCGGGGATCGACACGGAGTTCACCGGCGAGGCCTGGGTCGCGGAAGGGGCAAAGGTCGGCTATTTGGAGCAAGAGCCGGAGCTTGACCCTGAGAAAGACGTCATGGGCAACGTCATGGAGGGCGTCGCCGAAAAGCAGGCGATCCTCGACCGCTACAATGAGCTGATGATGAACTACTCCGACGAGACGGCGGAGGAGGGCGCGAAGCTGCAAGACATCATCGACGCGGAAAATCTCTGGGATCTCGAAAGCCAAGTGGAGATGGCAATGGATGCGCTCCGTTGCCCTCCGGGCGATGCTGATGTTTCGGTGCTCTCGGGCGGTGAAAAGCGTCGCGTCGCGCTCTGCCGTTTGCTTCTCGCCAAGCCCGATCTCCTGCTTCTGGATGAGCCGACCAACCATCTGGATGCCGAAACCATCGCGTGGCTTGAAAACCATTTGCGCGAATATCCAGGCGCGATTCTGATGGTGACCCACGATCGCTACTTCCTCGACAATGTCACGGGTTGGATCCTCGAATTGGATCGCGGCCGGGGCATTCCCTATGAAGGCAATTACTCCGCCTATCTTGAGGCGAAGGCGAAGCGCATGGAGCAGGAGGGCCGTGAGGAGGCCGCGCGCCAACGCTCGCTCGCCCGCGAGCGCGAATGGATGGGCCAAAGCCCGCAGGCGCGGCAGACCAAATCGAAGGCGCGGATCAAAGCCTATGAAGAGCTGGTGCAGCGCGCCAATGACCGTGCGCCTGGCTCGGCGCAGATCGTCATCCCGACGGCGGAGCGGCTCGGTGACAAGGTGATCGAATTCAAGAAGCTCAATAAAGGCTTCGGGGAGCGCATGCTGATTGACGATTTGACGTTCAACCTGCCGCCCGGCGGGATTGTCGGCGTGATCGGCCCGAACGGCGCGGGGAAGTCGACACTCTTTAAGATGATCACCGACCAAGAGACGCCGGACGATGGCGACATCACGGTCGGTGAGACGGTGCAACTCGGCTATGTCGACCAGTCCCGCGATGCGCTCGACGGCAACAAAACCGTCTGGGAGGAAATCTCAGGCGGCGCAGAGGTGATCCATCTCGGCAAGCGAGAGATGAACAGTCGCGCCTATGTCGGCGCCTTCAACTTCAAAGGCGGCGACCAGCAGAAGAAGGTCGGGTCGCTGTCAGGCGGTGAGCGCAACCGGGTGCACATGGCGAAGCTTTTGAAGGAGGGGTCAAACGTGCTCCTCCTTGATGAGCCGACCAACGATCTCGACACCGAGACACTCGGCGCGTTGGAAGAAGCCCTCGAAGAATTCGCCGGTTGCGCGGTTATCATCTCGCACGATCGGATGTTCCTCGATCGCCTCGCGACGCACATTCTGGCCTTTGAGGGCGACAGCCATGTTGAGTGGTTCGAGGGGAATTTTGCCGACTACGAGGCCGACAAGATCCGCCGCTTGGGCCCAGATTCCGTGATGCCGAAGCGGATTAAGTACAAGCGGTTCGCGCGGTGAGTGAAACGCCGACCTTCTGGCTCATTGCGGGGCCAAATGGGGTTGGCAAGACGACCTATGCCTTTAAAAATCTGAAGGCGGTTTCCGGGTCCATCAACTTCGTCAATATGGACGAGATCGCACGCGGTCTGTCGCCGCTTGACCCGGAGGCCGGGCAGACGGCGGCAGCAAGGGTGGCGCTTCAGCGAGCGCGGGACTTCATTGCGGCGCGTCAGACGTTTGCCATGGAAACAACGCTTTCAGGCAAAGCCCATCTTTCCCTCGCAAAAGCCGCTATCGCGGCAGGGATGCGGTTCCACCTCCAATATTTCATCGTGCCGGACCCTGCGATCTGCCTCGCTCGGATTGCTCGGCGGGTCGCAGAGGGTGGCCACCACGTCCCAGATGACGTGGTCGTCCGTCGCTTTTGGCGGAGCTACTCAAACTTGAAGGTGTATTCAGAAGCGAGCGATCAATGGCATGTGTTCGAGGCGTCGAGCTTGCCGCCGAAGATCGTTCGATCAGGCCACGGGTCTGACGTGACTTACTCCGACGATGAACGTCTCGGGCCTCTTATCAATCGTCTTGAGATCGACGGGGAAGACTAGCCAATGACCACAATCCTCATAACCGGCGCGGGGCGCGGGATCGGTTTTGAACTTGCCAGGCAATCGTTGGCGAAGGGCTGGCGAGTGTTTGGATCAGTGCGGAGCGAGGATGCGACCGATAAGTTGACCGAAGCGCTTCCCGACATCACGCCGCTCATTTTTGACGTCACGGACGGGGCAGCGGTTGAGAAGGCAGCGGCCTCGATTGATGAACCGATCGATGTGCTCGTCAATAATGCGGGTGTTATCGGTCCGGCTCGCCAGTCCACGCTCGACATGGATTTTCACGGGTTCGAGACGACGCTCGCGATCAATACGATTGCGCCGCTTCGGGTTGCGCAGGCCTTCTTGCCTCTCGTCCGGAAATCGAAAGCGGGGCGCATCGTCACCATTACCTCGCAAATGGGCCGGCTGTCGTCGACGGCTTCGGACCGCATCGCTTACCGCGCGTCAAAGGCTGCGGTGAACAAGGTCTTCCAAGGCTTGGCGACCGATCTCCGCCGCGAGGATATTTCGGTTCTGCTCGTTCATCCCGGCTGGGTGCAGACCGATATGGGGGGTCAATCGGCCTCCATCACGCCGCAGGACAGTGCGTCGGGGATCCTGGCCCTGATTGACCGAATGGACATGTCGATGTCGGGCCACTTTATCGACTGGGATGGCGTCGAGCGCGGCTGGTGAACGCCAGTGCAAATCCGCATCACTCCCGCGTGACGCGCAACACATAACCCATTGCAAATCTGAGGTATCAGGTCTTCACTTACAGTGCTGAAGGGGGACCAGCCATGGACGCAACCACGGTATTTCTTTCACCCAAAGAGATGTCGCAGTTTCTGGACTACGGCCTCATGGGTTTTGGCGCATTTTGCGTCCTTGTCTTCGCGTTCTTGATTTTCACGATGATGACGAAGAAGGCGGTGAAATCCGAGACGATGACAATCCTCAATCGGTTTTTCATCCTCGTTTTGGTCATATTCGGATCGATGTTCGCGTTTGCATATTTAGAGATGCAAACCGTTTCAGCGCGTGTCACCGAAGACATCGTCAAATATGAAAACCAGGCCGATGAGCTGGCCGAAACGATTTCTAAGCTCGAGTTGGAAGGATGGTCAGACGCCGATCTTGCCCAATTGCGAAACGCTCAGACGACCCTTGCGGGGAAGCTTCGCGAGCTCAACCGGTATGCGGAGGGCGCGACCGAAGATCCGCAGCTTCTAAAAGATACCGAACCTTACGCCGCAATGTCGACGCCGGAACGGCTCGTCGCAATCGGGAAAACGAAACTAGGAACGCCCTATTTGTGGAGCCTGCAGGCCGTTCTTCCTGATACGACCTACGACGGCCCCTGGGACAATAGCGAGTTTATGGGCTGGGTCGTCTATCAAGCGACCGGCAATGTCATGGGGTGCCTTCCAAAAGATCCAGAAATCGGCGATTGCTACACGGGTCATTGGGCTGGTGAGCCGGGGAATAACGGCGTTCGGCAGTCTGTAGATTGGGGCTTGGCATCAGAAGGCGGCATATTAATTCGCTTGCCAATGCCGGCGGAAGGCAAGGGCGGTAAAGTTGGGATATCGCTCGGTGATGGGCGCTTTATCGAAGCAAGCCGCGCTGGAAAGCAGGTTCAAATCTCAGATGCAAGACTAGAGGGTTACTGGGATTTTGCGGTGCAGCTGAACTGACCATGTTCGGACCGATCCAAAATGGAAGGTAAAGCCCGCATCGTCTTCCCGATCGTCATGGCCTTCATGATGAGCCTGATCGTTTCGGGGATTGTCACCGTCATCAATCTCGGTCTCTCCTGGGAAATCCCAGGTGAATGGTTCAAAGCGTGGCTCGCTGCATTTCCGACCGCCGCGATCGTCGCCTTGGTCGTCGTTACGCCCGCCAGGCGTCTGACCGGTTGGATCGTTGCCAAGATCGAAGGGCGCTGAAATGTCGGAGAAATGGTCGGCGTCGACCTATCTCAAGTTTGAGGACGATCGAAACCGACCGGCAAATGATCTTCTGAATGCTATTGCGACCCTGCCACCGGGTCGGATCATCGACGTGGGTTGTGGTCCTGGAAACTCGACGGAGCTGTTGATCAACCGATATCCAGATCGTGTCGTCTCAGGCTTCGATCCGTCGGATGATATGCTGGAGAAAGCCCGAGCGCGGCTTCCGAATGTGGCGTTTGATAAAGCCGACGTGACGGTCTGGACACCGCCGAAAGATGCAGCGCTCCTCTATTCAAACGCGGTCTTCCAATGGGTGCCGGATCACGTTGACCAGATGATCCGGCTCGTGTCGGAGCTCCCGGAAGGCGCCGCGTTGGCGATGCAGGTCCCCGACAATCTGGGTGAACCGAGCCATGTCGCGATGGCTGAAACGGCGGCTGAGCCCGATTTCGCCCCGTTGATGCCGCCGACGCCGGGTCGCGAAAAGATTTTGTCGCCGCGGGATTACATCGCCGCGCTTCAGCCTTATGCGGCGCGCGTTGAGGTTTGGCGAACGGTCTACCATCCCCTTTTAGATGGCATTGATGGCATCATCGCGTGGTTCAAGGGTTCGGGATTGCGACCGTTCTTGCGCGGCCTCGATGAGGAGACCGAAACGGCGTTCATCGCCAGCTATCGCAGGAAGCTCAAAGCCGCATATCCGCTCTTGCCCGATGGTCGCGTTGCTTTACCCTTTCCGCGTGTCTTCGTCATCGCCATCGCAAAGGGATAGAAGTGACCATCGACATTACGCCCGCCCGAAAACTCACCGGCACCGTCGAACGCGTGCTCAAGACGTTCGAAGAGGGTTTTGAAACCAAGGACGTTGAAGCGCTTGATCTGACGTTTGAGGGCATTCCCGGTGATCGCCATGCGGGCGTGACGCGGAAATCCGGTGGCCGGGAGCCCTGGTACAAGCGCGGCACCGAAATTCGCAATGAGCGTCAGGTGACGCTTCTTTGCCCTGACGAATTGGCGGCGACAGCCGACGCGATGGAGATCGACCGGATCGATCCCGGCTGGATTGGCGGTAATATCTTGCTCTCCGGCGTCCCGCATCTGTCCTATCTTCCGGCGCGATCGCTCATCTTTTTTGAGAATGGCGTGACGCTCGTTTCCTACGGCATGAATGGGCCGTGTAAATTTTCAGGCGCTGCGATCGGCAAGCGCTACCCCGATAAATCGGGCCTTGATTTGCTGTTTCCGAAAGCCGCCAAGCGTACTCGTGGAATTTTAGCCTGGGTTGAGAAACCCGGTACCGTACAAATCGGTGAAACCGTGAAAATCCGCATGGAAGAACAGTGGGTCCATCCGGGCGCGTGAGCCTATTTTGCCCAACTCACCTTGGCATCTGGCTTTGAATCGACGGACGCGAAATAGGGTTTGATATCCAGAATCGGCGTGCCGTTGAGGCAGTCGATGTGCCGAATGGCGAGAAGTCCCTTATCTTGATCAATTGAGAGAAGATTGCAGACGGACAATCCGATCGGGTTTGGGCGATTGGGGGATCGAAGCGCAAAGGTTCCGCGTACCTTGTCACTGTGGGCCGGTTTCTGGATTAAGAGATCGCGCCGTGCGTTGTGAAGCCAATAGAGCACGATGATCTGTGTCGTTCCGTCGAGTGATTGAAGTGCTGGGCGGAACTCGGGCCGAATGTGGAGCGTGCAGACGACGTCCGAACCCATTGCGTTTCTCGGCGCATCGCTCCGCGTCTCCCACGGCGTTTCGGCGTGGCCGATAAAACAGAGCCCCGCGTCCTTGGCTTCAGGTGGCGCAGGCATGCGCTCCTCGCCCGGTCTCACGCCTGGCATGTCTGACAGCGCTGCGTCCTCATCGGTCATCGTTAGCGTGTCCCTAATTTCATCCGTCAAAGGCATGTCAAAATCCGTGGAGGGTTTGAAGACATTTTCATGACTTCGCTGGTACGTCAGGGGGGAATGAAAAGGTGAAGGTAATGGGACAAGCACTCGAAACGGAACTCGTCGACTTTGATGCGCTCGGCGCATCGCCCGAACGTTCAAAGGCGAATCAGCTTCTGCCGGAGATCGGACGGCTCTTCGTCATGACGAGTGACACCTGTAGCGAAGAGCAGCTCGAAGTCTATGATGACGTGCTGTTGCGTCTCGCAGACATGGTCGAGATTACGGCGCGTATCTGCCTTGCAGAAATGATGGCGCCACTTGATCGCGCACCGCGTGCGCTCATCAGAAAGTTGGCGCAGGACGACATTGCTGTCGCGGCGCCGGTCCTTTTGGAATCGCGAATCCTGGACGATATCGACCTCGCCTATATCGCGCACACCCAATCCGACGATCATCTGGACGCGATTGCCCGGCGCGAAAGCGTGTCAGATAGTGTTTCTGACGTGCTGATCACTAAAGGTAATGATCGCGTTCTGTCTTCGGTGGCGTCGAATTCCGGCGCAGACATCAGCGATGAAGGTTTTGAAAAACTCATCGACCGCTCGCAAGTCTATGAAGCCCTGCAGGATTGCTTAGCGCAGCGTCAAGACTTGCCCAGAGCCATCCTCGAACGCTTCATGTCAATGGCGACGGAACGTGTCCGCCAGTCGCTTCTTTCAACAGGCAAAGTCGAGCAGGCTGACCGGGTCGAGAAAGCTGCAGAGATCGCCAAAGAGCGCCTCATGGGCAAAGTCGGCCTCACGCAAAACGACATCGCGAAAGCCATTGTCGGCGTTCGGGCTATGCATGATGCGGGCACACTATCGCCCTATACCGTCATGAGCTTTGCTGATCGCGATCAGCGTGCCGAGGTCATCTGTGCGATTTCGATCCTCACGAAGGCGCGGCTTGATCTGACATACAATGTTATGACCCAGGCCAATCCAGGTGCGTTCATCGTCTTTGCGAAAGCAGGAAAATTGGGCGAGGATCTCGTCATGCGGCTGCTTGAAACGGGGCGTTGGCGCGAATGCCTCTCTTCAGACTTGCGTGGCAAAGCCCTAAAAACATATCGCAACCTCACCTTGGAAAAGGCTGTCGCGCTTCGTAATCGCATGATGCGCCCAGGACAGAAAAAACCAAACTGAGGCTCGCAGCACGGTCTCAGCGAAATCCATATTGCCAGCTTCGCGGGAATGATATAAACATATCTTTATATCATTTTCGTGGGCGGCGATGTGACCGGCACTCTATCAAGTGAAGCGAGCTTAAATGTCCTGAGAGCGGCGGGCGAGGAAACGCGTCTTCGTATCTTGGCGCTCTTGGCAGACAGCGAACTCACGGTCTCAGATCTCACACGCATACTGGGGCAAAGTCAGCCCCGCATTAGTCGGCATCTGAAGCTTCTTGTTGAAGCGGAACTGATAACCCGGGTCCGTGAAGGAAGCTGGGCGTACTACAGGCTGACGGAATATACGCCCGAGGCGCATCTTCTAGCGGTAATCTTGGAGCAGATTACGCCGGAAGACACAGTGACTGCGCGAGACAAGATCCGCTTAGCCCAGGTGCGTGAAGAGCGGGCCGATGCTGCAGCCGACTTCTTTGCGCAAAACGCCAGCGATTGGGATCGTATTCGCTCCCTTCATGTGGACGAAGGAACAGTCGAGGCCGCGATCATCGATATCGTGGGTGATCGTCACTATCGCTCCTTTGTCGATCTCGGCACGGGTACCGGGCGTATGTTGACGCTCCTTGCGGATCGGGTCGACGCCGCGACGGGCTTTGACCAGAGCCGGGAGATGCTGGGCCTCGCCCGGGCGGGGCTTGATGAAGCTGGTGTCCGTCATTGCCGCGTGCAGCAGGGGAACATCATGAACCTGCCGCTCGATGGTGACGCCGCCGACTTGGTCGTGATCCATCAGGTTCTGCACTTCCTTGAAAATCCATCGAGAGCGCTGCGCGAAGCGGCCCGTGTGCTTGGGCCTGGCGGCGATCTTGTCATCGTTGACTTTGCGCCGCACGAAAACGACTTCTTGCGCGAGCAGCAATCCCATCTGCGCCTTGGCTTTCAAAGCGATCAGATCGTGCGCTGGCTTCATGGCGCTGGGCTGTCCTTCGTTCGTCACGTTGAACTTCAGCCTGATAAGAGTGCGCCAGACGGTTCAATGAGTGTGTCGGTTTGGCTTGCCCGCGACCCTCGCCCCGCCATTCCCGCTGTGGCAATTCCAAATAACGACGTCGCTTAGCCGGCGCTGGAGAATTTTATGACCAATGCTCGACCGCGCATATCGTTTGAGTTTTTTCCGCCAAAGACTGAGGACGCGGCGTCAAAGCTGTGGCAGGTGGCCGACACGCTTTCACGCTACGAGCCGGATTTCGTTTCCGTCACTTACGGGGCCGGCGGCTCGACGCGGGACAAGACACTCGGGACGCTCGACCATCTCGTGCGCACTGCAGGCCTTCCCTGTGCGGGTCACCTGACCTGCGTTGATCATCAAAAATCGGCGGTTGACGCGGTGATCAAGCAATACGCCTCAATCGGCATAAAGCACATTGTGGCGCTTCGCGGTGATCCCTGTGGTGGCGCCGGGGAGGCCTATACGCCGACCGAAGGCGGCTACCAGACGACGGCTGATCTCGTTTCAGCGATCAAACGGCTGGGTGAATTTGAGGTGTCTGTGAGCGCCTACCCTGAGAAGCACCCAGAATCACCAACGGTTGAGGCAGACCTCGATATTTTGGCTGCAAAGGTTGATGCTGGGGCGACCAGAGCGCTGACCCAGTTTTTCTTCGATAATGATGCCTTTCTCGACTACCGCGATCGCGTCGCATCCCGAGGTATTAATGTGACGGTCGTGCCTGGGATCATGCCAATCGGTAACATCGTACAGATCTCACGATTTGCGAAAGCCTGTGGCGCAAGCATCCCAGACCATGTGGCAAAACGGTTTGTCGCCTTGCCTGATGATAAGCGAGCGCGAGCGGCTGAAGCCGTGAAATTCGCAAGCGAGCAAATCCTTGACCTCCAAAACAAGGGCATTGACGAGTTTCATCTCTACACGATGAACCGCGCAGATCTCGCCGGTGCAATCTGTGACCGGGTTGGTTTCGGTCCAGATTTCAATGGCGCGGCCGTCGCGGCCTAGAGCCCTTTTGACGAACACGGGGTCAATTCTGCTTGCCGATTGGCGCGGCAATCCGTCGTCGAAACGGCCGAAATGCGATGCTCGCGCATCGGATGAGGCCGGTTTGGCGTCCGGTGTCCGCCAATCGCAAGCCCTGCGGGACGGCCGGATTTGCGCCAAATCCCGTCGCAATAGACCTTGACCGTATCCAGATACGCTCCGCGGTCCATCGCTCGATCTTGTCGCAAATTCGGCACGTCAGAATGGCTCCGTGTTCGTCAAAAGGGCTCTAGGTTTGCCCTGGCATAGCGTGCATTGTCCTCAATTGAGCGCCTTTCTGTCCTCAATTCTTTGACGCGCTAGGCCTTGCTGCTGCGTCTTCTGTCGCCATCTCCGTGGTCGTAGGGGCACACGCTGTCGCCCCTTAATCCGCGTGAGAGAGGGATCCGACCATGCAAGACACCAACTCGTCCACCGTTCTTTTCGTTAGCGCTTCCGCGCGCGGCGACGGCTCGCTCAGCCGAACCGTTGGCGGCGAAGTTCTAGACGCCCTTCGTGCCAAGCACGGCGAAATCACCGTGATTGAGCGTGATCTGCGCTCCGATTTGCCGTTTGTCAGTGAGACATGGATGACGGGCGCATTTACACCAGAGGATCAGCGTTCCGACGCGCAAAACGCATCTCTTTCAACATCGCTTACGCTTGTTGATGAGCTAAAAACCGCGGACATGGTCGTCATTGCCACGCCGATGTACAACTTCACGATCCCGGCTTCGCTCAAGGCTTGGATCGATCAGGTCGCGCGTGCCGGTCTGACGTTTAAGTACAGCGAAAGCGGCCCTGTTGGGCTATTGGACGATAAGCCGACGATCGTTGTGTCCGCGTCTGGAGGCACCGAACTTGGTGGGCCGATCGACTTCCTCACGAACTACATGAGCTTCATCCTGGGCTTCATGGGTCTGAAATCCGCAAAACATGTCCAGGTCAATCTTACCATGGCAGACCAAGACAAGGCCCTTGCCGGCGCGAGAGCCCAAATTCCAGAGGCCATTGGCGCTTAGGTTGCAGAGAGTTTAACCCATGAAAAAGGCCGGTCACGTCATGTGACCGGCCCTAAATGTCTTTGCTTCGTCGTTCGTTATATTATGCCGACGACGATTGCCCCTAAGAAAACGAACACTGCCCCGATAAACACGATATTCAATCTTCGTGCTCTCTGCATGTTTGTTCCTCCCGCCTTTGGAAGACCCGAAGTGTTACGAAATTTTACAAATGTGACAATAGAAAAAGCATGCTGCGATGCCGAAATGCCGCGTGTGCAGTGCGGTAACTGATTGGTGGCTCACGGAAACGTCAGATTACTTTTTTGGTCGAAACATTCGGGTTTTCGCGCATACCACATCGCGTGAACTCGTTTTTCCGCCACAATCTGGGCGTGTCTGAGAGCACATCTGACTGTTCGCGTTCGAGGTGTGATCGCGTCCGACATGTCCAGAGGTAACGGTTTCTTTGCCCTCATCGCCCACGCTCGTCCGCATGAAACGCCATCTGCCCCATATCATCGTCTCCATTATCGCGCTGACACTGGCCGCGTGTGGCGGTTCGGCTGAAAGCGAGACGCGGTCGCAACCCTATTTCGTTGCAACCAGTGCCGACTGGCGTGGCACGACCGAAGCCATGTGCGTGCGCGAAACTCAGCCAGATCGGTACGCGTCAGTCACGCCGCTCGCTCCAATCTCTGAGAGGGGCGCCTGCGGCGCGCGGCAGCCATTTGATATGGCAGCGACGTTTAACGGCGGCATCGCATTGTCGCCTAGCGCGACGATGCGGTGCTCCATGGTCAACGCCACGGACGAATGGCTGAACGGCATCGTGCAGAATGCGGCGCGCGAACATTTTCGAGAGCGCGTCACCTCGGTGCGCGTCGCGGCGTCCTATGCTTGCCGCCCGCGCAACAACCAAAGGGGTGCAAAGCTGTCTGAGCATGGGTACGCCAATGCGCTTGATATCTCAGCCTTCACCTTCGAAAACGGTGAGACCGTGACAGTGACCGAAGGTTGGAACGGCAGCCGCAAGGAGCGACGGTTCTTGCGCGCGGTCCATGAAGGCGCGTGTGAGATCTTCTCGACCGTGATTGGCCCGGATGGCGATGCCGCCCACCGCACGCATTTTCACGTGGACCTCGCAAGGCATGGGCGGGCCGGGACTTACAAATACTGTCGGTGAAGGCCGCCGGACCGCGAGGCAGGTAGAGACGTAGCGCTCACCTACTCGACCTCGCCATACCCCCCGGCCGTCGGCGTGATCACACTCACGGTCTCGCCTGGCTCAAGCACTGTTTGATCGCAACCATCAAGCACTTCGAGCGTGCCGTCGAGACGTTTCACCTCGGTGCGGCCGACACGGCCAGGTGCGCCTCCGTCGAGACCATGCGGCGGGATCTGGCGGTGTGAGCCGATAATCGCGCAGTCCATTTTCTCCAGGAACCGGAGCGAGCGCACGGTTCCGCCGCCTGCGGACCATTTGCCCTTTCCGCCTGTTCCCTCGTGGACGGAGAATTCTTCCAACACGAGCGGATAGCGGAGTTCCAACACTTCTGGATCGGTCATCCGCGTGTTGGTCATGTGAACGTGTACGGCGTCCGTCCCGTTAAAGCCCGGTCCCGCCGGCGACCCGGAGCAGATCGTCTCGTAGTTTTGGTAGGTCGCATTGCCATAGGTGAGATTGTTCATGGATCCCTGGCTCGCGGCCATTGCACCGAGCGCGCCGAGCAGGCAGTTGGTCACGTGCTGGCTCGTCTCAGTATTCCCGGCGACCACGGCTGCCGGATATTCCGGCGACAGCATAGATCCTTTCGGGATCTTGATGTTGATCGGCCTCAGGCAACCGGCATTCATCGGGATGTCCTGGTCGACCAAGAGACGGAAGCAATAGAGCACAGCGGCGCGGGTTACCGGTTCCGGCGCGTTAAAGTTTGTTGGTTGTTGGTCTGACGTTCCAGTGAAGTCGACAGTTGCCTCGCGGCGCACGCGATCAACCGTGATCTTCACCTTGATGAGGGCACCTTGATCGGTCGGGTATTCAAACTCGGAGTCCTTCAAGACGTCTAACACCCGTCGCACGCTTTCTGCGGCGTTGTCTTGGACGTGGCGCATATAGGCCTGCACGACATCGAGCCCGAAATGCTCGATCATCTTGCGGACTTCTTGCACGCCCTTTTCATTGGCCGCGACCTGCGCCTTCAGATCGGCGATGTTTTGCACCGGGTTGCGGGCAGGCCAGGGATGGTCGGTGAGGAGCGTCTCGCACGCCGCCTCTCGGAACTCGCCACGATCGACCAGCTTGAAATTGTCGATCAGCACGCCCTCTTGCTCGACATTTGTCGCGCGCGGGGTCGCTGATCCAGGCGCCATGCCGCCGACGTCGGCGTGGTGACCGCGAGATGCCACATAAAAGAGTATGGATGTTCCCGCCTCATCGAACACCGGCGTGACGACTGTAATGTCCGGTAGGTGCGTGCCACCATTGTAGGGCGCGTTCAGCATGTAAACGTCGCCGGGCTCCATCGTGCCTTGGTTGAGCGCGATCACGGTCTCGACTGAGCGATCCATCGAGCCCAGATGAACGGGCATGTGAGGCGCGTTCGCGACGAGCGCGCCGTCGGCGTCAAAGATCGCGCAAGAGAAATCAAGCCGCTCCTTGATGTTGACCGAATAGGCCGTGTTCTGGAGCGCGACGCCCATCTGCTCGGCGATCGACATGAAGAGATTGTTGAAGACCTCCAGCATGAGCGGATCAGCGTCGGTACCGACAGCGGCGACCCGCTCCAGCGGAAGGATGCGGTCGAGGATCAGATGATCATGGGCGTTGACGACAGCCTGCCAACCGGGCTCGACCATGATGGTCTGGTTCGGTTCGATGATCAGCGCCGGACCGTCGACCCGCGCGCCTGGAAAGAGCGCATCGCGGGTGTAAACGCCCGCATCCTGCCAGTGGCCGGACGTGAAGACGAGGGTGGTGCCGTCTGATTTCGGCGTACCGGTTGTCGGCGTCATTTCCGGTTCGATGTGCGGCGTGCCCTTGGACGTGGTCTCGACCTCGAGCGCCTCGGCAACGATCTCCTTGCCTTCAAAGATAAAGCCGAATTGCTTCTTGTGGAGCGCTTCAAAGGCCGTCCGCATGGCACCGACGGGGCCGGATGCGACGGCGAGCGCGGTGTCTGTTCCGGCATATCGGAGGTGAACGCGCAGTCTGGTTTCGGTGGTTTCCGGCGGGATGCCTTGTGCTTCGAGCGCTTGAGCGTTGGCCGCGCCGAGGTCGTTACCCAGCGTTTCGATGCGAGAAATGAGCGCGTCGCCGAGCGGTTCTTCGATCGCTTGTGAACGGCTTTCCGAGATATCCGCGAGGCCCATACCGTAGGCAGAGAGTAGCCCCGAAAGTGGGTGGATCATCACCCTTTCCATGCCGAGCGCGTCGGCGACCGCGCAGGCGTGCTGGCCACCCGCGCCGCCAAAGCAGACGAGCGCGTACTCCGTGACGTCGTAGCCGCGCTGGACGGAGATTTTTTTGATGGCATTCGCCATGTTCTCAACGGCGATCTGGAGGAAGCCAGCTGCGACCTCTTCGGCTGAACGGCCATCGTCGATTTCAGTGGCGAGCGTTTGAAACTTGGCTTTGACGGTGTCGACGTCGAGCGGCTGATCCTGGTTTTGGCCGAAGATCGCCGGAAACCGATCAGGCACTAACTTGCCGACCATGACGTTTGCGTCGGTGACAGCGAGCGGCCCGCCTTTTCGATAGCAGGAAGGGCCGGGGTGCGCGCCTGCGGAGTCCGGTCCTACACGATAGCGTCCATCCTCGAAATGGAGGATCGATCCACCGCCAGCGGCGACCGTATGAATGCGCATCATCGGCGCGCGCATGCGAACGCCTGCGACTTCGGTTTCGAAGGCGCGCTCCAATTCGCCGTCATAGTGCGAGACGTCCGTCGACGTGCCGCCCATGTCGAAGCCGATGATCCGCTCGAGCCCGGCCATCTTGGCCGTTTCGACGGCACCCACCACGCCGCCCGCCGGGCCGGAAAGGATCGCGTCCTTGCCCTGGAACATGGACGCGGCGGTGAGCCCGCCGGATGACTGCATGAACATGAGTTGAGCGGCGTTTGTCGCTGAGGCATTGCTTGAGAGGTGCCCGGCGACCCGATCCACATAGCGCCGTAGGATCGGCGAGAGATAGGCATCGACCACTGCAGTATCACCGCGACCGACGAGCTTGACGAGTGGTGAGACCTGATGGCTCGCCGAAATCTGCGTGAAGCCGACTTCGGCGGCGAGTTCTGCCGCACGCTTCTCGTGCGCGGTGAACTTGTAGGCATGCATGAAAACGATCGCGACGGCGCGAATGCCGGAATTATAGGCGTTTTGCAACGCATCCCGGCAGGCATCCTCATTGAGTGGTATCTCGATCGTGCCGTCCGCGCGAACACGCTCTGGCACCTCGGTCACCGTTTCAAAGAGCATGTCCGGCTTGATGATTTCCTTGGCGAAAATGTAAGGCCGCGCCTGATAGCCGATCTTTAAGGCGTCGCGAAAGCCGGGCGTTGTGATCAACGCGACACGGTCGCCTTTCCGCTCCAGGAGAGCGTTTGTGGCGACTGTCGTTCCCATTTTGACGGTCGCTATATCGTGTGCCGGGATTGGCGCGTCGGTTTCAAGGTCTAAGAAACGCCGAATGCCTTCTAAAGCCGCGTCGGCATAGACACCCGGATTTTCCGACAGAAGCTTGAGCGGGTGCAGTGCGCCATCGGGGTCGCGCGCGACAATGTCAGTAAAGGTGCCGCCCCGGTCGATCCAGAAATCCCAAAGTTGCCGTGCTGCCGCGCCGTCGTCCATTTAGATCCCCATTGCTGATGAAAGATCATTGGCAGTGGCACTCTTGGTCGTCAATTCTCTTGCGCCGTGTGGGATTGCTTCTGCGTGATCCGTGCACGCTGGCCGAGCCCGACAAGGATCGCGACCACAGCCGCATAACCCCACATGTCGGGCGCGATTGTTTCTCTCAATATAACAGCAGATATGATGATCGTGACAAACGTGATGAAGAGCATGAGCTGACCGATCCGCGCGGTGCCGCCCATCGCCAGCGCCTTGTTCCAGAAGAAGAAGCCAAAGAGCTGGCTCATGGTCGAGACATAGGCAAAGCCGGACCAAGCCGCTGCCGAGGCATTCCAGTTCACATCCCCGAGCGTAAAAAGAAGCCACACAACTGAGACGGGCAGGGTGAGGACGAGCGCCCAGCAGATCACTTCCCATCCAGGCAGTTTCGCCGACATTCGACCGGAAAGTGCATAGCCGATGCCGGCTGCTGCGACGCCGAAGAGAAGGAGTACGTCGCCGATGACGAACCCGCCGGTCCCATCCTCGATGGCAAACAGGATAACGACGCCTGCGCCCATCACGCTGAAGAGCCAGAAGAGAGGCGAGGGACGTTCGCCATTGACGAACACTGAGGCCGCAACGGTCGCGAGCGGCAGGATCCCTGTGATGATCCCACCATGGGACGCCGGTACAGTCTGCATGGCAATGGCTGTGAGGACCGGCCAGCCGAACACCAACATAAGGCCAATGGCGGATAGAATCCGAATGTCCGGCCAAGGGAAGGAGCGGCGAAATGCGATCAAAATCGAAAGGGCAATCAAACCCGCAATGACCGCCCGACCAGCGGTCAGGAATGCCCAGTCAAGTTCTTGGACGGCGAGCCGCGTCATCGGCAAGGTCGCACCGAAGATGATGACGCCCATGAGGCCGAGCGGTATCGCGATCAATGTTCTGGGCATCGGTATGAAGAGGAGTGGAAAACTGTCAGTTTCTATAAACCGTCTCATCAATCGGCGCGAGGGGCTCGCAACCGGCAAAAGACTCGATTAAAATGATAGAATGTCGATTTGGGGAAAGATCGGCGGGGCCGCTGCCGGCCTCGCTTTGGGTGGACCGTTAGGCGCGCTGGTTGGCGCGGTGGCGGGACACTTCGTGGTAGATCGCGACCGCTCTGAAGAAGCAGAAGCCGCGCGCGCGGCCAAGCGCGAAGAAAAGCGCCGGATTGCCTTCACGATCGGGATGATCGCGCTGTCTGCCAAGATGGCGAAGGCCGACGGGGTCGTGACAGCAGACGAGGTGAAGGCCTTCAAGGACCTTTTCGAAGTTCCAGAGGCCGAATACGCCAATGTCCAGCGCATGTTCGATCTCGCAAAGGGTGATGTGCGCGGCTACGAGGCGTATGCGCTTCAGCTGAAATCGCTCTTTGATGATGAGCCTGCCATGCTTGAAGATGTGCTGGGCGGGCTCTTCCACATTGCGAAGGCCGACGGCGTGCTCCACGAGGCGGAAGGCGCGTATCTGGAGACGGTCGCGTCTCTCTTCGGGTTTTCGCAGGACGATTTCCAACGGATACGCGCGATGCATGTGCGCAACGAAGAAAACCCCTACGTCGTCCTTGGCATTGATCCGTCCGCGTCGAACGCTGAGATCAAAAAACACTATCGCAAGCTTGTTGCCGAAAACCATCCAGACAAGCTGATCGCGCGCGGCGTGCCGGAAGAGTTCATTGCGATCGCTAATGAAAAGCTTGCTGGCATCAACTCGGCCTATGATCGCATTCAAAAAGAGCGTGGAATTTGACGCCTGACGCGAGTTGCGTGGTCGAATGCGTTCCGTCGCCCAACCACAATGCGCGGCGTGCTCCGTTGGAGCTTTTAATCCTGCACTATACGGGCATGCCAGATGACGATCAGGCCTGTCGTTGGCTGTGTAATCCTGACAGCGAGGTTTCGAGCCACTATTTCGTGCATCAAGACGGACGCATCCTCCAATTGGTGCCGGAGAACGAACGCGCCTGGCATGCGGGCGTCGCGTCGTGGAAGGGTGCTGACGACATCAATTCGCGTTCGATAGGGATTGAAATCGCACATCCAGGCGACCTGTCGGTACCCTATGCAGCGGAGCAGATCGCGGCACTGGTGTCGCTTTGCAAATCGATCGTCGAGCGCAATAACATCGTGCCGGAAAATCTGCTCGGCCATTCTGACGTCGCGCCGGGGCGAAAAATCGATCCGGGGGAGCATTTCCCGTGGCACAAGCTCTATGAGGCTGGGTTAGGGCATTGGGTCGAGCCTGCGCCGATCCAAGATGGCCGCTTCTTCATCGAGGGTGATATCGGGCAGCCAATCGAGGCCTATCAGTCCATGCTCACTCTTTACGGTTATGGCGTGGAGGCGACCGGTCATTTCGATCAGCGGACGAAGGCCGTGACCCACGCCTTCCAACAACATTTCCGGCCTGAGACGGTGGATGGTGTCGCGGACTCTTCGACAATGGAGACGCTTTATCGATTGCTGAAGGCGCTCGGCAGAGACCCGGTGCCGCTTGCGCCCGCGCTTGACGCCGCAACATCCTGAGCGCTAAGTCGCGCTCGCCAGTCGGCCGGGCGACCGCTGTTCTCTACGAGCAGAGGAAAGTCCGGGCTCCATGGAAAAACGGTGCCGGATAACGTCCGGCGGGGGTGACCCTAGGGACAGTGCCACAGAGAGAAAACCGCCTCTGCGTTTGCTCTGCAAATCGCTGGGGTAAGGGTGAAAGGGTGCGGTAAGAGCGCACCGCGCCGCCGGTAACGGGGGCGGCATGGTAAACCCCACCGGGAGCAAAACCGAATAGGGACCGCGCGAAGCCTCGGCTTCAGGCGCTTTCCACGCCGTGGTCCGGGTTGGTTGCTAAAGGCCGCATGCAAATGCGGTATCCAGATGAATGGTCGCCGACGAGGAAAACCTCCGAACAGGACCCGGCTTATAGGCCGGCTGGCGCTTTACTTTCTTCGCTCGAATTCTGCGTACGTTGCCAGTTGGGATTTCGGCCAAAACGCTTCACCAGGAAATCGATAAAGGTGCGAACGCGCGGTCCAACATGCCGGTTCGGCGGGTAGAGCGCGTGGATCGCAATATCTGGGGGCGCCCAATCCGGCATGACATGAACGAGTGTGCCCGCTTGGAGGTGATCGCTGATCATAAATTTCGGGATCTCAATTACGCCCAGACCGTTCGCAGCGGCTTCGATGAGCACTTCCCCATTGTTCGAGCAGAGCCTGCCATCGACCCGCACATTCGCGCTCTCGCTTGAGGGGGCGTGGACCAGATCCCAATGCACAGCGGACGCCCGCGTCCCGTATGAAAGGCAGGGGACCGATTGAAGATCTGTCGGATGGCGCAGTTTTTCCGCGCCATCGACGACTTTTGGCGAGGCGGCCAGGATCATCTTAACGGGGGCTATTCGCCGGGCAATCAGAGAAGAATCGGCCAAGTTTGCGATCCGGATCGTGATGTCGAACCCGTCTTCGAAGGGGTCGATGAAGCGATCATCGAGTTGGAGCTGGATCGAGACGGAGGGATATTCCTGGAGGTATTCGGCGACTGCCGGACCGAGATGGAGTGTCCCGAAGGACATGGGCGCGTTGATCTTGAGAATGCCACGCGGGTCGCCGGATTGATCGATGATTTCGTCTTCGGCAGTCGCAATGTCGTCGAGCGCGGTCTTGACGCGTCGATAGTAGATGAGCCCCGTCTCGGTCGGCGAGACATTGCGCGTATTTCGGGTCAAAAGTTGCGTTTTTAGCGTGTCTTCCAGCTGGATGACCGTGCGGTTCACGACAGAGCGCGAAAGCCCAAGAGCCCGAGCCGCTGCAGCAAAGCCGCCCTCTTCGACGACCGCGACAAACGCTCTCATCGCGGCCATCTTGTCCAACTCTAAGCCTCCGAAACGCGGATCAGGTGGCGATTGCTTCGAGGTTCGCCCGCACTTCGGCCTGTTGATTGGCCGCGGCTTTCTTCACCGCGCGTTGGACCTTTTCAAACGCGCGCACTTCAATTTGACGGATGCGCTCGCGGCTCACTCCGAAGACTTCCGACAGTTCTTCAAGGGTTTTCGGGTTTTCGGTGAGGCGGCGTTCGGTGAAGATTTCCTTTTCCCGATCGTTCAGAACGTCCATCGCGTCAACCAGAAGCTGGCGGCGATTATCGAGCTCTTCCTCCTCAACGAGGCGCGATTCCTGGTCGGGCGACTCGTCCACGAGCCAGTCCTGCCATTCGCCACCCTCCGCTT
>JBCCMK010000041.1:0-27871 GCA_039026395.1 Pseudomonadota bacterium | reverse complement strand
CTTTGCTCCAGAATTTGTCGTTGGCGTATCATACGTCCCTTTGGACTGCAACTCGCTCAAATGACCAATTCCCACCGACTCTTCGTTTCGCCCGCTATGGATGCGACTGAGCACTTTGTTACAAGCGCGAAAATGCGTACCAAAACGCGCACTAAACGAAGGAATAAGGATCAATATCAATTGCAACACGAACGCTTCCGCGAGGTCTTGGAGATGTGCTCAACCAAGACGCGATCGTTGCTTGAAGCGGATGTGCCCGAGCTGCTCGAACAAGAAATCTGTACCTGTAGCGCCCACGGAGCAGAGATAGAGGTGCTTCCGCCGGCCCCATGACCTCAAACTCATCCGTCGATGGCGGCGCGTGTTTAGCCATGAGGCGAGCGTAGGTAAACGCATCGCCGCGATCCTTTGCCGATATGATCAGTGCTGCAAGCCTTGAAAATGGCGGCATTGCAGCGTCCCGACGGGCTTCAGTTTCGCGGATGTAAAAACCATCTCGATCCCCGTCGGCGATAGCCCGCAAAACGGGATGATCTGGCATATGCGTTTGAATAAAAGCGCGGCCATGTGCTTCTCCTCGGCCTGCGCGCCCAACAACTTGAGAGATGAGTTGGAACGTTCGCTCAGTGGCACGAAGGTCACCATTGCCAAGTCCCATATCCGCATCAATCACGCCGACAAGCGATAAACCGGGAAAATTATGCCCCTTTGCGATCAGCTGTGTGGCGATGATGATGTCAACATCGCCCCGTCGAATGGCCTCGAACTGAAGTCGCATGGCCGTCGCTGTCGGTGTGAGGTCCGAGGACAAGGCCGCAAGCCTCTTATTAGGGAAGAGGTTTGAGACATTCTCGGCCAAGCGCTCCACTCCTGGACCGCACGCGACAAGGCTGTCCTCCGTTCCGCACTCCGAACAGTGACTAGGTCGCGGCCCTTCAAAGCCGCAATGGTGGCAAAGAAGCTTTCGCCGAAAGCGGTGCTCCGTTAGCCAACTCGCACAATTCGGACAGGAAAACCGATGTCCGCAGGCCTGACAAAGCGTCAGCGGCGCGTAACCCCGTCGATTGAGAAAGAAAAGGACTTGGTGACCTGCTTCCAGGGTCTCGGATGCTGCTTTTTCAAGGACAGGCGATATCCACTCGCCTTTCTCAGGCGGTTCAGCGCGTAGATCGATGATTTGTGTTTCGGGCATCGATCGATCCCCAAACCGCGTCGGCAGTTCCACGCGAGTATAGCGACCGCTATCGGCATTCACCCGGCTCTCGATTGACGGTGTTGCGGAGACCAAAATGACGGGCGCATCTGCTATTTGCGCCCGCACCACAGACATATCGCGCGCATTATACCAGACGCGGTCTTCTTGCTTGAAGGCGGCCTCATGCTCTTCATCAACGACAATACCCCCAAGATTGGCGAACGGTAGAAAGAGTGCTGACCGCGCGCCGACAACGACAGGAACTTCGCCCGCGAGCACACCACGCCAGACGGCTACCCGGTCCTTCGGCTTAATGTCAGAATGCCAAAGCGCCGGAAGAACACCAAAACGCGACTCGAATTGCTCGGTGAACTGAGTGGTTAGTGCGATTTCTGGCAGGAGAATGAGCGCCTGTCTCCCCGCTTCTAGGATCGCCGCAATCGCTTCGAAATAGACCTCGGTCTTTCCAGCCCCGGTAACGCCGTCAATGAGCGCTACGGAAAACGCGTCCTCAGCCACTCGGTCTTTGAGCGTATCAGCAGCAGCTCGTTGGCTCTTTGTTAAATCCCTTTTCTTCGGCCTAGCTGTTAAAGGCTCACTTGGTTTCCTTTGCGCCAGCTCCACGAGCTCTAAAACCTCGACCTTTATGAGACCGTCGATAACGCTCGTAGAAACGCCCGCTTCGTTTATGAGCTCGCGTTTTGTGCGGGCAAACCCGTCCCGAAGTGTCTCTAAAACGCGGGATCGGGCTGACGTCATTCGATCGGGTTCGATACCGGTCCAAACGACACCATAAACCGGTGTCGGTGGATCAAGCGCATCTGGCACGCGAAGCACCATCTTTAGAACTTGGCCGGGCGGCGTCATGGTGTACGCCGCCACCCAATTTACAAAGCGGATCATTTCTTCGGGGAGTGACGGCGAAGAAAATTTCTCTTCAATGTCGCGAAGCTTAGAGAGGTCTAATTGCGCGTTTGTCTCATGCGGCCAGACAACGCCGATGACCTTGCGCGGGCCAAGTGGGACAACAACGAAGTCGCCATCGCTGACTGACACGCCATCGGGCACGCGATAGCTGTATGGCTCAGGCACGGCCACCGGCAGAAGGACTGATACGGTTTCAGTCACCTGAACTCGTCGGTTTTTCTTGCGGTTCGCAGGCGCTCCTGCTTTTAACCCGATTTCCATGGAGATATGCCATAGCCAAACAGTGGCAGCGCATCGTCCGTAGTTGAAGTCGTCAGGAGTTTTTCATGAAGTTTTTCGTTGATACCGCGGATGCGGGAGAGATCCGCGAACTTGCATCGACCGGTCTTCTCGACGGCGTCACCACCAACCCGTCGCTGATCATGAAATCAGGCCGCCCTATGCTCGATGTGGTCGCAGAAATCTGCGAAATCGTAGAAGGACCGGTGAGCGCTGAGGTAACCGCGACAGACTTCGAGACCATGCTCAAGGAAGGCGAAAAGCTCGCCAAACTTGCAGCGAATGTCTGTGTAAAAGTGCCGCTGACTATGGATGGTCTTAAAACGTGTAAGGCTCTTTCCGACCAGGGAACCGCCGTCAACGTGACCCTCTGCTTCTCCGCGAATCAGGCGCTTCTAGCCGCAAAAGCCGGAGCAACCTTCGTCTCGCCTTTCATCGGGAGGATCGACGATATGGGCTATGACGGCATGGACCTTATTTCCGATATCCGCACGATCTATGACAATTATGCGTCGCTCACGACCGAGATCCTCGCGGCATCGGTCCGCACGGTTGGCCATGTCAAAGACGCCGCAACGATCGGCGCGGACGTGGTGACCGTTCCGCCAGCGGTTCTGAAATCGCTCGTCAAGCACCCGCTCACCGACAAAGGGCTTGAAGCGTTTCTCGCGGACTGGGCGAAAACCGGGCAAAGTATCCTTTGAGCGGGCCCACGCCTTCGGGCGCAGCGCTTTGGCCGGTGACGCCGGAGATTGCAGATGCGCTCTATAGCTGGCGAAGGCTTTTAAGCGACGAGCGCGGCTACTCACCGAAGACAGTGGACGCGTATTGGCACGACACCAAAGAGGCTTTCATATCTTTCGCCGACCAGTTCGGCGAACCAGTGAGTGCCAAATACCTGACCGCATTGAAACCCGCTCATGTTCGCTTTGTAATGGCGCGACGGCGTGAAAGCGGCCTCGATCAGGCATCGATATCGCGCGCGCTTTCCGCCTGGCGAAGCTGCTTTGGCTATTTGGAAGAGCGGTCCCTCGCCGTGGTTGCCCCTTTCAAAGCGATGAAAGTGAGACGCACGAAAGATCGCCTGCCTCGGCCACTGACAGTCTCAGACGCGACTGCAATTATCGTGGGATCAGTCATTGAAACAGAGCGAGAGCCTTGGGTGAAAGCTCGCGACATCGCGATTTTCTCACTGCTTTACGGTTGCGGTCTTCGGATCTCTGAGGCTCTGTCTCTCACCCAAGCCGATCTCCTTCTAACGGGCCGTAGCCACCGGTTGCGCGTCACGGGAAAGGGTAACAAGGTCCGCGAGGCGCCAGTTCTGCCCGCTGTAGAACGGGCAATCCTCGACTATCTCGACCGTTGCCCGTTCCCAATCAACGCACGGGATCCCATGTTTCGAGGCGTTAAAGGTGGCCCGCTGAACCCGAGAATGATCCAGCGTGCCATGGAAACAATGCGTGGCGCGCTCGGTCTCCCATCAAGCGCGACACCCCATGCGCTGCGACATTCATTCGCAACGCATCTTCTTTCGGCGGGTGGTAATCTGCGTGCGATACAAGAGCTGCTCGGCCATGCGAGCCTGAATTCCACTCAGATTTATACGAAAGTCTCAAGCGATGATCTGCTCGATAGCTACCGTGCAGCCCATCCGAGAGCGGGCTAAAGCCCGATCTTTTTCGCTCCTGGCGTTTGACGTGATGAAATCGAGTGCTAGCCTATCTCTTGTGCAGCTATCCCGCCGCACATCGATCTTGCGATCGACCACCTGAAGGAGTTCTCCATGCTGAAGACCCTTTCACTAACCGCGGCTATTACGGCATTCGCCGTAGCACCCGCACTCGCATGCGGGTTTGGCAAGATGGCCAAGGACTACACCCCCGCACAGACCGTCAAGGCACCTGAGGTGCAAATGCACGCCTCAAGCGCGCCGAAAATGACGGTGAAGGCTGAAGTGAAGCCGGTAAAGGTAATCCCGACGCCGATGCTTTAAGAGTTTAAAGTACCAGTTCACGACAAGTGTGAATGCGTATCCGCCCGGTCCAGTGGACCGGGCTTTTTCTGTCATAAAGCCAATAATACGGACCGAATGGGTCTAACCTGCTAGGACGTCATCAAACGTCTTCAGCCCCGGTCGAGGTGATTGGACAAGCACCGCCATGTTGCCAGGCGCGTGCTGATTATCCATCATCTTCGTGTGGGCTCGCGGAATATCGTTCCATGCGAAAACCTCAGACATCGCAGGATCAATGCGCCGCTCGATGACGAGCTTGTTCGCCGCCGCCGCCTGCTTCAGATGCGCAAAGTGAGAGCCTTGAATGCGCTTCTGGTGCATCCAGACGTAACGCGCGTCCATGGTCAGGTTAAAGCCAGTCGTGCCCGCACAAATGACCACCATGCCGCCGCGCTTCACGACGAACGTCGAAACAGGGAATGTCGATTCGCCCGGGTGTTCAAAGACGATATCAACATTGTTGCCCTTACCGGTGATGTCCCAAATCGCTTTACCGAACTTTCGAACCTCGCCAAACCAGGCTTTGTATTCATCTGAGTTGACGACCGGCAATTGCCCCCAGCAATTGAAATCCTTCCGATTGAGAACGCCTTTGGCGCCCATGGACATCACATAGTCGCGCTTATCATCATCGGAAATCACGCCAATCGCATTGGCGCCCGCTGCGGCACAAATCTGCGTGGCAAAGACGCCGAGACCGCCCGACGCTCCCCAGACCAGCACATTGTCACCGGGCCGCAGGATGTGCGGCCGATGGCCGAAGAGCATCCTATAGGCTGTAGCAAGTGTCAGCGTATAGCAGGCCGCTTCTTCCCAAGTCAGATGTTGTGGACGTGGAAGAAGTTGCTGCGCTTGCACACGGGTAAATTGCGCAAACGAGCCGTCGTGGGTCTCGTAGCCCCAGATCCGTTGCGTCGGCGAGTACATGGGATCACCGCCGTTGCACTCTTCATCATCGCCATCATCCTGATTGCAGTGAATGATGACCTCGTCACCGACTTTCCAATTCTTCACCTTCGAGCCAACCGCCCAGACAATTCCAGACGCGTCCGATCCGGCGATGTGATAGGGCTGCTGGTGACCGTCAAACGGCGAAATCGGTTCGCCGAGGGCGGCCCAAATTCCGTTGTAATTAACCCCGGCTGCCATGACGAGAACGAGCACTTCGTGACTGTCAATGTCCCATGTCGGCACGACCTCCACCTGCATGGCATCTTCCGGATTTCCGTGACGCTCTCGGCGAATAGCCCACGCATACATTTGTTTTGGCACATGCCCGAGCGGCGGGATCTCCCCGATTTCATAGAGATCCTTGGGTGTATCGGTTGACGCGGCAGCGACGGCCATATGGCTTCTCCTAGCGGGAATGGTGCAGTGCAATATCTAATCGCGGCCACTCCTAGCCGACCATGAGCCAACGCAAAACCCTTTTTTAGGCGTATATTAAGCGACGGTGGCTTACGCTGCGGCGAACGTTCTTCTGCCAGAAGCGCTAGGAAGCACCATGGACAGCGTAACTGATGCGATGCGATTGGCCGCCGCTTACTATGATGACATTCCGACTTCGGTCCTGATGCTCGGCTTGTTTGTCGCCATGATTGCTGGCTATTTTCTGGACGATATCCTCGGAAATCTTGCGTCAGGGACCTTCATAAACGGCTTCATCATTATGTTTGGCGGTGTCGTCGGCATGATCGGCCTCGGTTTCGCCGGTTTCGATCTTCGCGAAGACCTACTTCCGATGTTCGCGGCATTTGCATCGAGTGGCGCAGTCATCTTCACGACATATTGCTTCGTGAAATCAAGAGCTTAATAGAAAATATTATATGCCGCCAAAAGTCGGCATGACATCTCGCTGCACTGCGGTATGCTCCGCGCCGGTTTGACCTGAGCGGAATTTGAGAGATGTCAGAGCGTGATCGCCCCTGGATTTTCCGGACCTATGCTGGCCACTCCACGGCTGAGGCGTCCAATCAGCTTTACCGGAAGAACCTTGAAAAAGGGCAGACTGGCCTGTCAGTCGCTTTCGATCTCCCAACGCAGACGGGATACGATTCCGACCATCCCTTGGCGCGCGGCGAGGTTGGAAAAGTTGGCGTTCCAATTTCGCACCTCGGCGATATGCGAACGCTGTTCAACGACATTCCTCTTGGCAAGATGAACACGTCGATGACCATTAATGCGACTGCAGCATGGTTGTTGGCGCTCTACATTGCGGCGGCAGACGAAGCAGGCGCGGAGCGCTCAGCCCTCACCGGCACGACGCAAAACGACATCATCAAAGAATATCTGTCGCGCGGCACTTACGTGTTTCCGCCGGAGCCGAGCTTGAAACTCATCACGGACATGATCGCGTTTACCTATTCGGAGCTTCCGAAATGGAACCCGATGAATGTCTGTTCTTACCATCTTCAGGAGGCGGGGGCGACACCAGTTCAGGAACTGTCTTATGCGCTCGCAACGGCAATTGCAGTTCTCGACAGTGTTAAAGCGTCGGGCCAGGTGCCCGAAGAGGACTTCCCCAAGGTGGTCGGCCGTATCTCGTTCTTTGTGAATGCGGGTATCCAGTTCATCACCGAGATGTGCAAGATGCGCGCATTTGTGGATCTTTGGGATGAGATATGCCGTGAACGCTACGGCGTCGAAGACGAGAAATTCCGCCGTTTCCGCTACGGTGTGCAAGTCAATTCGCTCGGTCTGACCGAGCAGCAGCCTGAAAATAATGTCTATCGCATCCTCATTGAGATGCTGGCGGTCGTGCTCTCCAAAAAGGCACGTGCCCGAGCTGTCCAGCTACCAGCGTGGAATGAAGCGCTCGGCCTGCCACGCCCTTGGGATCAACAATGGTCACTGCGGCTTCAGCAGATCGTCGCGTTCGAAACCGATCTTCTTGAGTATGGCGATGTTTTCGATGGCTCAAAAGAGATCGAAGCCAAGGTCGAGGCGCTGAAAGAAGAGGCCCGCAGCGAACTCGCTAACATCGACGCGATGGGCGGTGCCGTAGCCGCCATCGAGACATCTTACATGAAGCGTGCGTTGGTTCAGTCGAACACCGCGCGCTTGGAAGGTATTGAATCGGGTGAGCAAAAAGTCATCGGCGTGAACGCATTCACCGAGACCGAACCCTCACCGCTCACGGTCGGTGACGGAGCATTCATGACGGTCGACCCCGACGATGAAAAAGGCCAGATCGAGCGATTAATCGCGTGGCGTGAAGCGCGTGATACATCAGCCGTGGAAACCGCACTTACAAAACTTGAGGCTGACGCACGCTCTGGCGCGAACATCATGCCGGCATCGATTGAGGCAGCAAAAGCCGGCGTCACGACCGGAGAATGGGGCCAAATCATGCGGTCAGTCTTCGGTGAATACCGCGCGCCAACCGGCGTCGGGCAAGCCATGGCCGCAACGGCAGATGATCTGGCACCCATCCAAGCCGAAGTTGAACGCGTTTCCGCGAGCCTTGGACGCCGCATCAAATTTCTGGTCGGCAAGCCAGGCCTCGACGGCCATTCGAACGGCGCGGAACAGATCGCCGTTCGCGCCCGCGATTGCGGCATGGAAGTGGTCTATGAGGGCATTCGCCTGACACCCGCTGAAATCGTGAACGCCGCGCTCGAAGAAGGCGTCCACGTCGTTGGCCTCTCAATCCTATCGGGGTCGCATATCTCGCTCGTGACTGAGATCATGGACCGCATGCGCCGCGACGGAATCGACGACATTCCAGTTATTGTCGGCGGCATCATCCCTCCAGAAGATGAGAAAACGCTGCTCGCTTCCGGTGTCGCTGCGGTCTATACGCCGAAGGACTTCCAGATTAACGATATAATGGCCGATATCGTTCGGATCGTGGGCGAGGAATACGAAAAAGCCGCGTGAATGGCGCGGTCCTTGCTGCGCCAATTCCATGTCGCTGAAACGTACATTCCTGACTATTTCCCTCGCGCTCGCACCAGCATTTTCGCTCGCTGATGGCAGCGATGATATGCTTGAGAAGGAACTGGTCACAGATTTTGGACCCACTTTTCTTTCTCGCTCAATCGACGTCGAGGAAGGCTCCGTTGGCATGCGATTGCCGGACGGAACGCGCCTGCCACCCCGATTTCAGGCTTCGTCTGGGACCGTAGATCCCGGAACAGTGGAACTCAATCCTGCGGCAGATATTCCGATCGTCATCGGCGTGGATGCGGATCGCCGACGGCGCCACCGGCGTAGCCGATCCGGCAAGTGACATTGACAGACTGATTAGCAAGCGCGTTTAGTTCGTTCATCCGATCGGACATCTTATGGCCTTTGCCGACATTCTAACGCTCATCCTCCCGGTATTCGGGATCGTTGGCGTCGCCTATCTGGCGCGCCTGACCGGCCTTTTGAGCGAAAGCGTTGAAAACGGCATATCCGATTTCGTCTTCAGGATTGCGATCCCCTGCCTCCTTTTTCGGACCATGATCACGGCGGAATTCGGAGACGTTTCGCCTTGGGCCTACTGGGCGGCTTACTTCATGCCAATCGTAGTTACCTGGTCGGCAGCGATGTTCATCGTGATGATACCCTTGCGTCGGGATAAACCGACTGGGATCGTTGCAGGGTTTTCCGCATGCCAATCCAACACGGTCCTGATCGGCATACCGCTGATCTTGAGCGTTTACGGCGACGCCGGTACGGCGCCAATCGCGACACTCATTGCGATCCACTTACCAATCATGATGCTTGTCGCGGCAGTGTTGATGGAGATCTCTCGCGGCAGCGGCGCAAACTGGGGCGAAACGCTGAAGAAAGTCGCTAAAGGCGTCGCGTTGAACCCCATCATTATCGGCATTTTGGCTGGGCTCGTCTGGCGGTTGATGAACCTTCCAGCAGAGGGACTATTTCGCCCAATCCTTGACAGTTTCGCCAATATCGCCGGCACGTGTGCTCTTTTCGTTTTGGGCCTCGCGCTCAGGAAATATGGCGTTGCGGGCGACCTTCGCGCGAGCCTGTCGCTCACGACACTCAAGATCATCATTCATCCGCTCTTAGTATATGTGCTTGCCGTCCACGTTTTCGATCTCCCCCCCGCTTGGACCGGGGCAGTTATTCTCTTCGCAGCGTCACCATCAGGCGTAAACGCATACTTGGTCGCAAAGTACTACGGGACAGGTCTCAGGATTTCGTCGAGTACGATCGCGATCTCGACGTTTCTATCCGTCATCAGCGTATCGTTCTGGTTGACGCTCATACCGTTGCCGGATTGACCGAAAAGAGAGCTTCGGGATTGCCGAGACCGGCCAGGGCGATCACTTCGCTGGGAGTTGCGCCCGCATCTCGCAGGTCGCTCAGTGAACGGCTGCCCCGCGATTTAGAGAGCTTGTCACCACCCATGTCTTCAACGAGCGCGTGGTGCGCGTAACGAGGTTGCGGCAGATCGAGGAGGATTTGCAAGAGACGGTGGATCGCCGTTGCCGCATAAAGATCGCGCCCACGAACGATATCCGTAACTCCCTGCTCTGCATCATCCACGGTCACCGCCAGATGGTAGCTCGTACCGATGTCGCGGCGAGCGAGAATCACGTCGCCCCAGTTGCGGACATTCTTGGTGACAATGTCGCCAGATAACCCCTCACTCCAGCGCATCGTGTCCGTACCAGCGTGTCCAACCGCGCGGGCCATATCGAGCCGCCATGCCGGGAGTCTTCCCTCGGCAATCACGTCATCAAGGTCACGCTCCGATGCCTCTCGCCAGATTCCAGGGTAGAGCGGCTGACCTTCGGGATCACGCTCGGTATCCTTTGTTGTTGCTGCCTTGATTTCAGCCCGTGTCGCAAAGCACGGATATACAAGATCCATCTGCTTCAACGTGTCGAGCGCAAGGCGATAATAGGCGCCACGCGATGATTGAACCATCATGGGTTTTGGCCAGGTGAGCCCAAGCCAACTCAAATCCTCTTCAATTCCTGCAATATATTCGGGACGGGATCGTGTGATGTCGATGTCTTCGATGCGCAGTAACCACCGACCCCCGGCCTTGTCGGCCAGCCAATCATTCAGGAGAGCAGAGCGCGCATGACCAAGATGCAAGCGACCATTCGGGCTCGGCGCGAACCGGAAGACGCGCCCACTCAAGAGGGAAGTGCCGCTCGGATCAGAGCCTGAGCGTCGTCGCCATCCCATTTTGCGGGACCTGGAAGGTGGCCCAAGCGACACCCATTTTCGTCAATCAGCACTGTCGCAGGAAGTCCAAAGGCGAGACCAGCCTCTTTCAACGCATTGAAAGAGTTGGCCTTTTGATCGTGATAAAAGACCAAGTTCTTTGCGTCGATCTCTTCCAAGAAACCGATCGGCACAGCGGGTTCAGCGCGATCCAGGCTAATCGCCACAACGTCAAATGGTCGGTCAGAAAACATGCCTTTCAGATTGTCGAGATCCGGCATTTCCTCGCGGCACGGAACGCACCAGGTCGCCCAAAGGTTGATGAGCGTGACCTTCCCGGACCAATCATCAAGCGTGAGTGGCGCGCCCTCCTCATCGACAAACGCAAGATCAACGAGTGGCGAAACAGCGTCTGCCACCACAAAGGCCGCAAGCTCACCCACTGCTGCCTCATCCATAGCCGCAGTGCGCGTGGCTCCCGCTTGGCATTCCGCAACCGTTGTCGGATTGCCAGCATCGCCGACAATGCCGTATACGACGGCGCCAGCGGCCAGGGCGACCACCGCGGCAATGAAGAGCATCCTCATCCCGGGCATTTCTCAATCCTTTTGGTCACTTTCATGACGTCATCCAAAACTTCAAACTCAATGTGGGGTGGCCGGTTTTCCGGTGGACCCGATGCGATCATGGAAGAGATCAATGCGTCCATCGGGTTCGACAAGCGGCTCTACCGCCAGGATATTACGGGTTCAAAGGCACACTGCTCCATGTTGGCGCATGCAGGCATCATTTCAACGGACGATGCCGAGCGCATCCAAGAGGGTCTAGACACGATTGCGTCAGAAATCGAGGCGGGCGCGTTCGAATTTAAGACCGCGCTTGAAGACATTCACATGAACATTGAAGCGAGGCTCTCTGAGTTGATCGGCCCCGCCGCCGGGCGCTTACACACGGCTCGTTCGCGTAATGATCAGGTAGCGACGGACTTCAGACTGTGGGTGCGCGATCAGGCAGACATGCTGATCGCGGCGCTTGGCGATTTACAGATTGCGCTCGCGGAGAAAGCCCACACGCATGCCGACGTAGTGATGCCGGGCTTTACGCACCTTCAGACCGCGCAGCCGGTTACATTCGGCCACCATCTGCTCGCTTATGTGGAGATGTTTGGCCGCGACCGATCGCGCATGATGGACGCGCGGAAGCGCATGAACGAATCACCGCTTGGCGCCGCTGCCCTGGCCGGGACATCCTTTCCGATCGACCGTGAAATGACGGCCAAAGCTCTCGGTTTCGATCGCCCCATGGCGAATTCCATGGACGCGGTTGCCGATCGTGATTTCTTGCTGGAGATGCTGTCAGCCGCTTCAATCTTATCGGTCCACATGTCGCGTTTTGCTGAAGAAGTGGTGATTTGGTGCTCAGCGCCGTTCTCGTTTGTGACGCTGACGGACGCCTTTACCACCGGCTCATCCATTATGCCGCAAAAACGCAACCCGGATGCAGCAGAATTGGTGCGCGCAAAGAGTGGCCGCATCATTGGCGCTTTTATCGGCTTGATGACGGTCATGAAGGCACTCCCCCTGACCTACTCGAAAGATATGCAAGAAGATAAAGAGCCGGCCTTTGATGCATTTGACGCGCTGGCTCTTGCCGTCGCCGCCACCACGGGGCTTGTCCGCGACATGGAGCCGAACCCCGCAGAACTCAAAAAGGCGGCGGGCGGCGGATACTCAACCGCGACCGATCTAGCAGATTGGCTCGTCCGCGAGATCGGGATGCCGTTCCGCGAGGCGCATCACGTGACCGGCGCTATTGTTGCCGAAGCGGAGCGGCAGGGAAAACCGCTCCACCGCCTGTCGCTCGACGCCATGCAAGCCGTGGACAGTCGCGTTACTGATGCCGTTTTTTCGGTGCTCTCGGTGGAAAAATCGGTCCGCTCGCGCAAGAGTTACGGTGGCACGGCCCCTGCAAATGTGCGTCGCGCGGCGAAACGGTGGTTGAAAGCACTCGACCGCAACGCCAAAACGTGAACCATAAGCACCCAAATGCGAGACCATACCGGAGAATAATTGTGCCTCGTACGCCTCGTCTCGTTGTGACTGTCTTGATGTGCGCTTGCCTTGCTGTTGCGGCGTGCGGACGAAAGGGGCCGCTTGAGCCGCCGCCAGGCGCGACGAAACCACCGCCGCTTGAGGAAAACGAGGCGGTGAAACCAGGACCGCGCGCGTCAAATCCGGATCGTCCGTTTATTTTGGATGGCCTGTTGTAGGCCGCTAAAGTCATGCACCATTTCAGCTATCGCGAGCACGTGCTCCATGCCGAGGATGTGCCGATACCCGATATCGCCGCTGCGGTAGGGACCCCGTTTTACTGCTATTCGACGGCGACGTTCGAACGCCATTATAGGGTTTTTGCCGAGGCGTTTGACGGCCTCAACACGCTCATCTGCTACGCGATGAAAGCGAATTCCAATCAGGCAATTCTTCGGATGTTGGCGCGCCTAGGTTCCGGCGCCGATGTCGTCTCCGCAGGCGAATTAAAACGCGCGCTTGCCGCTGGTATTCCGCCCTCAAAGATCGTCTTTTCGGGTGTCGGCAAACGACGGGACGAACTCGAACTCGCGCTTGAAACCGGTATTCTCTGCATCAATGTCGAATCAGAACCCGAACTTCGGGCTCTATCTGAGGTCGCAACCGCTTTGGGCGTGGAGGCCCCTGTCTCGCTTCGCATCAACCCTGACGTTGACGCAGGCACCCACGAGAAAATCTCGACCGGTCGCAAGGCCGATAAATTCGGCATCGACTTTCAAGACGCTCGTCGCGTTTACGCCTTGGCGCGCGACTTGCCAGGTATCAGGACCGTCGGCGTCGACATGCATATCGGCTCACAGATCACCGCGCTTGAACCGTTTGATAGTGCCTTTTCCAAGCTGGGCGATCTGGTCGCCGACCTGCGCGCGGACGGGCACGAGATAGACCATATTGATCTCGGCGGCGGGTTGGGCATCCCCTATCAGTCAGACGGAGAAACGCCTCCGCTTCCCAAAGACTATGCCGACGTTGTCAAAAAGCACATGAACCGCATGGGTGCTCAGGTGCTTTTTGAACCCGGACGTCTGATTGCCGGGAACGCCGGAATTCTTGTAACCGAAGTCATCTACGTCAAAACCGGCGATAAAACCTTTGTCATCGTCGACGGCGCCATGAACGACTTAATCCGCCCGACACTCTATGACGCCCACCATGACATCATCCCGGTACGGGATCCAAAGACGACCGAAATGCGGACCGTCGATGTGGTTGGGCCCGTTTGCGAATCGGGAGATTTCCTGGCGAAAGACCGCACTCTGCCTGCATTGAAGGCAGGGGATCAGCTCGCGATCCTGTCAGCGGGAGCCTATGGCGCCGTTCAGTCAGGCACCTACAACTCACGACCGCTGGTGCCCGAAGTGCTCGTCAACGGATCCAGTTTTCACGTTGTGCGACCTCGCCCTACTCTTGACGAGATGATCAGGCTCGATAGCATCCCCGAGTGGTTGGCGTAGGCACCGGCTACCTCAAAGATGTGTCGCGGCGTATTTGCCGCCTTGGCGTATGGTGATCGCGCGCCATCTCTACCATTGAGCGATCTTCGAGTGCAGCGCACTCAGATGAACACGATGGGGAGAACAGGTCCGTGAGCGAAACCGAGCCGACTGTTCACCGCGAAACACCAGCTAACTTGCCGAAGAAGGCCCGCCAAGCCTTGTGGCGGGCGCGTCTTCATATCGGTGTTGAGCGCCTCATCCGAGCGATCACGCCAGCGTTTTCGACTGCGGTTTTGATTGTCGCGCTCGCTCTCCTGGGCCTCTGGCAAGTGCTTCCGGCAACGCTTGGTTGGCTTGCATTAGGCGCTGCAGGGATCGCATTCTTTCTCAGCTTCATTCCATTCCGGTCCTTTCGTTGGCCAACTCGGTTTGAAGCAGCAGATCGCGTTGAGACAGCGACCGGATTGAATCTCCGCGAGATGCAGACTTTGGACGATGACCTCGCAGTGGGGTCCGGCGATGCATCGGCTGAGCGCCTATGGGTCATTCACCGGGACCGCGCAGCAAAAGCCGCTGAACAAGCAAAAGCCGGCAAAATCCAACCGGGGCTCGCTGCTTACGACACGCGAGGACTGCGCGCTATTCCCATCCTCCTGTTTATCATCGGTGTTTTCGTTGCCGGGGATGACTGGCGTGACCGTTTGAGCGGACCGCAGGCCATCGCAGCGGGACCTACTGAAATCGTTTCGGTTCGCATTGATGCGTGGGTATCGCCGCCCGTCTACACGGGTGAGCCGCCCATTGTTTTGACGCAAGATCAAATCGGCGACGCCGAGATCGATGTCGCCGAAAGCCTACGCGTGCCAGAGAACAGCGTTTTTGCTGTCCGGGTAACCCCTGCCGATGGTGTCACATTTGAACGGTCTGGTGCTACTGGACCAGTCACCGTTGAAGACGCCGAAGACAATCTGGCCGCAGCCGAGTTCGGCAAAACGCTCACCGAGCCAGAACGCTTCATTCTGAAGAAGAATGGCGAGATCTTGCGAGAGTGGTCGTTTAACATACTCAATGATGAGGCACCCAACATCTCGTTCGTTGAGGAGCCGTCGCAAGCCTTCAGTGGCGCGCTGCAACTCTCCTACTCGCTCTCTGACGACTATGGTGTGGTCTCTGCAAGGGCAGTGATCGAGCCCGAGTCTGAAGCGGGGGGCGCAGAGGGCGCGGAGCCACTTTTTGAAGCGCCGGACGTACCGCTCGTACTACCAGAAGCAAGGGTCCGGGAGGGTGAAGGCCAGACAACGCGCGATCTCATGGCCCATCCTTGGGCTGGCTCGACTGTGAAGCTCCGCCTAGAGGCGCTCGATGATGCAGCACAAATCGGGACGTCTGACGTCGTTTCAATGACCTTACCGCAGCGGGAGTTTCGTAACCCGCTCGCGCGTGCCCTTGTCGATGAGCGCCGTATCCTTGCTTTAGACGCGCGGGAGCAATTGCGGGTTTCCAACGCTCTGGAGGCGCTTTCGATCGCGCCCGACGAATTTACACCGAACACGACGCACTATTTGCTGCTTCGCTCAGCATACTGGCGCCTTCAGGCAGCCGAGGGCAACGAAGCCCTTCGCGAGTTTGTCGACTATCTCTGGAACATCGCGCTCGCGATTGAAGATGGAAATCTCTCGCTCGCCGAACAACGTCTGAGAGATGCTCAACAGGCGTTGATGGACGCGCTTGAAAATGGTGCGTCTGATCAGGAGATCGAGCAATTGATGGCGGAGCTTCGCGACGCCATGCGCGACTTCATGCAGGAACTTGCACGCAACGCCGATCAAATGCCGCCGACAGCGGATCAGCAGCCGATGGACCCGTCTCAGATGCTGTCGAGCCAGGATCTGGAGCAGATGCTTGACCAGATCGAGGAAATGGCACGTTCAGGAGCCCGAGATGCGGCTCGGCAAATGCTTAGCCAACTCCAAAATATGATGGAAAACCTCCGCAACGCCCAGCGCATGCCGCAACAACCCCAGGGCCAGAGCGAAATGTCAGAGGCTCTCCAGGAACTCCAGGAGATGATCCGCCGGCAGCAGGAACTGATGGATCAGACCTTCCAAATGCAACAGGGGCAGGGTCAGCAAGGCCAGGAACAACAAATGCAACCCGGTGAGGGTCAGCAACCCGGACAGATGGGTCAGAACGGCCAAGGGAATTTTCAGGATCAGCTCGATCAGTTAGGACAGGGCCAACAAAGCCTTCGTGAGGCGTTGGAAAACCTCATGAACCAGCTTGGCCAGATGGGCATGGAGCCAGGCCAAAACCTTGGGCAGGCTGGCGATTCGATGCAGGGTGCCGAGGGCAATCTGCGCGGAGGCGAACCCGGATCAGCGCTAGACGATCAAGCGCAGGCGCTCGATCAGTTGCGCCAGGGTGCCCAAGACATGACCCAACAAATGATGCAGGCATTTGGAAACCAGGGCGAATCGAATGGCGAACAGCGTGATCCGCTTGGACGGCCGCAGCGGACCGAGGGACCAGACCTTGGTAATACCGTGAAAGTGCCGGACGAAATCGACATGCAGCGGGCCCGCGAAATTTTAAACGAATTGCGCGAGCGGCTTTCTAATCCGCAGCGGCCACAGATCGAACGCGACTATCTCGAACGCTTGATCCGACCCTATTAGCTCTTTGGTTCGTCGTCGGATGGACCCACAATGTAGCCGACAAAGGGGAGTTCGCGAAAAGCGTTTCCCATGTCCATGCCGTAGCCCACGACGAACCTGTCGGGGCACTCAAACCCTTGAAAATCGGCCTGTATCTGCGTGGTTTGTCGCCCAGGTTTTACCAGGAGTACGCACGTTTTGACGCGACGTGCACCGCGGGCGGCGATTAAGTCTTTTGCGTAGGCAAGGGTCCGACCGGACTCCAAAATCTCGTCGATGATAATGACATCGCGGTCACCGACTTCGCTCTCGATGTCACGAACGACCCGCACGTGCCCGGTTGAAACTGTCGCCTCGCGATAGCTCGATAAATGGATAAAGTCGACTTCCGGAGCGAGACCGACCTCATGCATCGCGCGAATGAGATCGGCAGCGAAAACGTAGCTTCCCTTCAAAACGGCAATGACCAAGAGCCGATGGGGATCCATTTCAGCGATTTCGCGAACGAGCTCTAGATTTCGGTTCGCGATTTCCTCGGCACTGAAGAGCACATCAATCGTTTTCCCGGCTTTCTCGATGTGCGTCATCGCCTATTGAGCCCCAACGCCGGTCACGAGCGATGCCTGTTCACGATCGATAAAGCGCATCGTTACTGTCACAGCGGGTTCCGGCGGATTTGCCATCCTCACCTGAAATGGAGTTGTTCCCCCTGGATCGACCTCAGTTTGCGAAAGTGTCCGGCTTACCGAGGCGAGGGGTGTGCCCGTGTCATCGCGAAGCGTAAGTTGCAAGTCAGGCAAAAGCTTCAGTTCGTTGGTCAGATTTTCCACCATTCCAGAAACATAGAGCATGCGCGCGCCATTTTCTGCGCCAAACCGGAATGAGAGGTCCGCGAACGACAGACCACGGACATTCACGGGCAACCCAAAGAACGCGTAGGCGTCGGCAAGTTGCGGGGCGAGCTTGACGACAGCGACCCGATATTCGACCGCAGCGTAGAAAAATGCGGCGCAAGCGGCGACCGCGCCGATTTTTGTCCACGGGAGCGGCTTTCTTTTTCGACGTTTTACAACGATCCGCTTGTTTGCTGGCTTAGGTGACACTCCAGCTTGAAGGTCTGGCATGTCCAACTCGTCAAAATCATCGACGATGTCTTCGGATATGACGTCAGCATTGAAGTCGTCTTCCGCGTGTTCCGAATTAGTCTCAACAGGTCCTTGCTCATCGAAAGACGTATCGTCGAATGCGTCGTTGCTAGATGCTGTGGGCTCACTCAGCGGCTCTTCGGCGGTCGCCAGCCAGCTGTTTCCACACTGTGCGCACTTAACTTTGCGTCCATTCGCGCCCAATGCATCAGCGGGAATGTCATAGCGCGTGGAACAGGTTGGACAAGCGATGATCACGTTGGATTCTCGTCAGCATTCATTATTCCAACGCTTGCCGAACGCGGGTAAAAAAATTGATAAAACCTTTCCAGCGTTCCCAAAAACGACACAGATTTGGCCAAATGAGGGAAAGCGTTAAAGCGCCTTTAAGATCGTTTAACGTTCAAGTTAATCATTAAACGGGTTTGGCTCTTTCGGTGAGCGAACAGCACGGCTGAAGACTATTGGTTCGGTTCGAAAACATCGGGTTGCGATACGGCGTTGGCACCGAGGTGCTGAGCGATGTGACTTTTAATATCGAGCCCGGCAGTTTTCATTTCCTCACCGGTCCATCCGGTGCGGGCAAAACCTCGCTTTTGCGCCTCATATTTATGTCGATCCAACCGACCCGCGGCCTGATTTCGCTCTTTGATCGAGATATCGCCTCTCTTTCAAGGGCCGATCTGTCTGACTTGAGGAGCCGGATCGGCATCGTGTTTCAAGATTTCAGGCTGCTTGATCACCTGACGACTTTTGAGAATGTTGCACTGCCCCTTCGTGTCACGAGACAGCGACCGTCAGCCTATCAGCACGACGTCGAGGAGCTTCTCGAATGGGTCGGATTAGGTGATCGCATGCATGTCCACCCGCCTGTCCTGTCAGGCGGCGAAAAACAACGTGCTGCCATTGCCCGAGCCGTGATCAGTCAACCTGAACTGCTCCTGGCTGATGAGCCCACCGGGAATGTTGACCCGCAATTGGCGCGACGTCTCATGCGATTGTTTCTTGAACTCAATAAACTTGGGACTTCGATCGTGGTTGCCACACACGATATTGCTTTGATGGACCAATTCGACGCGCCGCGGATGATCCTCAATGACCGCCGTCTTCAAATCTATGAATGAGCGGCTAGAATGAGCGCGGCAGAAGAGTTTGATGAGTTTGACGACGGGATCATCGAACCCGCGAGCGATCACGTCGACGTAGACAAGCCGGCACCGATTGTACCTTCGGCAGGCGTCGCTGGCCGGGCACTCACCTTTGTTGTCGCAGCAATGTGTTTCCTGGCATGCATATCGTTTGCGATCACCGTGACTGCTCAAAGGGCAGCAAGTTCATGGTCCAGCGAGGTTGCGCAGGAAGCAACAATCCAGATTTTACCCGCTGATGATCGCGATATGGACGCCGATATCGAGCGTGCCCAGGCACTCGCAGCGACCATCCAGGGCGTGGAAAGCGTGCGTGTTTTGCCCGCTGGTGACGTTCAGTCCATGCTTTCGCCATGGCTGGGCGAGAATTTCGATATCGACGTGTTGCCGGTTCCCCGCCTCGTCGCGCTTCGGATCAATCCGACAAACCCGCCAGATTTTTCAGCTTTTCAAGCGACACTTGCCGAAGAGCTACCGACCGCGAACATTGATAATCACAGTTTTTGGTCCGATCGATTGTCACGAGGTGCGCAAACGATCGTCATCGGTGCAGCACTCCTCTTTATTCTCGTAAACGCGGTCATGATCGCGACCGTTGTATTTGCCACCCGTGGTGCGATGTCGGGAAATAAAGAGGTCATCGAAGTCCTTCACTTTGTGGGCGCCCCACACGGTTTCATTGCGAACGAGTTCCAGCGCCATTTCCTTGTTCTAGGGCTGAAGGCAGGCGTGATCGGTGGCGCGGCATCGCTGGTTACACTTTTTGTTGTTTCGGGGCTGCTTTCCGGCTGGGTCGCCACTCAACATGCGGACACTGCGCGCTTTCTCACGGGTCAGTTCAGTGTCGAACTGACAACCATAATTGGCGTTACCCTCATCGTTGCTTTGGTCGCTGGGCTTACGGCGTTCACAACGCGTGCGACCGTTTTGAGATATCTCCACGCAATCCAGTAGAAAAATCTCGCTATAATTGTGCGCGTCGGTGGCTGGTGCTAGTGCATCCCGGTGGAGGAAACCCATGCGATACATATTGCGGCTTCCAGTGTTCCTTGTTTCAGCAATGATCCTGCTTTTTGCGGGCGGCTTCATGCATTTCGTACGCGCGATCGACACGCAACCATCACCTGACCTCGCGAGCGCCGATGCAATAATCGTTTTGACAGGTGGCCCAGACCGTATCTCGGGCGGGATTAAGCTCTTGTCGTCCGGGCTTGCGACCCGCCTCTTAATTTCTGGGGTCCACCCCGATACCAGCAAAGACGCCATACGCACTGAGCACGACGCCCCTGAGGATCTTTTTGCCTGCTGCGTTGAGATCGAACATGTCGCGATCAATACGAGCGGGAACGCCCGTGAGACGGCACGCTGGGTCGCAGAAAACGATTTGAAATCAGTTATCCTCGTGACGGCCGATTTCCATATGCCGCGCAGCCTCTTGGAGTTTCAGAAATCTATGCCCGGGCTGACCGTCACACCTTTTCCAATCAAAGACGAAGGGCCCATTCTGGCGACGCTTTGGCGTGACCCACAAAGCGGGCGGCGGCTCGTGTCTGAATATTCAAAATATCTGGTCGTTCTAACCCGTCAGCGGGCCGAAACGTTTTCGGCTGAGCAAACCATCGCGCGCCTACGGGAACGAGTGAGCCTCTAGGGTTTTCTACCCGAAGACGAGCTTTTCAACGATGCAGTTAGCGCGGTCTCTCCTCTTCACGATCCTCTTCTACGTGAACACGGCGGGGCAACTCATCCTGTTTTCCTACATTTTGTTCCTGCCACAGGAAACGGGTTGGGCTTATGTCCGCCGCTGGTCGAAAAGCAATATGTGGCTGTTGGACAAAGTTGTCGGCGTAAAATCAAAAATCATCCGGACCGAGCGCATCCCCAAAGGGCCGCTCCTAATAGCTGCAAAACATCACTCCACCTGGGAGACGTTCGCGCTTCTGCCTGAATTCCGATATCCCACCTATATTTTGAAGCGGGAATTGAAGTTCATTCCTGTTTTTGGATGGTTCACAACAAAGTTTCGGATGATCCCGGTTCATCGTGGAAAGGGCGCAAAAGCTCTCGAAGACATGACCAAACTTGCGATCGAAGAGCTGGCGCGAGATCGGCAAATCATCATTTTTCCAGAAGGAACGCGAAAAAACGCTGATGCTGACCCGGCGTACAAAACAGGCGTTGCGCGGCTTTACCGCGATTTTGGCGTAACGTGTCTGCCGATCGCCCTCAATTCGGGCCGATCTTGGCCTCGAAAGTCTTCGATCCTCTACCCCGGCACGATTACCGCTGAAATCTTGGAGCCCATTGAGCCTGGTCTCGACCAATCAGAATTCATGGCACTTCTCGATGAGCGCATTGAAAAGGCGACCAATCGCTTGCTGCAGCGAGACGATTGTGCAGCCTTCCGTTCCGGGTAAAAAACCATGCCGAGTGGGGCGGTAGTTTACGCTGGCCAGCCCACAACTAACGAAAGGGCCCCGCAGCTCAGGTTTAGCGTGTCGGGACGCCTGCGTTTTTAAGGGCATCAGCCCAGATCCGCCCGTTCTGAAACTCAGCGGCCGGATGATTTTCAAGGTAGTTTTCAACCGTCAACGTTGGTTCCAACTCCAAGAGCCGCCCTGCTGCACGCTCCGCCTCGGCTTCGCGCCCCATCAGCGAAAGCGTAACAACGTAAACACGGTGGCTGGAGGCATGGCGGCTGTTGGCAGCCAATGACCGACGAACCATCCGCAACGCCTGCTCGTAATCCTCGTTCGCCACATGCGCTGTGGCGGTCAGGCTATCAAAAAAGTATTTGTGCGGATCGATCGGTGACAAGGCGCAGGCACGCTGAGCGCATTTCACCGCATCCACGCCATTTCCGACAAAAGCATGGAGACGAGCATTCAGTAACCAGGCAAATGCATTGTTTGGATCGTTCTCAAGCGCGTCGGTAAATCGCTTCGATGCCAAGGTAAAATCACGCGAGATATCGTGCTGAACCATGCCATCAATCGCCAGCGAGAACGAGCAATTCGGATTAATTGAGAGTGCTCGTGATGCCAGTTCTGACGCGGTTTTGAGATCATGCGCTGGGTTTTCGCTCCACCCTTGAGCGATCGCTAGGACATGCCACTTACCCATCCATGCATAGAGGAGAGAATGGTCTGACGCCCGCTTTATAACCTCTTCGAGTTCTTCCCTTGCGCGAATGAAGTGCGACCGGACATGCTCATGCATGTGCATGATTGCCGACATGAAGAGCGCATGGCTTTCGACGTCTGGAAGGGGACGAGTGCGCGACAACTCAACTGAGGCGAGTAGAATTGTTTGGCCAATTCGCCGCGATATCGCTTCGATTGTATCGCTCGACCCGGCGGTCAACTCTCGTACAGAACCGTCGTAACGCCGTGTCCAGTGAACACGGCCGGTGCGCACATCGGCAAAATCCGCCTCAATCGTAAATGCGTCATTGTCAGCTTGCGCAGTCCCATAGACGACGTAGTCCGCTCCAAGCGTCTTATCGATCGTCTGTAGATTGAGAAGGCGTCCCTCAAACTGCCTCGACGACAGGTGGGAAATGACATCGATCATCGTCGAACGGGAGAGCGTGCGCGTGATTTCGTGAGCAGCGAAGTCACTGAAACGCCGCTCTGCCGGATCGTCGCGTCGCGACATAAATGGAATGACCGCCACCGAAGGCGCGATTTGGGTCAGGACCAGCGATGGCGTTTCGAATGCGCCGCCTTTTGTCATCAGGCGCTTTTCAGCAAGCCAGTCCTGAAATCCATCCTCGAGGATATCGACGCCTTCAAGAAACAATCCGTCACGACGATCACCGAGAAGGCGAATCCGATCCGGCCGCAATGTCACATCAATGTTTGTGATCTCGAATAGCTGGTCGAAGTCAGCCCCGAATATGCGTCGCAGATCAGAAAGCGCGCGCCTCAAACTCGAACGACCAAGTTCAGTGCCAGACCGGCTCCAGAGCATTTCCTGCAGCCATTTCCTGTTGTGAACCCCGCCCGCAGCCGTTGCGAGCATCGCAATCAGGGCGCGGTGTTTGAGCCCTCGAATGACAACCTTTCGGCCGTCGCCCCAAACTGCCGAGAAAGATCCAAAAAGGCGTATTGATAGCCGCCCGATGCTGCCGACGTGTTCCAACAGATAGCCTTCTGCGCTCGAAGCATTACGTACACGGCGAGAATCGCCTAATTTTTCGTCAGCGAGAAGGCTGTTCACATTTTTTTCACACTATCCATTCGATTTTTGGCGCTGCGGACGAGCGGATTGCAGTGGCGAAGCGTGCTCTTTGCCGCTGCTCAGTAACCGCGGAGAGATCATTGCCCGTTGGTTATCGACGCTGTCCAAGCTTCCACTTTGTCAGCGTCGCGAAAAGATTGGCTATTGCCGAAGGCGGGACTTCCATCGCCATGAGGCAGCATCGGCCGGAGAAGTTGCGTCTGATACCGGGACATAACCGACAACCATATCAAACTCATGGCGTATAAGATCGTTGCTGGCCGTACGGCCCAGAACGACGCGGTACCCATTTACAATCTCATCGCTGATCTCGAGCGACACGGCATCTGATGCAAGCCAACCCCCGTAGAAAGGAAAGCCGTTCTCATCGCGAATGATGAGTTCGTAATACGCAGAAGAGACGTCAGTTTCTCTCATCCTGAAGATGAGATCGAGAGCGCTTTCATCATGGGTTGGCGGATCACCAACTCCGAGCCAAGCGGTTGTAACCGTGGCGCCGAACAAGGCATTCGAGGGATAATCGTGCTCATTTAAAATCGCGGTGATCACGATACCCACATCACTCGCCGCCTCTAGCGCGGACACGCGGTCTCCAAAGACCCCGAAGATACGATCAGGTGAAGCGTTACTCTGCATTGTCGTTCCCCCCAGGAGCGACGTATACAGTAGCTAAAACCTCGAGGATTCCAGCTTCTCTTACCGTGAGAAAAGAGTGAAAACTGCGGGTCTCCTCGCACGAGGGGTACTCAAATGTCTCCGACGAGAGCGAATTCTGTTTAATCTGCACGCCATACGAGAATTCTTGATAGAGAAGAACTGGTCTGATGCACGCATCTCACGGATAGAGAGTGACACCCTGAAAAACGCTTTGGGTGCCGCACCAGAACCCAGTCTGGAATTTGATCCATACTCGGTATCGCGATCCGATTCGCAGTCGGAGACGCATCTCTGCGTTTGTCTTCTGCAATGCACAAGCCGAAGAGAGCCTTCCTTCTGCTTAGAGTTCTAAAGACGATCGATATTCTTCGGTCGAAAGTCTCGAAACACTCAGTCGCCCAGCGAGGGTGTAAATACGCTTTCACCAATGAGCGCGCACCCGAGAACAAGAATCGCAAAGAAGAAGAAACGCCTGAAGACCAATTCGGTGAGACGGTCGCGAACCTTTGCACCGAGTGCCATGCCGAAGAGCGCTGGAACCGTTGAGACGCAAGAAAGAACAATCAGTTCATTCTCAAGTGCATCGGCACGCTCGAGCGCGATCGCAAGCACAATGGTTGAAATGGTGAATAGGATGCCCATCGCTTGGATGAGTGCATCGCGATCCAAACCGACGGACCGCAGGAAGGCGACCCCAGGGAAAACAAACGAGCCCGTCAATCCTGTGAGGACCCCATTGATGGCTCCAAGTGCCAATCCCACGTTGCGTTCTCGCTCCGGCGGTATTCGAGGGTTGGACGACGCCAAGCCAGCTACCGCATAGAAGACAAGAGCGGCGCCAAGCAGCACCGAGAGCGTTTCCGACTTAAAAACACCGCTTACTGCCACGCCGATAGGGATGAAGAGACCGGCTGATAGAAAAAACGGCCAGTGCTTCCTCATAATCGTTTTTGCATGTCCACCCATAGCCGCTTGATAGAGATTGGTAACGAGCGATGGCACGATGAAAACGGCCATCGCCGTTTTGAGATCAAATGCAAGCGTGAAGAGTGCAAGACTAACGGTCGGGAGGCCCAGACCCACAATCCCCTTCACGAAGCCTGCGATGAAGAGCGTCGCAAACACTGTTGCGAGTATCGCTGGCTCAAACATCAAAGGCTGACGCCCAAATCCGCGTCTCGCTCATGTCTCAACAGCCGCCGGCTTGGACTATGGCTCCAAAACGATTTTCGGCGCGGTCACTTGGCCGGCTGATAAATCCGCAAATGCGGCAGCGCCATCGCATAGGTCTCGAACGTCCAGCCAATCCATCGCTCCAAATCTACCGCGCGCCAAAGCAGAGACAGTCTCTTGGAAGTCCGCCATCGAGTAGGTGTAGGTGCCGATGAACGTAATCTCTTGGAGCGTCATGCGGCGAATATCGAGACCAGGATCACCTCCACCGAGGCCGATATGAAGGATAACGCCGCCAGGCTTCACCATAGACGAAGCCGTCCGTCGGGTCGCTTCATAACCGACCGCATCGATCACTAGATCGATGTCATCATCGATGTACTCGGCGGCGGTGACCGCTGATAGGCCGACAGCATCCTCTAAAAGCCCGCGGCGCCCGGCGTGAGGCTCGACGATGGTAATCGCCGCGCATCCGGCAATCTTGAGGCAAAGCGCTGCTCCGACGCCGATACCACCACCACCGAGAACGACAACGTTCGCGGCGCTGAGTGGACGGTCGAGCGCGGAACCCGCGAGCCTTACGGCATGCCAGCCGCAAGCGAAGGGTTCAGCGCACGCCGCTGCTTTCGCCGAAAGCGTATCCGGTATCGGGATCAAATTTCGATCAGGTGCAGTGGCAAACTGGGCGAACGCTCCTTCCCGTGGCGGCATGGAGAGAATTTGACGCTTTGGACATAGGTTTTGGCGCCCACGTACACACGCGTCGCACATTCCGCAGCTGACAAGCGGATTGATCGTGACCCGCTCGCCTTCGCGTGGGCCGCCGACAATCGTCCCCGCCGCTTCATGACCGAGAATGAGAGGGGCTGGGCGGCGTGGATCATGCCCATGGAAGGCGTGCATGTCAGAACCGCAGATGCCCACGGCCTCGATGCGGACGACACTTTCGTCGCTTCCCGCCGGAGTAGGTTCAGGAACGTCTTTAAAATCGAGTGTTTCCGGCCCCGTATAGACAAGAGCCTTCATTCGGCGGCGTCATCCATGACCGCATCCAACTGAAAGGCCTCGTCGGGGAAGTATTTTTTCAGGCGAATGTCAGCGGTGCGAGCGTGACCTTCCATGCCTTCAAGCCGCGAGATGCGCGCGGTCGCTTCAGCAATTGGCTTGACGCCGTCACGCGTGCCACGCTGCCATGTCACCAGTTTCATGTATTTGTGGACCGAGAGCCCGCCAGTATAGCGTGCCGCTCCGGAAGTCGGCAAAACGTGGTTTGGCCCAGATGCCTTGTCGCCAAACGCCACAGTTGTCTCTTCGCCCAGAAAGAGCGAGCCATAACACTTTAGCCGCGAGAGCCACCAATCGAGGTCGGCGGCCTGCACGGTGAGGTGCTCGGGCGCATAATCGTCAGATGTCGCAGCCATTTCCTCGCGATCTGCGCAAACGATCACCTCTGCGTAATCGCGCCATGCGGCCTCGGCGTTTTTGCCGTTTAATTCAGGTAGATCATCGATGAGCGCTGGGACCCGATCAATCACATCCTTCGCAAGTGTCTCGCTGTCAGTCACCAACCAAACGGGCGAGTTGTAGCCATGCTCGGCTTGTCCCACGAGGTCTGAGGCGACGATCGCTGGATCAGCTGTACCATCTGCAAGGATGAGCGAGTCCGTTGGGCCAGCAAACATGTCGATACCGACGCGTCCAAAGAGGATGCGCTTTGCCTCGGCAACGAACTGGTTACCCGGACCAACAAGTATGTCGACCGCGGGCAGACCGAAGAGCCCGAATGCCATGGACGCGACACCTTGGATACCGCCCATCGCCAGGATCTTGTCCGCGCCGCAAAGGTCAGCTGCGAAAATGATGGCTGGTGCAATCCCGACACCTGGACGCGGGGGCGAGCACGCGACGATATTCTCGCATCCCGCAACTTTGGCCGTAGTCACGGTCATGATCGCCGACGCGATATGGCTATAACGTCCGCCAGGGATGTAGCAGCCAGCCGCGCGAACCGGGATCGAACGTTGCCCCGCAACAACGCCCGGAACGATTTCGATTTCCACATCCTGGAGCGTCGTTTTTTGCGCTTCGGCGAACCGTCGCACATTGTCGTGGGCGAAGCGGATATCATCCTTCAATTGAGCGGGAACAAGGGCGCTCGCAGCCTCGATCTCATCCCGCGTGAGGAGAAGATTGCCTTCATACGTGTCGAATTTTTCAGCATATTTTTTTGCTGCGTCGTCGCCGCCCTTTTCAATCTCGTCGAGAATAGCCTGTACCGTTTCGCGAACGTCACCCGCGTCGCTCGTTGAGTGTTTTTCTGCTTTTTTGAGGAATGTACGGGCCATCGGATCAGACCTTCTTCGTTATAGTGAGGTGTGGTTGCGTTCTGGAATTGGGAGGCGTGGTTCGTTGCAACTCCGGTATCTCGAACCCTATTCTGCAAATCCCTTTTCGAAAACCCGATAATTGGGGCATTCGCGCGATCGATTTTCTACCCAGAGGACTTGCAAAGGTGGTCTTCATCTTCAATCCTTCGAACAGGATAAACCAGATCTATCTCATCCAACCGAAAGACAATTATGCCTGATTTTGATCTCGCCATTCGGGGCGGAACGGTGGTGACGGCAAGCGACATATTCAAAGCGGATGTCGGAATTTAGGGCGGCAAGATCGTCGCATTGTCCGATGCAATTGAGGGCGCGATCGAAGAGGTAAACGCAAGTGGTCTCCTCATTCTACCCGGTGGTATAGACAGCCACGTTCACATCGATCAGCCGTCCGG
>JBCCMK010000040.1:0-28987 GCA_039026395.1 Pseudomonadota bacterium | reverse complement strand
GTTCAACCGGTTTCGGCGCTTGAATGTCGCCTAGGTCGAGAACTCATATTCCTGGTGCGTTTGGTGAGAGAAGATTTGCTCGCCTGCTGTGTTGCAAGACCTTGAAAGTCAGGGAGACTTCCTGCGGTCTTGCGCCGTGCAGGCAACCAAATCTTCTCTCACCAAACGCACCAGGAATATGAGTTCTCGACCTAGGCGACATTCAAGCGCCGAAACCGGTTGAACAGCCCAAATGGCGCGCCGGTTAGGTAGAGATCGAGATATTTGAGATCCTGGTACTCGCCATTGAGCGACACGCGGGGAAGCGCATGCAGATGCTCCGCATGCTCACCGAACAAAACCCCTGGCCGTGTTGTGACAGCGGTCGCAAAGCCAAGCTCTTCAGCGAGCTCGAAGTCCCGTGTCGCCGCTGAGCCCGAATCGCCGTAGGGGTATGAGAAATGGCACGGGATGTCCCCAAGCTGCTCGGCGAGCCTATTACGGCCATCGACCATCTCACTTCTGGCCTGACCCTCTGAGACCTTGCCAACCGCATAGTGCTCAACGGTATGGGCCCCGATGGTGACAAGCGGGTCGGCATGCAGCGCTCTCACCTCATCCCAGGTCATCGACAGCGACTGACATAGCGCGACCAGGTCGATACCGGTCTTGTCAGCCGCTAATTTTATGAAATCCCGCTGTTCGAATTCGCCAACACTCCTCAGCCACCAGTAGATCTTCTCGTAGGCTGCGTTTTTCTCCTCATCCGAGGCACACGATGCCACGAAGTGCTCATCACCGAGTTGAACATCCACCGTCGATGACCGCCGCACGATCTCTTCGAGCGCCAACCACCACAAACATGCGGTGCCGTCGGGCAGTCCTGTCGTGACATAGACGCAGAACGGCGCGTTCATGCGCTTCAAAATCGGATAAGCAGCCGTGTAATTGTCCTGATACCCGTCATCGAACGTCAAAACGGCAAACCGCCTGTCATCGCCGGTCAACAGCCGCTCGCGGGCCTCATCAAGCGAGACAATATCGAGCCCTGCATAGCGAATGCGCGTGACAACCGCTTCCAAGAACTCCGGTGTGACGGTCAATAGCCGGTTCGGGCTGAACACGCGATCATCGGCCTCCACCACATGGTGCATTGTAAAGATGATGCCCTGGCCCTGAGTAACCCTCGACAACGCGGCATGAGCGCCCGTCGCATGCATAAGATTGAGGCCCGCTTTGAAGACCCGTGTTTTCAGTCGGTTCATGGTTAACGGCCTGTACTCGCTCACAAATCAGTAAGGATGAGGAAGACTTTCCGTCGGCTTAGCGCAACGTTAGATTTTGTACTGCCATACTGGTGGTTAAATCGGCATAAAACTCGCTCTCACGCCACGCATGTATCAGCCCGCCACCGTTTTCGGACACCTCGACATCAAAGACCGCCAGCTCGGCGCGTCTTTTACCGTTCAGGTGACGTCTGACTTGTCTCAAGTCGAGACGGCCTGGCGCGAGTTTGAGACCCGCGCGATCTGCACACCGTACCAGTCGTTTGATTTCGTGCGCCTCTGGATCGAGACGATTGGCGTCGCAGACCGCGTTTCGCCCGTGATCGCGGTCATCCGGTCTCGGAGTGGTCAGATAACGGCCATTCTTCCTTTTGGTCGCTACAAACGCGGACCGGTAACTGTTGCCGGATGGCTCGGCGACCAGAATATGAACTACTTCATGGGGCTCTTTGATCCTGATGCCGCCCTCACCGGGCAGGACCTCAAGAAATGCCTCGTCGAGATCGCGAAAGCCGCGTCCGTTGACGGCTTCTTTTTGAAAAACCAGCCACGCTCCTGGCTCGGCTTTGAGAACCCAGCCCTTTCGCTTGAAACACAAGCCTCACCGAGCAATGCCTTCGGTGCGATCCTCAACCCCGATTTCGACACTCACTTTGCCAATCTCGGCGCGTCCAAGTGGAAGCGACAACTCCGCAGCAAACTGAAGAAATTGAACGGTCTCGGTGCCGTTGTGATGCGTAAAGCTCGTGACAAGGCAGACGCGCACCAGATTATGGACGTCTACATCGCCCAGAAGTCAAAAAGCCTCTCGGCGCAGGGAATAAGCAGTCCATTCGATCTTCCAGATGTTCGTAATTTCTTTCATTCGCTCATCGACATCTCAACCGACGATCTCTCGCTTCTTGATCTCTATGTCCTTGAGTTGAACGGCGAACCGATCGCTGTTTACGGCGGCACGCCTGCCTTTGGGCATTTCGCGGCATCGATCTGCTCATACGCGGAAGGGCCGCACGCCGCTGCGAGCCCCGGCGAACAACTGCTCCGCTTCGTCGTTGAGGATCGCTGCAAGATCGGCGACACCTGTATGGATCTCGGTACGGGAGAGGGTCGCTACAAAAAGAACTGGTGCCCGGAGCGCATCGACCTGTTCGACGCTGTCATCCCAGTGACCCTGATAGGACGTTTGTACGCCCTCCTCGCTCACGGTAAGCGCAAGATCATGCGCACGATCAAGGGCAACGAAACGCTGTGGTCGCGCTATCGTTCGATCAGGCGTTCACTGTATCAAGCGAGTTAGGCCTACGCTTTACGCTGCGGCGAGGCCCGGCGAAGACGGTTCAGGGATGTAGGCCAGGACGCTCTGCGCCCCCGCATTTGTCAGCGTGTCTCGCGCTTCCACCGCGACATCTACATCATCATGCGTCAGAGCGAGTAGCGCGATGTGATCAGGGATCGCCGCCAGCGAGCGCGCTTCAGGAGAGCGCGTAACCGGTGGTGTGGCAACGACGACAAAATCATACGTTTCAAGAAGCGCCGTGAAGACCATTTGTGTGCGACCTGTCCCGAGAATTGCTCGCGGATTTTCGACTTGGCCACCGCGTGAGATGATATGAACACGCGAGCCCGGGTCTTTCTCGATGACGTCAGAAAAGCTTGACCGACCGGAAATGAGCGCACCAAAGCCGGCGTCTTTTTCAGACGCGCCAACATCTGACAGCGCCGCATCGATGAGCACAGTTTTGTGTCCCGATTGCGACAGCGAGCGCGCGAGTGCGAGGCTTATCGGGACGGCCATGTCATAGGTCTGCCCGGTCGTGACCATGACCGTGCGGCGGCCACTTGCGCGACCTGACAAGACAATGGACTGCAGTTCATTTCCGCTATCCACGACACGCCCGAACGAGGCGAGCCGGTCCCGCAGTGACGGACCGCGGGAGACGATTTCTGGCGCCCTGGCTGCCGTGTCAACCGGTGGTGGCGGCGCGGTCACGACGGGCTCGATCGGCGCCTGATGCATAGCCATTGCTGGTTGCTGTGGCGCATTCGCGATCCGCATGAGCGCGCGCGCGAGCACCAAGCCCGCCATAATCATGGCGACGATGAATGCGACCCCGATCATGGCGATCCCCTGCGTCGGGGTCTCTGGTGCGTTTGAGACCGTCGGACGAGAAATAACGCGCGCATCAGCGAGTGAAGCTTCCGGCGACTGTCGAGCACTCGCCTCACGGAAGCGAGCTAAGAGGGCCTCAAGCAGATCACGCTGGGCTGCTGCTTCGCGCTCCAAAGCGCGCAACTCCACCTCTTCTTCTGAGGTGCCCGACACACGGGTCTTCAGCGCCTCAAGTTCCGCTCGCACCGAGGCTTCGCGTGCGCCTGCCACTTCCGCCTCGCTCTCCAACGCCCGCGCGATCCGCTCCATCTCGTTGCGAATCTGCTGGCGAAGGCCGGATATTTCGGCGTCAATCTCCTGAATGCGCGGATGGCGTGGCAAAAGCGTCGACAAGAGCTCCGCACGGTCGGTGCGAAGATTGATCAGGCGTTCTTGAAGGCGGTTTATGAGCTCGGACTGGACGACATCGGATGATCCGTCGATCGCGGCACCTGTCCGCAATAGAGCCTTGATCTGTTCCGATCGTGCATGCGCTTCAGACTTCTGAGCCTGCGCCAGAATGAGCTGACTATTCAACTCTGAGAGCTGCTGAGCGTTCAGCGTTTCATCGTTCAGCCCGACCAAAAGGCCCGAGTCCGCACGGAACGTCGCAACTTTCTCTTCGGCATCGGCCACGGACTGCCGAAGGTTATCGATCTGGTTTGACAACCACTGTGTCGCCTCACGCGTGGTCGCCTGCTTTGCGTCGCGCTGGAGCACCAAGTACTCATCAACAATCGTGTTCACCACATCAGCGGCAAGCTGGGGGTCTTCTGAAGAGAAAAGAACCGAAATGACGCGCGATTCTTCGATTGCGAACACGTCGAGCGCATCGGAAAAGGACTCAAGCACCCTCTCCTCTGCCGTCATCAGTTCGGGGTCGCGCGCGAACCCAGCGACAACCAAGATCCGCGTGACAATGGAGCTTCCATCCACCAGCGGATCAAACTCAGACTTCGACGCGAGATCGAGGCGCTTCGAAACGGCGAGCGCGAGATCGCGTGACTGAAGGAGCTGCACCTGGCTTCGCACAGCGGCCTGATCAAGCAGCGCCTGACTGTCACCAAACCCGCCGCCATTGTCATCAACGGGGCGTGTGAAAGCGTTCTCGCGGTTTTCAACGAGGAGCTGAGCCTCAGACGTGAACGTTGGCGTGACGATCGAGAAAAGGAGGAACGCCAAGAGGCCGAGACCAAGTGCCGGTAGAAGTATTAAGGCACGCGCATCCCACAAGGCACGGGCAAGGCTCGTGAACCCCACATCATCATGGGGCGAATGGTGGCCTGGATAGGAAGCGTTCATCGCGCACGACTCGTTATCGATAACTGCCTCGATTAAGCCGCTTTTACGGTAAGCATCCGGTTAACACCGGACCGATCATGCCCCAAGCGGGAACGTGCATCAGCGCTTTATTAACTGTGTTGCGCGACTGTCGCCTCAGATTGTTGAGTCGTACGGGGCCGCTTATGTCCACTCCCTTTCAGTTTTTCCGCTCGCTTGTGGTCATCGCTTTTGCCGCGACAGTGCTGGCGGCATGTCAGGCCCACACCAACAACACGTTGCAGTTCGCAAGCATCGAACCGAACACCTACATGCTGGATACTGGGGACCGTCTCCGCGTGATCGTTTTTGGTCAGGAAGACCTCTCGAACATTTACGCAATTGACGATGCCGGCTCGATCTCCATGCCGCTGATTGGCATGGTGCCCGCGCGCGGCAAGACCACAGATCAGCTTGAATTCCAGGTCGCATCACAGCTCAAAAACGGGTTTGTCAGAAACCCAAATGTTTCAATTGAAATAGACACATACCGGCCGTTCTTCATTCTGGGTGAAGTCTCTCAGCCCGGCCAGTATTCCTATGTGTCAGGCATGACCCTACGCGAAGCGATTGCGATTGCTGGCGGTGTGACAGAACGCGGAAATAAACGGCGCGCAATGCTGGTCCGTCGCGTCAATGGTGAGCCCGTGCGAACCTCCATAAATTCGGACACGCCCCTTCTCCCGGGTGACACGATTGAAGTCGCCGAGCGGCTTTTCTAAATCGCAATGGCCGAGACGCCCTATGCGCTCCGCATCCTTCATGTCATGCGGACGCCGATCGGCGGCCTCTTTCGTCATGTCTGCGATCTCGTAGAGGAGCAGGCGAAGGCTGGCTGTCACGTTGGGCTGATTTGCGATTCCGATACCGGCGGCCCACGCGCTGATCAAAAGCTTGCCGAACTCGAAAAACACCTAGCGCTTGGTCTTCATCGGTTTCCAATCCCCCGCAATCCAGGCCTGTCGGACCTCAAAGCCGGCAGCCAAGTCACGGGCATCCGGAACGCTGTTCAGCCTGACATTGTTCACGGTCACGGCGCCAAGGGTGGTGCATTTGCCCGGCTCACGAAAGCCACTGCAAAGAAGACCGATCGGCCATTCGGTGCATTTTACACGCCGCATGGCGGCGCGCTGCACTACGATCCAAAGAGCCTCCAAGGTCGGGTCTTCTTCGGCTTTGAACGCTGGGCGATGAAGCACACCGCTGCGATCCTGTTCGAAAGCCATTACGGTCGAGGCGCCTTTAGCAGAAAAATCGGCGAGCCCACCTGCGCCGTGGCGATGGTGCACAATGGTTTGCGGCCAGAGGAATTCGCGCCCGTCCCAACCATGCCAGAGCCATACGACATTCTCTATATTGGTGAGATGCGAACGCTGAAGGGTGTCGACACGCTCCTTCACGCCATCGCGAAGCTAAAAGCGACCCATCCGGAAGTTCGTGCCCTCCTTGTCGGATCGGGACCGGATGAAGATGATTTCAGGGCGCTCGCGACCAAGCTCGACCTTCTAAAAACCGTCTATTTTTCGCCGCCTATGCCAGCCCGCGAAGCGTTCTCTCAGGCGCGCCTTGCCGTTGTTCCCTCGCGTAACGAGTCGCTGCCCTACGTTGTCTTGGAAGCCTGCGCTTCCGGTCTCCCAGTGATCGCCACGAATGTTGGCGGCATTTCGGAGATTTTTGGCGAACAGGGTTACCGACTTATTTCCCCCGATGATCCAGACACTTTAACGCGAACCATGAGTGAAATGCTGGACAGCCTGCCAGAGGCGCAAGAACGAGCAAAACAAATGGTTCTCGACCTCAAAGCGCGTTTCTCCGTTGAGAAAATGACCCAAGACATTCTGCGCGCATATGGCGAGTACGCTCACCTGAGCCCGGAAACGCAGCGGTTTTTCGCCGATCTCTCCGGTCATTAACCGCAACCATTAACGCCATACCTAGGATTCGATGATATCCGCCTAATCGTCTTCGGACGGTTCTGAAGGGTGTGTGTAATGAGTATTCCTTCACCGGATGCGGCTGAACGGTCGCAGCCTAAATCCACGCGTGACGCCCGCGAAAGACGCGCCATTCCGCAGGCCCGTCGTGTCATCCTCTCCGAGGATGCGCGTGCCGCGATGGAGGACGCGAAAACCAATGTGATTACGCCAGCCGTTCTGCTCGGCATTGTTCGTGCCGCGGAGTTCTTCGGTATTCTGGCTGTCGGCGCGATCATCTACGGCGCCTATGTCGTGCCGAAGGCTGGCATCCAAGGCAGTTATCTCGCGGCGGTCGGTATCGTTCCGCTGCTCGCCGTCATCGCATTTCAGGGCGCACGCCTCTACACGGTTCAGGCACTCCGTCGCCCCTTTGAACGAATGCCACGCATGGGCATTGCCTGGATGGCGACTTTTGCAGTTCTCGCTGTCGTCAGCTTCTTTGGCCAAGCCGGTGATATGTTCTCACGCGTGCTCTTCGCATCCTGGTTCTTGGTCGGTTTTGCAACGCTGGTTTTATGGCGTTTCGCGCTCTCTGCGAAGATCATGAAATGGACCCGCGAGGGTCGCCTCACCCGTCGGGCCGTGGTCGTTGGAGGTGGAACGAATGCTGAAAACCTCATTGAGGCGCTCAGCAGCACCGATGATACGGGGATCACGATCCTCGGCCTTTTTGATGATCGCGACGAAAAACGCTCACCGAAACATCAGGCGGGCCTGAGAAAACTCGGGACCGTAGACGAGCTGGTGGTTTTCGCCCGGCAAACGCAAATCGACCTCATGATCGTGACATTGCCGGTGACGGCAGAACGGCGCGTCCTTGAGATGATGAAGAAGCTCTGGATCCTTCCAGTCGACATCCGCTTGTCGGCGCATTCGAGCGAGTTGCGGTACGCCAAGAAGGCGTACTCCTACATCGGTAACGTGCCGTTCCTTGATGTTCTCGACCGTCCGTTGAGCGAATGGGACGTGCTGATCAAGGCCGTCTTTGACCGCGTTTTCGCGGTCTTGGGGCTGATTGCCCTGTCTCCGATCATGCTCGCGACTGCGCTTGCGGTGAAGCTCGAGAGCAAGGGTCCCGTCTTCTTCAGACAGAAGCGCTATGGCTTCAACAATGAGCTGATCGAAGTTTTCAAGTTCCGGTCCATGTATACCGATATGTGCGACGCGCAGGCGGCAAAGCTCGTCACGAAGGATGATCCGCGCGTGACGAAAGTCGGCAAGTTCATCCGCAAAACGTCGATCGACGAACTGCCCCAGCTCTTCAACGTTCTAACGGGCGAACTCTCGCTCGTCGGTCCTCGCCCCCACGCGCTCCAAGCGAAAGCCGCAGATGCGCTTTATGATGAGGTCGTCGACGGCTACTTCGCTCGCCACCGCGTCAAACCAGGGATCACCGGCTGGGCCCAGATCAATGGTTGGCGGGGCGAAACCGACACGCGCGAAAAGATCGAGCGCCGCGTTGAGCATGATCTCTACTACATCGAGAATTGGTCGGCATTTTTCGATTTTTATATCTGCCTAATGACGCCGCTTCGGCTGATGAAAACCGAAAACGCCTACTGAGCATGTCGATCACCTCGCATACAGCTGCGCCGGGGGCGCTCGCGAGCAATCGTGCGCCCCTTCTGGATGTCACAGTCATATTGATGGCCGCGCTCGGCGGCTTTGTCATTTTTGAGCCGTCACCCTATGAGTTCGCGTGCGTAGCGTTTCTCGCTCTCCTCCTCGTCTCGCAGGTCAAAATCCGTGGGCAAGTTTCGGCTTATCTGACGGCGGTGGTCATCCTGATAGCCTCAGCGCTCGTTGCAGCAAGCCAGGCAAGCGGCCTCTATGACGCGTATTTCTATGTGGTGATCAGCGCATTCCTGTTTCTGACGGGGATCGCACTTGCCTTTTACGTTGCGAACGACCCACCCCACGCCGTCAAAATGATCATGATCGGCTACCTCGTTGCGGCGACCTACACGAGCGCGCTCGCGGTCGGCGGCTATTTCGGGCTGATTCCTTTTTCAGAGGAATTCCTGCGCTTTGGCCGGGCAAAAGGCGCCTTTGAAGACCCCAATGTCATGGGGCCGTTCCTTGTTCCAGCGGTGCTTTATCTGCTGCGCCCGATCCTTGCGAACGGGATTGCGCGGCACTTGCCTAATGCGGCGCTGATGAGCCTCATGCTCTTTGCGATCCTGCTGTCGTTCTCGCGCGGCGCCTGGGGCCATACGATTATTTCAGTCGGCCTTTTCGTCATGCTGACTTTTGTGACCTCGGCGGCGCTCAAAGACCGGCTAAAGATCGTCGTTCTTGCGCTTCTTTCGATGTGCGCCGCGCTCTTCCTCCTCTCCTGGGCTTTGACCCTCGACACGGTTGCCGAACTTTTTCAGGAGCGCGCGCAACTCACCCAGTCTTACGACACTGAAAGCGGCGGTCGGTTTGACCGTTATCTTCCAGCGATGGGCATCATTCTCTACAACCCGCTTGGTCATGGCGCGGGTGAATTCGGCCGACTTTTCGGTGAAGACCCGCACAACACCTACATCAAGATGTTCTATGCCTTCGGCTGGTTTGGCGGGATCGCGTTTCTGGCGCTTGTTGCATCAACACTCTGGTGGGGGTTCAAGCACTGCTTCCAGAAGACGCCGTGGCAGTCGCTTTTTCACGTTTTCTACAGCGCGTTTGTAGGGCTCATGTTCCTCGCCCTCATCATCGACATCGACCGTTGGCGGCACTTTCACCTGCTCACCGGCATTTTGTGGGGGATGATGGCCGCAGGCTACGCGTTTAGCCCGCGCAAGGCACGAACCTGAAACGATCGATCGTTTTGTGAGATGGTCGGAGCGAGAGGATTTGAACCTCCGACCCCCGGTCCCCCAGACCGGTGCGCTAACCGGGCTGCGCCACGCTCCGACTGTCAGAAGCTATAATTCGCAAAAGCAAAGCGCGCAAACGCTAAGAGTGTGAGGCGCCGCGACGCATTAAACGTCAGGACGTGTCTCGCGCACCGTCAAGAATGCGCTTGCACTCCGTAAGATCAAAGATCACGTTCCTGAGCGTTTTGATGTCTTCGTCTTTCAACCCGAGAGAAACTCCGAGGTCTCCCGTGGCGGGTACATCTGCCGTGTTCTCTTCAGGCGGAGTCGGCTCTGAAGACGCATCAATTTCAGTACTATCTTGGTCAGGTTCGGCGTCTTCACTCATCACCGGTGACATGACAAGGCGCTTGCGCGGCTCGGCTTTTGTTTCCGGCTCGATCGCCTCTTCGGATGCAACGTCCACCGTCTCGGCTTCTGGATCGGCAAGCGACTGCACATAGCGCGGGCCTTGATCGCGAAGGATCTTCTGGACGCCTTTTATTGTGTAGCCTTCGCCATAGAGAAGCTGCTTGATACCGCGGAGAAGTTCGACGTCGGCGGGCCTATAGTAGCGGCGACCACCACCCCGTTTCATCGGTTTGATCTGGTTGAACCTGGTTTCCCAAAACCGAAGCACGTGCTGCGGAATGGCAAGATCGTCCGCGACCTCCGAGATGGTGCGAAACGCGTCCGGCTCTTTCGCCATCAGTCTTTGCCTCCGCTGTCGCTGCCTCCGCCGAGGCTGTCATTGATGCGATCTTTCATGACGTTTGACGGTTTGAACACCATCACGCGTCGAGGCTCGATCGGAACCTCAACCCCCGTCTTCGGATTGCGCCCGATTCGCTCACCCTTCTCACGCACGAGGAAGGAGCCAAAAGACGAAAGCTTGACGTTTTCACCACGTTCAAGGCTCTCGCTGATCTCATCGAGAAGCAGTTCTACGAGTTGGGCGGACTCAGTCCGTGATAGACCAATTTTCCGATAGACAGCTTCCGCCAAATCTGCCCGCGTGATCGTTCGGCCGGTCATTGCCCTTGATCCCGAAAATCCCCAGTAAAATCAACGGTATCTGGTGAGACGGTAGGCGTCAACGATTCAGTTGCGTCAATTCCATAAACGCACTCATTGCGGGCTTACCAACGCACCAATGCTGCACCCCAGGTAAAGCCACCACCCATGGCTTCTAGCATAACGAGATCATTTTGCTTGATCCGGCCATCTTCGACCGCGACCGATAAAGCGAGTGGGATCGATGCGGCGGATGTGTTCGCATGCGCATCAACGGTCATGACGACCTTCTCAGGCGCGATACCAAGTTTCTTCGCACTCGCTTCAATGATCCGGCGGTTTGCTTGGTGCGGCACAAACCAATCGAGTGTAGCGACGTCAGTTTTTGCCTCATCGAGCACATCGACGATCACATCTGTGATCATGCCGACCGCATGGCGGAACACTTCGCGGCCTTCCATGCGCAGAAAGCCTGCAGTTTGCGTGGTCGACGGTCCACCATCGACATAGAGTTTGTCCCGTTGGCGACCATCTGCGCGCAGCGACGCCGAAAGCACACCGCGATCGGTGTCTGTCTGCGCTTCAAGCACAATTGCGCCCGCGCCATCGCCGAAAAGTACGCACGTGGTGCGGTCTTCCCAGTCGAGGATTCGCGAAAAGGTTTCGGCACCGATGACCAGTGCCCGCGAATGAAGGCCGCTCGATAGCATCTGATCCGCGACCGTGATTGCGTAGACGAAGCCGGAACAAACGGCTTGAATGTCAAAGGCTGCACCACGCGTAATGCCAAGATTGGCTTGGATCGTCGCGGCCGTCGCGGGAAAGGTATTGTCCGGCGTTGATGTCGCAAGAACGATGAGGTCGATATCATCGGCCGAAACGCCAGCGTTCGCCATCGCCCTTTCGGCCGCTTTCGTTCCAAGGTGCGATGTGAATTCGCCGTCTGCCGCGATGTAGCGCTGCTTTATACCCGTCCGCTGAACGATCCAGTCATCGCTCGTGTCGACCGTCTTCGCCAGCTCGGCATTGCTGACCGCATTTTGAGGAAGATAGCCGCCAACGCCGCGGACGACCGAATGCCTTTGCTTCACCCGCGCGCCACCTTTTTCAGCGTCGCGTCGTCATGTTCGAGCGCGTCGATATAGGCGTTTATGTCTTCGGTGATCTTCGTCAGCAGGTGATTCCGCGCCATCGCCGCGCCGAGTTCGATCGCGCTTGCAAAGCCTTCGCCGTCCGTACTGCCATGGCTTTTGATGACAATTCCATTCAAGCCCAGAAACACGCCGCCATTGACCTTCCTAGGGTCCATCTTCTGGCGGAGCGTCGCAAACGCGCCTTTGGCAAAGAGATAGCCAATCTTATCAAAGATCGTTCGGCTCATGGCGGATCGAAGATACTCGGCCAATTGTCGGGCCGTACCCTCTGCGGTCTTAAGCGCGATATTGCCGGCAAAGCCTTCAGTCACGACGACATCGACCGTTCCCTTGCCGAGATCATCACCCTCAACGAACCCGTGATAGCGCAGCGGCAGGTCAATCTCGCGCAGGATCTGCCCGGCCTCGCGAACCTCTTCGAGGCCCTTTATTTCTTCAACGCCGATATTCAGGAGGCCGACAGACGGGTGCGGGATTTCAAAGAGCGCCCGCGCCATCGCCTCGCCCATCACGGCAAAATCAACGAGTTGGCGTGCATCGGCGCCGATCGTAGCCCCAACATCAAGAACGATACTCTCGCCACGAAGCGTCGGCCAGATCGCAGCGATCGCGGGGCGCTCGATGCCCGGCATGGTCTTCAGGCAGAACTTCGACATCGCCATCAGCGCGCCTGTATTGCCAGCCGATATGCAGACATCTGCCTCACCATCCCGAACCGCTTGGATCGCGCGCCACATGGAGGACTTCCAGCGTCCGTGGCGAAGCGCCTGGCTCGGCTTGTCATCCATCTGAACGACAACGTCGGTATGGATGAGTTGAGATTTCGATTTGAGGGTGGGACGAGATTCGAGCGCGGGCGCCACGATTTCCGTGTCGCCAAAAAAGAGGAAAGACGACTCAGGACGCCGCTTCAGCGCGATCGCTGCCCCGTCTAGAACCGCGTCTGGCGCATGGTCTCCGCCCATGGCGTCGACTGAAATCGTAATCGGCTTGCTCATCGCGCCCCGTCAAACGGACATTTCAATCTGAGGCGGCTGCCCGACACCGCAGGCGGAAAATATAGGAGCATCACGTCCTTACAACCGAAAACTTCAATGCTGTGGATGCCTTAGCCGCTGGATTGCTTCGCGACCAAGTCCGCGAGATTGGCAAATGGTCTGTTCGTTTCCCCGTCATCGGTCGGTTGAGTCTCATTCATTTCCCCGAGGGAATTTGGATCAAACTCAACGTGCGGCTTTCTTGGATGGAGTGGCATGGCGAGAATGATCGCTTCGAGGATTACCTCGCCCAACTCCAACTCTGGACCGTCCAACGTGTCCGGCGGGTCGTCGTCATCAACATGAATATCTGCAATCGTCTTCAGATTGGTCTGTCCCCGCTCTCCATCCAGGGAGAACCGCCGTAAGACCGGCGCGGCGACGGTCTCGAGATAGGCGTCAAGCGTGACAGAACAGGTTCGCGTCGCCATGATCCGTACCTCGCCAGAGACAGTCAGCCCCGCTTTTCGCCAGGGTTTCACTTCGATATCGACATTCAGGCTTTCGACACCGTCGACACCCAACGCATCCACCAGATCGTCTGTTTCAACCCAATTGACCGGCCCGACGATCTCAATTGGATGCTTAAGAGCAGACGCCACGGTCACCGTGATGGGCCAGTCCACCATCAGAGCACATCACCCGGTTTTGGAAACGAAACTTCTCCGTTCAAGATCGCGACATCATCGATGGTTTTGAGGTGCTTATCGGCAGCGATTGCATAGGCTTCGAGCTTGGCCGCGTCTTCGGGTCGTTCGACCACATTGCGCTCATAAACACCCGCAAGCAGGCCTGCTTCGCCATCAATGCATTCATCAAGGGTCTTGGCCCGTCCGTAAAAGATTTCGCCGAGCGTCTTCATTTTCTTCGGCACGGTGGTGTCACCGATCCCCATCTCACGATAGGTGCGATCCATCTCAGTTATGAACGTGTCGAAAACGTCCTGTGATAACGCCGCAACCGATTCGTTATCCGAGCGCATCCGCCGACAGACGAGCGCCACATGGAGCGCGACCATCTCGTAGCGCCCATTCAGCGTGTCTGGCACGCCGAAATGCGTAAAAAACAGGACAGACCGCGCCTGTTCCACAATTTGGTCATAGATCGCCGGGGGTATGGGATCCGGTTTTTTGAAGAGTGCAAACACCATGAGCAAAGCTCTCAATTGTGTGGGTTATCGCGGGTCGCTAACAGGCGCTCTTGGCGCGCCTTGTGAAGAGCGATATAGGACCGATGGGGCTTTTGACCAAACAAGCGGCAGTGTTTCATGAGTAAGTTTCGATCAGGCGTCTCCCGGCGCGCTTTTGTCGGTCTCGCCGGCGTTTCGCTTTTGGCTGTGGGGGGCTGCACGTCCCGTGTCCGCTTCCATGGCTTTGTGGTGTCGCGCGAGGCATTGGCTCAAGTACCGGTCGGATCGAGCCAGGAACAAGTGCTTCTGTCGCTCGGCACGCCATCGACGACGTCAACGATCGGCGGTGAGACATTCTATTACATCTCGTCTCGGATCGAAGAGCGGGCTTTTTTCCGGCCCAAGGTGACGGAACGCAGGGTTCTTGCGGTTAAGTTCGCTGAAGATCAGACCGTAACGCGAATTTCTGAATATGGTTTGGAAGACGGTCGCGTCGTTGATTTTGTCAATCGCAACACGCCGACGCGCGGCTCGGAAATCAACCTCATTCGCCAGATCTTGTCGAACGCAGGTCAGGGCAGCCCAATCGGCGGCCCACCGAGCGCCGACGCGCTCTGAGGCAAACAGACTTCTGAAAACAAAAAAACCCCGCGGCATCGCCGCGGGGTTTCTTTTTTCGTCTGTTAATTTGGCTAGTGCGCGAGCACGGCCAGCAGCAGCAGCGCCACAATGTTCGTGATCTTGATCATCGGGTTCACTGCGGGACCAGCCGTATCCTTGTAGGGATCGCCAACGGTATCGCCGGTGACGGCGGCCTTGTGAGCCTCTGAGCCTTTGCCGCCCAGCTGACCGTCTTCGATGTACTTCTTCGCGTTATCCCACGCGCCGCCACCGGCAGTCATGGAGATGGCGACGAAGAGACCGGTCACGATCACGCCAAGGAGCATCGCACCAACCGCCGAGAACGCCGCTGACTTACCGGCAATCAGGTAAACAACGCCGTAGCAGACAAGCGGTGAAAGCACCGGCAGCATGGACGGGATCATCATTTCCTTGATCGCCGCCTTGGTCAGCATGTCCACTGCACGGGCATAGTCGGGCTTGGACGTGCCTTCCATTATGCCCGGATCGGCCTTGAACTGGCGACGGACTTCCTCGACGACGGCGCCCCCTGCCCGGCCAACGGCTGTCATGCCCATACCACCGAAGAGGTATGGCAGAAGGCCACCGAAGAAGAGACCGACGACGACGTATGGATTGGAGAGTGAGAAGTCCAATTCAACGCCTGCGAAGTAAGGATACTCCGTCGCGTTCGTGATGAAGAAGTTCAAATCCTCGGTGTAAGCGGCGAAGAGCACAAGAGCACCCAGCCCCGCTGAACCAATGGCGTAACCCTTCGTCACGGCCTTCGTCGTGTTGCCAACCGCGTCGAGCGCATCTGTCGTGTCACGCACTTCGCTTGGAAGTTCAGACATCTCCGCGATACCGCCCGCATTATCGGTCACCGGACCGAACGCATCGAGCGCAACCACAAAGCCCGCCACAGCCAACATCGCCGTAACTGCGATCGCGATACCGAAGAGACCGGCCAGCGAATAGGTGATGATGATGCCCGCGATGATGACAAGCGCCGGGAGCGCAGTTGCCTCAAGCGAGACAGCGAGACCCTGGATGACGTTCGTACCGTGACCGGTGACTGACGCTTCAGCAACCGACTTCACCGGGCGATAGTTCACACCGGTATAGTACTCCGTGATCCAGATGATCAGACCGGTAACGGCAAGGCCAACCACACCGCAAAGGAACAGATCCATGCCGGTGAAGGTCACGCCGCGCACCGTGGTCAGTTCCGTACCGAAGCCGATCAGCAATTCGGTTACGATGCCGACCGCCACCAGCGAGAGCAGCGCGCAGACGATGAAGCCTTTGTAGAGCGCACCCATGATCGAGTTGTTTGCGCCAAGCTTGACGAAAAACGTGCCGATGATCGAGGTCACAACGCACGCGGCACCGATTGCCAGCGGATAAAGTAGGATCGAATCGAGAATGCCCTGACCAGAAAAGTAGATCGCTGCCAGAACCATCGTCGCGACCACAGTCACAGCGTAGGTTTCAAAGAGGTCAGCCGCCATGCCAGCGCAGTCACCAACATTGTCGCCGACATTGTCCGCGATCGTTGCCGGGTTGCGCGGATCATCTTCCGGAATGCCCGCTTCCACCTTACCGACCAAGTCACCGCCGACGTCTGCACCCTTGGTGAAGATGCCACCGCCGAGACGCGCAAAGATCGAGATCAGCGATGCGCCAAAGCCGAGAGCAACGAGCGCGTCAATGACAACGCGATCACTTGCTGCAAGGCCGAGCGGACCGGTCAAAATGAAGTAGTAGACCGCAACGCCAAGAAGCGCGAGGCCAGCCACGAGTAGGCCCGTCACAGCGCCCGACTTGAACGCCACTTCGAGGCCGGCGCCGAGGCTTTCAGACGCGGCTTGAGCGGTGCGCACATTTGCGCGCACTGAAACGAGCATGCCGATAAAACCAGCAACGCCCGACAGGATTGCGCCGATCGCAAAGCCGATCGCGACCGGGATCGATAGGAGGAACGCGACCAAAATGAAAATCACAACGCCCGCGATCGCGATCGTTGTGTATTGCCGCGTGAGATAGGCTTGCGCGCCTTCTTGAATTGCGCCCGCGATTTCGCGCATGCGAGCATTACCGGCATCTGCCGCCATCACCGATTGGATGGCCCAAATACCGTAGACGATCGAAAGAGCGCCGCCGGCAATGATAAGCCATATAGCCATGAGGGTATCCCCTAGTGTTTTTTGTGTGTTTAGCGGGGTACACGCGACAACGGCATCCACTCGAAAGTGAACGCCGTCTCTCCGCAGTATCCCCCCTGCAAAGTGGCCGGAACTTGCCACCAGCGCTCGACAATTGCAATCGGCGTTTACGCCTATTTTTTGCAGTGCACTATGCGGGCCCGGGGGCAGGCTTGGGATCAGCCTTGGCATCCATCTTTGAAAGCCATGCGAGAAGCAAAAACGCGAGGATGACGAACGGGAAAACGATCGTGTTTACGGCGGCCCAGCCGAAATGCTCAAACACAAAGCCCGACATCAGCGAAGCAAAGCCGACGCAGCCGAATATGATGAAATCGTTCGCCGCTTGCGCCTTTGAGCGTTCCTCTGGCCGATAGCACTCAGTGACCATCGCTGTCGCGCCAATAAAGCCGAAATTCCAGCCGAGACCCAAAAGAATGAGCGCAATGTTGAAGTTGGCCAGATCGATTCCCATCAGCGAGACTGTCGCGCAACCGGAAAGCAGAAGCAGGCCAACAGACACAATCTTTGTCTTGCCGAAGCGATTGATCAGGTTGCCTGTAAAGAAGCTCGGCGCGAACATCGCAATAATGTGCCACTGAATGGCGAGTGTCGCCTGACCCGGTGTAAACCCGCATGCGACCATGGCAAGCGGTGTCGCCGTCATGACGAAACTCATCAAGGCGTAGGATGTGATCGCACATCCAGCGGACGCGATAAATTTCGGTTGCGCCAAAATCTCTTTGAGCGGTCGTCCGCCATTCGTATCTTTGGCGGATGCTGGCTTTGGCAGTGTAACGAATGCCATGAGGAACAGCGTTGCCACCATGAGCACCGCCTGCCCGACAAAGGCGCCAGCAAACTCAATCGGCAAAAAGAGATCCTTAAACGCGATCACGGTCTGAGGGCCGACAATCCCGGCAAAGACGCCGCCCGCCAGCACCCATGAGATCGCCTTTGGCTTGAAGTCCTCAGAAGCAACGTCGGCGGCCGCAAAACGATATTGGTGCACAAAGGCGCCTGCGATCCCGCCAATGAAGGTGGCCGCGCAAAAAAGCCAAAAGGCATTGGCGAAGATCGCTTGAACGGCTGTCAGGCCGCCTGCGATCCCAAACGCAGCTCCAATCATGAAGCCGAGCCTTCGACCCACTGACCCGGTAATGAGTGCTGCAGGCGCGACACCAAGCGCGATACCGGCGAGGAACGTCGTAACCGGAAGCGTGGCGAGGCTCTTATCGTCAGCCAGCAGATAGACGCCGACCAGCCCCCCAGTCGCGATGACGATTGATGCCTGCGCGCCGCCAAGCGCCTGCCCGATCGCGAGCACGACCGCGTTGCGCTTAGCAAGCTGATCGTCGACCATATGGGTGTGAAGCGGCTCCGCGGTCATTAAGACTTTGCTCTCACCTCACGGCCTGCCTCGCGCGCCACCTTATCGAGGACGGCATTGATCAAGCGCTTCTCTTCGGCGCCGAAGAAGGCATCAGCGACGTTGAGATACTCATTGATCGACGCCTTCACAGGCACGTCTTTGCGATATGTCACTTCAAACGCCCCTGCCCTCAGGATGGCTCGGATAATGCTGTCGACGCGGAAAATCGGCCAATCCGCATCCAAAATTCCGTTCACGACCGGATCGATATCTGTCTGGTTCTTCAAAACGCCTTCGACGATGGCGCGGAAAAACTTCCGATCCGCTTTGCCATATTGGGCGCCGTCGATTTCTTTTCCTATCCGGTGGGTTTCGTACTCGTTGATAACGGTATCGACACCCGTGCCGGAGATATCCATCTGATAAAGGGCTTGGACTGCCGCCAGTCTCGCCACGCTGCGCAGGTTTGGCGCGCTTTCGGCCTCAGCCATTGGATCCTGCGAGTTTTGGACGGAGTGCAATGAGCGATAGCGCGGCGTTAGCGGCGTCCGCGCCCTTGTTCTTCTGCTTCGGGTCCGCGCGGACGATCGCCTGTTCACCGGTTTCCACGGTGAGAATGCCATTTCCAAGCGCCAGCGCATGCTCGACGCCAAAATCCATCACCGCACGGGCGGATTCATTCGCCACGATGTCGTAATGGGACGTCTCACCCCGGATGACGCAGCCAAGAAGCACATATCCGTCGAAATGTTTTTCGCGGGCGAGCGCCATGGAGAGAGCGAGCGGCACCTCCAGGACGCCAGGCACCTGGTAGCGTTCATAGGTGGCGCCCGCCGCATTCAGCGCAGCAGTCGCACCATTGGCGAGCATGTCAGCGATTTCGCCGTAAAAGCGGGCTTCGATAATGAGAATGTGCGGCGCGGACAAATGCGGCCTCCAGCAAATCAGACGTCTTAGGGTGAGGACCCTACGACGCCTCCATCAGCCGCGCGGCATACCGTGCCATGAGGTCGACTTCAACATTCAATCGATCGCCTTCGACCCGCTCGCCCCATGTCGTGACCTCCAGCGTGTGCGGGATGAGCATGATCTTGAAGCGGTTGCCCTCGACCGTGTTGACAGTAAGGGACGTGCCGTCGAGCGAGACGGACCCCTTTTCCGCGATGAATTTGGCCAACTCAGCGGGCACTTCGATGGTGAATTCGCGGAAATCATCCTCGTTTCGGATGCCGACAATAGTTGCGACACCGTCCACGTGACCTGTGACGACGTGCCCGCCCATTTCGGCGCCCAAAGTGAGCGACCGCTCCAGGTTGATGCGAGTGCCCTCATCCCAGGACCCGATCTGCGTTCGATCCAAGGTCTCGCCAGACGCTTCCACGTCGAACCAGTTCGCCCCCTTTTCAACGACCGTCAGGCACGGACCGGAGCAGGCGATCGACGCGCCCATGGCGATGCCCTCAACGTCGTAGGCGGTCGAAATGCGGTAGCGCTTCCCCGTCGGCATAGCGTCAACCCGCGTCACGTGGCCGACATCGGTGATGATCCCGGTGAACATCAGACTTTCCGCCAGTACCTGGTCATTTGGTCTGGGCCATAGACCCGCGTCTCAAGTTGTTCAAAGCGTCTTGCAGAAAACACGTCGTCAATCTCCAGGCCGTCCAGTGCGGGTGTCCCGCAAGCGCCGACAACGCTTTCCGGACACGCCGTGATATAGGCCTCGTCGACGAGATTGCCCTTCAAAAGGCTGGTCGAAAGGCGCGCACCGCCCTCAACCATCAATCGGGTCACACCGCGTGCAGCGAGCGCGGCCAAAGCAAAGGGCATGGAAATGCGGCCATCCGGCCCGACAGGTACGCGAATGATCGACGCACCAGCAGACTCAAGCCGTTCTGCCCGTGCTGCGTCTGCGCCTTCCGATCCGATCACCCAAACCGGCACGTCCGGCACATCGTCAAACAGCGCAGACTTAGGATTGAGCGAAAGGTTGGTGTCGGCGACAACCCGGATCGGAGAAAGATGCTCCATCCCGGGCAAACGACAGGTTAGGCGTGGATTATCCTCTCGTGCCGTCCCCGCACCGATCAGGATCGCATCCGACATTGCGCGGATCATATAGACTTGCGGTTTCACATCTGGACCGGAAATCGCGATCTGGCCCTTGCCCTTTATCCCGATCATGCCATCAGCGGATACCGCCAACTTCAACACGACATGGGGCCGCCCGCGCACGATCCGTGAGATATGCCCCGCATTGACGCGCGCGGCTTCCGCTTGGAGCGCGCCGGTCACAAGTTGAATGCCCGCATCACGGAGTTTCTGGTGTCCCCGCCCGGCGACGCGAGGGTCAGGGTCCTCAATCGCGGACACGACCCGCGACACGCCAGCCGAAATCACCTGATCGACGCACGGCCCCGTCCGGCCAAAGTGGGAACACGGCTCAAGCGTGACATAGAGCGTCGACCCCCGCGCCAGATCACCCGCTTCCGCAATCGCGAGCGCTTCAGCGTGTGGACGCCCGCCGGCCGCCGTCGTTCCACGCCCCACCATCCGATCGAGATCAGGCCGAACGAGCAAAGCACCGACGCTTGGGTTCGGGGCCGTCGCTCCTAAACCGCGATGCGCCAGCTGCAACGCCGCCTGCATATACGCCTCATCTTGGAGGCTGAACTCGTCTTCTATCGCCTGATCACGCATCGTACTGGCTGGCAGGAAGTGGGATGGAAAGTGGACGCTTATCGACGCCGACCAGCGTCAGCGAACTCGCGCAAAATGTTCTCAAAATCTTCGGCATCTGAAAAATCACGATATACGGAGGCAAACCGCACAAATGCGACGAGATCACGATCTTTTAGTGCATTCATCACGGCGATTCCGATTTCTTCGGAGTGAACGTCCGGCTCGCCCCGCGTTTCAAAGTGCCTCACCAGCTCATCAACCGTGGTATCGATCCAATCGTCTTCAACAGGACGCTTACGCGTTGCGACCTTGATCGAGGAAAACAATTTGTCGCGATTGAACGGCACACGCTGCCCATTTCGCTTCACGACGATGAGTTCTCTCAGTTGGACCCGTTCAAACGTCGTGAACCTGGCGCCGCATGCAGGGCATGATCGGCGTCTGCGGATGGCGGCATTGTCAGCCGCAGGCCGGGAATCCCTGACCTGCGTACTCTTGAAACCGCAAAACGGGCACTTCATCGTCTTCGATCAAGCCGATCGCGCCCGCCTTTTCACTGTCACTGATAGATCGGAAAGCTTTCGACCAGATCATGAACCTTGGCCTCGACCTCCTTCTCAGCGGCGGCGTCGCCCTCACCTTTCGAGGCAGCAAGCGCGTCCACGACATTGAGGATGAGGTGACCGACCGTTTTGAACTCAGCAATGCCAAAGCCGCGGGTCGTCGCGGCCGGTGTGCCCAGACGAATGCCCGACGTGATCGCTGGCTTTTCCGGGTCTGACGGCACAGCGTTCTTGTTACAAGTGATTGCCGCGCGCCCAAGCGCCTCTTCCGTCGCCTTGCCGGTGACGCCTTTCGGACGAAGGTCGACGAGCATGAGATGCGACTCGGTTTGGCCACCGACAATATCGAGGCCGCCCGCCATCAACTCAGATGCCAGCGCTTTAGCGTTCTCAACGACGTTCTTCGTGTAGACCTTGAACTCAGGCTTTAGAGCTTCTCCGAACGCGACGGCCTTTGCTGCAATCACATGCATGAGCGGGCCACCTTGGAGGCCCGGAAAGACGGCTGAATTGAACTTCTTCCCGAGATCAGGATTGTTGCTCAGGATCAGCCCACCGCGCGGACCACGAAGCACTTTGTGTGTCGTTGTTGTAACCGCGTCGGCGTACGGCATTGGGCTCGGATAAACCCCGCCTGCGACAAGACCAGAGAAGTGCGCCATATCAACAAGAAGATACGCACCCACCATGTCAGCAATGTCACGGAAGCGTTTGAAATCGACAATCTTTGCGTAAGCGGAACCGCCTGCAATTATCAATGCCGGTTTGTGTTCTTTGGCGAGCCGCTCGACTTCATCATAGTCGAGGCTACCCGTTTCGAGATCGAGGCCGTAGCCGACCGCATTAAACCATTTACCGGAGAGATTGGGCTTTGCGCCGTGGGTCAGGTGACCACCGGCATCGAGGCTCATGCCGAGGACCGTATCGCCGGGTTTGACGAGTGCCAACATCACAGCCTGGTTCGCCTGTGAACCTGAGTTTGGCTGAACGTTTGCGTATTCGCAGTTAAACAACCGCTTCGCCCGCTCAATTGCCAGATCCTCTGCGATATCAACGAACTGACAACCGCCGTAATAGCGGCGGCTCGGATAGCCTTCCGCATACTTATTGGTCATCACGGAGCCTTGCGCCTCGAGCACCGCACGGGACACGATGTTCTCCGACGCGATCAGTTCAATTTCATTCCGCTGACGGCCAAGCTCTTTGGTGATTGCCGCTGCGATATCAGGGTCGGCCTCTTCGAGAGAGGCGCCGAAAAACGCATTGGTTGGGTTGATGTCGAGTTCGGGGCTTACCGCCATGGGACTGGTCCTCTCATGCCGAGGGTCAACAAGAATTAAGCTCCGCGCGTAACACAGGTGCGCGGCGATTGAAAAGATTGGGTCTGTGGAATGAGGCGATCAGACCTGGTGCATCGTCTTTCAAAGCGTTGACGCTTTGAATGAGGGAATATTCGACAAGACAAAACCTTAGACCATGAGAACTGTTCATCCTGAACGCGAAAACGGTCTAAAATTATCTATGCGTATAGGCCGGATCGCTTGGGCTTGGCTAAGGCCTGTTCGCTCGTCGAGAGTTTTCGCTCAAGCGCGCGGTATGCGATCCGCTCCAGATCTTTTTGTGATGTCTCAGAGCTGCCGCTTATGACCGCTTCAACGCCAGTGAGGCTACAAATAGCGGCAACGCGGACATACCGCCCGACCGGGTGGAACTCGAAGTAGATCTCGCGCTGTAGCCTCGCGCACGCCATCAAGTCGACCTATTGAAAGGCCGCGGTTTCGAGCAAGCCATCCTGCTTGTAGATGTCATCACGGAAATGGATTGTGCCATCCGTGTTCGCCCATGCCGTGATGTAGACCATGTGCAATGGGACCGGTTGTTGAACATCGACATCGATGCGCTCACCCGTTCGAATAACCGTATCGATGCGGCGCCGGCTCCAATCGCCGTTGTCGCGCAAAATCCAATTCACCAACTCGCGAACGTTCTGGACGCGCACGCACCCTGAGGAGTGAAAGCGGAAATTGCTCGCAAACAAGCCTTTGGTTGGCGTGTCGTGGAGGTAGACCGCGTGCTTGTTGTAGAAATTAATCTTCACAGAGCCGAGCGAATTGATTTCGCCGGGGTCCTGACGAAAGAGATAGTCGACCGCCTCTTCCGTCTCCCAATTGATGGAGAGCGGTTGGATCTCGTTGCCCGACGTATCGAAGATGCGGATATTGTACCGGGTCAGATATTCCGGATCCTTCTGCATCGTCGGGATGAGATCGCGACGAATGATGCTTTTCGGCACCGTCCAATAGGGATTGAAGTTGATCTCGTGAACACGGCTCGAAAGAAGCGGCGTTTGACGATCAATCTTACCGACAACCGCCGTGTGTCGACTAACGACGAAACCGGACTGAACCGCTTCGATCTCCGCGGCCGGAATGTTGACCATGATGTAGCGCTCGCCGAGGTCATCAGCGGCGGCGTTAAGGCGATTGAGGTTCGAGCGAAGCTGACGAAGGCGAGAATCGGCGCTCACATTCATCGCGGTGATCGTGTCTTCGCGGACAACTCCGTTCGCAACGATGCCGTGCCGCTCTTGGAAACGCTTCACGGCGCGTTCAACATAGGTATCGAAAACGCTCGAATTTCCGAGTGAGGCATCCATATCGCCGGTTGCAATGAGGCGCTCGCGAACTGCCACGACGTTCTTGTGGCGGCTGCCACGCTTCAATGTCGGCCCATTCGTGGGCACTGAGTTCCATCCACCGCGCTGCACAATTTGGCTGTAGGTGTTGATCGCCCCGAAGAGCGCCGGTGCCGCATGGTCGCCGACGAGTGGCGATGACTCGACGGCCTGTAGGAACGCGCGTCCGCCCGTCGGATCGAAACCATCCGACCATTCAGTGCTCGCAAGTTGGGTGGGTTCGGCCTGCGTCATTGCGGTTGGCGCGCCAAAGGTCTGGATCAGCTGATCCAATCCGCTGCCGAGGCCTCGCTCTTCGGCCATCGCCGGAACAGCCATGGCAACCGCGAGGATCGCGCCGAGCGCTGAACGCTTGAAAGTCGAATAAGGCATAACCGTTTCCATACCCACCTGAATACGTAACCCTGTGGCCAAACTATTATGGCCGAACAATGACATGGCTTAGACGCTAACGTCTCTTCGTAAATAGGCATTTACCACAGGTCTGCCCAAGGGAGCAGAAAAAAGGCGGCGCGCATAAAAAAGGGCCGCATGGTGAGCGGCCCTCTTTTCGTCTTCCAGATCGCCCGAAACCTATAGGCGATACCGTATCTGATCGGTCCAGAAGCGCTCGAGGCGTTTCAAAGCTACGTTCATCGCTTCAAAATCGTCCGAATGGAGGTCACCAACAGGCTCGATCGACGAGAGATGTTTGTCATAAACACCGGTCACGATTTCCGATACCTCAGAGCCTTTGTCCGTCAGGCTTACCCGCACGGCGCGACGATCAGACGTGCAACGCTCGTGGTGAATGAAGCCCATATCGACCAATTTCTTCAGATTGTACGATACGTTTGAGCCGAGATAGTAGCCACGGGTGCGCAACTCGCCTGCCGTCAACTCCGAATCGCCAATGTTGTAGATCAGAAGCGCTTGAACGGCGTTGATGTCGTTGCGACCGCGACGGTCGAACTCGTCCTTGATGACATCGAGAAGCCGACGGTGCAGCCGCTCAATCAGTTTCAAGGAATGCATATAATGGTCGCGCAGGGTCTCCTGCTCATCCATCGATTGCGGGTCAATTGCCCGTGCTGCCATACTCATGTCGGTGCCTCGCACTGTTACTCTGTTGACGCGTTTTGTCGTTGTTATGCAGGCACCTTACGCGCCGCCGCTGAATCCTCACTTAAGCGGCATCCTGAAGAATCTATGAATGCAACCTCATAATTTCATTAGGGTTTTCAGAGTCTTACCCAGCCTCGGCGGCGTTTCCACGAAGGAAATTGATGATTCCAGAAAAGTCCGTTTCTGCATCTCCAGCACCGCAAAAGAGCTGATAGAGCGCGCGCGCTTCCGCGCCGAGAGGCGTCGCCACATCGCCCGCTTGCGCCGCGTCTTGAGCAAGTTTCAGGTCTTTGAGCATCATGGCTGCCGTGAAGCCCGCCTGATAGTCGCGGTTTGCGGGCGAGGTCGGCACCGGTCCCGGTACCGGGCAATAGGTCGTGAGCGACCAACACTGGCCAGACGCGGTCGACGAAATGTCAAACAAAGTTTGATGATCAAGCCCGAGTTTCTCGGCAAGTGTGAACGCTTCACTCACGCCAATCATGGAAATCCCCAAGATCATATTGTTACAAATCTTAGCGACTTGCCCATTTCCAGGGCCGCCAGCATGCACCACGGTCTTGCCCATGATGTCGAGAAGCGGCTTCACCGTTTCGAAAGCTGATACCTCACCTCCGACCATGAAGGTCAGCGTGCCCGCTTCTGCGCCAGTCACACCGCCTGACACCGGCGCATCGACCATTGGCATACCCGCCTCGCCCATCGCGGCTGCGACCTTGCGAGCGGTCGCGACATCGATGGTGCTTGAGTCAATGAAAACAGTCTCGGGTTTTGCAGACGCCCTTAGCCCGTCCTCGCCGAGGTAGACCGCTTCCACGTGCGATCCGGCGGGTAGCATCGTGACGACGATCTCGGCGTCGGCGGCAACGGCGGAAACAGATGCTGCCTTTGCGCCGCCCGCATCGACCAGCTTAGCAACCGCATCGGCAGAAAGGTCAAAGCCCACCACGGCGTGCCCGGCCTTGACGAGGTTCACGGCCATTGGCCCACCCATATTGCCGAGCCCGATAAACCCAATCTTCGCCATTCCCCCGCTCCCTTATTGTTGTTCTTACGCTGCCTGAGCCGGCAATTGCGCCTGCAGCACGCCGAGCCGATCTCCAGATTGGCGCGTCGCCTCTATGTTCCCAGGCTGCGGGAGTGGGTCGCCATCGGAAACGGCATCATTGATCGCTTCCTGCAACCCTTCTGCTGCCTCCAGGAGCGCATCGACCTCAGTCGGGCCTTGCGCGTTGATGTTTGGACCGGGCACCATCACCACGAAAACACCGAGATCTTCTGTTGGCCCCGAAATAAGGCATGGAAAAAACAACGCCATTCCCTTCTCCTATCGCAGCTTGACTCCAGTTTGTTTTTCAATCTCACGGACTAAGCGATCGTCAATTTCGCGATGGCGTGGCAGCGTCGAGATTTTACGACCCGCAATATACAGTTTCGTGTGCTTTGCACCTTCACGCAATTCGACACCAGCCGCGCGAAGCTTTCTTTCGATTATCGTCCGTTTCAAGAAACCTCTCTACCGCAGCCTATACATCACGATCTTCACAACGATGAAGACGACGATAATGCCGACATGGGCAGCGATCAGCAGCCAGTCTGGCTCGAAATACTGCGAAAAACCGAACGGCAACCCGACATTTGTTAGAAGCGAGAGAACAATCAGGCCGACGCCCCAAGACGCGCCCATCCAAAGCCCGACGCCCGCTGAGGGTAGGAGAACGGCAAAAATTACGGCTTCGACCTGCCTCGGCCGCGTCAGATTGATAAAATGGCTCGCCGTGTCTTCAGACAACCCGATGATGGGCTGCCAGGCGAAGATTCCAAAAATCAAGAAGACGACTCCGATACTGCGAAGGAACCACACGAGCCAGTCCTGGATCGTATCGACCCGATTATCGGTATCGAAGGATGACATCCGTTTCGACTACGCCGCTTTTGGAAGCGCCAGAGGCATGTTGGTTGGTTCGAAGTAGCGGGCAACCATATCATCCGTCACCGCTTCCAGCGCGTTTGGTGTCCAGTTTGGTGCATTGTCTTTGTCGATAATGATGGCGCGGATCCCCTCGAAAAAATCACGCTGCTTGAGGACTTCCGAGACAATCGAAAACTCAAGCTCCATGCAATCTTCGAAATTGAGGTCGCGCCCTCTTCTCAACTGCTGAAACGTGACCGCAAGGCTGGTCGGCGATTTGGTGGCGAGCGTTTCTCGGGTTTTCTCCGCGAAATCGCTGCTTGAAGACGAAAGCGACTGCATCACGCCATCAAGTGACTGACTTTCGAAATGGCTGTCGATTTCTTCTTTCGCTGCCGCCAAGGCCGGCTTCTCCGGCTTTCTAGTGAGCAACGACAAGACGTCTTCTGGATCAGGAGCTGCGCAAAGCTGCTCAAACATGACCGCCAACTGATCGTGCGCGACGGTGTGTGTTGCAACGCCGGTGAAGAGCGCGTCATCGCGCTTCAACCGATGTCCTGTCAGACCGAGATAGAGTCCGATCTCGCCGGGCATGCGCGGTAAGAAATATGTTCCCCCAACATCTGGAAAAAGGCCGATCCCGGTTTCAGGCATGGCAAAAAGGATGTTTTCGGTCGCGATCCGATACCGACCATGAAGCGAAATCCCAACGCCACCGCCCATAACAAAACCGTCGATGAGAGCGGTAAAGGGCTTGGGATAGCGCTTGATGAGCGCATTAAGGGTGTACTCATCACGGTAAAACTGGAGCGCCCGGGGCTGATCCTCCCTCCCCCAGTCGTAAAGCGCGCGAATATCACCGCCAGCGCAAAACGCCCGGCCTTCGACCGCCTTGATGATGACGTGCTTGACGTCCTGCGCGCCCGCCCAGGCTCTCAATTGCTCAGCAATCGCGATTGCCATCTCATGCGTGAGGGCGTTCAAGGCTTTAGGGCGATTGAGCGTGATGACGCCCGCCTGCCCCCTGACCTCAAAGAGCACGTCGCTCAATGGTTGCGACCGCTTGAAAGGAGATCACGCGATATGATCACGCGCATGATCTCATTTGTGCCTTCGAGGATACGGTGAACACGGAGATCTCGCTTGTAGCGCTCGATCTCATAGTCCGCGAGGTAGCCATAGCCGCCATGGATCTGAAGCGCATCATCGACGACCTGATAACAGGCATCCGTTGCAAGCCGCTTCGCTTTTGCGGCCTTTACGGTCTTGTCTGGTGCTTCCATGTCAATCGCCATGCAAGCGTCGTGAACCATCAGGCGCGCTGCATCTAGGTTGGTCGCCATGTCAGCAAGCTTGAAGCCGGTTGCTTGGAAGTCAGCAATCGCTTTTCCAAATTGCTTTCGCTCCTGCGCATATTGCGTTGCCCGATCAAGGCACTCGGCAGCGCCACCAAGTGAGCATGCGGCAATGTTTACCCGACCACCATCGAGACCGGCCATGGCGAGCTTAAAACCATTGCCCTCTCCGCCGAGAAGGTTCTCAGCCGGGACCTGACAATCATCAAAGGTGACAGCAGCCGTCGGTTGAGATTTCCACCCCAGTTTTTTCTCTTGAGCGCCGAAGCCAAGACCGGGGAAGTCTTTTTCGACGATGAATGCCGAAATCCCTCCCGGACCATCGCCCCCGGTCCGAGCCATCACGAGATAGATGTCTGAAGCGCCCCCACCCGATATGAACGCTTTCGCGCCGTTAATGACGTAAATATTGTTTAGGGAATCGGCCGGATTGGTTAAGATTTTTGCACGCGTTTTCAGCGATGCGGCGTCTGATCCAGAGCCCGGCTCAGTGAGGCAGTAACTCGCCATGATTTCCATGGAGCAGAGCCTTGGACCATATTTCTGCCGTTGCTCCTCTGTGCCGAACCGATCAATCAGCCAAGTGACCATATTGTGG
>JBCCMK010000039.1:0-29693 GCA_039026395.1 Pseudomonadota bacterium | reverse complement strand
GCAACCAAATCTTCTCCCACCAAACGCACCAGGAATATGAGTTCTCAACCTAAGCGCACCGAACACATCGCGTCGCCGCAGGGTCTATTTCTAGGCGTTTCTCAGAGATGAGTTCATCGCAATCGATGCAGTAGCCGTAATCATCCGGCGCATCGTCGAGCCGTGCCAACGCGGCCTCGATGCGCGCGAGTTCATTGGTCCGTTGGCGTTCTTGCGCCTCGGCCATTGCCTGCATCTGAAGAGCATCCATGCGGGAAAGCCGCCCGACGGACTGCTGATCGAGATTGACCGTGGCGCGCGCTTCTGCCGAAATCTCGCGAAGGTTTTCAAGTTCGGCACGCCGTGCTTCCAATGTGGCGCGTGCTTTTATGGGGTCATGAATCATTGATCATAGAGCCTCAAATTCCAAAGGCAGACGGCCTGATCATTGGGATAGCGCGCAGGCCTGGCCACCGCAAACCGATGGAATTGCTGACCAACGCGAGCGTCTCACCAGCCGCTGGTGTTGAAGGGGATTACAAAGGCGCGAAATACCCCCGGAGGCAGATCACAATTCTCGCCATCGAAGATTGGAAAAGAGCGATCAGTGATGTCGGTTCGACACTCGACGATTTGCCCTGGCATTTGCGTCGCGCGAACATTTTTGATCGAGGGCTGGGACTTGGCGAAAACGGTCGGGTCGCTCGTCACAATTGGCGATATCCATCTCGAAGTGACCGGCCTAACGACGCCGTGCAGTCGGATGGAAGAGATTGCATCGGGGCTCTTGAAGGCACTTTGGAAAGACGGTCGAGGCGGCATCACGTGCCGAGTCACCAAGGGTGGGGTGGTCTCACTTGGAGATCACATCGTCACCTCGAAAGTCGCGCCCGGAAAAGTGCCAAGACGATTGCCCGGCTGAACAGGTGATTGTGTGGTGCGCGGTCTGATCTAATGCCTTGAAATCGTCCCAGTTTCTCAGCTACTACCGCGCAATCCCTTGACCCTCGGAGCGTCCATGTCCGACCTTTTGATGCGCGAAGTCGAAGAAGAGCTTCGCCAGGAGCAAATGAAGAAGCTCTGGGACCGCTATGGCGTTCTCGCAATCATTGGTGTCGTTTTGGTCGTTGCTGGCGTCGGCGGTTATCGGTTTTATGGGAGTTGGCAGGCGTCTCAAGCAGCAGAAGCCGGTGACAAATACCTCGCTGCTGTCGAGGCCGCGGACACTGACGATGCATCGTCTGCGCGCGCATCTTTGACAGAGCTTATCGATAGTTCGCCGGGCGACTACCAAACGCTAGCCCGATTACGTCTGGCTGGGGTCGATGCCGCTGAGGGCAACCGCGACGCGGCAGTCGCGGCACTTGACGCCGTTGCCGATGATACTTCGGTCGATGCGCCGCTTCGTTCAGCGGCTTCGATCCGGGCCGCATACTTGCTCATAGATGTAGCGGACTATGAGGTTGTCTTAGAGCGCCTTCAGGATATTGCTGAAATTGGAAACCCATGGCGGCACTCGGCGCGAGATGCGTTGGCGCTTTCAGCCTATCGCAACGAAAAATGGCCCGAAACCCGTCAATGGCTGGACGCCATCATCGGCGATCCGTCCACACCGCCAAACCTCACTGCGAGGGTGCAGTTGCTTTCGGCCATCGTGGACAGCAAAATCGCACCTGATGAGGACGACGCAGCGGACGAAAACGCGGCAGACGATGCCGAGAGCAATTAATCACCATCCGCCCGCTTTAGCGGCCGCTGTATCGAACGTGTTTGTGAGTAGAGGAAGCGCATCGTGGAGTATCGTGAGGCCATGAGAAGCACAACGAACCGAAGAATGCGCAGTATCGCCGTTCTTTCGCTTGCGGCTTTTGCGTTGGGTGCATGCTCAGCAGCGAACGGTGTACGCGACGCGCTTCCATGGGGCGAGCGAGAAACGATCCTACCCGGTGAGCGTCAAGCCATCACGTTCTCGACGGCGGATGACGGTGGAACCGAAGCATTGCTTGGCTCAGTCAACATCCCAGCCGCCGTCGCAAATAGCGACTGGCCGCAGCCGGGCGGTTTTGCAACGAACGCGACGGGCAATCTGGCCTATTCGGGCGGGTTAAACCGTGCATGGCGCACGAGCGTTGGATCTGTCGGACGTAAAGGGAGACCGCCTTCTGCGCCGCCAATCGTCTATCAGGGAGTGATCTATACGGTGAATGCCGACGCGGACGTCTCTGCGATAAATGCAGGGAGTGGCGGCCGTGTGTGGTCAGCGTCCTTGAAGCCTGAGGGCGAGGGGCGTCACGGAGCAACAGGTGGCGGCGTTGCTGCGAGTGATGGTCGGCTCTATGTCGCTACGGGTTTTGGAACTGTTGCGGCACTGAACCCCGGCAACGGTCAGGTTCTCTGGCAGAAAGACTTGCCTGCGCCGCCGCGAAGCGCGCCAACATCGGCGAATGGAAAGCTCTACGTCGTGTCGACCGATGGCGCCATCTACGCCATGAATGGTGCCGATGGTACCGAACTTTGGAGCTATAACGGTATTCCCGAGACGGCAGGCTTCCTGTCGAGCGGTTCTCCTGCGGTGTCCGGTAGCCGGGTCATTGTTCCGTTCACGTCTGGCGAGGTGTTGGCCTTTAACACCGAGACGGGTGAGCCAATCTGGCTCGATGCTCTCGTTCGCTCCGGTCGGTTTTCCGCTGTATCCGGCATCAATGATGTTTCAGGCCGACCTGTCGTCGACAATGGCAGCGTTTTCGCAATTTCCGTCTCTGGTCGCATGGTTTCGGTCAACGAATCCAACGGAGAGCGGATTTGGACTCGTAACCTGGGGAGTTCGCATACGCCGATCGTGGCTGGGCAGACGGTTTTCATCGTGACATTGGAAAATGAAGCGGTCGCGATCGATCGGGCAACCGGTCAGACACGGTGGGTCACGAAATTACCTGAAGACAAGCGCCGCACCACGTATGGCGGGCCAATCATGGCCGGGAATCGGCTCATCATCGGGAATAATCGCGGTGATGTGGTTGCGCTTTCTGCTGCCGATGGGCGTGTGATCGAACAGCGGGCCGTCGGCGATCCGATCCTTCAGTCCCCGATCGTCGCGGCTGGCCGGATGTACGTCTTGTCCAACTCAGGCAATGTCATCGCGTTCAACTGATGTCAGATGAACGGGTCGGGCTGGCGCGTCCTCGCATTGCAATTCTCGGCCGCCCAAACGTCGGAAAATCCACGCTTTTCAATAGACTAGCGCGAAAGCGCCTCGCGCTGGTCGATGATCAGCCTGGCGTGACGCGTGATCGCCGCGATACGGAAACCGAGATCGCGGGAACTCCGGTAACGTTGGTGGATACCGCGGGCTTTGAAGACGCGACGGACGGGAGCCTTCAAGCGCGAATGCGAGCGCAGACGGAAGCCGCGATCACGTCTGCAGATCACGTCCTCTTTGTTTTTGATGCTCGTGCAGGCGTAACGCCAGTCGATGAGACGTTCGCGGAGAATGTTCGAAAATCTGGCGTGCCGGTGACGCTCGTTGCCAACAAGAGCGAAGGCCGGGCAGGTGATGCAGGCTTTTACGACGCTTTTAGGCTCGGCTTGGGTGAGCCAGTTGCCGTATCTGCCGAGCATGGTGAGGGAATAAGCGATCTCGAGACCGCTATCCTTGACGCCCTGCAGGCTCGGGCGGTGACTGATGAGCCGACAGCCGAGGATGAGGAAAACTCAAACGCTCTTCATTTGGCAATCGTCGGTCGGCCCAATGCAGGAAAATCAACCCTCGTAAACACGCTCCTCGACGAAGATCGTCTGCTCACTGGGCCGGAAGCAGGGATAACCCGCGACACCATTTCGATCGATTGGACGTGGAAAGGCAAGACGCTCCGGCTCTTCGATACGGCAGGTCTCAGGCGCAAATCTCGCGTGCAGGAGCGTCTGGAAAAGCTCTCTGTCGGTGACACCATCCGGGCCATTCGCTTTGCCCATATCGTGATCCTGGTTGTCGACATCGACCAACCGCTCGAGAAGCAGGACCTCCAGATCGCAGATCTCGTGATCCGCGAAGGGCGGGGGCTCGTCATCGCAGTCAATAAGATCGATCAAATTGATGATCTGAGTGATCGTCGCTTGGTTCTTCAGGAGATGATTGACCGACTGCTCCCGCAAATTCGCGGCGTTCCCGTTCACTTCATATCCGCAGAGACGGGGCGCGGGACAGCAAAACTCATCGACAAAGCGGTCGCGCTTTACGACACATGGAACGTGCGCGTCCCAACCGCAAAGCTGAATACGTGGCTCACAAACGCGCTTCAAGCACATCCGCCACCAGCGCCGCGCGGCCGGAAGATCAAGATCCGATATATGACCCAACCGAAGACGCGACCACCGACTTTTGTGGCATTCTGTTCACGTCCGGACGCGGTTCCTGATGCGTATAAACGCTATCTCGTCAATGGCTTGCGCGAAGACTTTGATTTGAAGGGTACGCCGATACGGCTGTTCTTACGCCGCCGCGAAAACCCCTACGACCCCGCCTCATCGACGTAGCTCGCGCTTCGAAAAGAGTAAAGCGCGCCGTTCCGCTCCACGTCCGGCATGACGAGCGGCATCATGCCGATGGCGACGTCCTGCGGCGAGGGAAGGGTGGCTTGATCTTCCCCCGGCATGGCCTGTGCCCGCATATGCGTTGCGGTACCACCGGGGTTATAAAGATTAACGCGGTGCGGTGTTTTTTCGAGTTCGGCCGCATAAGTTGACGCCAACGCTTCGGTGGCGGCCTTAGAGACCGAGTACGCGCCCCAAAACTGACGAAAGTTTCGCGCCGCCCCGGAGGACAGGAGGACAATACGCGCGCCATCGGATTGACGAAAAAGCGCGTCAAATGACCGGAGTAGCCGGTAATTTGCAGTCACATTGACTGCGATCACCTCGTCCCAAGTCTTAGGTTTGATATGCCCGATCGGCGATAGACCGCCGAGCACACCTGCGTTTCCGACGAAGATATCCACTCGACCGAAACGCTCATAGAGAGCTGCACCGAGGCGGTCGATGCCATCAAAGTTCTTTAGATCAAGCGGCACGAGCGTTGCTGCTCCGCCTTCGGCCTTAATCGCGTCATCGAGTTCCGTCAGCCCACCTTCCGTGCGCGCGACGGCGACGACGTGCGCGCCGCGCTTCGCCAATTCCAACGCTGTATGGTAGCCGATGCCGCGCGACGCTCCCGTTACAACGGCGATGCGGTCCGCGAGTGGTTTTTCCATCAGGACGCTTTGACGGTGAGCAATGAGAGTTGTCGCCCTGGCCGCGTTGCTTCTCCGCTCAAATCCGTGAGTGACGTTGGATAGTCGCCCGTGAAGCAATGGTCCGTGTATTGCGGCTGGGCATTGTTTCTGGCCGCATGTCCCATCGCGCGATAGAGCCCATCGATCGATAGAAAGCCCACACCATCTGCGTTGATCAACTCCTGTATCTCTTCGACGGAGTGGTTCGCAGCGAGCAGTTTGTCCTGATCGGGCGTGTCGATGCCGTAATAGTCGGGGTGTTTGATGGGCGGGCATGCCAGCAAGAGATGAACCTCTGTTGCGCCTGCATCCCGCATCATTTCGACGATTTTCATCGACGTGGTACCCCGCACGAGGCTGTCATCGATGAGAATTACCCGTTTTCCCTCAACTTGCGATCGGTTCGCGGAGTGTTTTAGTCGGACGCCAAGTTGCCTGATCTGCTGCGTCGGCTCGATGAAGGTTCGGCCCACATAGTGGTTTCGAATAATCCCGAGTTCGAACGGAATTCCCGCCTCTTGTGCGTAACCAAGAGCGGCAGGCACACCGGAGTCCGGCACGGGAACAACGACGTCCCCGTCAACGCCGTGTTCACGGGCGAGTTCCGCGCCCATCGCTTTGCGCATGTCATAGACGCTGCGGCCGCCGACAATGGAGTCCGGGCGCGCGAAATAGATGTATTCGAAAATGCAGGGTCGCTCCGGTTGCCTCGGAAACGGCCAATGGCTCTGAAGCGTTCCATCTTCTTGGATGACGATGACTTCGCCGTTCTCAACATCGCGGACATAGGTGGCACCGATAATATCGAGAGCGCAGGATTCTGAAGCGAGGATCCAGGCGTCGTTCAATCGGCCAAGAACCAGGGGACGAATGCCGAGTGGGTCGCGCGCACCAATCAGTTTCTTATTGGTCATCGCAACGAGAGAATATGCACCCTCCAATTGACGGAGTGCATCAATGAACTTCTCGATCATAGATCCGCGCTGACTGCGCGCGACCAAATGCAGGATGACTTCGGTGTCGGAGGTCGACTGAAAAATCGCACCGCGTGATACGAGGTCAAATCGGAGGGTAGACGCATTGGTGAGATTGCCATTGTGGCAAACCGCAAAGCCCGTTGGGGCCAGATCGGCAAAGAGGGGCTGAACGTTTCGAAGGGCGGTTTCGCCGGTCGTTGAATAGCGCACATGACCGATCGATCGATTGCCTGAAAGCGCGTCGATCACGTCTGATGAGGAAAAGTGATCCCCAACCAGTCCCAAATGCCGTTCGGCGTGAAAATGCTGTCCGTCGAAAGCGACAATACCAGCTGCTTCCTGGCCGCGATGTTGGAGTGCGTGGAGCCCGAGTGCGGTGAGCGCTGCCGCGTCTTCATAATTGCTGACACCGAAAACACCGCATTCTTCATGGAGCCTGTCCCCATCGTCAGGGGCAAGCTCTGGGCGGGGGCTCTGAGAAAACATCAGCGATCCAGTGTTTTGTGGGAATGAGCGCTACGTGTCATCGTTTGCAACACCTGGGATACGTTCAAGAAGTGTCCCTTCTGGGTCTTCCGGCAAGAGCGAGATGATATAATTGCCGGCGTTTTCCAGGAATGGTTTCGAACGGGCTTCAGCCACCCAGCCGGGTTGCCGGTCCGGCGGCATGAACCAATTCAGAAAAAGAATAGCGATCACGACTAAGACCAGTCCACGACCAAGACCAAACACAAAACCGAGTGAACGGTCCAAGGCGCCGATACGCGAATCCAGGACGAGGTCAGATAGCCGTATCGTGATGAGCGATACGATGATCAGGACAGCGAAGAAGACGACGGCAACCATGCTCAGATCCGCAAGCCAATCCGGCTGCAACTGAGCGCGAGCCAGATCACGGAAGTTGATATAGGCGAAAAGCGCGCCCGCTGCCGCTGCCACCCAAGACACGATCGACAGAACCTCTCGGGTTAGTCCGCGAACCATCGCGAGCAATCCCGAAATGACCATGATGATGATGAGAATAATATCGAGACCGGTGAAGGGCATTGCACTCTCATTGCGATATCGCAGGTCGTCGATACACGGGCTTGGGTGCACACGGCAAGCACATGCTGGCTCTTTCCGCAGCCAATGGGCGGTTAGCTCACATTTTCGGCGGCATGTGCAGCGGATTGTGTTCCACTGACCGATACATTGGCGACCAAGCTTTGTAAGTCGCCGATCCGATTTATGTTTAATGCGGACCCCACCGAATCGGTTTGGGAATTCTCCGGGATGACTGCATCGCTGAAGCCGAGCTTTTCTGCTTCTTTCAATCTGAGCGATGTGAAGCCTGAGGGACGGATGGACCCGGATAGGGCGACTTCGCCGAAATAGACCCGGTCAAGCGGGAGAGCCGTTTGCGAGAGTGACGAAACTAGGGCTGCTGCGGCCGCGAGATCCGCGGCTGGTTCGCTCAGTCGAAAACCGCCTGCAACGTTCAGATAAACGTCGTGACCCGAGAAGCGGAGCCCACAATGCGCGTCCAAAACCGCAAGGACCATTGAAAGCCGTGCCGAATCCCAACCGACCACTGCGCGCCTTGGCGTTGCAAGGGCGGACGGCGCAACGAGCGCTTGGATTTCAACGAGGAGAGGACGCGTGCCTTCCATGCCGGCGAAAACTGCGGCGCCCTTGGTTTCTGTGTTTCGGTCGCCGAGGAAAAGGGCTGACGGGTTTTTAACCTCGCGCAAACCGCCGCCGGTCATTTCAAAAACGCCGATTTCGTCGGTTGGGCCAAAGCGGTTTTTCACCGTTCTGAGAATGCGAAAAGCGTGTCCGCCATCGCCCTCGAAGTAGAGGACCGCATCGACGAGGTGCTCAACGACTCGCGGCCCGGCGATTTGCCCGTCCTTCGTGACATGACCGACGATGATGACCGTTGTACCCGTGCGCTTTGCATATCTCACAAGGGTTTGGGCGCTTGCGCGAACTTGGGTCACCGTGCCGGGCGCAGAATCCACGGCGTCAGTCCACATCGTCTGAATCGAATCGATCACCAGGAGGCCGGGCGCTGATCCGTCTTTGACGGTCGCCATGATGTCTTCGACATTGGTTTCTGCGCCCAACTCGACCGGTGATTCCGCAAGCCCGAGCCGCTGTGCGCGGAGCCGAACCTGACCGGTTGCTTCCTCACCTGAGATATAGACCGCGCGGGTGCCATTGCGCGCGATCCGAGCAGCGACCTGGATGAGAAGCGTCGATTTTCCGATGCCGGGATCGCCCCCAACGAGGATAACCGAGCCACGGACAAGACCACCGCCCGTGACGCGATCAAATTCGTCGACGCCAATCGGCATGCGTGGTGCGTCGTCCGACGGGCCGTCCAGGCTCTCAAGTGCGAACGCGCGACCGCTTCTCTTGGCTGCGAGTGCTGGCGGGCCTGAAAGCGTGGCCACGTCCTCAACGAGCGTATTCCATGCGTCGCACGCGTCGCATTTGCCAGACCATTTAGAAGACGTGGCGCCGCAATTCTGGCAGACGAATTTAGTGGTCCGGCGCGCCACTATTTCGAACCGCTGTCAATGACGCGTCGATTGAAGCGCGGCCCTAGTCGGGTCAGTAACTCATATGGGATTGTATTCGCCCACTTCGCGACCTGATCGATATGTACGTTTGGTCCGATGAGCTCCGCCCAAATACCCGGTTTTATCGATCCATCCGCATCCGTCACATCGACAGCAATGAGATCCATCGAAACACGGCCCGCCAGCGGATATCTCATCCCCCTTATGGCAACAAACGGTTGATGCTCATCAGTATTGTTGCCGGATGCGCGGAGATAACCGTCTGCATAACCGGCGGAGACGATCGCAATGTCGCTCTCTCGTGACGCCGTCCAAGTCGCGCCGTAGCCGACGCATTCCCCTTCTTGCACGCGTCGTACCTGTATGACCCGAGCCTCAACTGTGACGACGTTTTCCATCGGATTTTCTGCGCCGTTTCCGAGCCCACCGCCGTAAAGCGCGATGCCCGGGCGCGCGAGGTGATAGCCGGTTGCCCAGCCGTTCAAGACTGTTGCCGAGTTGGCAAGGGATGTCCGCCATCCCGGATGACTCTTACGAAGTGAGTTAAACCGATCAATCTGCAACGCGTTGAGCGGATGGGATGGCTCATCGGCGCATGCCATATGCGTCATCAGCAGCTTTGGGTTGGCGCTATCCGCAATCGAAGAGTCTTCGTCGAATCTCAGACCTAGCCGATTCATGCCGGTATCGACGTGGAGGGCGAATGTCGGTCTCTTAGTTGCGGTCAGACCCCGCCAGGCATCAAGCTCCTCATTCGAACCGAGGACTGCGGTCAGCTCATTTTCTACGTAAAGCGGCGCCGCGGCCGCGTTAAATCCGTTCAGTATGTAGATATCTGCCTTCGCCTCACCGAGAATATTGCGGACCGCAATCCCTTCGACCGTCTGCGCGACGAAAAACGATCGGCAACCGGCGTCAAAAAGTGCTGGAACAACATGCTCGACGCCGCAGCCATAGGCGTTTCCTTTGACCGCCGCACCCACGTCGCTTGGTGCTGCGCGTTCACAAAGTGACCGATAGTTTCGTTTCAGCGCGCTGACATCGATCGTCAGGCGGGCACCGAACGCAGCTTCACTCGTCATTCGAACCGGTCGGGGAGGGCGCCATCGTTCGCGAGGTCGGAGAAACGGGTCAGCGACTTTTCGAATTGTAGGTGAACGGTGCCGGTCGGCCCATGGCGCTGCTTGCCAATGATGACCTCAGCGACCCCGTGAACCTCTTCCATCTGCGCGCGCCATTGCTCGAACTCCGGCGTGTTTTCCCGAGGTTTTTTGCGTTCGAGGTAGTACTCATCGCGATAGATGAAGAGGACGACGTCAGCATCCTGTTCGATCGATCCCGACTCGCGAAGGTCAGCCAGTTGCGGGCGCTTGTCGTCGCGGTTTTCCACCTGACGCGAGAGCTGTGCAAGCGCGATGACTGGAACATTCAGCTCCTTCGCTAAGGCCTTCAGATTGGTGGTAATTTCAGTGATCTCCTGGACGCGGTTTTCGCCAGCGCGCTTCGACGAACCAGACAGAAGCTGGACATAATCGATAATGATGACGTCGAGGCCCTTTTGTCGCTTTAGACGACGGGCTCGCGCCGCCAATTGAGCAATCGATAACCCGCCGGTGTCGTCGATGAAGAGCGGGATGCGCTGGATCTGTTGGGAGACGTCGACAAGCGTCGCGAATTCGTTCTCGTCGATCGTGCCCTTGCGGATGCGATCGGATGATATCGTGGTTTGCTCCGAGATGATGCGAGTGGCGAGCTGGTCGGCAGACATTTCAAGCGAGAAAATCGCAACGACGCCGCCATTGACCGCTTCGACCTCGCCATCGGCTTTCACGTTCGATTCGTAAGCCTTTGCGACATTGAAGCCGATATTCGTTGCGAGCGCCGATTTGCCCATGGCGGGTCGACCGGCAATGATGATGAGGTCGGAACGCTGAAGACCGCCCATCATGCGGTCGAGTTCGCGCAATCCCGTAGACGTGCCGGAGAGGTGACCGTCCCGCTTAAAGGCGCGGTCGGCATTGTCGATCGCCTCGACCAAGGCGCCTGAGAAATCGACAAAGCCGCCATCGTAACGACCGGTTTCCGCGATGTCGTAGAGTGCTCTCTCAGCGCGCTCGATCTGTTCGCCGGGCGTATCGTCCACCGGGGCGTCGAAGGCGTCATTGACGATGTCTTCGCCGATCAAAATGAGCTGCCGTCGCTGCGACAGTTCATAGATCGTTCGACCGAAGTCAGCGGCATTGATAACAGTCGTCGCTTCCGCAGCGAGCCGGGCCAAATATTGAGGCCCAGACAAGTCCCCAATGCGTAAATCTTGATCGAGAAACGTTTTGATCGTGATGGGGGTCGCGACTTTGTTGGCGCGAATAATGTCTGAGATGATTTCGTAAATCTGGCGATGCACAGGATCGAAAAAATGATCCGGCATCAGGAAATCCGAAACGCGATAAAACGCTTCATTGTTGACGAGAATTGCGCCCAAGAGCGCTTGCTCCGCCTCAACATTGTGAGGCGGTAAACGATAGTCGTCGACTTGATTGTCTACCGAGAGAATCGGGTCAGGCATGGTCATAGCCGGACCCTAATCTCGGTCGTCATTTCGGAAAAGCGGCCAACCCGAAACTTATGCCCATCCACGTCAGGATTGCCGCGATTCACATTGATCACAGGCGCCCGGAAAACTCCGAATTGACGCCTGAGCCGGATTGACGTTGTCGAATCGATCACGCGCAGCGCGAGCGCTGCACTGCGACTCCTAGGAGGTGGCTTCTGCCTCTTCTTCGTCGCTCGAAGCATCTTCACCGTCACCCATCACTGCATCTGGATCGACGTCGAGATCTTCATCGTCATCATCGTCATCGAAGGTCTCAACCGTGAGATCTTCACCGCGCGCCTGGCGTTCGGCTTCGTCTTCTGACCGTGCGACATTGATCGTCACTGGAACCTCGACCTCGGGGTGAAGGCTTATGCTGACATCGTGAAGGCCGATGAGCTTAATCGCCCGATCGAGACGGACTTGATTGCGGCCGATCGTGAACCCGCCATCAACAATGAGTTCTGCGATATCGCGTGTTGAAACGGACCCATAGAGCTGTCCGGTCTGTCCCGCTTGGCGGATCGCAACAAAGGACTGACCGCTGAGCTTACCGGCAACGGCTTCAGCCTCGTTTTTCCGCTCCAGGTTCTGAGCTTCGAGTTGCGCGCGCTCTTGCTCAAATTTTGTCTTGTTTATCGCATTTGCGCGCAGTGCCTTGCCCTGAGGTAGCAAGTAATTGCGGGCGTAGCCGTCTTTGACGCGGACAATATCGCCCATCTGGCCGAGCCGCTGAATGCGTTCTAACAGAATGACTTCCATGTTCTTTCTCCCAAATCAGATCTGCATTTACGTTGTTCCGGGCGGAGACGGCGGACGTCGTCGATCTCGAAATCGAAAACGCCGTTCAAGAAGCCCCAATCCGGCAAAGAGGATGATGGGCCATCCAAAAAAGATGAGCCCGAGATAGGTGAAGATGAGCACCATCGTCCGCATCGAAGAGCCGCGCGTCGTGAAGTGAACGACCGCGAGGCCGAGTGCTGCAAAGGCGATGAGAAGCACTGCTGCAACGGATACAGCGGCAACGCCGAACAATGAATTTGGCCCGACAAAGAACGAGGCAACAATTGCCGTTGCGAAGACAAACCCAGTTCCGGCTGGCAGATCGATCTCTGATAGACCAGGCCACGGGCGGCGCATCCGCGCAGAGCCCCGTACGATCCGTGCGGCGATATAGAGATTGAGGAGCGTGACACACATCCAAAGCGCTGCCGACACTGGCGGTAGAAGCGCGATGAGGCCATTTGCCATTTCAGCAATTTGCGCGTCCGACGGAGGCGCTTGCCCGGGTGTGCTTTGAATGGCGCCCAGGATTTCGCCAAAGCCAGCGCGGATGTCATCAATCCGCTGATTGACGAGGATCCAGGTGACGAGGCCCAGCGCGGCACCGATCCCGGCTGTCCAAATGACAAGGCGCCCGACGGGATACCACTCTTCCGTGCCGTCTTCGTCGGTCCGCGCAAGAAGCGCGAGGTAAGATATCCAAGCTGCCGGTATTCCGACCGTGGCCAGGAAAGCGCCGGACGTTGCAACACCGGTGCCGAGCGCGACTGCGATTGCGCCGACAACAGTGCCGATTATTGCAGTGAGCCAGCCCCAGCCGATGCCAGCTATGAGGAGAGGAAGGGACGCAAAGTAGAAAAGGAGAATGCCAATCGGATTGCCCGCCGCGATCGCAGCAAACAGAAGCGCTGCCGCAAGGCCCGCTAAAGCTCCGATTCCAATGAGTGCATTCATCTCTGCTGTCCCGCCTTTGGCGGTTAGGGCCGGATCATGCCCGGCCCAACCCAATTTGGTTCTAAAGGCGCGCTGCGCCTACTTGATGATGTAGGGCAAGAGGCCGAGGAAACGCGCCCGCTTGATAGCGCGTGCGAGTTCACGTTGCTTTTTCGTCGAGACCGCCGTGATGCGGCTTGGGACAATCTTTCCGCGTTCTGAAACGTAGCGCTGCAGAAGCCGCACGTCTTTATAGTCGATCTTCGGCGCGTTGGTTCCTGAGAACGGGCATGTCTTGCGACGCCGAAAGAACGGGCGACGGACGGGAAGTTGGGAAATATCGATCCCACCGGGGCGTGATGCACTCATTATGCCGCTCCTTGTTCTGCAGTGTTTGAGCGTTCAGACGGGCCACGATCAGATGGGCCGCGGTCGGAAGGTCCACGATCAGAGGGACCACGATCATCGCGCCGCCTGCGATCGTCGCGGTCGCGCTTCTGCATCATGATCGACAGACCGCTCTCATGTTCTTCGACGCGTATCGCCATGAAACGCAGAATATTCTCGTCAATCCGCATCCTGCGTTGCACTTCTTCAAGTGCCGGTGGCGGACAATCAATGTTGAACAGATTGTAGTGCGCTTTCCGGTTTTTGCGGATTTTGTATGAGAGCGATTTCAGTCCCCAATACTCGTTCTTGGAGACGGTTCCGCTCTGTTCTTCAATGACCGCCATATACGCGGTCATCATCTCGTCCACCTGTTGTGACGAGAGGTCCTGGCGAGACAGGACCACAAATTCATAGAGTGCCATGGTCAACCCTTGTTTCTCGACCGGCGCCAAGCCTCTCACAAACCACGATAGGGTCGATGAGTTCATCGCTGTACGAACGGAGCGAGCTCGGTTCGCGAGAGCAAAGACACTGGAACGCGGATCCCATGACCCGGTGCGAAGCACCTGTTCCGAACAGCCTTTAACCGGAATGCGGTGGACATATCCGGTCGATTGGAAAAAGGCAAGTCACTGTCGACCGGTCACGTCTTGCTATGCTTGACAGGCTGGGGGCTCGGTGTCACTGCAGCGAACTTCTGATGAAATCATAGGCACACCCATGGCGCTCTCTTTGATTTTTCCTGGCCAAGGAAGCCAGGCCGTCGGGATGGGTAGATCCTTAAGCGACGCGTTCCCGTCCGCGAAAACCGTTTTTGAGGAGGTCGACGAGGCGCTTGGCGAAAACCTGACACGAGTGATGTGGGATGGGCCGATCGAAACGCTCACACTCACAAAGAATGCGCAACCCGCCCTTATGGCGTGTAGCCTCGGGGCGATGCGGGTTTTGGAAAGCGAAGTGGGGTTTAGCCTCGAAGACGCATGCCGCTCCGTCGCGGGGCACTCGCTCGGTGAATATTCGGCGCTTGCTGCTGCCGGAAGCCTTTCAATCGCCGATACCGCGCGGCTCCTCCGGATCAGAGGAGAAGCGATGCAGGCTGCTGTGCCTGTCGGGCAAGGCGCAATGGCGGCAATTCTTGGACTAGACATTGAAGCAATTGAGAGCATTGCCGCGGAGGCAGCTGGCGACGAGATCTGCGCTGCGGCCAACGACAATGCGCCGGGGCAAGTTGTCGTGTCCGGAAACGCAGCCGCAATTGATCGAGCCATCGCGCTCGCCAAAGAACAAGGGGCGAAGCGGGCATTACCATTGCCAGTGAGCGCGCCTTTCCATTGTGCCCTCATGGCGCCTGCCGCTGACGTCATGGCTGAAGCGTTGGCCAACGTCTCGATCAAGCCCCCGCTCGTGCCGCTGTTTTCGAATGTCAAAGCCGGGCCGATTTCCGATCCGGAAGAAATCCGCACCAAATTAGTCGAGCAAGTGACCGGCGCAGTCCGCTGGCGCGAGTCAATTCAGGCTATGTTCGCTGATGGGACGACGACTTTTTTGGAAGTCGGGACCGGGAAGGTGCTCTCCGGCCTTGTAAAGCGGATTGATCGAGCCGCAACGGTTTTAAATTTCGGCGAAGCGACCGACCTTAATTCCGTTAATGTTGCGCTTGGGAACGGTTAATAATGTTTAATCTTGTTAACAAAACGGCCCTGGTTACAGGCGCCTCCGGCGGTATCGGCAGAGAGATCGCGAAAGCACTCCACGCACAAGGTGCGACCGTTGGATTAAGCGGTACGCGAGAGAACGCATTGGCAGATGTCGCCAGCGAACTCGGCGATCGCTGCTATGTTTTGCCAGCAAATCTCTCAGATGCTGACGCGGCATCTGCGCTTATCACCCAAGCCCAAGATCAGCTGGGCAGTGTCGATATTCTTATCAACAATGCTGGTATCACCCGAGATGGTCTTTTGATGCGCATGAAGGACGAGGATTGGGACACCGTGCTGGAAGTCAATCTCACAGCAGGCTTTCGTCTCACTCGTGCAGCAATGCGCGCCATGCTCAAGAAGCGTTTCGGGCGGATCATCGGCATCACGTCAGTGGTCGGTGTGACAGGTAATGCTGGCCAGGCGAACTACGCGGCCTCTAAAGCCGGCATGATTGGCTTCACAAAAGCTGTTGCCCAGGAAGTCGCCGCGCGCGGCATTACGGCGAATTGCATCGCGCCCGGTTTCATCACGTCTGCCATGACCGATGCACTCGACGAAAAGCAGAGGTCAGCAATTCTCACGACGGTTCCAGCGACCAGACTAGGCGAAGCGTCAGAAGTCGCGGCATGCGCTGCTTTTCTGGCGAGTGATGAAGCGGCTTACATCACCGGTCAGACACTCCATGTGAACGGCGGAATGGCAATGCTATAGGTGAAATTTCAAAGCCTTTGACTATATGGCATTGCCGGATGAAGTATGTTACGAGGCCGCGAATTTGTTGGGGAGGGGCTCTGCTCCGACTTGCAATCCTGCCGCGTCGTGGACAAAACAAATGACCCTCGGCATTGAGGTCTTCGGATTTCAGTTCGGTGTCATTGGAGCCCGACGAACACAATAAAAACCGACGATAAGGACGGACTTTATGAGCGATATTGCAGACCGCGTGTCGAAAATCGTTGTTGAACATCTCGGCGTTGAAGCCGAAAAAGTGAAAGCTGAGGCGAGCTTTATTGACGATCTCGGCGCGGACTCACTCGACACGGTCGAACTGGTGATGGCGTTTGAGGAAGAGTTCTCTTGTGAAATTCCCGATGACGCGGCTCAGACCATTTTGACGGTCGGCGACGCGGTTAAGTTCCTCGAAAACGCCTCCTCTTAAGGCTTGGATGGCCCAATCCGTAAGGAGCGGGCCGCAACATATTTTTCTTATCGGTTATTGAGTTGCTGCGTCGCGTCGTCATCACCGGAATGGGTCTGCTTACCCCGCTCGGCGTGGGGATCGACGCCAATTGGCGCCGTCTCCTGAACGGCGATAGCGGCGCGCGGAAGATCACGTCTTTTGATACCAGCGATTTGTCCTGCAAAATTGCGGCTGGCGTACCGCATGCTGGCGAAGATGGCGTCGATCCAGACGTCTCCTTCAACCCAAGTGATTTCGTCGACACGAAAGAGCAGCGGCGCATGGACGACTTTATCGTCTATGGCCTCGCGGCGGCTGAGCAGGCAATTGCTGACGCGAATTGGACACCCGCGGATGAAGAGGAGCGGATCCGCACGGGTGTGATGATCGGCTCAGGCATCGGTGGCCTCAAGCGGATTGAGGAGGGCGCTTTCATCGTCCGGGACAAAGGTCCACGGAAAATGTCGCCGTTCTTTATTACCGGACTTCTGATCAATATGGTGTCCGGCTACGTTTCGATCCGACATGGCTTTAAAGGACCAAACCACGCCAATGTCACAGCCTGTTCCACAGGAGCGCACGCGATCGGCGATGCAGCACGCCTGATCGCGCTAGATGACGCCGATGTCATGGTCGCGGGAGGCACTGAAGCCGCAGTCTGCCGTCTCGGTATGTCCGGCTTTATTGCGTGCCGTGCCTTGTCGACCAACTTTAATGATACGCCCGAAAAAGCGTCGCGGCCTTACGACAAAGATCGCGATGGATTTGTCATGGGCGAGGGTGCAGGTGTCGTGGTTCTGGAAGAGTATGAACACGCGAAGGCACGTGGCGCTAAGATTTACGCTGAAGTGATTGGCTACGGTCTATCTGGCGACGCTCATCACATTACTGCACCGGCTGAAGATGGTGATGGTGCATTCCGTTGCATGCAGGCAGCAGTCAAGCGTGCGGGCATTAAGCCTTCCGACATCGACTATGTGAACGCGCACGGCACTTCGACGCCACTGGGTGATGAGATCGAATTGCGAGCGGTGGAACGTCTCTTCGCTGGTCAGACAACGAACCTTGCGATGTCCTCGACGAAGTCCGCGATCGGCCACCTTCTCGGTGCGGCGGGCGCAGTAGAATCTATATTTTCGGTCCTTGCGATTACAAGTGGCAAGGTGCCACCGACTTTGAACTTGGAAGAGCCTTCGATGGAGACATCGATCAATCTCGTCCCAAAGGTTTCTCAAGATCGCGATGTGTCGATTGCGCTTTCCAACAGTTTCGGCTTTGGAGGAACCAACGCGTCGCTGATTTTCTCGGCCATTCGCGATTAAGCGATACCGTAACGTTTTTGCCATATTCCCATGGTGAAGCGTGCGAAATGCATGGGCTTTGCTGAAGAGGCAAACATTTGAGTTATTCCGATCAAGGCGGAGAGAGTGATCGCTTGATCCCGCGTAGTCCGCGCGAGGCAATCGAGCCGGACCCCGTGCCAGAACCGCCGCGTAAACGCCGCAAAGGGAATGCATTCCTCGCCATCATGAATGGTGTGATGTCGCTCATCGTCTTTGCAGTCGTCGCGGCGGCGATCGGCTTTTACATCGGGAAAAGCCGGTATGAGGCATCGGGCCCACTCGACGAGCCGCAAACGATTATGGTCGAGCGCGGTGATGGAACCATCACGATCGCGCAGAAACTTCAGCGGAGCGGCGTCATCAACGAGCCAATCCTCTTTCGTGCCGGCGTAGCCGTGCGACAGGCCGACCGGAGCTTGAAAGCGGGCGAGTATCTCTTCCCGGCAAGTGCCAGTGTAGAGGATGTAATCGACATCCTGGTCGAGGGAAAATCGGTCCTCCATACGTTTACGGCGCCAGAAGGGCTTACAAGCCAGCAAATTATTGCGCGGATCGCGGAAGAGCCGCTTTTGACGGGTGACGTACCCGAAGTTCCTGCCGAAGGCAGCTTGCTGCCGGAGACCTATAAATTCACGCGTGGCATGAGCAGAGCGGAGCTGGTTAACCGCATGCAAAATGCGCACGAACGGGTGCTCGCCGAAGTCTGGGAACGGCGCGTGCCCGAGTTGCCCGTAGAAACGCCTGAAGAAATGGTTATTCTAGCATCGATCGTCGAAAAAGAGACGGGGCGGGCAGATGAGCGAAACCGGGTTGCTGGCGTCTTTGTTAATCGGTTGCGCCGCGGTATGAGACTGCAGTCGGACCCGACGATCATTTACGGAATTGTCGGTGGGGAAGGGGCCCTCGGTCGCGGCATCCGACGGTCAGAAATCGACGCTGTCACACCCTACAACACCTACCAAATCGACGGCCTTCCGCCGACGCCGATCGCAAATCCAGGTCGCGCGTCTTTAGAAGCAGTCGCTAACCCGTCGCGGACGGATGACCTCTTTTTCGTTGCAGATGGGACAGGCGGGCACGCTTTCGCTGAGACATATGAAGAGCACAATCGCAATGTTCAGCGTTGGCGGCAGATTGAGCGCGAGCGAGCTGAAGCGGCTGAGCAAGCGGCAGAAGATGCACCGGCCTCGACCGACAATTAAGCGCATATCACCTACACTTTAGCCGATCTGAGGACCGCCATTTGCCCCAAAGCATGACCGGATTTGGCCAAGCGTCTGGTAGCCATGGCGAGCTGACATGGACGATTGATATTCGTTCGGTGAATGCGCGCGGCTTGGACATCCGGTTGCGGCTTCCAAGCGGCTTGGAGCCCCTTGATCCGGTCATCCGGGAAGCAATACGGGGTTCGCTAAAGCGAGGCGGCATTTCGGTCACGGTCACGACTGAGCGGGATGCATCGTCACGTGGATTTCGTGTTAACGAAAGCGGCCTGGAAAGCGCAATTCAGGCTATTGATGTCGTCGCGAATAAGCTTGGTCCAGTATTAAGCGACAAAGCGATCGATCCGGTCTCCCTTTTGACCCTCCGCGGCGTGCTTGAAGCTGGCGAAGAGGCACCAGTTTTTGATGAGGCGGCGACCGAATTGTTTCGCTTGACGATTTCGGAAGCGATTGACGCACTACGCGAGGCCCGAGCCTCGGAAGGACAACGGTTAGCTACCGTGATCCACAGTCAGCTCAATGAGCTTGAGCAGCTTGTGGATCAAGTCTCTGGGTCGCCAGAACGGTCGCCCGACGCCATAAAGCGACGACTTGGTGAAGCGGTAGAACGTCTCTTTGAGAGCGAACCTAAACTCGATCCAGAGCGGCTTCACCAAGAGGCGATGGTGCTCGCGGTCAAAGCGGACATTCAGGAAGAGCTTGACCGTCTAAATGCTCACATTGCGCGTGGGCGTGAGCTCTTGGGTGCTGACGGACCGATTGGCCGACAATTTGATTTCCTCTCCCAGGAGTTTAACCGGGAAGCCAACACTTTGTGCTCTAAAGCCAACCACATTTCGATTACCCGCATCGGGCTGGATGCGAAAACGATAATCGATCAAATGCGGGAACAGGTTCAAAACCTAGAGTAAAGCGCATGGGTATGGACGGAAAGCATGACGAGAAACCGGGGCGGCGCGGGTTCGTTCTTGTGCTGTCTTCGCCATCTGGCGCAGGAAAGACAACTCTAGCCCGGTCCTTGATGGAAACGGACCACTCGCTTTCGTTATCCGTGTCCGCGACAACCCGTGAGCGTCGACCCTCTGAGGCCGAGGGCGTCCACTATTATTTCAAAACCCATCGCGAATTCGAGCGAATGCGGGATGGTGGCGATCTCCTCGAATCGGCGGAGGTGCACGGAAACTTCTACGGAACACCAGCCCAGCCGGTAATGGACGCGGTCGAAGCAGGTAAAGACATACTCTTTGACATTGATTGGCAGGGCACGCAGCAGGCTAAAAAGAAGCTGACGGATGACCTTGTCGGCGTTTTTATCCTCCCGCCGAGCGCGAAGGAACTCGAGAACCGGTTACGGCGACGTGCTGAAGACACCGACACTGTGATACGCAAGCGTTTGAAAAACGCGGCGGACGAAATCGTTCATTTCAACGAATACGACTACGTGATTATCAATCGCGATTTTCAGGAAAGCCTTGCGACGCTGAAGGGGATCGTATCGGCTGAACGGGCGAAACGCTGGCGTCAGGCTCAGCTTCCAGGATTTGTCGATAGCTTGGGGGCGGAACTTTCCGACGGCGATCAGGAAGTATCCGCGTAGGTATTCGCTAGTCGGACGTACTCGGCGACTTCCAACGTTTCCGCGCGTCGCGTGGGTTCAATATCTGCCTCGGTGAGCAACCTCATTGGATCTGCTGCAATTGCTTTGAGCGATTGCCGGAGCATTTTTCGCCGTTGATTGAAGGCAGCAGCAGTCACTGTTTCTAGTGCGTGTAGCGGCACGGGCGGCGGTTGATCGATCACATCGAACCGTACGACCGTTGATGTCACCTTTGGCGGTGGCACAAACGCTTGTGGGTTTATGTCAAAGAGTGTTTCCGGGTTTGTGCGCCACTGGCTCAGAACCGAAAGGCGGCCATAGGCTTTCGACCCGACCGGCGCAGTTATCCGGTCCGCGACCTCTTTCTGAAACATCAGAACCATACCGCTAAACCACGAAGGCCAGCGTGTAGGCGTGAGCCAGTGAGTTAGCAATCGCGTGCCGATATTGTATGGTAGGTTTGCGACGATCAGCTTTGGCGCCTTTTCGTCAGATGGAGAGTAGGTGAGGGCATCCTGATTTAGAAACGTAAGATGCTCGGGGCAGGCAAGACTGATCTCCGCCATTACCGCTTCGACGCGTGGATCAAGATCGATTGCGACGACGTGATCCGCTCCCTCTAGAAGGAGCGCACGAGTCAGTGCGCCGGGACCGGGACCAATCTCAACGACTTTTCGTCCCTTAAGCGGCCCAGCAGCCCGTGCAATGCGGCTTGTTAGATTGAGGTCAAAGAGGAAGTTTTGCCCGAGGCTTTTTTTGGGGCTCAAGCCATGGCGCCGAACGACTTCCGCAATAGACGGGAGGTCTTCAATCACGGCTGTGATGAGCTGTTCTTGTGTCGACCTTTTTCCGATTCCGGGCCATTTCGCCTGCTAGGTTTATTGCGTGTATCAGGCTGTCTGGGCGCGCGATGCCTCGGCCTGCAATATCAAGTGCCGTTCCGTGATCCGGTGACGTTCGAATGATCGGGAGACCAAGGGTGACATTGACCGCGTCATCAAAAGCTATGGTCTTGATCGGGATCAGCGCCTGGTCATGGTACATGCAAATACAAGCGTCGTAGGCATTGCGGGCAGTTTCATGAAAAAGAGTGTCTGCCGAATAAGGTCCGGTCACATCAAAGCCCGATTCGAACAAAGACTGCACAACCGGTCGGACAATCGTGTCGTCCTCATGGCCTAACCGACCATTTTCACCCGCATGTGGGTTTAATCCAGCTACCGCAATCCGTGGCGCTTCAATTCCGAAGTCTCGTCTGAGACTTCCAACCGTTATCTTGATGGTCTGTTCAAGGAGATCTGCCGTCAGATGAGCAGGGACCTCTGAAAGCGGAATGTGGATTGTAGTTGGGACCACCCGCAGTTGGGGTGAGGCCAACATCATGACCGGTTTTGGCTTATAGGAGTCATTACTGCAGAGATGGCCGAGATACTCGGTATGACCCGGAAACTCGAAACCGATTGACGCGAAAGCATCTTTGTTGATTGGGTTTGTGACGATTGCCGATGCTTCACCCGTTTTCGCAAGCGCCACCGCGGTCTTTATTGCTTCTAGTGCGGCTTGGCTCGCCTCTGCTCGAATCTCTCCCGGCGCGTAGGTTGGCGAACCTTCCACATCTATGATTGGTAAGCAGGTGTCGTCGCGTCTGTCCCTTGCTTCGGCCGGGCGATTGATCGATGTAATCGTAACGCGGTTACCGAGCGCGCTGGCTACCTCCTGCCAGACTGAAATCGGGCCAACGCCGAACGCGCCCTCGCGAACGCTGCCGGACTGTATGGCCTTTAAAAGGATTTCGGGTCCAATACCCGCTGGTTCGCCGATCGTAACTGCAACCGGAGCGAAATTGCCACTGTCACCGATAGTCGATCACCGCATCGGCTCTCAGGTCACGAAGGAGTTTGCGCGCAAGGATTTGTCCCTGCTGATTTCGCATTTCGCTTTCCATCGGACTGCGTGCAGCGTCGAAGCCGGTGACTTCGCGTTTGTCGCACACCACGACTATGTCAAATCCGTTGCCGCTGCGCTGCGCGCTCGTGGCTGCTCCGATCGCTGTACTCTCCATCTGCTCAGCTATTTCGGGAGGCATCTGGTTAGCGTTGCGCCGACCAACATCACGGACGCTGACATCGCGAAAGGCGCTCGCGACCGACCTTACATTCCGGCAGCCGGAGATGTTTGAACGGATGCGCTCGGCGTCATTGCGGCGTTGGCTGACAAGTGAATTGCTCGCGTTAGACGGAATCAAAACGGTGACCTGCATGAGGTCGAACTCAGTCGTTTTCGCCTCTTCCTCTTCGCCTTTAGCGCGAATTGCGGCCAGAACGTCTTGCTCTCTTATTCGGATCGTTTGTCGGAAACGCTGCCGCACCACTTGCTGCCATGCAATCTCTGCTCTGAAACGATCACCAAGCGTTCTGATGTTAACACCCCGCTGACCCAATGCTTGCTGCAGTCGGCTAACGGAGCCAGCACCGGTCTGGTTCGCAATTCGACCAAGCGCTTGATTGATTTCGCCGTCTGAGACGGAGATGCCCAACCGTTTTGCCTCGGCAAGCTTCAGGCGCTCCTCGATGAGTTCATTGACTGCTGCCGTTCGTCCGCTTGGGCCGCCTGCAAGCTTCATCAAATTCATGCGCTGTCTTACATCGAACTCGGAAATTGCCGAATTGTTCACGAGAACGGCAATCCGTTGTTCGGATTGCGCTTGGGCCATGCCAGCAGTGGCTGCAATGAAAGCGATAAGGACGAAAAAGCGGATCATGGACAGGTGTGACACTCGATTAATACGTTAGCGGATAATCCCATCTTCTGCGGCAAAATTGCGACAGCCGTCAAATCGGGTCTTCTTCTAGGAAGTCCAGCGTTGCCGAGCTTGCTGAAAACCCTCCAAGCGTTCTGAGTGTAAATCGTAGCGACACGGATCTGCTCAGATCACCGTTTGAATCGAAGCTCTCTGTAACACCCAGACCAAATGTGAAGCACTCGTCCCCATAGTGAAGGGAAAGCGAACGACTATCCAATTCAGCGTCTGCTATGTCGTAACGGGCCGAACCAGCAAGCGACCAATTTTTCGTTAGCGCGAGTTGCGCTGCGCCCTTCAACTGCTCCGATCTGCCTGCATCACCGCTCGTGCTCAAATCAAGACCGGGCTGGTCTCGGACGACGGCATATTGCGCGGCGGCCGTTATTCGATTCACTTGCACGCGGGCCGAAACACTCGCTCTCTCGAGATCGAGCGATTCAGGATCGACACGCACGGAACTGCTAAACGAGAGATAGCGAGGGAAGTTGAGGTCAGCCTCAGCGACGATATCGCTGGTCGTATCTTCCAGGCCTGAGTCCTCTGGAAATGGATTGTCACCGGCGAGATGATAACTCTGGCCGATTGTAAATTCCGCTGTCATGCCATTCGAGAACGCGCCCGTGTAGCGAAGACCGACATTTGCTCTCAGGCCAGTCTCGACGCGGTCCTGACCTGAAAACTTGTCGCGATCAAAGAGGCTGGCGGCGTCAAATACGAGGCTGATCGCATCTTCGTTGAGAAATGTATCTTCGTCAGAATGCACGTCCGGGCGATAATACAGCTGCGCGATTGGCTCAAACACGTGGACGCCGAGGGAGCCTGACGCGACCCAGGGGTATCGGTACTCGATCCCGACAGTCGGTATGAAGCGAGAAAGTGTCTCGTCTTCCGTGAATGCAGGCATCCACTCGTCATAGCCCGTATCTGCATCGAAGAGCTGCGTAGTTCGACCAGCGTTATAGCCTTCTGTCGTCCTTTGCGCATCGACGCGGGCTGAGGCAAACGGTGTGAAGACTTGGCCTATTGGATCGGTGAGTGTCCGGCGCCAGTACACTTCAGCAGATAGACGCGCGGCGTCTGCATATTCATCAGCTGTTGCGCGATCTAAGAGCGTATTGTCTTTCAAAACGTCGCTATTTACGTCGCCTCGATGGGTGACGTATGTCGATATGCTAAAGCCGAGCTCGCCGCCAAAAATGTCGCGGTCAGCGACATAATTGTAGTCGATCGTCGGAAGCACGAATGGCAACTCTGATTGGTCAAAGTTGGTGCTTTGTGGGTTGTTAGCGCCAAAAACATTCAAGCGTTCGAAATAGTACGCACGTGCCTCAAACGAGTTTCGGTCGCTTTGCCCTTCGAGAAAGAGTTGTGACGTGAGGCGTGTGGCATCGTCGATGTTATAGACGTCGAGAAACCCTCGATCTGAGACGAGTGTGCCATCCCATCCGTATTGCCAGTACTTGTTTATGGCGAAACGACCACTGGTCGTAACGTAGCCTCTCCAATCAGCATCATCCCCAGGATTATCCGGTGTATCGTCGGGCATCAGCTGGTGAATTCCAGCTCCGGAAATTGAGTAAGATCCGTTTTCAGTGCGGTGTCGGAACTCGCCTTCCAACAACAGGCCTTGGCGGGTGAAAGCCGTCGGCGAAAGGGTCACATCCATATTCGGAGCGATGTTGATGAAATATGGGACTTGGACACCGAACCCTGCGAGATCGGAATATCGAAAACGCGGTGTGAGGAGCCCGGTCTTTCGATCAACGCTTGGATCTGGATTTGAGAGGAAGGGGATCCACGCAAGCGGAATACCAAGAAACTCGAGACGCACGTTCTCGTAATAGATCATCCGGGCTTCTTGATCGTGGATGATCCGGACTGCTTTCACCTGCCAGAGTGGCGGCTTTTGCGGGTTGTCTTCACACTGGGGGCAAGCCGTGTAGACGCCGCGATTAAACACGGTGGTGTTGTTCGCAGAGCGTTCAGCGGTCGCAGCGCTTATGTACGTATGCTCAGGCGTTTCGACGGTGAGTGATCGGATGAAGCCGTCGCGGAAATCGTCCGACATATCTGCAGCTTCGGCGAAAAGAACATTTCCATCAGGCTCGGTGACACGAACATTTCCCTTCGCTCTGACCCGAAACGTCTGCCGGTCATACACAACCTCATCGGCTTGGAGCGTGTATGGGCCGTAATAGATCTGAACATTGCCACGAGCGGTTACTGTGTCGGCTTCATTATCGTAAATGAGTTCTGCCGCTTCAACGAGCATTTCTTCGTCATCGTCGACTTCCGATAGCTCGAAAAACGCCGGTTGCTCACTTTCCTGCGCGAAGGAAAACTCGGGTTGAAGAGCCGTAAAGCCGAGCAATAGCGCCATGGCTGCCGATCGGAACGTGGCAGCGTTGGAAATCCGCGCGAATATGACGGCAATCACATGCATTTCGATCGACTCAGCCGTCTTCCAAGTGGAGGAGAACGGTAACGCTTGCCATCATAGTCACAATCGCAGGTAGCCAGGAGGCGATAAGTGGCGTTGTTGAACCGCTGGACCCTAAGTCCCGCAGAATTTGCCCAAAAATGTAGAGCACGAAGCCCGCTACGATGCCAGCCAGAATCATACGTAAAACGTTTCCAAGCCTAAAGATCCTTAAGGATACAGTTGCGGCCAGGAACACCATCGCCATAAACGCGAAAGGTTGTGCAAAAAGCACGTGATATTGCAGTTTAAAGCCGGTTGCTGGAAGTCCCGCAGCAAGCGACGCATCAATCACAGACGGCAGGTCCCAAAAAGAAACCGATTCAGCGGAACCGAAAATCTCTCTCACCTGGGTCGCGCTCAGGTAGGTCGAGATGACATACTCTGAGTAAGCAGTCTGATCCCCAGCTGGAGTGGATACCAGCGTGTTTGTTAAGTTCCATGAATTGGCGCGCAATTCCGCCGTATCGGCATCGATCCGCTCAACGAACACTTCGTTCCGGTCAAAAATGTAAACCGTCACGTCCGTGAGATAGACACCAGCATCCGAGGCTGAGGCGGCTTGAATCACCGACTGACCATCATCGCCGCGCTGTCGCAGCCAAAAGCCACCGCCACGAGTTCGAGCGAAAACAGAATCGCGTCCGCCAAATGTCTCGATGCGGAGAGTTTCGTAAGCCTCTCTCATACTTGCCGCGATAGGGCTATAGACCGTCGTTGCGAACACCCCAAGTATGACTGCAAACACCGCACCCGGCATGATGAATTGCCATGCTGAGATGCCAGCAGCCCGCGCAACAACCAACTCCAGCGACCGGCTGAGCATGAAGAACGAAGCCATCGCGCCAATGAGTACGGCAAACGGGAAAACCTGCTCCGCGAGTGACGGTCCGTGGAGCGCTACGAGGTGAACAATTCTCCAGATCGATACGCCCTCATCATCGCTCGCTCTTCGAAGATGCTCAACGAAATCGACGAGGTAGATTAGCGACAGGATGAGGATGTAGATGCCGAGAATGTTTCGAGCAAAAAGGACAAAAATGTATTTGTTCAGCGTTGTCACGTTTGCTGCTCCACGAGCCGCGCTTTGCGTCGTCGGCGGAGTGTCTCGAACGCAGCTGTAAGATATTTTTCGACCCTGTTTGAAAGCTTCGCCGCCAATCCAGCTTGGTTAGCGATGGAAACCGCATAGAGGAGCGCGATTGCTGTAGTGAGCAATGGAATTGCGACGGCAATATAGGCAGCCGCCGGTGATTTGACGGATAAATTCGTAATTGCAAAGCCCGTGAGACGGCAGGCGAGAACACCGGCAATCGCTGCTAACACACCGGCAAATTTGTTTTGCCGATTTGATCGAGCGCCCCCCAGAGCAGCAAGCGCAATTGCTACATAAGCGAGAACGTAAAGCGGTCCGGCTATGCGTTCGGTAAGTTCAGAGCGAAATTTGCCGGGGGCTTGAACCCATCTCGGGTCGTCATCAGGCGGGAAAAGAAGCTCCCGCATACCGCGTTCCCTCGGTTTTAGAGACGGAACTTCTCTATCACCAGCGACTTGTGAGATGTCCAATATGTAGCGGTCGAACACGACCATGGAAAAATCGCGTTCCTCGTCGTTTTGACCGCTCTTTTGTTGAACCGAGCCGTCCTCCATGACCAGCACAGTCTTGTCGTCCTGGCTGATCATGCGTGCGCGCTCAGCGAGGTACGTAAATCGCTGCGACGCTTCGCGTTCATCATGGACAAGTAGGCCTCGGAGTGTGCCGTCTGGATCCCGATCCCGAACATGAAAAACCATGCCCCTTTCGGGACTCGTAAACCGTCCCGGTGTGACGATTGATGTCAGGACGTCGGCGCGGATGTCGGTGATGAGATATCTGAGATGTTTCCAGCTAAGCGGGACCAAATAAAGGCTAGAGAGGTACATGAATAAAGTAACGAGTGCGGCGACGGCCATGAAGGGGCGGACCACCGCCCAAGGCGAGCCGCCAGATGCATTCACGATAATCAATTCGCTGTCACCGTTCAGCCGATTGAGTGTGTAAATGCAGGCGATAAAGAGGGCGACGGGCCCGATGACAATCAAAAGACCCGGCAGAGATAAGAGCGTGAACTGAAGGAAGAGCCCGACCGCTTGACCGCGTTCGGTGAGCAGTGCGAGTTCCTCAAGTGCCTGCGTGAGCCACAATACCCCTGTCAGGGTGACCAGCGTTAGAAGAAAGACGGTCGTCGCCTGACGGATCATGTATCGGCTCAGCGTATTCAACTCACAGCTCGCTTTGTCGACTCGAAACCACTTACCGGAATCACGGCGCCGGGCTGGCATCTTAGCAAAGGTATCCTAAACAAAGTCGCGCGAAAGATCACATGCCCGTCAACTCATCCTCAACAGGGTAGCGTGTTTCGAGGCTAAACTGTGTCATCCAATTTAAATTGGCAGCTGTTCCCTCGACGGGCTTATGCTCATTTGATACTGCCTGGGCGTTTTAGGCGAATAATCGTCGCGCTCGTTCGTTCATTAGGTCAGGTAACGCCATGCCGCTCCCATCCTTATCCACGTCTGCACTCGAGTATTCTGATGGTGGCATTGGGGTGCTTTTTCTAGATGCAGATGGCCTCTCAGACCTCGGTAAAGCGATAGATGAGAAGGCATCCGGGCATGTGTCGCATGTCCTCGAAACGGCTGATTTTAAAGGCAAGCTGAAAGAGAAAATCGAGATACCTGCACCACCGGGCACTGGGATGGAACGGTTGGTTCTCTGCGGTGTGGCCTCTGATGAACCATTGGTATGGACGGATATCGGTGGAACGCTCGCGCGCTTTGCGAAATCGGCTAAAACGCTCACGCTATATTGCGAGACCAATGATGGATCGCTTTCAGCTGAAGATGTGGCTGCGCTCGGCGAGGGTATCAAACTCGGCGCTTACTCGTTCTCGAAATACAAATCTAAAAAAGACAAAGACGATAATGGTGACAAGGACGACAGCGATCCGTCAGTCGTCCTGGCCTGCTCTGATCCCTCAGCAACCGATGCTGTGCTGATGCAGCGGCTCGCGATCGCAGATGGGACGTTGCTCGCGCGCGACCTCGTTAATATGCCGCCCAACGATCTCGGGCCGGAAGAGTTTGCCGTGGAAGCCGAAAAGTTGGCTGAGCTTGGCGCAGAGGTCACAATACTCGGTGAGGCTGAAATGGCTGAACTCGAAATGCGCGCATTGCTCGGCGTGGGGCAAGGGAGCCGCCGTGAAAGCAAGCTCGCGATCATCGAGTGGAAGGGAGCAAAACAGGACAAGCCGGTCTGTTTTGTCGGGAAAGGCGTGGTTTTTGATACGGGCGGCATTTCGCTGAAGCCGTCCGGGGGCATGGAAGACATGAAAGGCGACATGGGCGGCGCAGCCGCGGTCATCGGCCTCATGAAAGCGCTTGCTGGTCGAAAAGCAAAAGTTCACGCGGTTGGCATACTGGGGCTCGTCGAGAATATGCCGGACGGGAATGCTCAACGTCCTGGGGACATCGTGACCTCTAAGAGTGGCCAGACAATCGAGATCATCAACACGGATGCAGAAGGCCGTCTCGTTCTTTGCGATGCGCTCACTTACACGCAAGAAAGGTTTGATCCGAAAATCGTCATTGACCTCGCAACTTTGACTGGCGCGGTGATGGTCGCACTTGGCCAGCACAATGCGGGCCTTTTTTCGAACGATGATGCGCTGTCCGAGCAGCTCGTCGATGCTGGTCATGCAACAGGCGAACTCGTTTGGCGTCTCCCGATTGGACCGAAATACGACAAGATGATCGACTCGAAATTCGCGGATATGAAAAATACGGGTGGCCGGTTCGCTGGTTCGATCACAGCGGCGCAGTTTCTCCATCGCTTTGTCG